>JBGSNZ010000018.1:0-167992 GCA_041739345.1 Acetivibrio sp. | reverse complement strand
TCTCCAGATAGTATTCTGGCAACCACTGCGTCTTTCATTTCCTTAGGGTATTTATTATAACTCATATCTATCACCTGTCCTTCTCTGATACCTATCATATCAGTTTGAAAGGTGGGTGACAACTACCCTAACTCAGAGGGTTCAGCATTCTCATAAATGAGCAGCAATTTCTTATTCTATGAGCGCTTACACCATGGATACAAGTTATAAATTCTTCTCCTTTTATGCAATCTATCCAATACTGCGTACTAGCAAGATCATTATTAAATGAACTTGATAAAATCTTGTCCATTTGCAAAAAACCACCGCTTGAAAACTGAGTTGTTGTACTACTAAGTATGCTATCAATTGGCTGTACTGGTATTAGATTTCCAATCGTCACATTGTATTTCAGCATTCCATTTAATATTGCAATGTTTCTAGTATCAGTACAAATTCTCGCTCTCTCGCAATTGCATCTATCCATTATAATATTGGTAACTAAATCACTCTCTTCTAATGTAATGCTAGCTTTAAAATCGTCATAATTCAGTAAAATATAGCCTGGTGGAATCACAACATTAGCAAGAAACTCTATCTCTACTTCTCTCTTCATCATATTTCCCCTCCAATAGACAATTTGATAGTGCCAATATAGCTATTACTAAAATTGGTTCAGATCCAATATATTCAATGTATATTACATATTATGATTAATTTCCCCATAATGTGACACAGAGTGGCAGCATAGGATCTATAGAGACCCACTACCTTACACTTTTTCGACCAATGGAATGATATTCAACTCCTGAATCGATAAAAGAGGCAATCTCATAACAGTTTCTTCCATCATAAATGATAGGATTCTTCATTGCTTTCTTAAATTCATTTGGTGTTAAGGCTTTGATATCATTCCATTCCGTAAAGATAATTGCTATCTGTGCATCCTGCAACGCATCAATTGGGCTATTGGCATAGTGCAAATTTTCAGACGACATTAGTTTTTGAAAGTTTTTAGCTCCTGCGGGATCATAAACAGTTAAAATAGCTCCATCCGCTAATAGTTGCTTCACATTAACAATAGAAGGTGCCTCCCGTAAATCATCTGTTCCTGGCTTAAAGGTGAGACCGAGTACCGCAATTTTCACTCCTTTTAAATTTTGAAAACGCATTCTTATCCTTTGATATATCCTATATTTTTGACTATCATTAACTTCAATTGTTGCTTTAATTGTCTTAAACTCATACCCATACTCATTTCCTAACCAATATAATGCCTTCGTATCCTTAGGAAAACAGGATCCACCATACCCAATTCCTGCATTTAAAAATCGTTCACCAATACGTGGATCAAGACTCATTCCTAAAACAACCTCATCGACATTAGCTCCAATTAGTTCACAAAAATTAGCAATCTCATTCATGTATGATATTTTTAAAGCCAAAAAATCATTGGATGCATATTTAATCATTTCTGCATTGCGACGACTCGTAACGATAATGGGCAACTGAAATTTTTCATATATCTTGCGAAGAATCTCTCCTGCCCTTTCACTTTCTACTCCGATTACGATACGACTTGCATTCAAGGTATCCTTCACAGCACTTCCTTGCGCTAAGAATTCAGGGTTTGAGGCTACTTCAACTTTAATTTCTTTATTTAATACTTCTTTAAAATAATCATCGACTTTCTCATTGGTACCAATAGGTACCGTAGATTTAATCACAACCAGACAATCTTTTGTAATCGAAGTTGCAATTTGCCCACAGACTAGATACAAATAATCAAGATTCGCCGATCCATCCTCTTTTTCTGGAGTTCCTACTCCTATTAAGATTGCATCCACATTGCGATATGCTTCTTTATAATCGGTTGTAAAGTCTAAATTACCACTCTCTAAGTTTTTCTTTAATAATTGTTCTAATCCCTGTTCATAAATTGGAGAAATTCCAGATTTCAAACTCATAATTTTTGATTTATTTATGTCAACGCAAATCACATTATGCCCAACTTCTGCTAAACAGACCCCTGTGACAAGTCCAACATATCCAGTTCCAGCAACTGCTATATTCATATTAATTTCCCCCTTCATTGTATAGGTTAATATATGCAACGAGCTTTTACTTCGATACCAATTTTCGACATTGACTGCTATTACTATCTATAATGTGAGTTGTATCTACAAATTCTGCACTTTTATTTAAATAATTGCATATATTATTGTAAAAGTGATTGGGGTTTTCTAAATGAACATACTTATTCTAGGTGCTAGTGGAATGGCTGGACATATGATTTCCACTTATCTGAAAGAAAAAGGATATACTGTTTTTACTCTCTCTGGCCATACACAATTTGATTCAGAAACAGTAACCATTGATGTACAAAATACAAAACTATTATCGGAATATCTTAGTTCCCATAAATTTGATTTGGTAATAAACTGTATTGGGTTATTAATTAAGGAATGTGAAGAGAATAAAGCGAGAGCTGTACTCGTGAATGCTTATCTCCCTCATTTTTTAGAGGATTTTTATAAAGATAGCCAAACAAAAGTGATTCATCTGAGTACAGATTGTGTTTTTTCGGGAAAACATGCACCATATTATGAAAATTCTCTTTCTGATGGTGAGTTCTTCTATGATCGAGTAAAATCAATTGGAGAATTAAGAAATGAGAAAGATTTGACATTTCGAATGTCAATTATAGGACCTGACCGCAACCAAAATGGAATAGGACTTTTTAACTGGTTTATGAATCAAACAAAATCGGTCTATGGCTATAGCAATGTGTTTTGGAATGGGATTACTACTCTTGAGCTTGCCAAAGCAATTGAATTTTCTATAACTCACAATATTACTGGTCTATATCATCTTGTTTCAAAGGAATCTATTTCAAAATACAAATTACTATTATTATTCAAGGAACTCTTTCAAAAAGATTCTCTTTTGGTTTTTCCAATAGAAGTGCAAAATTGTAACAAACAATTAGTCAATACAAGAACCGATTTTTCCTATCAAGTATCAAATTACAGAAAGATGATAATTGATATGAAGCAATGGATAGAACAACATTCAACTCTTTATGCTCATTATTATAATTAAGGAATAAGTCGCATACAAATCTGTTTACCATAAATCCTTTACTTTTCGAAGTCAGGGATTTATTTTTAGTGAACAAACAATTGCATGAATTTCCTATTCACTAAAAAGGAACTGTCGCATTAATTAGTTAGTGCGACAGCACCCAGATTTTTTATTGATTCAATTATTTATGAACCAAAAAATTACCTTTTATAAGTAAATTTTCCACTTCTTCTTTCTCTAACACGGTATCACTGGAAGAATAGCTCTTAAAAGTTACTTTCTTTAAACCTTTCTCTTTATAAAAATTTACTAAACCCGGTAATGAAAGGGAAGGCAAAATCACGAAATATTTATCATCAAAACATAAGGTATCTTTTGATTCATGATCCGAAATCAAAACTTCGTGCAACTTTTCTCCTGCAAACATTCCAATTTCAACAATGGAAACATGTTCAACATAACTATCTTCAATTAACACATTGGCTACATCAATTATTTTGTAGGCAGGCATACGCATTACAAAGATTTCTCCACCATAGCTATACTCTGTAGCCTGAAAGAGTAATTGAATTGCCTCTGGTAAAGTAATAAAAAATCTTGTCATTTCTTTATTCGTAATGGTAACTTGATGGTCTTTTTCTATTTGCTCAATAAAAAATGGAACTACACTTCCATTAGAACCTAGCACGTTTCCTGCACGAATGCATATAAATTTAGTTGCTTCTGAATATTTATTTGCTTGAATTACTAATCGCTCTCCAATCGCTTTTGTCATACCATATAAATTTTGTGCAGCAACTGCTTTGTCCGTGGAAACATAAATGAATTTTTCAATATGATTTACTAAGCTTGCTTTGATTAAATTCTGAATACCAAGAATATTGGTTTTCACTGCTTCCTCAGGCTGTTCTTCACAAATCGGCACATGCTTTAATGCTGCTAAATGAAAGATATAATCAACACCCTTACTTGCTTCTTGAATTGCTTGGAAATCTCTAATATCACCAATAATAAACTTCAACTTACTATTATGAAATTCACGCTTCATTGTGACTTGCTTTTGTTCTCCTCTTGAAAAAATACGAATTTCTTTTGGCTCTTTTGCAAGAAGTTGTTTCACAAGTTCTCTTCCCCACGATCCCGTTCCACCAGTTACTAAAATAACTTTATTTTCATACATGCGATCTCTCTTCCCTCCATCCTTTAATCAGATAATCCAAAATTGAGTAATATTTGCATTTTCTTCTCTTCTTCCACTAATCCTTTAACCATATTACTAACCATATGCCTTGGAGCAAATAACACATTTTCGCCAGTGATTGTGGTAATATAGAAATAATCATTTAATAATTCAACCTTGAAATCTCTAATTACTTCTTTATGTGAAGTCATCATATATCTCTTTCCTGATTGATACTCACTTGTTTTATAGATGAGTGTATAATAAGAAGGCGAAGTATGAAAACTGTACGCTAATTTATTCGATTTAATGTCAAACAAATACCCGTACTGACAAAGTAACGCTTCTGTTTCAGGCTTTGGTTGTAAATCATATAGTTTTTGTACGAAATCTTTATGATACAAATTATCCGAATCAATTCTTACTAAGTAAAAATACTCATAATTTTTTGCTGTTTGATTGATTAAAGGCGTAATTTGCTTAGCATCTACAAAATGTATATTACGCGGAAGTTGATTTCTTTCTTGTAAAAGTTCACTGATTGTGTTCATCGACTCTCCATCACAATTAAGGAACGCTTCAAAGTTTTGATTTGTTTGACATCGAAGCGATTTTAAAGTGTATCGGAAAAATATGTCCATACGTGTTGTAATCCATTCTTTGGTAAGTCTGTCAGCGTTATAGTTCAAATTGTTAAATGGAATATTTAATATAACAAACTTATTTTTTAGCATCTTACAATCCTCCCACTAAATATTTAAATAAAACGACTAATGATTGACATTTCCAAATATAAAGATTCCTAGATATCCACGCATTTTCGCAAACTGCATAGAAACAGTAAGAAATAAAAAAAGAAATATATCAGAAAAGCTTTGTGTTGCGTTCGTATAAGCGTGAGAAAACGGATTACATTTCTACCGCCTCTATGGTATATTCATTTATTATACTTTAATATATGCATAATCGCATTATTTGACACAAAATAAGCTATTTTGTCGAATTATCTAAATGATCTTTAAAAATAGAGGAGAATATTAAGCCATAACATATTGCATTCTAAGTAGATTTTCCTATAACGCAAAAACATTACCCCATAACTAAAAATTAGTTATAGAATAATGCACTTAATTCTTCGACCTAATCTTTTTTAAGGGCAGTTTCTACTGCCCTTCCCCTCATCAGTTCGGATTTTGAAAAGCTCATATATCTTACAAAATATCTAAACTTGGATTCTATTTTTATCCCTTTTCCCCCTGATTTTTTTAGTAGTATTATAGCTAAATCATTCTATTGTAAAGGGATTTTCATAAATCACACTGTTTTGTAGCTTTCCTTTCACTAAATAAGATCCACTTTCTATATTTGAAAACAGAAAAAATCCATTTTCATTCGTTTCTTGTATCTGAACTATCTTTTCGTTTTCTTGTTTGTCTAAAAGATATAAAAATACAGGCACTTTCGAAATTGATTTTTCTTTAAATTTAATTATTCCACTAATTGTATTATTACAATCATTGGAACTTCGAATCAAATCAAAATACAAGATAACATGATTATGCTTTTCAATTTCTAGTACCAGCGGTTCAACTTCCATATAGCCCTGTTTTTGTATTACCATCTCATATTTATTAGGCAAAATATTATATATCATATACTGTCCATTATGATTTGACGTAGTCTTATAAATCGTATCTCCATTATGCTTCGTGGATTTAAGATATATATCTGCATCTTCAATTGGTTTTCTACTTCCTGCTTCTAATATTTTACCATAGACAATACCATTTACATATATCAAACTTTTTTTCAATGTAACTGATAACTTAGTTACTTCATTTTGATTTATTATAATAGCTTTCATATCTGATGTACTATATCCAATTGCCGAACTAATTACTTTATATTTTCCAGGCTTTAAAATATTACAAAATTTAAATATTCCATTCTCATCCGTTATGGTACTTGACAGAGGGCTGCATCTGTCATCCAACACCATAACGGTTGCATTCCTTATTGGTAAGTCCTTACAAAGAACTTTTCCCGTAAAGAGCGTATGATAAAAAGAAGGTGCCTTTTCAAGCTCCAAATTTACCGTAACTTCTTCACGCGTCTTTATTTCAAAGGAATCACTTTCTCCCAAAACAAAAATGTCATGGATATACATTTATTAAACTACCTCTTCCTGCTTCGTCGATTTAACTAAATAGGTGCCCGGATTTACATTAGCAAATAAATATTTTCCAGAGACATTTGTTCTCGTTATATTAACAACATTCTCAACTCCACCTACTACGGAATATAATGCTACCCCTGCAGATGCAATCGCCTGTCCTGTTGAAATATCTTTGATAAATCCACTAATCGTTCCTGTGTTTGCCAAAGAATCCGTTATTAATGATATATCACTTGGGACAAATTCTTTTGTAGTAAGGTTTATCAATGCTGTTTGATTACTGAAATAACCTAATTTTGATGCTGTAATATAATACTCACCAGCCGGAATCAAACCGAATATATATTGACCGTTATCATTTGTTGAAGCATTTATTATAAGTGTAGGTTCTTGTGTTGTGTTACTATATAAGTTTACAACTGCATTCTCTAACGGTGTTTCATCCACAGTTGTCCTTATGATTCCATACAACACATTTAGATTTCCTTCCGAATCCAACGTCAACTCGATAGAAACATTAGTAGTTTTATTTTGCTGAATTGAGATTGGTGTTGTAAGCGGTAAAAGATACCCATTTTTTATTGCTGTTACCTTATAAGATCCAATTGGAAGATTTGCGATTGTAAACTGACCGTTACCACCTGTATTTACGTGTTCAATCGGATGATCGTTTATATCGTATACTTTCACTGTTGCACCATCTAAACCAATTCCACCCGAAGTTACCGTTCCTGCCAGAATACCGCTGGAAGCCGAAGGATTCACAGTTAAATTCAGATTTTCTGTTAATTCTTCTCTTCCTGTTGCATCAAACGTAGATGAATATCCAAGATTATAGAGTTCTTTATAAGCCATAAATATACCTCCTGCTTTCTAGAATTTATATGATTACTAAATCTATAATATTATATGTGAAATAACACATTTTGCTATCGGTAAGAGGAATCCTAACTCACTGAGCTATAGCTAGGCTTGCTCAAATCAGCGCTTTCAAAGCTATAAAAAAACATATTTCTAGTCTGTGCCGCTTCTTCAATCGAATCGGTGGAGAGAGTATAATAGTGGCTTTCACTAATGAAAAATACCACGCAAGAACTTATCCCGCATGGTATTTTTCATTGCTCTATTCAATCGTCACTTTTATCTTTTTATATACTCCGTTTTGAGCATATGCATAAACATAACAGGTTCCTTTTGATATGGCTTTTATCTTACCCCTTCTGCTCACAATTGCAATGTTATCATTCGATGATTCATAACGGATTTCTATCGTATGGTTTTTCATCTTTTTACCTTCCGGTAATACAACTTGACAAGTCAATATCTTTGATGCTCCCACTGCTAATGTTATCGCTGAAGTATCTGCTGTTACCTTTGTCGGATTGGCATATGTCTTGCTTGTGGTAATGGAGTGAATTACCTTAGATATTGCTATGATAACCTTCTTTCCATTAATTATTTTATAAGCCTTCACCTTATATTTGTAATAAGTATCTTTATTTAGACCCTTGTTTTTGTAGCTTGTTATCTTCCCTGATACATCTGCAAGTTTTACAAACTTATTGTTACTACCACATGGTGCACCATAGATTATATATCCATCCGCTCCTGATACCTTGTTATAAGTCAGCTTTTGTTCGGTCTTTGCCGCTTTTGCTGACAGCCTTAGATGATAGAAGTCATTCACTATCGTTATGCTGTTCGCACTTTCATCAACACCAGCGTCCTCATATGTTAATACATAGGTGGAAAATCGGTCTGTCTGAAAGGTAAAAAGATGTGTAACCGAATCATAAGTTCCTTCAATAATAGTTGTCGCTCCATCATGGATTCGGATGACCTGATAGGTTCTGTTCTTCTCTATACCTGTGTTTCGGATTTCTTCTGGTATTTCGATACTGATACTAATCTTATCCCTAGTCTCTGTTATCTTAGTCTCTGTTTCGTTTCCAATCTTCTTATAGAGAGATAAATCAATATATAAGACAGATCTATCTCTGCTAAGCTTCTCCTCAATCAGTTTTTTTTCATCAGCATTAACAGAGTCACTGATATCCGTTACCTTCAAGATAACCTTTGCATCTTCACCTGCCGATATTTTCTTAAGTTCTTCCGTTGTGAATATGATATTCTTTAGATTCTCTGTTGTATTATTCATATTCGTAGCAGGTGCACTCATATCCTGTTGCTGATCCTTAACAATCAACCCATTGTTATCTTTATTGTTGGCATTTCCACCATTATAGGTTGCGTCTGGAGTCCATTGCGCATATAAAGTCATATTACTGGTTCCCATGGCAAACGTTGCCGCTGGTGCATAGCTTATTCCACTTCCATCTGATGCCGTATTCCACCCGGCAAAGGTAGCATGTGTTTTCACAAGTGATCCTGTATTTCCTAAGACCGTCACGGTGGCTCCATTATAATATGCAGTACCATCCACTGGCACACTGCCACCAGTGGATCCGTTTGCATTATAGTTTACAGAATACGTAGATCCTACTACTGCTGGTGAAACATCCAAATCATCAATTTCAGGTCCTATGTCTGTTCCTGACATTCGAACCTCATCTATATTTTCCCAAGTAGGATCTGCAGAAACATCCAACGTATCATAAAAACTAGTAGGGAAATTAAATGTCGTAGTTGCAACCATAATACCATCCTTATACCCACTTACTGTAATTGAGATATCCGCACCAAATCCTTCCCCAATAACAAAACTATTTAACTTAAATTCAGAACCATCCGCAGTCTTAAACGTGGCTAAAGTACAGCTGTTAGGCCCTGAACTACTATACGCAAGTGCATGATCTGGTCCAGATGCAATATCACCAGCATCCCTTATTTCAATCGTACCCTCCATATCCTCCCCTACATTATTACTGGTATAAATCATCCCATTTAGTGTATAGCTCTTCGTGCCTGTATATCCAACTGTTGCACCATCAAAGTTCTCATCCATGGCTGCAGCAGATGCCTTTATTGGCATAGCAGTAGACAATCCTAACATAAGAACAAACATTAATAAACCGAACATTATAAATCTTTTTTTCATCTAAGCCAACTCCTTTCTAGTTTTAAATTTTTTGGTGTTTTTGATATGCCGTAACCCGTGAATGTGGTCTATTTTTTATTACAAAATAAAACAACTACTCTCTGATTTATGGTAAAATTTAAATTTAACAAAAAATTTCACACCATACGCACAGAAAGGAGGTGTACCTATATGATAGCATAGAAACAACTTTTCTTGGCAAATAATTTACAAAATTGGGAAAATAAATTAGATAATGACAAATACCTGCTTCATACAGAAGAACATAATAAGCATTTTCAAATTGCCGATAACCACCGGTGAGGGCTCGCATCATAATGGATGTGTGTTCATTGAATTCCGTAAATGCTAAACAAAAGTAACTTTACACAAATTATCAAAAAACGCATCAACCAATCTGGGGTTAATGCGTTTTTTCTCATAAATATTTTGTTTTATCGGCTATATTCCACAACTAACCGCAACTAAAAACGATGAATTTTAGAATTTTCCAGCAGTAGCAGCCTCTTCAATCGCTACAGCAACAGTCATACCAACCATTGGGTTGTTACCAGCACCGATAAGACCCATCATTTCAACGTAAATTAATATAAATTGTCTATAAACCTTTTAACTGCGCTAAATAGCCATATCATTTTGCTGATTGTTAGACACGTTATCTATAAGAAGATAGTATCACATAACATCCTTTTTTACAAACTATTTTACAAAACATTTCTAGATTTTTTTATCTTCTGCCACCTTAACACTTTGGACATTTTCTTTGCCAAATATCAATTTCATTCCTTTACAAATAAATTTTACAATTTATAAACCATAGTATCTAATCATCTGCATTTTGATTATAATTTCCATAATAACTCTCTTCTTCTAAAGCATCTATGATATGTTTTAATTTGTTTTTTTTAATAAAATGCTTTTCCTTTTCAATTCTATCAGATATATAATCATACACTAAATTACTATCTCCCAAATTTAAGACTTTAAAGATTAACGTCCAATTTATGTCTAGATTATTTTCAATTACATCATCAAATGCCCGACAAAAAAAACCATCAAGTTTTTCATTTGTATCTATTATAATCATTTCAGGGAAATTCAGTATTTCATTTAAATTATTACTTTTGATAGCTTTATCAACACACTCATTTTGATATTTTTTAAATTTTGCTTGGTTACTCTTATTAACTATATCTATAAATTTTTTTGTTTCTTTAGTACAGGTTATAGCACAACCCGAAAAATCTATATCCTCCCATTCTTCATACGAATAAATGACTACACCGTTTTTTATTATTGGTTGATAAAATTCAATTGCTACATCATACAATTTCTTACTATCAATATTTGGATATTCAATCTCATTTAGTGCATCAAAAATTGAAATTACTTTTCTCTGTTTCACAAAATTTTTTTTATCTTTAGAATTGATTTTTTCTGCTATTTTGTTTAGCAATAAGTCTATTTCCTTATTTCCTAAGCTATATAGCATATACAATTTTCTAATATCAACAGAAACTTCTAATTCCCAATCCAAAATACTATCTAAATCATCATCTTCAAAATTTTCGTAACTAAAAATTTTTTGAACAATATTGTATATCTCCTTATTATGATGCCGATATTCAAAATCTTCTGCATTAGAGCTTTTTAAAGTGTTAAAATAGTAATTAAAAATGATATCCTTGACATTTACTACTCCGTTATAAAAGTCTATATCTTTAATTTTAATATTTATTAAGCTACGTTGTCTAATCCCAGTAGATAGAAGGAAATTTACTATAACCCAACTTTTATATTCTGTAAAAGTAGATTTTTTCATATTAGGTTTTTTTAGTAGTTTTCTTAGTTCATAGTCACTATAAGTCTCTAATAGCTGTTTATCTGCCTTTGCTAGAGAAATTTTGAATGTTGGTATATAATCACATTTCATGAAAAAGTACATTAATGTTTTTAAATCACGTGTGTAAGTATATAAGCTCATATCATTAATATTTGTATTATTTTTTATTGTTATGACAAATTTTCCCATTGTCTCGTTATCCATAGTGCTAATTAGCATATCAGGGTCTATATACTTAAATAACTGTTTCATAGAATCTTTATAGTGTTTTATTGTTCCTTCTCTTAAATTTCTTGCTCTGCAATTAAGTAAATATTCTTCGCACCCTTCTTCAAATGTCGTTTCTTTACACTCATTCATTTTCATTCTTTTCATAAATTATTACTTCCTTCCTTGTATAAAAAAAGTTAGACACATCATTGAGAAATCTCTCAAAATAACGTGTCTAACTTTTCTATAATAATTTATGAATTTCTATTAAGCATTGATCGTATCCACGTCATAGAAATTTTCAGGATTCTCTGTCATAATACGTATTATTTCCTGCTTATCAATGCCATTTTCTAAACAATAAGGGATAAATTCATCAAAAATGACCGTACAAGGATGATCTTCGATCGATTTCTTCGCTTCTTTATAGAAGTCGTAATCTTGTGAAAGCAGCACCTTATGTCCAAACCCACGTGACAATACATAATTTAAAAGTTCAAACTTCTCAGGACTGGTTCCCTTTCTTACGTTATCAATGCCTATCCACATCCCTTTTTCTGCTGCCAACTTTACAGTTTCCTTATGAGCTTCTTCATCCGCATGCGCCCAAAGAAATTTATTATAGTCTGCTTCTTCTGTGTCCAGTACCCGAATGACTTCATGGACCATTTTTGCCTCCAAGATGTGGCAATGAATGGGTATACCGGTCTCTTTGCTGGCTTTCACAGCCGCAATCAACATCGCTTTATCCACGTTTGACAATATGCCTCTATCGAATAACAGCTTGATGTATCCAGGACGAATCACAGTGCCTTCTATCGTATCTAGGCCTTCTTTAAAGTCTTTGATCCAGCGGTTTGCCAGTTGTTCTTCGAAATATTTGGGAAATACGTCATATAGCTGTTTCGTCATATTCCAACCCGTGCATGGAATGATGTTCATGTCAGCTCGCTTTGACAACTCGTTTAATAATCTGAGATTCTGCCCACCGATTGGTGGTGAGGCTTCTACAACACTCTTTCCACCCTTTTCTTTGATATCAAGTAGGATAGGCATAATATATTCTAAGTCTAATTTTATATCCTCTTCTTGATATTTTTTGTCAAAATACATAGTATTGGCGAGGCATTCATCACCTTCCCACTTAATGTGTTCATGCTCTAAAGTGACGCCAAGCTCGCTCTTAGGAATTGGTCCTCTTACTGTATAAATCATATTTTATCCTCATTTCTGCGCTGCTCTTTGCACATATCAAGTTTGTGCGCGCAGCGCAAACATAAACTTGCCGAGTGAAAAGTTTATCTTTCACTCTACCTCCCCTGTTCGTTATATAAAATCTTGCACTTCATCACAGATTCAGACAGATTCATGATTATTATAAAAAACAAACCCTGACACAAGTATGTCAGGGTTTCAAATATTTCTTACAAATTAATTCGCATAATTTTTCAATTTCTTGAACAAACATTTCTGGTTTTAAAACAGTCACCTGTTCTGGATGACTTAAAACTAATTGACGTATTTCATTCTTATATGGAGTCCTAACTGTCAGATGCAGCCCACTTTCTATCAATTTCACTTCCGCGTGTTGCAAATAGTCATTGTCTTTGATGATTCGATAAAGAGCTGGATCAATGATCAGCTCGTATGTATACCACGTATACTTGTCATATTTTGGTATGGTCAGCTGACTGTTCATGTAGACATTTTCTTCCTCCAAACATGTCATCGACACGATTCGGTCAAGTCGAAAGGTTCGCTTTTCTTGTCTTAAATGACAGTATCCGCTAACATACCATCCACCATCTTCAAAAACCAGGTTTATCGGCGAAAACCGTCGGTGGTCTGTCTCGTCCCTCTCTGGATGATAATAGGCTAATTCCAGATCACAAGACTTCCAAAACGCCTCTAATAAGGTTTTTAAAACATCTTGAATGTAGCCTTTTGGTATAATTCGTATCATGTCAAACTCTATGTGAGACAGAACCTTAGCAGCTTGTTGTCTTTCATCATCCGATAGAGCATTTATCACCTTACTGCTGAGCAAGTTATAGTCTGTCACCATATTGGGGATTCGAAGCTCTTCACCCGCTTTCATCACCATCAATAGCATTAAGATTTCCTGCTCACTGAGCTTAATACTGGGCATAAAATAAGAAGGGTCAATTTCATAACCGCCACCCAAGCCCTCATAGGCAATGATGGGAACTCGAAGTTGACTCAGTGCATCGATATCTCTGTAAATCGTGCGCTCACTCACCTCAAAATAGCTAGCCAGCTCATTTGCAGTCATTTTTTTGCGTATCCTTAACAAATGGACAATTCCATTCTGTCTTTCTGTTTTTTTCATAATAAAATACTCTCAATTCGTTTTAGTTATCATAGCCTTATGACACAGTAAAGCAAAAGATACCAAACATATTTGTTGTTTGGTATCTTTTAATTCGTGTACTAGTCTAGCGTACTACTGTACCCATTCTAACCACTATTTTTCACTTTTTATTGCTTCTATAACCATTCATTTTACAGTATTTATTAGAATTTTCCAGCGTTAGCGGCTTCCTCAATTGCTACAGCAACTGCAACGGTCATACCAACCATTGGGTTGTTACCAGCACCGATAAGACCCATCATTTCAACATGAGCAGGTACGGATGAAGAACCAGCAAACTGAGCGTCAGAATGCATACGTCCCATCGTATCTGTCATACCATAAGAAGCAGGACCTGCTCCCATATTGTCTGGATGTAATGTACGTCCTGTACCACCACCAGAAGCTACAGAGAAGTATTTCTTTCCTTGTTCGATACATTCTTTTTTATATGTACCTGCAACTGGATGCTGGAATCTTGTTGGGTTTGTAGAGTTTCCTGTGATAGAAACGTCAACTTTTTCTTTGTGCATGATAGCAACACCTTCGGTTACATCATTTGCACCGTAGCAGTTAACTTTTGCACGAAGTCCTGTGGAGTAAGATTTTCTAAATACTTCTTTTACTTCGCCAGTATAATAGTCCATTTCTGTTTCAACAAAAGTAAATCCGTTGATACGAGAGATAACTTGAGCTGCATCCTTTCCAAGTCCGTTTAAGATAACACGTAATGGATTTTTACGAACTTTATTTGCTTTTTCAGCAATACCGATTGCACCTTCTGCAGCTGCAAAAGATTCGTGACCAGCTAAGAATGCGAAACATTCGGTTTCTTCTTCTAATAACATTTTACCAAGGTTACCATGTCCTAAACCTACTTTACGTTGGTCTGCAACGGAACCAGGGATACAGAAAGACTGAAGTCCTTCACCAATTGCTGCTGCTGCATCGGCAGCTTTTCTACAGCCTTTTTTGATTGCTATTGCTGCGCCTACTGTATAAGCCCATTTTGCATTTTCAAAACAGATTGCCTGAATTCCTTCAACTTGATTATATACATCAAGACCTGCGTCTTTTGTAATTTTTTCAGCTTCTTCGATGGAAGAAATTCCATAGCTGTTTAATACTTCATTGATTTGTTTAATTCTTCTTTCATATGATTCAAATAAAGCCATTTTTCATTTCCTCCTTCTCTTACTCTTGTCTTGGATCGATAATCTTAACAGCATCTGCTACACGGCCATACTGACCTTTTGCTTTTTCCCATGCTGTGTTTGCGTCATCACCTTTTTTGATAAAGTCTGTCATTTTTCCAAGGCTTACAAACTGGTAACCAATGATATTGTTTTCTTCATCTAAAGCGATACCTGTTACATAACCTTCTGCCATTTCAAGGTAACGAGGACCTTTTTTCAAAGTTCCGTACATTGTACCAACCTGGCTTCTAAGTCCTTTTCCTAAGTCTTCAAGACCAGCTCCGATAGGAAGTCCGTCTTCTGAGAAAGCACTTTGTGTTCTTCCGTATACGATCTGTAAGAAAAGTTCTCTCATTGCTGTATTAATAGCGTCACAAACTAAGTCTGTATTTAAAGCTTCAAGAATCGTTCTTCCTGGTAAGATTTCAGAAGCCATAGCTGCTGAATGAGTCATACCTGAGCATCCTATTGTTTCTACTAATGCTTCCTGAATAACACCTTCTTTAACGTTTAGTGTTAATTTACAGGCTCCCTGTTGTGGTGCACACCAGCCAACACCATGTGTTAAACCGGATATATCTTTTACTTCTTTTGCTTTAACCCATTTTGCTTCTTCTGGGATTGGAGCAGCACCGTGGTTAACGCCCTGTGCTACTATACACATTTCTTCTACTTCATGTGAATAAATCATGTTGTAACTCCTTTCGATACACATTTGTGTTATTTTTAACAATTTTTCCTATTTTTAAAGATAGGACAACTGTTATAAACTTTTTTGCCTAACTCAACGCATATATTTTCGCATATAATGTCGAATTAGTCCATAGTAAATTTATACATTTTGTTTTATTTTTTCTTAACAATCTCACTTTGTTTTTTATAAATGCTTCCTGGAAGGATAAATCCTCTTACGGAAGATAGTGGATAAATGATGGAATTGGACCCAACAACCGTTCCTGGATTGAGAACACTTCCACATCCAACTTCTACATTATCACCTAAAATAGCACCCATTTTCTTCAAACCGGTTTCCAATTTCTTTTCTCCGCCTTTGACTAACACTAAGGTTCGATCGGACTTTACATTCGAAGTAATCGCTCCTGCACCCATATGTGATTTGTATCCTAAAATGGAATCTCCGACATAATTATAATGTGGCACCTGAACCTTATTAAAAAGTATTACATTTTTAAGTTCGGTAGAATTTCCAACGACTGCGCCATCACCTACCAAAACATTTCCTCGGATAAAGGCTCCTGGTCGTACTTGCGTTTCTTTACCAATAATCGTAGGTCCTTCAATATATGTGTTTGGATAAATTTTTGCAGATTTAGCAATCCAAACATCTTCCCCACGCTTTTCATACTCGTCTTGTGGTAATGTTTCTCCGATTTTCTTAATATAAGGTCCGATTTGGGAAAGGGCTTCCCATGGATAATCCACCGATTCTAATAACTCTTTTGCCAGTGTTTGGCTCAGATCTTGAAATAAATGCTTTGTTTTTAATGGTTCCATTGAATTCCTCCTTAAAATATTATTTATAATGTTTTGTCCTTAGCTATAAGTTTATTCTCATATTGTCCAGTATGCAATCGATTCATAATTTTCATCTACCTATTCGTATCAATAAACTCCATATTCCAATTATATCTTCCTGTTTCTGTATCTTTTACATACCTAAAATATGCCGAAAATTTATTCCCGCCCTTACTTACGCAACCATGAAAGCCAACTTTACCACTTTCAAGTAAAATTCGAACCATCTGCGGCGATACTTTTTTCCCGAACGAAGAAATGTACTTGTCATCTTTCCAAATTGTATATTTGCATCCGTTCTTCCAATTGCTACATCCAAATGCTTTGGAAGTTTCCACAATCGGGCTTCCACATTCTGGACAGTTTCCAAATACTTCAATATCTGGTGAAACGGAACCTTTCGCGCCAAATTTAACATCGTTTTTTAAATTATTCACTGAATTTCTAACAAAATCAACTATCATATTCAGGAAGTCCTGCTTTGAAAATCTATGTTTTTCAATATCTGAGAGTGTCTTTTCCAAGCGCCCTGTGTATTCCAAATCAAAGAGTTCTTGTACTGGGAATGTCTCGACCATCATCTTACCAAGCTCTGTACATATTAGATTTTTTCCTTTTGTATCAATATATCCGACATCTTTTAATTTCTTGATGGTTTCCGCTCGTGTTGCAGGGGTACCGATACTAAATCCGCTTAAAATAGCCATCATCATTTCTTCCGAGTCTTCATCCGCGGCTCCCTTACCGCAAGTCTCCATAACACGAAGGAGGGTCTTTTCTGTATGTGCTTTGGGAGGTTTTCTGGTAATCTCTGAGATGTTGTAATCTTTCACTGTCAGTTTATCGTCTTTTTCCACCTGCGGAAGAATAGTCTCTTTCGTATCAATCTTTTCAAGTTTCTTCCAACCTTCTACCAACTGGACTTTTCCTTTGGTGATAAAAATACCTTTTACGGAGTCATCATCTAATTTAATCTCAAGAGTTGTTTCCTCTGATTCCGCCACCGGCATGAACTGTGCTAAGAAACGGTTTCTGATTGCAGTATATACAATTTTTTCATCTTCCGTTAAAGATTTTGGCAACATATAGGTTGGAATGATTGCTGAATGGCTCTCGACTTTTTTGCTGTCAAATACTCGCTTCGAAGTATGGAATTCGATTTCACTTTCAAAAGGAGATCCTTTTTTATGGACTTCAAGGGTTTTCTTGGTCTTATCTATAATACTTTCATCCAGTGCAGAACTTGCTGTTCTTGGATAGGTAGTAAACTTTTTTTCATAAAGGGACTGCGCTACTTTTAATACTTTATCCGATGTCCATCCTTTGTATTTGCTGGTTACATACCCTTGTAGGTTCGAAAGATTAAACAGGTATGGAGGATATTCCTTTTTATATTCCACCTTTTTTGAAATAATAGTTGCCGATTTTCCCGCCAAATTTTCACTGATGTTTTCTAAAAAAGATTTGTCCTCGAACTTTTCATTCTCATCTTCATAGTAGGTACCTTCAAATTCGGATCCTTCACTTGTTTTGAAATTCGCAAGTAATTTATAGTACTTTGAGGACTCAAATTTTTCTATTTCCTTATCTCTATCATATATGATTTTTAATGTTGGAAGAAGAACACGTCCTACATTTAAAACTTTTACATTACTATCTGCTCGATATTTCACAGTTGCAACGGATGTTAAATTAATCCCAATCAGCCAATCAGCCAACTGTCTACCAATACCTGCATCCTGCAAAGATTGCATTTCACTATTCATCTTTAAGTTTTGCAATCCTCTGTGAACTTCATCCGCAGTCCATTCATTTAGGAGTAATCTCTGTGTTGGTTTTTGCACATCAAGATAGAGAAAAATTTCATCGGAGATAACCTGACCTTCGCGGTCATCATCCGTTGCAGAAATAACTTCGGCAATGTCATCTCTTTTAATTAATTTATCAATCAACTGGATTTGGTTTTTTGCTCCAGAATCCGTCTTTTCCCTGTTCTTTCCATCCATTTTCACTTTATATTTAAACGCTTCCGGAATATATGGAAAGTTTTCTAATTTCCAACTTTTAAGAGCCGGATCATAATCTTTTGCATCAAAAAGCTGAAGCAAATGTCCAAATGCCCATGTGATTACATATTCTTCTCCTTCAATAAAACCATTTCCACGGCTTTTTGCACCAACTGCATCCGCTATATTTTTTGCAACTGATGGTTTTTCTGCAATTATCAATTTTTTCATTGTGTTATGCAGGTACACCCTCCACAAAAATATGAATGGAATATATCCCGCTCTCCTTATCTTACCGTTTTAACTCTATTATGACAAACACAAAAAGAAAATGCCACTAAAATTTTCTTTTTGTTGGAATAATCTTCCTATTACGGATTGATTTCTCCATTTACTGATTTACAACCTTGTCATTGTACGATTTTTTTCAGGTAAAATCAACCCATTTCACTTCTAACCTATGCTTTTTATTTAACTGATGCTAATTAAAGTAAAACGCACCCATATAAATTCACTCTGGGTGCGTTTCATCCAAAATTCTATTTTTTTCTTTCATTTTGTATCGCAAATAGCAGATCTTTAGATACCCAGAGTAGATTATAATCTTCTCTTGAGTATATCATATACTTTAAAAATATTAATAATTCCATAACCCCATTCACGATTTGGATAAGTTAGGCCTGGTTTTTTTATTGAACCTCGGATTAAATAGTTCTTTACCTCTATCGTATCTAAGCCAGGTTCATTTCCTCTTACCACTGCCCATTCCAAAATCATGGCTACAATACCTACCGTATGCGCTGCCGCTACACTGCTACCTGTATATGGGACATATTCTTTATTCTGGTTTGGTGCAACATAATTAACACCAGGCGCCGCCAATTCCGGTTTTATGACATCATCTTTGTTATAACCTCTACTTGCATATAAATACAGGCTGCTATTTACAATATCATATGCTGTAATTACAATTGGAAGTGCTGCTGTTCCTGGTTCCAATAAAGTTACATAATTGTCCGAATTGGTAAAGTATGTGTCATAGGTTATCATATTTCCCATAGGTAACCATATATTGAAACTACTGGATATGTTGTTTTGACTATATACATTAAATTTCCAAACGCCAGCAGAAACATTGCGAAAGCGCATTAAAATCAGCGATTCTCCAGTGGGTGTCTGAGAAAGTTGAGAATCGATATAGATTCTAGTATTTTCAAAAATAAATGATATTTCTTTATCAAGCCGTAAACTTATTGGAATCTTTGGGATGAATTCACCGCGCGGCGATAAGATGTCAATGGTAAATACTCCAAATGTATCACCCCATAATTCCATAGAAAAGCCCTTTTCTTCTTTTCCAACAATAAGCTCAACGGTAGAATATCCGGTAGAAACATTAATCTCACTGTGGAAATGCCTTTTGCGATTTCCTTCATTACCAACCGGTAGTACTACCACTGTATTTGGATAGTCCCCTATAATTGACATCAGTATTGGCAAAGGCGCGTATCCATTATGAGCTCCCTGTGAGGTCCCCATTCCTGTTAAAATAACAATCGGTCTATTTAGAATCCTGGCTACTTGAGAGCAATATTGTACCCCCCACATAATATGGTTTTCCTGATAACAAGGCACATCCTTTGGAACTATAAAGAAGTCTTTTAGGTAATTTTTCGCCTGACTTACTTTTACAATAATCAATTCGCTTTCTGGCGCAACTCCAGCAAAGTCTTCCTCTGGCACTTCATTTCCTGCTGCCACACCAGCTAACATCGTCCCATGTCCAATTTCATCTAAGCTAGGAACAATTTCGTAAGGATTTTTGGATGCTAATGCCTGATTAATCTGCTCTGCATTATATTCAGATCCAAACTCTGCTCCTGCTGGAGCAGTTCCAGTTACAAGAGTCTGGTCCCATATGGATATAATTTTAGTGGTACCATCTGATTTTATAAATACCGGATTTGTATAATCAATACCGGTATCAATAATACCTATCAATACGCCTCTTCCACGTAGATTAAAGTCTGGAATTAATCTTAATTTGGTAACGTCTGAAGCCTCCAGACTTACTTCACTGGTCAGCCCATATAGCTTTGGAATTGCAGCATATCCAAAGGTGCTAATTGCACTTTGTGTTATTTGAGATACAGGTACATGAACGATAGCAAAAGCTTCATTCATATAATGAATATAAGCATCCTCATACTGACTTAGACGTGCCGGATTATTTAAGTAAAATACAATCAGATCAGCATAATCTTCGCTTCCAAAAGGTGCTCTTACCTCTCCATCCATATGCCCCCTCATTTCCACTTTCCAACTTTAAAGTTCCTCTCTTAAGCTGCTAAACACATTATAAATATCCAGAATACCATATCCCCATTCACGATTTGGATATACTATGTTGCTATCGCGTCTGGCTCCTCTTTGAAGTAAAACCTTCATGTCAATGGAATTCATATTTGGTATATTACCTCTCACCACTCCCCATTCCAAAAGCATGGCAGCAACTCCTGTGGCGTGTGCTGCTGCTACACTACTTCCACTAAATTCGGCAAAGCCTTGCTCTAATGTCGGTCCAACAATATTAACACCCGGTGCTGCAATATGCGGAGTGATAACACCTATGCTTGAATATCCCCTACTTGCTTTTAGATAAAGGCTATCATTTTCGGAATTATATGCTGTTACTGTAATTGGCACAGGATTATTTGCATAGGCGGATACTGTTATGTTTGGATCTGAGCGGATAAAATATGTATTATTTGAGATAAAACCCTCCATTGGTAGCCATATATTAAACCCTATCCTTACATCTCCTCTTTCATAGATATTAAACCTCCAGATTCCTGGGGTTGGATTTTTGAATCGAAAAAAAATCAGCTGACTACCAGTTTGTATTTCGGATAATTGATAATCCAAATAAATCACAGTTTCTTCAAAAACTAATCTAATTTCTTGGAATTCATCCTTTCTTGCTATTATCCCCAGAATCATCTCTCCAGAAGGTGAAATAATATCAACGGAGTAGAAATTAGGATGTTCTCCCCATAGCTGCATGGTAAAATCGCCTTCATTCTCACCTACTTTTAGTTCCACCGTATCAAAGCCTGTTGCCTCATTTATCATTCCAAAATAATGTCTTCCAGCATTTCCTTCATTACCAGCTGAAATAATGCATGCAATCCCCGGAGTTGATGCCACTAAGGCCTGATAGTTATTATAGGTTCCTCTCCCATCATGGGGACCTTCCGAAGCACCAAAAGCGACACATATAGCCATTGGTCTCGATAACCTTGCAAAAACACTCACTAAATATTGCAATGCAAAAGCAAAATCATTTTCTTGATAAGCTACAGCATCCGCCGGGATGAATAAGAACTCTTTCAGATACTTCTTTGCTGGTTTCAATTTTACAATGACAAATTCTGCCGCCGTGGCAATACCATAAAAGTTATTTTCAGCAGCTTCATTTCCTCCAGCAATTCCTGCCACCATAGTACCATGACCAATATTATCCATCGTTGGTACAATATCAAAGGGATTGGCACTTTGCAAGGCCTGGTTTATCTGCTCTTTTGTATACTCTGTTCCATATAGATAGCCTTCTGGTGGGTTGCCGCTTTGTATGGTCTGATCCCAGATTGACACTATTCTACTCGTACCATCTGCGTACCGGAATATAGGATTTGTATAATCAATACCTGTATCATAAATACCAATTAATACTCCATTGCCATAAAGATCAAAGACAGGAAATCTACGTAATTTCAAGATTCCTGATGCCTCCAGACTTTGCTGGCTTACTAAACCGACAATGGAAGGTATTACATTATATCCAAGTTCAACTATGGAACGTTTTGTAAAGTGTGCTACTGGAAAGGTAACCAATGATATTTGGAAATTAATTGGAACTGCTACTGCATCCGGAAACTTCTGCAATATGCTTTTAACCTGTGCAGTTTCCACAACTAAATCTGCATAGTCTTCACTAACAATTCGATTGACATTTTCTTGTACCGTATCACTCATTATTAGAACGTTTCCTCTTATTTTCTATGCTGTTATATAATATATATGCCAAGATTCATAAAATATTATGATACCCCTCCTTTGCCAAATAGTAATCCCACCGCTTTTTAATTTTGACAATAAAAAAGGCTAAGTCTATCAATCATTTAATTTGACCGAAACACTTAACCTCTTTATTTTTTTATTTCCTTTTTTCTAGTTCGATCTGCTTATTTGCAACTTTCGTTCCGAATATAATTCCTACAATGCAAACAGCGGCAAAACAACAATATTTTACGATTTTAGTTACATCTACTTTTACTTCTACGCTAGGTTCTTCTTTATGAAACATTAATATCCAAGCTCCTCTCCAAC
This sequence comes from Acetivibrio sp., assembly GCA_041739345.1. GTDB lineage: Bacteria > Bacillota > Clostridia > Lachnospirales > Lachnospiraceae > DIGJ01. Next base: position 144,964 of record JBGSNZ010000018.1, on the reverse strand, counting down.
TAAAATTACTTTAATACGATTTGGTATTTTTGATTTTCTTGTAGTAACAATTTGATCACACATACAATCCTCTGATAGGCAGTTCCCACATCGCCCAAGTGAATTGCATGGCGTATTCACTCCTAAACGTACCGCATTTGCAGGAGCAGCCATATTCCTTACCCTCGCAACACCTGATTTAACATCCGGTACTATCTTATTCATTCCAGCAACAATTATAACATTAGCCGGTCCATGAATCAAGCAGGCAACCCGATTTCCGGCGCCATCAATATTGACTAATTCACCATCTAAAGTAATTGCATTAGAGCTCATAAAAAAGTAATCAACGGTTACTATTTTTCCATATAATTCCCGCGCTTCTTCAACATCTTTTGCTGTTTTACGATCATAGATTACATAATCAGATGCCTTTAACACATCAATTAATCCAATCTCTTCTAAAGTTTCCGAACCTCCCCAGGATACGGAACATCCGGGTGTTAAGAACCGTTCAGCCATTGACAGTGCTTCTTCTTTGGTACTGCAATAATAGCCTTCAATACCTCTAAGATTAAACTTTTCAATCATATTATCTGCCAAATTTTCATAGGCTTGTTGCTTTGGTAACATATAACCCCTCCGTCTCTTTTTTCTTTCGTATATTGTAGCATATATTGGGGGACTTTTGCAAAAATCTTTCTTGTTTGGTTCAATTCTAATTTAAAGGTGTAGGACGGACGTGGGGGGATTTTGGGGAAGTCACGCAAAAGGCGCGGTGGGTTTAGGGTTTTCGAAATTCGAATGGAGCGCAGGGAAGAGTATGACCACCGCACATTTTGCTGATTTTGGCAAACAGCCCCGCTGTTGTCTGTAATGTAATTGTCAAATAAAAAATTTAACTAAGAAAGTAGTAAAAAACGTATATGGTGCCGGATATAGACTCTTTTCAAGTTCTGAAATGTGCAAAAAAGAATCATTTGCATTTATATATGATAATAAAATATTAAATCTAATCCAGCAGATGATAAATTGCCTCCCATGTAGATATTTTATAAAATTATAAGTTGTTTCTTATGAGTTGATTTGCTCTTGACTTTTTACCTCACGCCCTCGCAATTCTGCTTATTATAAACATTCGTGAACAGCGAGCCCATATTTCGAAAATCAGCCATGAAAGGCTGAGCTCAAAATCTATATTCAATTTACATGGCTCCTATGCTAGGATTTTATATCATTTGAGTATATGGAACGTAAACTCTACGAAAAATTAACTCCCCTAAGAGTTAATTTTTCGTTGCTTAGAGGTTACGTGGAATGTTTATACGACTGATATAAAATCCTAGCATAGGAGCCGTGTAAATTGTAGTAAGACTAAAATTGCTCAGCCTTTTATAGCGTCACTTATCAACAAAGACTCGCGTCCGTCCCTCATTAAACCAGAATTAATCATACATTTTCCAAAGAATTTATCCATGTTTCTATTGCTTGAGCTAAAACAAACTGCTGTTGTAATACTGCCTTTCCGGTATCCGGTATCTCTGGCATTTTTCCCTTCGTACTAATATTTTCCTCCAGATATGATTTTAAAATTTTAACGTTATTTTTAATTTCCACTAAACAAGCTTTTCGATTTTTTGGTGAGAGACTATCTAAATTTACTATTACAGCATTAAAATCCAGAAAAATATTAATCGGTTGGGAAGAGATTCCTAGCATTAATTTTTCAAATTCTTTTTCTCCATCATTCGTTAAAGAATAAACAGCCTTCTCGGCCATTTTTCCCTCCTTAATCATAGTGCTTTTAATATATCCTTTTTCTTCTAACTGAATTACTTTCTTATATATTGAAGGTGTACTAATCTTAACCCACCGTGATATATTACGATACTCTACTAATTTCTGAATGTCATACGCACTTAAAGACTCTTTCTTTACTATCCCTAACACAATCAAATCTATTGTTGCCATAATAATTCTCCTTTTAAATCTTATTCTTGACATATACTATAATTTATAGTATTATCGTTTTTGTTGCTATAATTTATAGTATTGTATTTTACATCTAATGTCAAGAAAAAGGAGTGTTTAACATGATTGAAAGTAACAAAAAAATTTTACTATTGGGATCTGCCCCAATACCAAAAGCTCTCTTAGCAATGGGGCTTCCAACCATGATTGGTATGATGATAAACGCATTATACAATCTGGTAGATGCTTATTTTGTCGGTGGACTTGGAACTAGTCAAATGGGTGCTATATCTGTAGCTTTCCCTCTTGGCCAGATTGTAGTTGGTTTAGGTTTATTATTTGGAAATGGTGCTGCATCATATATTGCCAGATTATTAGGAAATGGCGAGAAAGAAAAAGCAAGAAAAGTAGCCAGTACCGCTCTATATAGTAGTATTTTAGTAGGTGCAGTAATTATAATTGGCACTATAATTTTTCTAAATCCAATTCTCAAACTTTTAGGTGCGACTGAAAGCATAATGCCATATGCAGTTACTTATTCGAGTATTTATGTAATTTCATCTATTTTTAACGTATTTAATGTAACAATGAATAATATTGTTACAAGCGAAGGTGCTGCCAAAATTACTATGTGTACTATGCTAATAGGCGCAGTAATAAATATCATTTTAGATCCTATCTTCATCTATACCCTAGATATGGGAGTAGCTGGGGCTGCATTTGCAACAGCTATTTCACAATTTGTTTCTACATTAGTATATGTCAGCTATATTTTCAGTAAAAAAAGCATCTTCAGCTTTCGTATAAAAGAATGCTGTTTTTCAAAAGAAATTATGTCAGAAATCTTAAAGATAGGTGTACCAACTCTAATATTTCAGTTATTAACAAGTCTTGCCATTACCCTTACAAACATGGAAGCAGCAAAATATGGAGACTCTGTGATTGCAGGAATAGGAACGGTAACAAGAATTATTTCTTTGGGAAGTCTAATTGTATTTGGATTTATTAAAGGTTTTCAGCCTATTGCTGGATATAATTACGGAGCAAAAAATTACGCTCGATTGCATGAAGCGATAAAAACTTCTGTAATATGGTCGACTATATTCTGTGTAATTCTTGGATTCATATTGATATTATTCCCAACGACTATTATTTCTCAATTTACGAAAGGTGATATTGAATTAATAAATGTTGGTCAAAAAGCTTTAAGAGCAAATGGTTTATCCTTTATGCTATTTGGTTTCTGTACCGTATATTCATCACTTTTTCTAGCTTTGGGAAAAGCGAAAGAAGGCTGTCTCCTTGGTATATGTAGACAAGGTATTTGTTTTATCCCCATCATTTTATTCCTTCCTATGTTTTGGGGAATAGATGGAATACTTTATGCACAGCCAATTGCAGATATCATAGCTGCTATTATTACAGCATTTATGTCTATGCGGCTCTATAAGGAATTACCCATTGCAAAATTAAATTTTGATTGATTGAGCTACCGATCTCTCAAAGTGCGCTCTTATGGGTGGGTATCCTAGAAAGCAGACAGCGGATTGTTTCAAAATCAACAAAATTAATGCTTTGAACAGAGTACATTTTGTACTCTGTTTTTTTGTGAAATATATTAGAATGCACTTGACAAGTCCAAAACAATTTACGACGAAGCCCTTAAATTGTTTTGGATGTAACATCTATGAATTATTGACCCACTATAAAAAATGAAATCTCCTTGTTGTCTGTATATTTACAGCTAATTAATGAGGTAAGCTATGAGACTTTGTATTGATAATTGGTAAATTTTGGGTTACTATATAAAAGAAATGTTATGTGCAAAAAGGAGTATTTATGACTAGGAAGAAATATTTTGGAATAGTATGTCTATTAATTTCAGTATGCTTTAATTTGATATTGGGTATTTTATTATTCACCAATATCTCTAATTCTAAAAGCGTAAATAATGATTCGATAACAAGTGAAAAACAAGCAGCGCAAACTCTAGATAAATATTCTAACTATTATTTTATGACTAATCCGATTGATGAATATTTTGCTACAAAATTCAGCGATTCTTATATGTGTAATATAGAATTTAAAGATTACCAAGAAGCATATGAAACCGTTTGGAAAAAAGAATATAATACGATTATGACGATTATAAAAAACAAATGCATTTACAATGATGATATTGATATTTATAACAATTTTACGAAACAAATCGAAACTAGTATGGTTGATATAGAACCGATGCTATTAGCTGAAATGCTTGATAATTATAACATGCCCGAATCACCAGAAAAGCACAGTTGGGGCAATGGAACTAGCGCCGCATTAAGAATGTATAATGGTATGTTATACAGAAATGGATGTATGCTCTTTATCCCCTGCCTAGAAAATGAATATAAATTTCCAACTAGTGATGATGTAAGCAAATACGTCAAAACATTAGTAAGTGATGAATGATATAATAGCGAGAAAAGAGGTTGATTCATGGACTTTGAAAGGTTTTTATTAACAATTATGGGATTGATTTTTATAATTATTGGAATATATGGAATCCTAAATTTCGCGAGCTTTTTCAAGCTATATTGTGAATTTATGGATACAAGAAATAGCTTAAATATTAATTATCCAAAAGGAACTTATGCAAAAGTTGTTCTGAAATTAACATTAGGTATGTGTTTGATTATGGGCCTTGTAATTTTTGTTTGTAATATTTTCATATTTATGAATATACTAATAGTCGTCTAAGTGAGATTCAAATTGAAATCAGTAAAAACAGTTGGGATACGTTAGTTTTGACAAATTAGAAACGAATAGAAAAATTGATAATGCTTTGGAATCGTAGTCAATATTTCGTAGTCAGCCATGAAATGCTGAGCTCATCATCTATCGTTCAATTTACACGGTTCCCCTGCTAGGATTTTATATCATTTGAGTATATGGAACGTAAACTCTATCAAAAATTGGCTCCCTAGAGACAATTTTTCGATGCTTAGAGGTTGCGTGGAATGCTTATGCGACTGATATAAAATCCTAGCAGGGGAACCGTGCAAATTGTACAAAAATAAAAATTGCTCAGCCTTTTATGGCGTCACTCTCCAACAAACCCCCGCGTCCGTCGCTCGTTAAACCCTAAATTTATTTTTTCGTCAACAAATTAAACTCCTGCCGTTCAAATTCTTGTATCGATATATTGGTCTTATTTGGATTTGCAAATACAAACGTCTTATCTACATTATCCACATAATTTTGAATCTTATCATTTGTTGCACTAATGATTGCCTGTACCCCAAGTTTACGAATCAAGCCAATGCAGCTTCCTACCTTTTCTGCATCCATCTTAGAAAATGCTTCATCCAAAACAACCAATCGAAGCGTTGGTCTTCTACGCATATTCTCCTTCATTGTAATACGGTAAATCTGTGCAAAACTTGCTAAAAGCGCTACGTACAATGGGTTTTGTCCTTCACCTCCAGAGTTCTTTGAAAGCATCTTACTGAGTCGCATAACTGGCATACCTTCTACTCTTTGTTCCATATCAAAGGAAAGATAGGTACGATAATCCGCATACTTCTCCAGATTTATTCTTGCTTCCTCGAGAGCCTTTGCATCTGTTGTTTCTGGTGGCATAAACAAATCCAAAAGCTCATTAATATACTCATTGTATTTATTCTCATGTTCCATGGAAAAGAAATTCATTTGGTTTTCTGCCTGATCGGATAGAGTAGATGGATTGATTTCTAGATTTTCATCCATGAACATATCATAAAATTTAGCTTCTTCTCCACGACTCTTCGTGATAACAAAATGATACCGGTCTTTTCCAAAGTCAAGTTTACTAAGAACACGATTTAAATCTTCCTTTTGCTGCATCGCCTCTTTTATAGCATCCCGTATCTTATAAATAAAATCCGTTTTAAAATGACTAACGGCAACCTTTGCCTGCAAATTCGCTTTTTCCATAAACTCACTCAGTTTTTCACTTTGCAGATTTTCTAGTAAATTTGCATATTCCTTATTGTCTCTAGTCGTGATTGAGAAACCACGGTAAGAATAAGATTTTGTATACTCTTCTCGAACCTTAGTTAATTTTATATATTCAGCTTCTTCTTTTTCCTTTTGCTTTTCACTGCGAAGAAAGCACTGATTCATAAGTTTTTGATTGGATTCTCCTTCATTCTTTGCTAAGAATTCTTCATAAACTGCCTCTTTTGATAAATCAATTTCAAAGCTTCTTTTCTTTTCAATCAAAGCTTCCTCAAATGATAAGAAATCTTCATTTGCTTTCTTTTGATTTGTTTCATAATTGGAGATAGCCTTAAGCGCAGTATCTTTCTCCAGATTCTTTGACTTCATACTTTGATCGAGTAGCTCTTTTTTTGCTCTCCACTCGTCAATATTCTTTTCTTTTAGTTCCAAAATTCGTAACTCTAGATGGTCGATTTGCTGCTTCACATCCGGAATGTGCTTGATATCCGCTAAGTATTCGAAATACCGCTGCGTCTCTAAATCCAACTTTTCAAAAGAAAGTAATCGGTTGCATTCTTTCAATGTTGTCTCAAAAGGTTCTTTTTCTTCTTCTAATGCTGCCACTTTTTCTTTCAAGACATCCATTTTTTTCTCCATTGCTTTGAAACCTATGTATGCCAACTCATTATAATTCTTAGGATTTACATGTTGTAATTTATATCCTTGGTACAGCATACAATCCTTTGTAATACCAGCCTTATTCCTTCTCAATTCTTCAATCGATCCACATTTGATTACATTTCCCATCAAATAATCCACATAAGCACGTACATGTGTTGCATTCGTCTTAATTTCTTCGCAAAGTGAGCCTTTCACTGGTTCTCTTTTATTCTCTAATATTCGTTTGGTATCGATAACTGCTGCCTTGTAGTATTTATTGGAATCCAATGCTTGGTAAGTTTCCATTGCATCCTTTGCATAGTCCGGTTCTACAAGTAATGCAAGCTTATTATTACCCATGTACCCTTCGACAGCATCTCGCCAGGTATCATCTGTCACATCAATTGCATCCGCAAGTATCTCAACAGGAATTGTTTTCCCATATTGGCGATTCAATCCTTCTTCAATTTTCAATTTCACTTCCAAAACATACGAAGGATACGTCTTTTTTCCATTTGCAAGGCTTTTCAGTTCTCTTTGTGCAAATTCAATTTCGCTTCGAAGTCGGCCAATCTTTTCAAGTGCCTTAACTTTCTGCTCTTCTGTCTCTTCTCGATGTGTTTTTATGTTTTCTTGTAAGTTCGTTAAATTATCTGCATGATAAGAAGCAAATTCTTCCATATCATTTACGAAATCTGTTTCAAAGAAATACTTCTCCTTCCAGTAATTCAGACCTTCTCCTATACAATCCCAGATTTTTTTACTCTTTTTGCAGTGTTCCATTTCTTTTTCTAACGAGGTAATCTCTTTTTCTAAATGGGAATAACCACTGTTTTCAATTGCAATAATAACCTCGTCTCGCTCTTTGCTTAGAGATAATAGCTCTGCTTCTAGTTTCTTTTGCTTTTCAATCTGTTCTTTCAGTCCTTCTTCATAAGCAATTTTTTTATCGGTAGCGGTTTGAATTTCTTCCTCTATATAGAGAAGCTGAAGTCTGTTTCCATTGTAAAAGTCCTGTTTTCGTTGTTCCGATATCTCATAAAATCTAGAAAACTGTTCCTTTATCTGTGTGAGGCTTTGGATTTCTAGTTTAATTTCTTCAAGCCGCCGCTTTAATCTTACATACTGGGTTGCGCTTTCTTGCATGTCTTCGATATGAATATCTTGTTCCATACAAATATATTCTTTTACAAAATCCTCAAGTTTTGTATCCATCTTAAATGGAATTGCTCGCTTAAATAAGGATATAAATTTTCTTTCATCGAGGCCGCCAAAAAATTCGTCGTACAACTTACTTCGAAAGGCTTCATTGGTTCTGCCATAGTAAATCTTGTCCTTTTCAAAATGACTCTTCAAATAGTCACGCACTTCACTTGAGGTAAGTACTCTGTCCTCACTACGATACTCATTTTCCAGAAGGCTTCCAGTATGTCGAAAAAATAAACGATTGATGTCATTTGTAGCCGTATCAACATCAAAGGCTACCCCAATACACTGATATTCCTTTGTTTGAGTGTCTTCAAACTCTAATACGATCGTACTAGAAAAATTATTATTACGAAGGTATGCACTAACTCCATTATCCTGAACATTTTTCATTCCCCGTAGATACTCGATTAAGGTTCGGTCCGAATCTTCCTTTGCCGCCTTATTAAAAAAGTTTCTACCATTGGTATCTGCATACAGCACTACCTGAATAGCATCCAAAACGGTTGATTTTCCACTTCCCGAATGCCCAGTGAAAAAGTTGATATCCTGGTGAAAAGATAGAATTTTTCGATTGATATAATGCCAGTTATTTAAGGCTATTCTAGTTAAAGCTTGATATCTGTCCATCCTCTTTCTCCTCATCTTCTCTTTCATTTTGGTACTGTTCAATTACCGCCTGAATATCCATACCATCCATTACGATGTTAATCGTTGGATATATTAGTATTCTTGTTTCACTATCTAGTTCCTCCGTCGTATCCAGCACCTCAATAATCTGATATTTTTTGAGTGCTGTGACCGCTTTTTTCACCTCCGTAATCGCAAGTGCACGATTATCCCACAAGCGAAATAACTGAATCTTTGCATTCAATTCTTCTAACGTTGTGTATACATGGATGGAGTTTGATACCGTATTCATTTTTTCATCATATATTAGCTTTAGTAAAATTGTAAACAACGTGGTAAGCTTAGTTAATTTTTCTCCTTGCAAACGGTAACTTCTTAATGCCATAATCCCATACTGTCGATTTTCCATGAGAGCCAATCCACCTATTTTAAAATATTCCATTAAAAAATCTAAGTGTCGCTCGCATACACGATACTTTGCGCTTGCCTGATACCTTCCATATTTTTTTTCAAATTTCTTTTCTAATATATAGGTTTGATTAAAAAGGGTCTGAATGACATCGGTTAACTCATCCTTTTCTTCATCATTTAATTTCTTAAAATATTCGATCATTTTTATCCTCATTTCTACGCTGTTCTTTGCGCATATCAAGTTTGTGTGCACAGCGCAGACACAAACTTGCTGAGTGAAAAGATTTTCTTTCACTTATCCTCATTTCTGCGCTGTTCTTTGCTCAACCTTTCACTCCCTCTTTTTACGAAAGGTAAGTTTTGGATATTGATATTTTCCATAGACTACGTAACCATTGTCTTCTAATGAGACCGCATACGGGCTATGTCGTCGTATTCCGTAGTCATATGCGAGAATGAGAAGTTCAAATTGTTTTTCATTCTCAATAAAGAAATTATCCGTAGAAAAAACACCCTCCTGCATTTTTTCAATAACAAATTGTTCGATATCCGTGCTCGTATATCGCTGATTAATTTTATTCATTCTTAGTACCTGATCACGTGTTAGTTCTTCATATGTCTCTTCACTTGATACAGTTTCTTCAAACACTCGTTTCAATTTTTTCTTGTAGAAGGAATCCTGTGAAACAATGGTTAAATCATGGAAATTTATTTTTTTAGAAACTTCCGCTAATATCTCATTTTTATTTTTTCTTCCAATCAAATGTAAAAGTTCAATAATATTACCTTTTGTATTATCATCATTATTCAGTAAATATTCTAATCGGCTTACCGTAGCTTTAATGTATTTACTGTATTCGGAGTCAATATGCGTAATTCGTTTTTCCATATTGGAAATACCTCGCTCAATTGCATCTAGCACCTGCGTAATTTCTTCATCTGCAGCTTCCTTACTTTTACCTTCCACCATCATTTTTCCTCGTATACGGGAAAGCCGCTCTTCATCCTCTACAATCAATCGCAGTAAAGTTCGTATATCGTTTTTATAGATATAAAAATTATCATTTGTTTTTAATAAACTGTATTTTTTATTTACTGCATCTTCTACAAAGATGTCTAAATGCTCCGTTAAAAGGGTTTCATACGTTTGCTGCGCAAGTAATTTTGCAAAGAACTCGTCCATATTGTGAAGCAAATCTTGCAGCGAGCGGTTTAATTTTGAAGTATTGACACGTGCTGTCTTTAAAAGTTCAATTCCAGCTTTTCCATCATGATAAAACGAGTAGATATTGGTATAAACATTTTGAATATATAAATCCGTTTCACTTTCATCGGGATGATTAATACGGTTAAATACATCAATAAACATGGAAGCATAATCTGGTATTACTATATTTGTTTTAAAACTAGAATAATCTTCAATCTTTTTCAACCAACGAAAATAAAGAAGTCGGTTTAGTATTTTGGCTGCCACCGGCTCCTTATCTCCATTTTCATCTTCCTCGATAACGTCTGCAGACACATCAACAAACCGCTGTGAGAAATAATCCGCTAAAATTTGTATGCATGTATCCTTTGTGAGAAAGTAATCATTATATAAATATTCTTCGTAAATCAACATCAGTGACTCTATGTAAATATAACGGTTCTGGGATTGAAACAACCCCCAGAACCGTTCGGGAATCTGGTAAACGCTTTCCATTTAGTTTCCCCTTTCATCTATCGTTTCTATTACTTCTTTTATCAATCTATATGAAAACATTATAGTAATTTTTTTGTTTACTTGCAAGGAACTATGTTCTATACATTCTCGCTAAAAAGTTCATAATACCCTTGTAGATAACCACATACCGGGCAAATTTCAGGTGCGCATTCTCCCCATGCAATATTTCCGCAGTTTAGGCAGATCCAGACACGCTCACTAGATTTACAAAACACCGTTCCTTCCTCTAGATTATCACGCAAACGCTCATAGCGAAAATCATGGTGTCTTTCGATATTTCCGACTTCTTCAAACAGCTTTGCAATTTCATCAAATCCCTCATCTTTTGCTACTCTGGCAAATTCCGGATACATGGTTTTCCATTCATAACTTTCTCCATGAACTGCATCTGATAAATTGTCAATGGTATCCGGCACTTCTCCGCCTTCCATTACCTTTAACCAAACTTGTGCATGCTCTTTTTCATTTCCAGAAGTTATACTAAAAATATCCGATATTTGCATATACCCATCTTCCTTTGCTTTCGCACTATAGATGGCATATTTAGTACTCGCTTGCAATTCACCGTGAAAGGCTTTTTGTAAATTTTCAAATGTTTTACTATCTTTTAAATCCATAAAACCTCTTTTTGCTTTTTTTACATTCTATGCAATAAGAGGTTTATATTTGTATAGGGTTCAAAAACTATTTCTTTTGCCCAATGTATAAATAATGCTGGCTTGTACCCATTAGACTTTCTTCCTGACTAAGGGCAAACCCTAATTCTAACCATTTTTCCTGATTTTCTTTGGTACACTTAAGTATATCCGTTTCTTTGCATCCTAAGATATTTTCCACTCCAACAAAGGCAAGCTCCTTCAACCCATTTTTTTGCATTAACAATCTTGCCTCTTCTTTGCTTGTAAAATACGCTGTTGTAAATCCTACTCCATCTTTATTTCTACCATCATAAATATAATGAAGGAGATTTTGTACATCTTCTTTTTCCCCATTTAACTCAAGCCATGTCAAGGCATCTTGAATTGGCGCATAATTTGATATAAAGGAAGCAATAAAGATACCATCTTTTTTTAATACTCGAAGTGCTTCCACCATCGCCTTTTGTCTATCTTCTTCTTTGATAAGATGATAAAGCGGTCCCATAAGTAAGACAACATCATAGCTTTCTGGATCATGAGTGCTTAAATCCAGGGCATTTCCTTTAATATAATCTTCTAGCCAGATATCTAGCTCTCTCGATTTTCCTCTAGCCACATGAATATTGTGACGGGATAAATCAAGTAAAGATACCCTATGACCTTTTTGTGTTAAATAAAACGAATATCTTCCCGGACCTCCCCCGATATCAAATATCGTTTGATTTTGGCCTGTTATATACTTATCCATGTATCGTTTTGTTATTTCAAATTCGATTTTATGCCGTTCAAGGCGTTCCCACTCATCATATTCTTTATCATACCACTGTTCAATTGGATCCATGTATTTTCTCCTTACATCTGTTTTCTTACAATCTTGTATTCATCATTTAACTGAAAATAAGGACAGTTATCAAATGTATCTTGTAAAAAACGGACCATTTCATCTTCATCTAGGCTCATCTGACATTCGTAGCAGTCATAATCTTCGTCATAACAATAATTTAAGCAAGATTCGCAATTTTTACTCATATTTTTCCTCATTTCTGCGCTGCTCTTTGCGCATATCAAGTTTGCATGCGCAGACACAAACTTGCTGAGTGAAATGTTTTTCTTTCACGCTTAAAGCCTCCTGCTGAATTTTAGTTTATTCTATCAGTATACCACAAAAATGTTGCTAAGAAAGAGCAAAAATTATTCGAACTTTGCTCACCAATGAAAAAAGAGGATATCTCATAAGTAAAATAACTTAATGGACACCCTCTTTTTAATTTTAAATTTTAAATTTGTTAATTGCTTCTTGTAATTTAATGGTATTGTCTTTACTGACATCCATTTGATTCTTTACCTGATCTACCTTTTCAACAATGGTGATTGCTTTATCGGCAATCATTTGATTTCCACTTGCTCCTTCATTCACGGTCGTGCTTACTTCATTAATGGCCGTAATTACCGCATCGATCGAAGCAGCTAGTTCTTCGGATGTTGCGCTAAAATCGGTTATTAAATCATTTACAAAATCGGCATCAAAGCTATATTGTTCCCCTGTATGCTTAAGGCTTTCGTAATCTTTTCTAACCGTTGTGTCCATAAAGTTCATAATTTCATTTGAACTATCTGATAAGTCCTTGACGGAAGCAATTACATCTAACGTAAGGTTTTGAATCTCTGTGACCGTATTCCTTGAATCCTCTGCAAGTTTTCTTATCTCATCTGCCACAACTGCAAACCCTTTACCGGCTTCACCAGCTCTTGCAGCTTCAATTGCTGCGTTAAGAGCAAGCAAATTTGTTTGGGAAGAAATTTGCAGTATTCCATCCGACAAAATGCTGATTTGATTCACCACTTCCGATTTTTTTAATGCATCTTCCATTCTACTTTTTGTCAAATCACAGATTTCATTAGCACTCTTTTGTGATTGTACTGCATTTTTTCTAAGCTCTTGTGCTCTCTCACTTATTTTCTTAACCTCACTTGAACCTTCCTGGGCTTTCACTGCGATGGAATTAATTGCATCCTGTATTTCATGTGAAGAGGCATTCACTTCCTGCGCGGAAGCTGCCGCTTCTTCCGTACCTGCGGCCAGTTCCTCAACAACAGCGGAGGTGTCTTCAACATAAGAATTTAAATCGATAAGGTAATTCCCTACTTTTCCACCTGCTTCGTCTACCATTGATGCACTTGCATGAACTTCTTTTAAAATCAAGCGAATATTTTCTATGAATTCATTTGTGCTTTCCGCAAGTTCACCCATTTCATCGTTTGATTTAATGTTTATTTTCTGTGTTAAGTCTCCTCCCCTCTCCGCTAAGTCTTTCAATGCAACTTTAAGCTTACCAATTGGAGTAAGAATGCTATACAATATAAACGCTGCTGCTAAAAGCATAAATGCGCACATTGCTATGCTAACTATTAGTAATGTATTATAGGCTTTTTTATACAGTATGTTTCCTTCTTCACTTGCCGAAGCCGCCCCATTTCTACTGTCTTCAACCATTAACTTTATCTGTTCTTGCAACAAATCCCGCGCTTTTTTGGAATCACCATTGAGTAGATCCATCGCTTCTTGTGTCTTCAACTGTTTACTTATCCCAATAATCTGAGTATGAATTTCCTTATATGTATTCCAATATTCCTTTACCAGTTCTATTCTTTCTTTTTCCTCTTTACCTGTTGCCAGCTGTTCATACAATGAAATCTGATTATCAAGTTCTTTTTGAATTACATCTGCTTCTTCTTCATACTTGCTCATCGTTTCTTCATCCGTGGCAATTACATGTTGCAATTCCTTTATTCTATAATTAGCAGCCATTGTGTTAATTGAGTTTGAGTAATCCACGCTTGGAAGCCAGACTTCCTCAATAACTGTAGAATCCTCATTAATTGACTCTAATGTATTTGTTGAATACATAGATAGTACTAGTATAGAAATAGTAATAATTGAAAATGTCAATATTAGTTTTAGTTTAATTGTAAACTTCATTTTTTCCCCTTCTTCTTGGTTAATAAATTGTATGTTATGAATGTCTATCTATAGTTTACACATATTGAAAATCAATAACTAGTCAGCCAAAGCTCTTGTCCACGAACGTCTATAGACATTTGTAGACAAAAAACGACATGAAACCCTATGCTTCTGTCCAATTTTTTGCTTAAGTGATATAATAGCATAGCTTTAATATTTGGGGAGGTAATAACGGTGAATAATTACAAAACACCCTTTGGGTTACTTATGGAACTGACCGGTGTAAGAGCCTGTGATTTATCAAGAAAACTTCACGTTGACCGAAGCTTAATTGGTAAATGGAAAAATGGTGTTCGCCCGATTCCTGCAAGATCCTATTATTGGGATGGAATCATTGAGTGCTTTACTGAAACTACATTTCAGCAAAAGCAAATTGACGATTTTTTTGAAAATGTGATTGGATGTGATTATTCATCCAAATTGCGAGAAAAGCATATTATGCATTACCTATTCAGTGATGAACTAAGTAATGAACTTCAATCAAATCAAAAAGAAATCAACCTGGAATGTCTCTATAAAAGTAATATATATGTTTACAAAGCACTTAACGGTCGAAAAAAAGCATTTCGTAACTTTTTAGATTATGCCATTAATTTTCACGGTAAGACCCTCTTATTACACGATAGTATCAATTTTTCCTGGATTTTTGATGATTCCATCTATTTTGAACAAATTCAAAAGCTCCTTTGCACATTTTTAGAGAATAATCGGATTCAGTTAATTGTTTCAATATTAGATGATCACAAATCCGTCTCAAATCTAATTAACTTTCTTTTTTTATATGCATCTAAAAAAGAGGTTACCTGTTATTATTTCATGCCTTCTGGCGCAGCTTCCTATATAAGTACCTATGTGTTAACGGAAGAAATGGCATTGCTGGGTTACTGCGAAGAAAATGATTGGAATAAAACGTATACTCAGATTAGTACAGATCTCTTAACTGTATTACAGTATCAGAACATTTTTAGTCAAATTATTAATGTTTCTCACTCTTTTAAATCTGAAAATATGCGTAGCCTATGTGATTTTAAAGACTATGTGATTCGTTTCTCTTCTATTTCTGAGACTATCTATTCTTTTCTTCCAACGATATCTTTATTCTCAATGGAGGAAGACTTGCTGGATAAGGTGCTTACTTATAATGAATTATCTTCCGATCAGATTGCGCAAATCCATAGTTATCGACAAATTTTTATAGACGAAGTTTATTATTCCGCAAAACAAAAAAATACAAAACTTTATTTTATTCATGATTATAATACGCTAAAGTTTATGAAAGAACGTGATTATGTCATGTATTCTGACAATGTATTCAGCCATATTCCTACGATTCAAGTCCGTCAGGACGATTATAGGACTCATCTTGCATCGATTGTAAAAACGCTTGAGAACTCTGAAAATATTGAAATAGGTATTCTAAAAAATCACTTCGACTATCAGAACGTCGTTTCAAATACAGGGTTTCGTATCTGTAAAAAAAAATGCTGGTTTATCGGCGCTATTCAAGATCAAACGGTATTTGCAAACGATAAATATATGGTGCATCTACAATATAAGGCTACTGAACATATGTGGAACAGTATTCCTACGCTTTTAAAGACAAAGGCTGAAGTGATTCAATTATTATTAGAATGAATCTATTTATCCACCTCATTTTTTATTGTAATTATGTAATAAAACGTATATAACCTAATATATATTACATAAAAAGGATGGATAAATTAATGTATCCAAATTCAAGATATGGTTCAAACTTGTATGCTCAGCAAACTTCTAATGTTGAAAGATATCCAAATCCCGATAAAATAAGTGTACCGTACGGCTATAAAATCGAAGTTTTTGCACAAGGTCTAAATTCGCCAATTGCTATTGCCTTTAAAGAGAATGGAGATATGCTGATTGCTGATTCTGGTTTAGCTACCGGCGATGCTAAAGTACTTCTTTTGAGTAAAGGTCAATTTACAACGGTAGCGGATGGTTTTGGAGTACCAATCACTGGAATTAATTATAAAAATGGAGACCTATATGTATCTCATAAAGCTACCATAACTGTTATTAAATCAAATGGTGAACGTACTGATATTATTAAAGGTTTACCAAGCTTTGGGGATTTTGGTAATAATAGGGTAGAAATTGGATTAGACGGAAAAATATATTATGGACAAGGTACAATGACGAATTCTGGAATTGTTGGATTGGATAATGCATGGGTTTTAGATAGACCATTTATTCATGATAATGCTGGATCCTATGTTTTGTTAAGAGAGGTCAATTATGAAACTCAAAATTTAAGAACTCCGGCAGGTAATCCTGCATTAACCGGTGCTTTTTCACCATTTGGCATACCGGTACAAGAACATGAAGTTGCAAAAGGAGTTTTATATGCATCGGGAAGTATTATGCGAGCAAATCTTGATGGTAGTAACTTAGAAATGCTTGCTTGGGGATTAAGAAATCCTTTTATGGTTAAGTTTGATAAAGCCAATCGATTGTATATATCAAACCAAGGATTAGATAATAGAGGTAGCAGACCAATTGCAAACGCTTCCGATGAATTGTTTATATTAAAGCAAGGTGGATGGTATGGATGGCCAGATTATAATGCAGGAGAACTTGTGAATCAATCAAGATTTAGCGCATTGGGGGGCACTCCACCGGAATTGCTCCTTGAATCAATTCCATCAATACCACTTAATCCAGTTGCAACGTTTCCTGCTGGATCTACCATAATGGGTTTTGATTTCAACTACAACAAAGAATTTGGTGATATTGGGAACCTATATATTGCTAAATTTGGAAAAGTAATTTACGAAGAAAAAGATGAATCTCTTCGATCAGGTGTAGGACATAGAGTAACTAAAGTTGATGTAGCAACCGGAGAACTAACTACATTTGCAATTAATAAATCTGGATTTCCAGAAGAAGAGGGACTCGGAAGACCTGCTGATGTCGTTTTCGGACCAGATGGAGCTATGTATATATCTGATTTAGCAATTGCAACTTTTGAAGTACCCAATGTATATTACCCTAATACCGGTGTGATTTGGAAAATATCAAAGATAGTCTAATGACGATAAAAAGAAGGGATTTTGCAAAACGATAAGTTTTGTTCAATTTGCATTTCAGGGCACAAATAGCCAGTGCTCTAACCTCAATGCGATTATCAATTTTAATAAGCCATGAGCAATTCAACTTTGAGTGATTAGACACTCAAGTTTCATTATGTCTTATTAAAATAATCGCATAATTCGGTTAGAACACTGGCTATTTGTGCCCTGAAATGCAAATTGGGATAAAGTTTTCTATTTCTGCATGTTCCCTTCTTTTTATCACATTATCCTGTAAATATTAGTAGGGCTATATTATGCTGGGAATGCTACTCCAGCTCGTAATATTATGTTTGGATATGGTGTAAATTCACCCGTGCGAATTGCAAACTTAACATCCTTTGTAAGTTCTTTGAAATCAATATGTGGGATCATTTCACATTCAACCCCATTCAATGCTTTATGAATGTAATTCAAGAGTCTCTGATTTTTTACAAGAATTTCTTCTGCTAGAATATAATACTCGATTTCTGTCTCGGTAAGTACTGCGTCCATTACCTGTTCAAAGGTAGGTACTCCGCCACAAAGTGCTAAGTCGACTATTTCCACGCCCTTTGGTATTGGCATTCCAGCATCTCCAATCAAGAAAGTATCTTTATGTCCTAATCCTGCAATTAAGCCTGCGAGCTGTGAATTAATAATACCAGATTTTTTCATATTTTATCCTCATTTCTGCGCTCAACCGGCACGATTACTTATTTTCATTTCTTGCCTGTAATGCCATTTTTGCTTGTAAGTTCCTCTGGAACTGGTCGATAACAACTGCAAGAATTACGACAATACCTTTGATAATCTTTTGCCAGAATTCAGATACACCATACATAGTCATACCATCATTGATAACACCGATAATAAATGCACCAATGATTGTTCCGCCTGCAGTTCCGATACCACCTGCCATTGAAGTACCTCCAAGTACTGCAGAAGAGATTGCATTCATTTCCCATCCTTCACCAGTAGCTGGATGCGCTGCTACCAACTGTGCTGCTGCAATCATACCAACGATAGCAGAACATAAACCAGAAAACATGTATACATAAGTTTTTTCTCGATTAACCTTAATACCTGAAAGTTTTGCTGCTCTTTCATTTCCACCGATTGCTAAAATATGCCATCCAAAAGAAGTATATTTTAGAACAATTCCCGCAACAATAGCTATAATTACTAAAATAACAACACCCACTGGTATTCCCAGTATACTTTTACCTATGAAGTCAAAGCCTGTATTTCCGAGTGCCTCATTTCCTACAATATTTGAGAATGTTGCACCACCGGATCTTAAGTTAGCTAAACCTCTTGCTACATTCATAGTTCCGAGTGTTGCAATAAATGGTACTACATTTAACTTTGTTATAATAACACCATTTAACCAACCAAATAAAATACCAACACAAGCAGTAATAAAGAATACTAATGGAGCACTAAAGTAAATTGTTATTCCAAATACCGGAAGGCTAAGACCTTGATTGATAAGTCCACCTGCTACCATTCCTGCTAAACCTGCGACTGCACCAACCGATAAATCAATACCACCCGTAATCAAAACATACGTCATACCAAGACCAAGAATTCCATAAAGTGCAACATGCTTTGCAATGGTAAGTCCGGTATTTAAGGTAAAAAAGTTATTTGTAATAATACTAAATAAAATAACTAAAATTGCTAGAATAATTAAGGTTCTTCCTTTCAGAAGTGTCATAATAATATCATTGCTGCTTCTCTTCTTTGTATTTGCCTTCTCCATAACTAACTCTCCTTCTTTGATTCATGGCCATGATGACCTTTGTAGGAAGATAACACTAAGGTATCTTCTGTTATTTGCTCTTCCGAAAACTCTCCCGTTTTGATACCATTTGATAAAACAATGACACGGTCAGCAATTGATACAATTTCTTTCAACTCAGAGGAAATAACAATAATGGATAATCCAAGTTCCGCATATTGATTGATGATATCAAAAACTTCAGTTTTTGCTCCGATATCAATACCTCGGCTTGGCTCATCAAGCAAAAGGATCTCAGGATTTGTTAAAATACCCTTACCGATGACAACTTTTTGTTGATTACCGCCGGATAAGGAGAGGATAGGAAGTTTTTTATCCGCAACCTTAATCATAATATCTTTAATTTGTTTATCTATACTTTTATTTTCTTCTTTTGCATCGAGGAAAATAAATTTACAATATTTTTTTAGACTGGATAACGAAATATTTTTTCCAATATTTAAAGTCTGAACCAATCCTTCTTTTTGCCGATCCTCTGGAACAAGCGCAAATCCATGATCTAATTGTTGCGATAAATTCTGTACTTGTATCTTTTTACCATTCTTATAAATTTCTCCAGTATGTTCTGGTCTAAGTCCCATGATACATTCAAAGATTTCCGTTCTGCCGGCACCCATAAGTCCATAGATACCAAGAATTTCACCTTTTTTAAGATCAAAATCCACATGGTCTAATAAAAATCCGCCGCCACTCTTTGGAAGAGATAGATCCTTTACTTCAAGGACTTTTTCCTGTTTGCTCCAGTCAATCTTACGTTCTTTTTTTGGATAAGATTTTCCTTCACCAACCATTTTTTGTACAATCCAAGGAACATCGATATCGCTTACTTCTGCGCGAGCCACATATTTACCATCGCGAAGAATGGTTACATTATCGCCTATCTTCAAGATTTCTTCCAATCGGTGTGAGATGTATACAATAGAAATCCCCTGTGCGGTAAATTCCCGCATCAACTTAAATAATACTTCTACTTCCTGCTGACTCAAGGAAGATGTTGGTTCATCCATAATTAGAATCTTTAAATCATCTTGTATAAAGTTTCGAGCAATTTCTATCATCTGTTGTTGTCCAACTCGTAAATCTCCAACGATTGTATTTTCATCAATTGGATGCTCTAACTTCTCTAATACTTTTTGGGTTAACTTTGCATGCTTTTTATTATTAAGTTTGATACCCTGAGTATACTCACGTCCCATAAAGATATTTTGATATACATTTAGATTTGGAAATAAACTAAGTTCCTGATGGATAATACCAATTCCATGATTTCTTGCTTCGGTGGTATTTTTAAAAGAAACTTCTTCCCCTTCCAAATAAAGCTTTCCGGAAGATGGTTGTTCAATGCCAGCAATTATTTTCATCAATGTTGATTTTCCTGCACCATTTTCACCGATTAGAACATTAACCTTTCCTCGTTCCACATCATAGGAAACATTATCAAGTGCTTTTGTACCAGGATAAATCTTATCGACTGCTTCTGCATGCAATACTACATTCTTATCCATTTTTTGCCTCCATTTTCAACTATTTTGCCGTCAAAGTTACCGGTGTAATTAAAATGGTATCATTTCCATCCACCGTAAAGCATCCTGTAAATTCAATATTCTTTCCATTCATTCCAGCTGCTGTTTCAGGATTAATTACGGATTCCATAATAATACTGTTTATGCTTTGGCTGACTGAAGCATATTCTTGCTGATTTGTATAATCACCAAAATCAATAAAAGAAAGAGAATCTCTTACAGCGGAACCTTTCACAACTGATCCTACCTGAATATTAATTACTTCGCTACCAGTATAACCATCAAGAGCTATCGTCATAAAGCCAGCTTTTTTTTCTGTCTCAACTGCTGTTACTTTACCAGTACCCTTTACTGTATAGGTGAGTTCCCCACTTGTACCCATTGAGTATTTACCATATTTATCTGCTAAAGAATTTAGGTCTCCATTCGCTTCGGTTAAGAATTCTCCTAAATCCACTGCTTTCTTTGTTAATTCTGGGATAGCTTTTGAATCCCAAAAACTTGCTACATCATCGCCGGCATTAAATTCTACTTCACCGGTTAACTTTCCTTCTTCACCAATTTTTACTATCTTTATACATCCTGTCATCGTTGTCATTGCTAACATTGCCGCCATACAAAGTGCTACCAATCTTTTTTTCATAGCCTTCTCCTTTTCTTACAAGTACTCACTAATAAACTTATATAATGTTATTTTAGTAAGGTACGATTGCTTTCACAATCGTACCCCAAATTACAAATGAACTATTCCTGGAAATCAAATGCCTTTAATTTATCTGCATTATCTTTTGTAATTGCAATACAATCTACTAATTGTTTTTCTTCAAGTTCTGTTGTACCATTCTTTAAGTAGCCATCCGCCTGCTCTACTGCCATACGAGCGATGGTTGCACACTGTTGTAATGCAGTTGAAAGAATTTTACCTTCTTTAATTTTATCTCTAACATCATCAGATCCATCTACACCAATGATTTGAACGTCTTTAAGTCCTGCTGCTTCGATAGCTGCCTGAGCGCCCATAGCCATTGTATCATTACCACAAATAACACCTTTGATATCTGGATTTGACTGCAATATACTTCCCATTTTATCAAATGCTTCAGTCTGCTCCCAGTTAGCGGATTGTTGTGCTACCATTTCAAGATCTGGATATTGGTCAATTACTTCATGGAATGCAGAAGAACGAACACCTGCATTTGTATCGGATTCTTTACCAAGTAATTCTACGTATTTTCCTTCTTCGCCCATTGCTTCAACCCAAAGTTCAGCAACTGCTTTTGCACCTTGATAGTTGTTTGCAACGATCTGGGAAATTGCAACACCTTCTTGATTGATTTCACGATCGATTAAGAAAGTAGGAATTCCTGCATCTCTTGCTTTTTTCACTGCTTCTATTGTTGCGTCTGCACCTGCATTGTCGCAAATAATAGCTGCTGCTTTATCGGAAATTGCTGCTTCAAAATGTTCCATCTGTGTTGTTGCATCATCATCATGTGATAAAACTTTTACTTCATAACCAAGTTCTTTTGCTTTTGCTTCTGCTGCTGTTGCCTCTGTACCAAAGAATGGATTGGAATGAGATGGTGTAATGATATAGATAATATTGCTTCCGCCACCTGGTAAAGCTTCTGGTGTTTCAGCCGCTTCTTCTGTTGCTGCTGGTGCTTCTGTTGCTGCTGGTGCCTGCGTTGCTGCTGGTTCTTCAGCTGCCTTGTTACCACATCCTGCTAATAAAGTTGCTACCATTGTTACCCCGAGTATTACACTCAATAATCTTTTTTTCATTTTGTTTCCTCCTTTAAATTACATTATATAGGTTTTATTAGATACACGAAAGGTTTCCCTTCGGCAATCTCATCATTTTGTGATGGTTTCCGTTATTTGCTTAATACAAGTTTAACGGCATCTTTCCATCCACTCTTTTTGATTTGAACCAATTCTTTTTCCATCTTTGGTTCAAATATACTACATTCCATTTTTGAAAACAGATTTTCTTTTTTTAATACTCCAATCGCTAATCCAGCTGCATATGCTGCCCCAATACCAGATAATTCTTCTGCTTGTGGAACACGAACGGTAGTATGAAGTAAATCACTTTGAAACTGCATAAGATACTTATTTTTCGTTGGTCCACCATCTACTCGTAGCTCTTTTATTTTTGTATCTGCCGTTTCACTCATTGCTTCTACAATATCAGTAATTTGATAAGCAATTGCATCAAGTGCTGCTCTGACAATTTCTGCTTTTCCTGTCGTTCGAGTCATGCCGCTGATGCATCCTGTTGCTTTGCTATCCCAGTATGGTGCTCCAAGTCCAGTAAAGGCTGGCACAAGATATGCTTTATCATCCTTATTTGCTTGATTTGCAAGGGCTTCGGTTTCCTTTGCTGATGAAATCAATCCTAAGTCTTTCTGTAGCCAGGTGATAACAGCTCCTGTATAGTTAATATTTCCTTCTAATACATAGTTAACATCGCCATCCATACACCATGCGAGTGAAGTAGCTACTCCCTGATTGCTAAATACGGGTGTTTTTCCTATATTCATCATAATAGAAGAGCCCGTACCGTAGGTAGCTTTTATCATTCCAGGCTCAAGACATCCCTGGCCAAACAAAGCTGCATGAGAATCTCCTAGTACGGCATGAATTGGAATTGCTTTTTCAAGGAATCCATCAAAATCTGTAGTTCCATATTCTGCATTGGAATCGCATACATTTGCTAAACAATTTGCATTAATTCCAAATGCCTCACAAATAGTATGATTCCATGATAAAGTTTCAATATCAAATAACTGGGTTCTGGAAGCATTCGAGTAATCGGTTTTAAACTCTTTTCCACCAGTCAGTTTATATACCAGCCAGCTATCAATTGTTCCGCAACAAAGCTGCGCCTGCTCTGATTTTTCTTTGGTTCCTTCTATATTACGAAGTACCCATGCGATTTTAGCTGCTGAAAAGTAAGGAGATAATGGGAGTCCTGTATGCCGCTTAATATAATCTGACATTCCTAATTCTTCAAGTTCCCTACATATTGATTCTCCTCTGGCACACTGCCAGACAATTGCATTGTAAACCGGTTTTCCTGTCTTTTTGTCCCAAACAAGAGCAGTTTCCCTTTGATTACTGATTCCTACGCTAAGAATTGTCTCTTTTTTAATACCACTTTTCTTTATGACATCCTGAACAACCTGAATGGTATTTTTATATATTTCAATCGGATCGTGTTCAACCCATCCCAATTCATTTATCTTTTGCTCATGTAAAAGATCGCTTCGGCAAATTAAATTGCCCTTACTATCAAAAATCAGTGCCTTGGTACCTTGCGTACTCTGATCAATTCCCAGTATGCATTTATCCTCCATTTAAACCTCCTACGAAAGCTCTCTGGCTGTTTTTGCAATACCTTCTGCATTGAGTCCATAATAATCAAAAACTTCTGTTGATGTACCCGTGATTACAGGTTCATCCGGTAATGCTAAATTAATAACTTTTTTAGGGCATTCTCTTGCTACCACCTGACTAACCATGGAACCTAGTCCGCCAAATGGTGCATGTTCTTCAATGGTTATAATTGCCTTTACTCGTTTTGCAGCATCTACAATCGCTTTTGTATCAAGTGGTTTCACACAGTACATATCAAGAACGATTGCGTGAATTCCTTCCTTTTTTAAAATCCCGGCAGCTTCTTTTGCTGGTTTTACCATCTCGCCGCATGCGATAATAGCAACGTCTGCCTTATCACCTGGATCGTTTACCATCATTGCTTTATCCATTTCAAACAGACAATTTTCCTCCGAATAAACATCCTCTACTGCATTTCTACCAACACGAATATAAGCTGGTTTTTCATCCAATAACAGATTTTCAATTAAATTCTTCGTCTGGTGACGATCACTTGGAATATATACTCTCATATTTGGTATTGCGGATAACGCTGCAATGTCTTGTGCAGAATGATGACTCATTCCCAATGCTCCATAACTTACACCACCACTGATACCAATTAATTTTACATTTGTATTCGAATAAGCAACATCTACTTTACATTGTTCATAACTACGAGTGGATAAGAAACAGGCTGGTGAAGCTGCATATGATTTCTTTCCACATTTAGCAAGACCTGCGGAAATACTAACTAAATTTTGTTCTGCAATTCCGATTTCTACAAATTGTTCTGGAAATGCATCTGCATATGGTGTTAAGGAAGCAGAACCTCTTGAGTCACTGCATAATACAACGATTTCCTTATCCTCTTTTGCCTTCTCCATTAAAACATCACAGATAACCTGTCGATTTGGTATTTTATTCATGAAGGTAAGCCTCCCTTCTTGCATCTAGATCTTTCATAATCTGATTATATTCTTCTGCGGTAGGTACTTTATGATGCCAGTTTGCTTTATTTTCCATAACCGATGAGCCAAATCCTTTAATTGTATTTGCTATAATCACACTTGGCTTATTTTTGGTCTTCTTTGCTTCTTCAAATGCCAGGATTAAGGAATCTATATCATTTCCATTTTCTACATTGATTACATGCCATCCAAAACTGCTCCAGCGTTCCACCTGACTATCATGTGACATTACGTCTTCTGTACTACCAGAAATCTGCAATCTGTTTCGGTCAACTACTGCACATAGATTATCTAATTTGTAATGACTACCTGCCATAGCACCTTCCCAAACAGAACCTTCTGCCAATTCTCCATCACCCATGATAGTATATACACGATAATCTTTGTGATTCATTTTTCCTGCAAGTGCCATTCCAACACAAACTGGGAGTCCATGCCCTAAAGAGCCGGAATTCATCTCAATGCCTGGTAACTTATTATTTGGATGTCCAATATACTTTGATCCAAATTTTGAGAAATTGGCAATGACCTCTTCCATTGGGAAGAAACCTTTCTTTGCCAAAACTGTATATAATGATTCTACCGAATGTCCTTTACTCATAACAAAACGATCTCTGTCTTCATCATCTTGATTCTTCGGACTAATATTCATCTGTGAAAAGTAGAGTGTTACTAGTGCATCCATTACACTCATATCCCCACCGATGTGACCACCTTTTCCTTCCACAATCATATCAATTACATTTTTTCTTAATTCAAAAGATAATGCTTTTAAATTTTCCATGTATATCTTCCCTTCTGGATAAAACAAGTACATCTATTATACCGTTTCTCCTCGTATATATGCCTTTACTTGCTCTTCAATTGGATCATACAAGTCTGGTTTTACACCTATATACTTACATGCCTCATATAAAACAGGCACTACATTTTTATGAATACCTACACAATGATGAATGTAAGGTCCACATACTAATTTATCTTCCAAACGTTTCAAGTTCTCAACTTCAACCCATAAATAGGTTCCCTTTGTATATGGTCCGTCTATTCCTTTCGCATTTCCAAGGAGCAAAGAATATTCTCCATTATCGCCATCAAATCGACATAAGGTAACATCACCATGTTTTGCTTCTGCTTCTACTGCACCTGGATGTTCAAATGCTAAAGGATATCCGATGGAAGGTTTCTCTTTTGCAACAGATAAAGGCCAAGGTCCGCAATGTTGTAATAGTTCTCCATTTTCATTGTCTGGATGTCTTACCGTCCAGTCTGCAAAAAATCCTCTTGCTTCATCCATGCCAGCTGCCTCTACCATAAGAGCAGTAATTGCACCATGAATATCTGTTTCACATACTACCGGAATACCTTCTTCATTTAATAAAGAATTGGCTGCACAAGGCATAATTCCAAGTTCACTTTGAAGTGCGTTCCAACATTGAAGGGCAATTGCATTGCACCCGTATTTTTCTAAAAGTCGCTTCATTGCTACTTTCAAAGCTGCAACATTTTGCAGTTCATTATCTTTAATCTTAACGCACATATTATCTTTGCAATATGCACTTACGTTTTCGACTTCCACGCCTTCTTTGATTGCTTCTTTCACAGCCTCAGTAAGTTCTGGCATTGGTATTGGAGCTAATTGGATATTAAACCTTTCAAGTAATTCGCCTTCGTTACACATCGTAGTCCAGAAATCAAAAGGTCTTGGCGCAATCTGAAGAATTCTTATATGTCGAAACACTTTAACAACATTACAAACTGAGAGGAAATCATTCATTCCACGCTCAAATTCTGGATCGGACAATCTACAGTTAGTAAGATACGTAAATGGTACTTGGAATCTTCTTAGTACCTTTCCAGTTGCAAACAATCCACATTGGCTATCTCTTAGGCGAATACCATTTTCATCTGGTCTTTCATCCCTTGGTCCCCAGAGTAATACGGGTACTCCTAATTCTTTTGCAAGTCTAGCACAGATGTATTCGGTTCCAAAGTTACAGTGAGGAATGAATAAACCTTCAACGCCCTCTTTTTTAAACTTTGCAGCAACCTTTTCCATATCACTATCACTATAGAGAAGACCTTCTTCATTAATATCTGTAATATCGACAAAGTCAATATCCATTTCGTTTAATTTATCTCTGGTCAAGTTTGCAAACTTGATTGCATCCGGAGCGCTAAATATACTTCTTCTTGTCGGCGCAAAGCCTAATTTCATTTTTTTCATATTATACCCTCTTTTCTTAGATTTATATTATTCTTACACTATCTCTCTCCATAAATTCAGTACAAACCTGAGTTTTTAATTTTACATTGGTATGATTTTTAATTATGTCATTGATTCGTCTCACTGCAATCTGTCCCATCTCCTGTTTCGGAACACGAAGGCTAGTAAGTCTTGGAGATGCTATTTCACAAAATGGTAAATCATCAAAGCCAATGATTGAAACATCTTCCGGTATTTTATATCCATATTCTTGTAATGCCTTCATCGCGCCAAGCGCTATCATATCATTATCTGCAAAAAACGCAGTTGGAAGTTCTGGCTTTTGATTTAATAGTTCGCACATATCTCGATAAGATCCATCCATTGTTGTTTCCAGTGATAAAATATACGAATTTAAAATCGGAAGGTCATGCTTATTCATCGCGATTCGAAATCCAACTGCTCTGGAACGAAACGCTTTTATTCTAAATTTGCCTCTTAAATAACCAATTTTTTTATGTCCTTTATTAATTAGATACTCAATTGCCATGCGGGCTGAATCCGAATTATTTATTGTAATGCCATCTACGCTCATGTCTGAACTCCAATAATCTAAAGTAAGAAACGGACATTTTGTCCCTTTAAATACATCCAAATCATCTTCCATCAGTTCGGCACCCATAAGTGCAATTGCAGAGGTCGTATCACTTAACAGCCATTTTACTTGTTCATCAAAATCGGGACTTCTTCGATCTAAGTAACAAAGAACCATTTCATACCCACATTCTCTGCATTCCTTTTCAAATCCATCAATCATGAGAGAAAAGAAAGGCGTATCTTCGATAATCAGACCATTTCTTTTATATAAAACAAATTTTATTTTTGTTATACTAGCTTCGTTTATATATCCCATCTCTTTGGCAACTTTAAAAATTTCAGCTGCCGTTTCTCTATTTACACCTTTTTTACGATTTAAAGCATTCGAAACCGTTGCCGGTGAATATCCAGTTTTTTCACTTATCTGCCTAATACTAACCTTCACGATTTTAGCTCCTCTCGTTTGCCTTGTATATAAACATTATTATAAATGTTTTATACGTTTATTCAATAGTTTTTAATATTTTGTTTTTATATTTGTTAATATAATAAAATTTATGCTATTATTATTGTGCATATTGCACATATTTTTGAACGTTTTAAAGTTTTTGTAATTTATTGTATGTAAATGTTTTTATAAATATTTATATAAACATTTATTTAATACTTTTATATTTTTACAGTAAAAAAAAAAGCCTAGGATTTTAGTCCTAAGCTTTCCCAATATTTAATCTTTATATTCTTATCTAAATTTCTCTTACACTGTCACGCTCAACAAAGCTCGTACATACTTGAATTTTCAGATGTACATTACTCTGATTTTTAATCAATTCAATAATTCGTTTTGCAGCCGCCTGCCCCATTTCTTGTTTTGCGACACGAAGCGTAGTTAACCTAGGTGATGCAATCTCACAAAACGGTAAATCATCAAACCCGATAATTGATATATCCTCCGGTATATGATACCCAAATTCAGTCAATGCTTTCATTGCTCCGAGCGCTACCATGTCATTATCTGCAAAAAAAGCAGTTGGAAGTTCCGGTTTCTTGCTAAGAAACGCTACCATATCACTATAAGCCTCATTCATATTGGTTCCAATTGTTACCGTATATTCTGGAATTTCCTTGATACCGGCTTTCTTTAAAGCAACTGCATATCCAACATGTCTGGAACGGAATGACTTAATACGGTATCTTCCTCTCAGATAACCAATCTTTCGATGTCCCTTTCCAATCAAATATTCTGTCGCCATTCTTGCCGAATCGGAATTGTTAATCAGTACTGCATTAAATTCCATATCAGAGCTCCAATAATCAAATAAAAGAAATGGACATTTTGCACTCCTAAATAATTCCAAATCTTCGTCCATTAGTTCTGTTCCCAAAAGAACTACTGCTGAACTCGAATCATTTATCATCCATTTTACCTGTTCTTCATAGTCATATGCACGGCTATCTAGATTACAGATTACAACCTCATACCCAGAAGCGCCGCATTCTTTTTCAAATCCATCAATCAATAGCGAAAAAAAGGGAGTATCTTCAATAATCGAACCATTTTTCCGATATATTACAAATTTGATTTTCGTAATCCGTTCTTCATCAATATATCCAAGTTCTTTTGCAACGCGGAATACTTCCGCAGCTGTTTCTTTATTAACCCCTTTTTTATGATTTAGTGCATTTGAAATTGTCGCAGGCGAAAATCCTGTTTTCTCGCTTATTTGTCTTATGCTAACTTTCATGAAATCAACCCCTTTAAAAAACTCCCTTTATTGTATCATATTCACCAAAAATGCACCACTTTTTTATTCCATCAACACAATCAAATAGAGGAGATATCGCGTGACGAATATATCTTCGTCACGCGATATCTCCTCTTGTAACTATTGCAAAATTCTTACTTCACAAATAATGCCTTAGCTGGCAATACCAAATAATCTGCTCCTACCTTTGTTTTTAATTCAACACTTCCATCTTTCTTGCAGGTGTAAACAGTTTTTGAGAATCGAGTAATTTCATTTTTCTTCTCATTGTATTTATAGACATACACTTTGGCACCTGGTTTAAAATTACTGTTTTTAGCAACTGGCACTGAGAGCGTCATTCCACTAGGTATTTCACCTTTTTGCTTTACTGTTACCCGATATCCGCTTGTCACTTTACTTAACACATCTTTTTTATCTTTTCCCTCGGTAGGTACAATCTTAACTGCCAGATTAACGCTGGTCAGTTTTTGTAAATTATCACCATCTACCATTTTCTTCCCATTAAGACTCCACTGATATTGTTTTTCTCCATTTGAGTCTATTATGGATGCTGTTAACACATGATCACTCTTTGAAAGATTTTGAAGTACTTCTTTTGACATCTTAATCCATGAAACATCCACGTTTTCACTCTCAAAGATCTTAACTGGAAGTTGGTATTCTAATTGGATTGGCTTGCTACCTTTTGCATTCTTCAAAACTTTTAATATAGTTTCATTATCCATCACTACTTTAATTTTCAAAGGTGTTTCTTTTGTAGCAAGTTTTTCAAGACTCTCTACAAATTCATTCTTAGTCTTAATCAACAATTTATTGCTATTCTTACTATCAATGACTGGAGTTACGGTTAACGTAGCTTTTATACTACTTATCTCTTTCTCAGCATTTTCTGTAATTGTTGCCGTAATCTTACTTTGTGTCTCTTTATCTTCTCCATTCATGTTTATGACTGTAATTTCTTTGCCTGTCTTACTATCCTTGCTTGTTTCTTTTGTTTCCTTCAACACTCCGTCTGTGAGTGTATTCTTTTGTCCTACACTACCTGGTATTGCCGGTTCAATAACCGTAAATTCGTTATATAAGGCTTTAATTTCATCCCCTGATAATTTGTCATTGTAAATAGATAGCTCATCCATAACCAAGCCGACCGGATAACCACTGCCAGGATAACCATTTTCTCCAACTATATTTGCCGCATCTTCGACGCCTGTAATTGAATTTGGATCTCCCACATAACTAATAGGCTGTTTTACTCCATTTTTATAGATGGTTCCTCTTTTCAGATCATTATCCCAAGTAATAGCAACATTGGTCCATTCATTCTGAGCGAGGAAATCGTTTGGATTTTCATCAACATAGAATCCGTTAAATCCATCCATAATAAAGAAACTGGAGTATTTTTCTTCCACTGGATAGCTCGTATAGAATCCATTTCCATTCCACGTGGAAGCTTTTTTTGCCCAAAGAATATTGTTATTTCCAGTTAGTGTAGCCGTTCTTCTAATCCAGTAGGATATCGTCATACTTCCCGTAGCCAATGTCTTACCTGCAGGAATTTTAAAGGAGGTATTATCTCCAAAGGAAAGTGCATTACCATTAACACCCTCTACCCAGTCAGTTGCTTTAATTCCATCTGCTGTTATATCATACTTGTACTTTCCGTCATTTGCTATTTTTGTAGCATCACTTGCATTCATATCCATTGTAAGATGTAAGTTTCTATCTGCCTTTACCACCTTTGCCAGATTATCAAACGCTTCTAATAGCAAGCCATTAGCCAAATCAATTTTTGGCTGACTTTCGTAATCTTTGACCAATGCATCTTTTGCGATAGCTAATGCAGCGGTTAGATTATGATAACTTTCTGATGTATAACTTTGAGCTTTTAATGCTTCGGCAATAGAAATACTCTTAGCAAGAGCTGTTACATTTGCAATTTTTATTAGATTTTCTCTCGCTGCTTTTAAAGATTCTACAGCTGCATCAATCATTGCCTGATTGTCCGAATTTTGCACTATTTTTTTTGCTTCTTCCAATGCTTTCGTATAGCTACTAAAGCTTACATTTGTATAGTCTTTTTCTACTAAGGTATCTGCTTTTTTAATTTCAGCCTCAAGATTTTCCAAGTTGGCCTTTACATTAATAATCAGATTTGCTTTAATTGCTGTTCCAGATACGGTTCCCACTTCAGGGAATGTAATTTTTCCAGAAGATGCATATTGTTCCTTGCTGATAGTCGCCCAAGTAACTGTATTCTTAACATTGTCATAGGCTCCATTGTTATACTGAACTTTTACTCGATCTGGAAGCACTACTTCTTTACCGCGACTTACCGTAACCTCAGTATCTTTTACTTCTGTAATCCCAGCTTTATCCATATCACTTCTTACGTAAACGGTTGCAGTTACGAATTTTCCAGTTCCGGTATTAACACCGTTTACTGTAAATTCACCATTATTTGCTACTTGCTCTGCCGTTATATTATCCCATGTAGCACTTGCTTTTACCAGACTTCCATCCGCCATCAATCCATTTATTGAAGTTGGAAGTTCCGGAAATTCTCCTATTTTAGTTCCAACATAGATAGGTAATAATTCCTGAATTGGTGTGCTGTAGACTTTAAAACGATAAATACCCGTAGCCGCCGCCTGTGTTACCATATTTAAGCGCAGCGCTGTTGTTTCGATTGATTGTA
Source organism: Acetivibrio sp. (assembly GCA_041739345.1). GTDB lineage: Bacteria > Bacillota > Clostridia > Lachnospirales > Lachnospiraceae > DIGJ01. The sequence continues at coordinate 112,729 of JBGSNZ010000018.1, read as the reverse complement.
GTGCAATTGTATTATAGGTATTGATTTTATTTGCTTCATCAAAGGAAGTAAGCATGGTTGCATCCTTCCACTCTCCATTATCATCCTTATACTGAAAGCTTATACTTTGTGGTACCCTCGTACCTCCTGCATCGTCATACCAGTAAATATCACATCCACTGATTTCAACCAATTCATTCCAGGTATACGAAACCCAGCAAGTTTCTCCAGCATCTTTTCCCTGCCAGTTTCCCCAGCCTTTGTTTGTTCCAAGAGTAGAGGAAGTTGGTTCAAAGTTTGCATTATTAATTCCATTCAAATTTTCCCAGCCTGCCGTATAATCAGATGCTGGTGTTGCTTTTACCGCTATATCTTCACTCCCAACAACAGATGCTTCTTTTATTGATACCGCCAATTCTTTTTTTGCGGAAAGTTCCCCGTCGTTTGCAGTGAAACTTACAGTATATGTACCTTCCATCGAAGCAGAAAGAGCTGTGTTTAAAGAAGTAGGATTACTAAAGATAGTAGTTGCTCCCTCCGGTGCACTTACTATGTCCCAATGATAAGATAGTGTTCCATCCCATGGCATACCGTCGTCTTCACAAGAAGCATTCAAGCTTACTTTCATATTTTCTGACTTTTTTGTATCCTGGCTGATTTGGAGTGCCGGTGCCTGGTTTTCCACTTTATCACGCGTTCCACCTTCTTGGTAAAGCTGCACTTCTGTAATTGCAGTAAAATGATCCTCTGCATTAAATACGGTAATTCTGACTTTATCCGTGGTTACCGATTTGAAGCGATTAGCATTATAATTTGCTTGTGGTACCTGTGGCGTACGTGTCTGATCTTCCACATGTTTCCACTCGGTTCCATTCCAATATTCAAGCGTATATTTTGCTGGCTCGCAATAGCCTCCAGTTTGCCTGTCATTATAGAAATAGAGATTCATCATATCAATCGTGGTCTGATTTTCTAAATCGATGACAACCGAATCACTTGTATTTATACTACCATCATTCCCCCAAAAAGGCATATCAACTGTCGTTCCATCCGTTATTGCCTGTGGATCTGGTTTCTCTTCATTTACCGCTTTGGAAGTTGGATCTGTTCCATCTGCACGATGTTTATTCGCCCAAGAAGCTTCTCTTGCTTTGTCTGGTGTAAAGCTTGATGTTACAGTCTTTCCTTTTGCAACATTTGGACTTGTAATATCTGCTTCTATACCCGCTTTTTTCATCATATCTTTTACTTTTGTGCTAAAAGTTACATGATTTGCTGCTGTAAACATTTTATTATCGCCGAGAGTTTTTTGTAATCCCGCTTCTTCACCATCTGGAAAAGTAAGCGTACCATTATCATAGATTACATGGGCTTTTTTATTTAATGTAAATAAATTTGCTCCATTTTTATAAACAGAAAAACCATTTGCAATGGAAGAGCCGTAATAATCCGTTCCATCCGTTGGGTCATCCCATACAATAGTTACATCCTCTCCATGATATTTCACATTGTTTATCATAAAATGGTCATACTCAAACTCGATTGGATCAAGTTCTAATTTTCCATCTTCCCTAGGCACCATTCCAGCTACATCTTCTACGAAAATATAGTTATAGTTACCTAAAATATTATGATAAATCCAGGAACGATAGTAGGTATCATTCGTCTTACCATCAACATTGAAGAACTCGTTATTGTTTGGATAGCGGATATCTCCTCCGTTTGGATACATGTTCCAAGCACACCACTCTACCATAAGAGCAAGCATATCATCAGATACATACTTTTGCTCCTTATCGTAGGTACGAAGCGCTGATTCATACGCTCTAGCCTGGACTGTGAAGTTAATATTAGAGAAATTATTCGAACCTGACTGCAATTTATTGTCTACCTGATTTGCAGTGTAATAAGGGAAAATAGGAAATTCGTCCCCATATTTGAAATACTCAAACATCTGTCCATATTTTGCAATCGATGCTGCATCGGTAGGCACTACACCTTCACTAAAATAATTAAAGTTATTGTTTTCTTTATAAGGAATCAGGTTTGGCTGATTTGTATTATGAGATACAAACCCTTCCTGTGGATCAACTGCTCTGGTTTCAAAGCTTTTATCCTGATCACACCATAAAAGATTCAAAACATCACTTTGAATAGCGGAAGCAAGATTTGATAGTTCTGTACTTTTTTGTGTATCTCCTGCCATAGCATAAAGCTCTGATGCCGCATTTGCCGAACCATAAACATATGCATTTTCAGCATGTGTTTTTCTTGTTCCTGAATTTGGGTAATAAAAAGAAATAGTATCTGCATCATTACCTGTCATAAATGCCTGATAATAATCAATCAATTTGTTTTCCTGTGTCGTAGCGCTAGTATGATTTCCATAATGGTCGAGTTGACCTTTTGCATCATGTTCAAAATAATAAGCAAGATTTTCAGCTAATTCCTGATTTCCACCAATTACCTTATAAGCCTCTAATCCAGCTGTTCCAAGATACTGTCCATAATGGTTATTCCAGTTTGCGCGGTTACCTGGATTATCTAAAAATGCACTGCTTTGTGAACTGTTTCCTACAGACAAAAGCTGTCCATATGCTAAGCTTGCATCCCTCATCCACTTGGTATCCTGAAGATGCATGGACTGTGTTAAAACAATTGCATTATTATATCCAAGCACTCCTTCCATTGTTACTGGGTACTGATAATCATACCCCGGAATATTTGCATCCAATTTATTAAAGTTTTCCAACCACCAACGATAATCGATTGCTTTTTGAATTGCTTTATTTGGTACATCAATATATGGCATCGTTTCTGCCCACCAAAGATTGTACTCTTCTTTTTGTGCTTTTAATGCCTTTGCATTGCTATCCATTCCAAGAAACCGAAGATATTCTTCCTGTGCTTCGGGAATTTCTTTACTCGTAAAGGACATCACTGCCTTAACTTCTACGCTTCCATTGGCAGGAATTGTCACAGTTTTCTTTAAAGTTTCTTCTTCTATCGTGAAGGTTTCACCTGATGCCTGGGCTGCAAGTTTAGGTTCAACTGTTGTTAAATTCGACGGAGTTTTTGTACTTCCGCTCAATTGGTTGACTATTGTTCCATTTACTTCTACGTTAGAAGCCTTTGTTGCAAAGTTCGAATTTACAGAAACTTTTAATTCTTTTGCGCTGCTTTCCGAATTTTCAAGTGTAACCAAAGTTACTGCTACGTTTTGATAATTAATAAATTTCTGTACTTTCGCAACAATGCCAGTATCCAAGATATCATATTCACTGAACCAGTGACTAGGCATATTTACTCTCTTATTGCTTGTTTCAACTGCTTTGAGTTGTGTTTCACCAGATGAAAAAGTAATGCCATACATATCCCCATTTCCCATTGGCTGGTGATATGCCGTATTCCCGCCGAATCCGATTACATCCGGATCACTGGTATACATGTAAAGAGCACGCCCTCTGGTCATAAAGGTATTACCATCATCATTTCCATTCGTACCTGCATCTCCATTTGCAACGCCTTCTCGTTTTAACACACGGTCAATATAGAATGATTCTCCGCCCGCTGCCTTGTCTTCATTATAGATCTTCATCAATTGACTATCTACGGTATAATCATTCGAAGTCAAATTGTAAACCCCATCTAAAAGTTCCGTATTTTTAAATGTTGGATGCCCCACATCCAATGCACTTCCTTCTTTCGCAAAAGAAGTTACAGGAACACTTCCTATGGCAAGTGTTGCCGCCAAAGCAATAGCCGTTGCTTTGGTAAATAGTTGTTTCGTTTTTGCTGTTTTCATCATTAACCTCCTCCTATAGTTTTTCCCTTAACCACACACTCATTTCCCCAATCCCCCGATTATTCCAGTAACAGTAAGGAATTGCCTTAATTTCTATATCCTCCAGAACCGTATGACTATCCTGGTAGAGTGTCGTATCATTCCATTCTTTCATTGAAATTTTTTGTGCTGAGGCAGAAATAACCGTTACTCCACCAAAAAGCTTTTGATCCCATTTTTCTATTAATATTTCCTTCGTATTAATTACAATGGAAGATAGACGGTTTCCATTATCAACTTCTTCCAACGCATACACCAAGGGTCCTTTCGTAATGCATACTTTTCCTGCATCAGATCGAACCAATGGGTTTGCCTGAACAAATTTTGGAGGAGCATCAAATTCCACCACTATCGTTGTTTGTGAAGAATCGATTCTTAAGATTGCATACCCTTTTTCTTCCTTATATTTCACTCTTTCCCCGTTGGAACAAATGATAAAATCCTTTGCATATTCCGGTATTCGGATGCCAAAATCAGATCTCTTTGTTCCACCACTCAGTGTGATATCAATCCTGTTTTCAAACGGAAACTTTGTTTTTACTTCTACCTGAATCAGTTCCTCATTCCAGCAGATTTCAGCTGTATTAGATATAAATAGATTCAGATAACTGCATTCTTCATCCACTGAATATATGTACTGCCCCAACGAAGCTAATGTTCTTGCAATATTCGGAGGACAGCAAGCTACCCCAAACCACTTCTGTCTGATTGCTTTTACATGTTCTTTGGACGTTCTATCCATACAAGTATCCGGCCAGCATTCCAATGGATTTACATAAAAGAAACTCTTTCCATCCAGTGCAATTCCAGCAAGAACGGTGTTATACAATGCTCGCTCTACTACATCAATATAAGATGCTTCTTTCGTAATATTAGCCATACGAAGACCGAATAATGCTAGTCCAATGGATGCACAGCTTTCCGAATAATTATAGTCATTTGGTAAATCATAGTCTGTTGTAAAGCGTTCCAAAATTCCAGAAGAACCAATGCTTCCAGTGATGTACATTCTTTTCTTTGTCATATTCTCCCACAGCCTTATACAACTATCAAAAAGTTCTTTGTCATGGTATTCGTACGCCAAATCCGCCATTGCGGCGTACATATAAACTGCACGAACAGCATGCCCTTCTGCAGTCATCTGTTTTCTAACCGGCAAATGGGATTGAGAATATTTTGTATCATATCGTTCAAATTCGGGAAATATATGAACGTAATTTGGCTGATTCATTTCTTCTAGAAAATAATTATTTCCAACTCCTCTTGCATCAATAAAGTACTTTGCCATATCAAGATAACGCTTTGTACCAGTTTCTTCATATAATTTTATTAGACCGATTTCCACTTCCTGATGTCCCGGATATCCGTGGATCTTTCCATCTTCTGTTCCAAACGTATTGCAGATTAAATCAGCAAAACGAATCATGCACTCGAGGAGCTTTCTTTTCCCTGTACCCTTGTAATAAGCAACCGCTGCCTCCATTAGATGTCCCGCTGTATATAATTCGTGCCCTTCACATAAATTTTTCCATCGTTTTGAAGGTTCTTTAATCGTAAAGTAAGTATTGATATACCCATCCTTACATTGTGCTTTTGCTATTAAATCAATTGCCTCATCCGCTGTTTTTTCTAATTTCACATCTTTTTTTGTTGCAAGGGTAAACCCGACAGCCTCCAGCCATTTTGCCACATCCGTATCCTGAAATACCGCTCCGTAAAACTCTCCTACTTCTTCTTTTGCAGCAATTTTAAAGTTTTCCAAACAGTGACTAGATTCTGCATCTTCAATTCGATCATTCATAGCCTCCCACTGATAAGGAATAATCACTTGTTTTACTAAATCTACATGTTTTGACCAAAAAGAATCTTCTATTTTTATTTTGTTTAAATCAATTGAATGCCGCTTCATCTTTCTTCCTTTCTTTATGCCTTTACCGCCCCATTGGTAAGACCACTGACAATATACTTTTGCATAAATATAAAGATAAGTATCACTGGTAAAATTGCTATGATACCAAACGCCATCGTCGAATTCCATAGCGTCTGATACTGTTGCACATAATTATAAATACTTGAAGTAATTGGACGTTTGGTCGGATCCGTAATAAAAGTGATACCAAAAATCAAATCTCCCCAAGCATAAACAAAGGAAAATACAGCCGCAACAACAACACCTGGCTTTGCAATTGGAAGCATAATCTTTACAAATGCAGTAAGATGCCCACAACCATCAATTTTAGCTGCTTCATCCAGTTCCTTTGGAATGGATATAAAATAGGTTCGAAGTATGATAATAGAAAACGGAATTCCAAGTGTTGCATCCGCTAGTATTGGTGCTATGTAACTATTTAAGATTCCCATTTTGGAAAACATAATGTAAAGGGATGTAAGCACAAGTGTAGATGGAAGCATCTGCGTAATTAAAAACAATAGTATTATTATCTTTCTTCCATTAAATTTGAAACGTGCAAGACCATAAGCGGCCGGAATCGATAATACAGTTGAAATTGCAGTTGCACCAAGCGCAATAATCAAACTATTTTTAAACCCTTGCAGCGTATCACTTGACTGGGATAATTGTTCTTTAAAAGCCTCTAACGTTAAATTATCAGGCCATAATGGCGTTGGAATTTTAAATATTTCTAACTGAGTTTTTAGTGCAGTTACAAGCATCCAGTACAAAGGAAATATAAAAATTATAAATACTATGGCTCCTACTATAACCAGACCTATTTTCTTTTTTGTCTCTTTTTTCATCGCTACATCACCTCGTCATCAGATATGGTTTTTATATAGAAAAATCCTACACATAAAAGGATCATAAACAAAATATTGGCCGCTGCAGCGCCTTTACTAAACTGAAATTCTTGAAAAGACAGTCGATAGGCATAAGTGGAAACCAATTCTGTTGCATTTACCGGACCACCCTTTGTCATTACCCATACAAGATCAAAAACTTTAAAGGTATATACAAAACCTAATGTTAAAACAGACATAATTGCCGGCTTAATCATTGGTATTGTTATCATAAATAATGTCTGTATTTTGTTCGCTCCATCAAGACCTGCACTTTCATATATATCATTTGGAATGGTTGTAAGTCCTGTTAAGATAAGCATCATATTAAAAGGAATCCCAATCCATATATTTGCCGTTATTATAGCTGCCATTGCACTCTTTCCATTAAGGAGCCACTCAATCGGTTCTTTTAAAACATGAATTGACATTAACAGCTGATTGATAATACCACCATTTAGTTGAAACATAAATTTAAATAATAGTCCAGCTACCGTAACCGGCAATAGCCAGGAAATCATAGTTACTCCTCGAAAAAAAGAACAACCCGGAAATTTTTTATTAAACAGTAACGCTAACCCAAAGCCAATAACAAATTGGAAAAATATAGAACCAACTGTAAATATAATTGTGTTTTTTATTGCAATAGGGAGTATTGAATTCGCCCCCTTAAATAAATCAATATAATTTTGAAAACCAACAAATTTCTGATTTGCCGCTTGTGAAAAGGTATACACATCGACATTTTTAAAGCTCAAAATAAAGTTTTGTATCATTGGATAACCAATAAAAACCATCATATAAATTAGTGCCGGAAGGGAAAACAGGATTCCAAGAGATGCTGTTTTATTTTTTATTATGCGTTTCATCACGACTTCCTCCTTTTAAAATAGGGCTGTCGTTCATACAACAGCCCTTATTAATTAAATATTATCTTACTGCATCTACCTGTCCTTGTACTTCCTCCGCTGCTTCTTCTGGTGTTTTAGCTGAAGTCATAATCTGTTGGAATCCAGTCTGGATAACTGCAGAATAAGATGGCCATGATGGTGAAGGTCCTCTTGGAATGGATGTTTCAAGCTGTTGAATAAATGCTGCTTGAATTGGATCATTTGTCCAATAGGAATCTTGTGCTGCTTCTGTCTTTGGAGGGAAGGAACCATATGTTTTCATTGCTGCTACCATAACATCTGTCTGGTCATAATATTTAAGGAATGCAACCGCTCCGCTTGTATCATCTTTATTTACAACTCCCATATTCTCTCCGCCTAAAATAGAGGTGGCTTGATCTGAGTTTTCATCAAATTTTGGAAGAGTTGTTACACCATACTTTAAATCTGGTGCATCTGCTTGAATACCAGGGATTTGCCATGGGCCATTTTGCTGCATTGCAATATTTCCGGCCATAAAGTTGTTATTAACATCAGATTGAGTCCAGTTAACGGATTCTTTCGTCCAGCTTCCTTCTTCAATCATTCCCTGCATAAGGTCATAAGCTCCTACACCATTTTTGATATCCATATAGCTTCCACCTGCAGTATATAACCACTGAAGACATTGGAAAGTACCCTCATCCGTATTTACTCCAGCATTACCAAATCCAGATACTCCATCTTTTGTAAGGGCTTTTGCCATTTCTCTAAATTGTGCCCATGTTGTATTTTCATTTGGATACTCTAGTCCTGCAGCATCAAACAAATCTTTATTATAGAATAATGCTGTACAGTTTGTTGCGAAAGGAATACCATAGTGCTTTCCATCTAACATTGTAGACTCCATTGGTCCTTTAATATATTCATCCCATGGGATTTCTGCATCAGAAACATCTGCTAATAATCCAAGTTGAATGAAGGAAGCCATTCCGCAACCATCCATAATTACAAGATCTGGAAGCTCGCCAGATGCAATACCTAATGTTAATTGCTTTTCATAATCTGAAAAAGGTACATATACATGAGATGCAACAAATTGATCCTGTGAACCATTAAAACCATCAATCAACGTTTGCATCATCTCTTTTTGTGCGTCTGTTTCAAAATAATCCCAAATTACAACCTCTTTTTTTGCACCAGTACTCTCTGATTCTGTCGCATCCCCAGACTCTTCCGTACTTGTACTCGTCGCTTTTGTGTCATTACCTTTTTGTCCGCATCCGGTAAGTGATGTACAAGCTAGAACTGCTGTTAGTAAAACCGCTACTAGTTTTTTCCTCATAAAAAATCCTCCTTTAAAATTTAGATATCAATTATCTTAACTGATATCTAAATTATAAAAGAGGATTACCCTTATTATAATTCTAATTTTTTAATTAAGGTGGACTATATTCACCTAAGTTTATTTCAAATGTTGTGCTGCCGTTTCAGGATCCATTTCTCCCGTTATTATAGCGTAGATTGAATCCGATAACTGATTCGAGATTGTCGTCCATCCATCAAAGTCAGATCTTGACAAAGAACTGCGCATTTGTTCCTCAAAAAATTGAAAATCCGGATTATCTACTACCGTCTCCTGGGCTTCTTTCATTTTTGGAGGAAGTACACTTGATTTTAAGCATATTTCCTTCATTACTTCTCCTTGGCTATAATATTTCAAAAAAGCGACTGCTCCGTCGACGTCCTTATCTTTGATGACTCCTATATTTTCTCCACCAGCAATCACCACTCTCTTGTTTTTCATCGGGAGCGGTACAATTCCATATGAAATTCCAGCTTCTTTCAGCATAGGAATTACCCATGGGCCATTTTCCATCATTGCAACTTCTTCTTGTACAAATTTTCTTGCTATATCGTTTTGCGACCAATTTACACAGTTTGCATCCATATAACCTTTCTCGCTCATTTTCTGTAAAAATGCAAATGCTTCCTGTGTAGATTTTCCTCCTAAATTATTCTTTGTTTCTCCTGCAGAAAGAATCCATGGTAATACCTGAAATGCTGCCTGTTCACCTGCAACACAAGACATTACAAATCCATAGCGGTCCTCTTTTTTTAGTTTTGCTGCCGCTTTTTCTAATTCTTCCCATGTTGAAGGAGGTGTTATCCCCACATTTTCAAGTATTTTCTTATTATAAATCAGCGCCACATTATTACAGGTAAACGGCACACCATAGTATTTCCCATCCCACTGTACCGATTTCCATACTTCCTGATAATATTGTTCTTCTTCCTCCCATAGTTCATCATACTGTGTCAAATCTTCAAAAATCCCAAGTTCAGCATATGTTTTCATATCTGGATTATCGATAATAACCATATCAGGTAAATTTCCTTCCATTATTCCAATGGAAAGTCGTTTTGTAAATTCAGTCATTGGTACATACTCCCAAGTAGCCACGTACTTCGATTGCGAATGATTAAAATCTTGCATTAATAAGTCTAAGCTTTCTTTCTGTGCTTTCGTTTCATAATAAGACCATAATACTAGTTCTTTTTTTTCTGTATTCTGCATTGTCTCCTGCTGCGCATTTTTTTTCACCAGTACTTGAAAAATACACGCAGTACCTGCCATTATCCCCATAATTAGCAAGCCAATAACTATACCTTTTTTCATAATCCTCCTCCTAGCTTTGCTGGCGATACTCTTTTGGTGCCTGTCCTTGAACCTCCTTAAAAACTCGAATGAAGTATTTTGGATCACTATAGCCTACCGCCTCTGCTATTGCATACACTCTCATGTCGGTACCTTTTAATAACCGTTTCGCATGGCTAATCCGAAACTGTTTTAAAAAAGTAGAATAGTTAATACTCATTTCTCTGTTAAAGAGAGTACTTAAATATTCTGGTGTGATATCAAGCCTTCTTGCAACTTCGTCTAATGTAATTGCCTCCATATAGTGTTCTCGTATGTAGTTGATTGCCCTTTTAATTGTATAATTGCTGATATCCTCCTTTTTCTCTTGCGTATTAATGATAAATAATACCACGTCCATAAATAATTTTTCTAACTCTGTATGAGTTCTTGCCTCTGACATCTTCTTCAAAGTAAACAGATTTAATAGCTGTTCATATGACTTGACATCAATTTCCTGTAAAAGATTCGCTATAAAACTATATAACTTTATATATGCTTGTTTTACTCGTTCCGGTAAAAAACAGTGTTTCTTCATATATTTGATAAATTCATCTGCATTGTTTTGAATTAATTTTCCATTTCCATTGCATATAGATACTTTAAACTTTCCTTCCAGCTCATTTGGATAACTATAGTCTTCAATTAAGATCATTTGAATTTCTTTTTCGGTAATCAACGTTCCTTTTTCTAAAACCATACCATAAGACTGTAACTTTTGTACTTTTTGCATACTTTCATAGATATCCTCAAACGGTTCAAAATGTGTCATTGACCACACCACCGGATTATCGTTGTCAAAATGCTTCTTTACTATTTTTCTAGTAAAAAGTTCCACAAATTCTCCTTGATCTTGTTTTTCCATTACCAAGCATATAATTTCCTGAAACTTTCCCACATAAGATATGATGCATTCTTTTTCCTGATATTTTTCCATAATATCATTCATATTTTGTGAAAATTCTCCACTATAAGAAGGTATGCCTTCTCCTATATATCCCATATAAAGACTGTAATATTCATAGCCCTTTCGTTCACATAATAGTTTCAATTTTTCGAAGGATTCCTTTGCACCTATCATACCATTTAAATAGACATCCCTTAAAAAACCATCCGGCGTTCCCTTATTTTCATTTTCTCCCTTAATTTTTATAGCAATATCTTCTAGCATTTTAGTTAGTTCTTCTACCCCAATTGGTTTTAATAAATAATCTTTTACTCCAAGGGTAAGTGCTTTTCTGGCATATTCAAATTCCGAATAACCGGTTAGGATAATTGCATGTACTTTTATATCCTGCTCCTTTACTTTGGTAAGCATCTCAAGCCCATCCATTTCCGGCATCTTTATATCGGTTATTACTAAATCCGGTTTAAACCGGATTATCATCTCCAATCCTTCTTTCCCATTTTTTGCCTCCCCAACTATTTCATGATTTGTTTCGGCCGTAATTAGCTTTCCCATTCCTACTCTGATTTTTATTTCATCTTCCACGATTAAGATTCTCATTCGAATCATTCCTTCCCCATATGTTCTCACACACTCCAAATGAACTAAATATTATCAATTGGTAATATTAATGTAATGACAGTTCCCATCCCTTGCATACTATTTATATTCCATTTCCCCTCTTCTCCATAATACATCGCGATCCTAGAAAGCGTATTTTGAAGTCCAATACTACCTTCTTCCTGCTTTAGCACCCAATTCCTGTCATTATATTTATCCACAATTTCCTTTGACATACCATTACCATTATCTTCAATTATAACACAAATTGCATTTTTACCTTCCGTAAATAAAATATCAATACTAATGATTCCCCCCTGCTCGACACCATCAAAACCATGAATAATTGCATTTTCTATAAATGGTTGAATTAAAAGTTTGTAAATCTTTTTCGAATAAGTTTCATTGTCTATTAAAAGTTTGTAATCAAAAGCATCATTAAATCGAATTTTTTGAAGCGAAATATATTTTTCTATCCAATCTGTCATTTCCTTTACCGTTACCATATGATTACTTTTGTTTATACTATAACGAAGAATAACGCCTAAATTGCAAAGCATAGTACTTATTTCATAATCGCCCTTTTCGATTGCCATCCAATTAATTGAATCCAGGGTATTATATAAAAAATGAGGATTTATTTGCGCTTCCAACGCTTTTATTTCAGCATTTTTTTGTTTATGTAATGCATCCTTTACTTCATTAATTAAGGATTTAATCTCTCTTGCCATCTCATTAAAATTTTCTGCCACCTGACCGATTTCATCTTTACTATTCACCGGTATTATGACCTCCAGATTTCCTCTTTTAATTTGATTCATTCCTTGTACAACGCCATTTATTGACTGGTGAACATGCCTTACCGTATAGATAATTAAAATAACAGAAAGTATTATTACAATAATCACTATTATTAAAATATGGAACTGTAAATTTCTCATGTCCTTCAAAAAATAATCCTTATCATACACATAATAAAATTTCCATCCAATTGTCTCATTATCATATTCATTTATTAATTTGGTCTTATTTTTCAATAATTTGCTTAGTTCAACCACTTTGATTGGCTCTACCTTTTCATCCAGTTTAATCCCCATAAACATCTCTTCTGGATAATAAATTACCTGCTTTTCATCATTCAAAATAAATGCTACTTCATTCTCTGTCTCCGTATTACATATTTTCCCAAGTGCAGCGGCATCCACGGAAATAACTGCAGTAGCTATGGTTCCTTTATCCAGTGCATCCAAATCAAACATTCTTTTTGAAAGGTGAAAGAGATAGCTTTTTTTACCGTCCTCTTCCATTTCCATTGTAGGGGTAATCACCAATCCAATCTTGTCAATCGCATCTTTGTATGGCTTAATATCCCGCATATCTTTGTTCCCACTCCATAACGTATTTAGCGCAGAACCTGTATCGAAATCATAGGTGACCGAGCTTCCATTATTACATATAATACTGATACTTCGAATTTCTTTTTCAGAAACGTTATATTGCTTTAACCGATTATAGATTCGGTTGTAAGCAATTACTTTCCCCATCACGGTATCGTCTTGTAAATCATTTACATTATTAATAATATCATCGTCCGTATATATCTGATATAATAAATTGCTATATATCTGTAAGGTTAAATCGGTTCGTTCTGACATTTGTTCCAGATTATTCTTTATCATCTCGTCCATATTTTTTGTCATGTAATGAGTATTCAAATAAAAGGATACTTCCTGCGACAAAAGTATTGGCAGTATTCCTCCAAAAAGAAAGGAAAACAGTATTTTATATCCCAATTTTAAGTCATTAAAACGTTTTAATATATATTTCATACCTTCCCCCATCTTGTATGTCTGTTCCTTTCATTCTAACAAAAAACAGAATAAATACAAGGATTGTACGCAAGCTTTTTGACATTATTTTAAGGGCTGTTCACTCATTTGTGGAACAGCCCCTTCTTTGAAATCTATTCTTTTTGTCCGTAATATGCGTTTGCACCATGTTTTCTTTCATAGTGCTTATCCTGAAGCTCTTGTGGCGCTTCTTTCACATTTTTTTCTATTCCTTCACATCGCGCTGCCATTTTAGCAACTTCCTCTAACACTGCTGCATTGTGTACCGCCTCTTTTGCATTTTTTCCCCACGTAAAGGGACCATGGTTTTTGCAAAGGACTGCTGGCATTGCTATATAATCTTTTTCTTTGAAGTATTCGCCGATTAACTTGCCAGTGTTTTTCTCATAGGCCTCGTCAATCTCCTCCTTTGTAAGGCATCTAACACAAGGTATTTCTCCGTACATATAATCCGCATGCGTTGTTCCATAACAAGGAATTGATCTTCCGGCCTGTGCCCAACTGGTTGCCCATGAAGAATGTGTGTGTACCACGCCCCCGATATTCAAAAACGCGTTATAGAGTTCGACATGAGTAGCCGTATCACTGGATGGATTATATTTTCCCTCCACCTTATTACCCTTTAGGTCAACTACGACCATGTCTTCTGGTGTCAGTTTATCATAATCTACACCACTTGGCTTTATTACAAACAGCCCCTGTTCTCGATCGATTCCGCTTACATTTCCCCATGTAAATGTAACCAGGCCGTATTGGGGAAGCTCCATATTGGCTTCGTAAACTTCTTTCTTTAGTTCTTCTAGCATAATATCCTCCTCTTATTTCTTTGCGTCTGCCTTGATTTGTTTTAGGCGTTTCATAACGTCATTTTCACCGCGTCCAAAATAATCATGAAGAATTTTAAACTCTGCATACAATTTCTTATAAGCCTCTACGTTTTCTGGAATTGGCTTATAAGTTTTGGCCTCTACTTTTCCCATTACCTTTGCGGCCTCAACGATCGAATCATACCCTCCGTTTTTTGCTCCTGCTGCCACAGCACCAAACATAGCAGAACCAAGTGCTGGACTTTGATCGGAAGCTCCTATAAATATCTCTTTATTTGTTACATCCGCATAAATCTGCATCATCATGCTATTCTTCTTCGAGATTCCTCCACAGGCATATAGTTCGTCTACTGGAACGCCTGCATTTTCAAAGGTCTCTAAAATCATATTTTTGCCATAAGCAGTTGCCTCAATTAACGCACGGTACATCTCTTCTGGTTTTGTGGTAAGTGTCATACCAAGCATCATACCTGTTAAATCCACATCAACTAGGCAGGATCGGTTTCCATTCCACCAATCAAGGGCAAGAAGTCCGCTTTCTCCAATCTTTAATTTCGAAGCTTTTTCTGTCAGATACTGGTGAATATTGGTGCCTGCTTGTTTTGCTTCCTCATAATAGGAAGCTGGAACACAGTTTTTCACGAGCCACTCAAAATGATCTCCTACGCAGGACTGTCCTGCTTCATATCCAAAATATCCTGGCAAAACACCATCTTCTACGACTCCGCACATACCTGGTACTTCTTTTTCTACTTCTGAGCACATAATATCACAGGTTGAGGTACCGATAATCATAAGCATTTTGTTTGGTCCGGTAATACCGACTGCTGGAACTGCCACATGCGCATCTACATTGGCTACCCCTATTGCTGTTCCTTTATTTAAGCCAAGTTTTTCTGCCATTTCTAAAGTTAATTCTCCAGCTTTTGCACCTTGTGGGTAAATATCTGTACTTAACTTTTCTTCCACCACATTCTCAAGTCTTTCATCTAAGGCCTTAAAAAATTCCTTGCTAGGGTATCCTTTTTTCTTGTGCCACAGCGCCTTATATCCTGCCGTACAGGCATTTCTTGCCTCGACTCCGGTAAGCTGCATGGTTACCCAGTCTGTTGCTTCCATAAAGCGATCTGCTCTATCGTATATTTCGGGGGCTTCCTCAAGAATCTGCATAATCTTAGGAACCATCCACTCCGAAGAAATCTTCCCACCGTATCGAGCTAAAAAGTCTTCACCTCGCTGTGTCGCGATACGGTTTAATTTATTTGCCTGTGCCTGTGCAGCATGATGTTTCCATAGCTTTAACCACGCATGTGGAACACTCTTTAACTCTTCCTGAAAACAAAGTGGAATTCCCTCTTTATCGATTGGAAGCATTGTGCAGGCAGTAAAATCGATTGACAATCCAATAACATCATCCTTGCTGACACTTGACTCTTTCATGACCTTGGGAATTGTTACTTCCAGTACTTCGATATAATCTGCCGGATGTTCAATTGCCCAGTCTGGTCCTAATTTTGTTCCATCTGGCAAGTGTTCTTCCATTACACCATGTGTATAAATTTGGGTTGCTTGTGCAATCACATCTCCATTGGATACATCGACTAAAACGGCTCGCCCTGACTGAGTACCGTAATCTACACCAATTGCGTATTTACTCATATTTCTCTCCATTCCTGCGCATGTCTTTTGCGCGTCTAAATTCTATCTGAACGCAATGCTATTCCATCTTAATTCATTTTTCAAGTTACGAATCGTCGTATCTTTATCAATTACCACACTTTCAATTCCCATGGCAGCTGCCCAGTCAACCATCTGCTCGGTTGTAATATCATAACTAAAAGCAGTATGGTGTGCACCGCCAGCCAAAATCCAACTTTCTGCTCCGGTCGATAAATCCGGCTGTGGCGTCCAAAAAGCAGTAGCCACTGGGAGGTTTGGCATTGGTTTTTCATTTTTCTTACAGTCTACTTCATTAATTATGAGTCGGAAACGATTTCCCATATCCACTAAACTGGTTGCAATACCACTGCCTGTTTTTGAAGTAAATACAAGTCTTGCAGGATCTTCTCTATCTCCCATGCTAAGTGGTTTTACCTTGATTCCAATTTTACTATCCGAGATACTTGGACAAACCTCCAGCATATGAGATTGTAAAATTCCTTCTTTTCCCGGAACAAGATTATACGTATAATCCTCCATAAAAGAAGTACCTTTTGCATTTGGTACACCTGCCGACATAATTTTCATTAAGCGAACCATTGCTGCAGTTTTCCAGTCTCCTTCTCCGCCAAATCCATATCCTTTTTCCATTAGTCGTTGAATGGAAAGACCAGGAAGCTGTTTCAGTGCACCAAGATCACCAAAATGAGTTACGATTGCCTGATAGTTCTTATCCGTAAGGAATTTTTCAAATCCAATTTCGATTCCTGCCTGAACCGCTACATGTTTCTTGAATTCTTCCGGATTACGACCTTCTAAAAGGATATCGTATTTGCTGTAATATTCTTCTACCAAAACATCAATATCTGCCTGGCTCACCTCTTTTACATATTCCGCAATTTCATTGACTGGATAAGCATCAATTTCCCATCCAAATTTAATCTGTGCTTCTACCTTATCTCCGTCGGTAACTGCAACATTTCTCATATTATCTGCAATACGGCAAACACGAATATGGCTAGATTCCATTAGACCAATTGCTGTACGCATCCAACCAGCAATTCGCTCCTGCACCCTTTTGTCGTCCCAGTGACCTACAATAACCTTACGCTCAATTCCCATACGGCTTACAATATGTCCATATTCTCGGTCTCCATGAGCAGACTGATTTTCATTCATAAAATCCATATCAATGGTGTCATAAGGGATTTCCTGGTTAAACTGGGTATGTAAATGAAGCAGAGGTTTTCTATATTCCTGTAGACCCAAAATCCATGATTTCGCAGGAGAAAAAGTGTGCATCCATGTGATAACACCCGCGCAATCCTCGGTTGCATTTGCTTCATTCAAAGTTTTACGAATCAGTTCATTTGTAATCAGGGTTGGTTTCCATACCACCTCAAATGGCAAAATTCCGGACTTATTTAAATTTTCTACGATAATCTGTGAATGTTTTGCAACTTTTTCCAAACATTCATCCCCATATAAATCCTGTGATCCTGTGCAAAACCAAAATTTGTAGTTCTTTCCCGTCTTCATTACATATACCTCCTAGAATTTTAATTTATAATTTTACTTTACAACTTGTATGGTCGTATATACAAGTTGTTTATTTTAAATAGCATACAACTTGCAAGAAAAGCCAAACAAGTCTACTATCAAATTATAAAATGAGATTACTGAAACTTAGAAAAGAGGTTTTTTATATGAACAACTGGTCCCACTATATCAACAAAAAAATACCCTGTTCTTGCGGAAAAACGCACTTTTGCGATATACGCCATATTGCCATTGAAGAGAATGCACTAAATAAACTTCCAGAATATCTAAAAGAAGGGGCATATCAAAAGATTTGTTTAATCTGCGATCAAAATACAGAGAAAGTCGCTGGAACTGATGTGGAGCAGATTTTATCAGAAAATGGTTTTCCATACCATAAAATACGATTTGCAGATAGAGAACTGGTAGCAGATGAAAGAGCTCTTAGTATGATAACTAACGAACTACCTTATGACTGCGATCTCATTCTTGGTATTGGTTCTGGTACGATCAATGATTTATGTAAATTCATAAGCTATCAAAAAAATATGGATTATTTTATTATTGCAACTGCACCTTCCATGGATGGTTACGCTTCCAATGTTGCTGTTTTAACCTTGAACCATTTAAAAACAACGTTAGAAACGCATCGTCCTAAGGTTATCATTGGCGATACTTGTATCTTATCTGCTGCCCCAAAAAGCATGATTGCCGCAGGTGTCGGAGACATTTTGGGCAAATATGTCTGTCTGGCGGACTGGAAACTTTCCCATCTGGTTACTGGCGAATATTTTTGCGACTACATATATGACATAATGAAACAGGCTGTGGATAAAATGGCAAACTCCATCGATGCAATTTCTGCATCGGATGAAAACGCAATTTCCATTGTGATGGAAAGTCTTATTTTGGCTGGGGTAGGTATGAGTTTTCTAGGAAATTCAAGACCCGCTTCCGGTAGTGAACATCATCTCTCCCATTACTGGGAAATGATGTTTTTGCAAAGAAACGAATATTGTCCCCTTCATGGTACGAAAGTTGCCATTGGTACGGTAATTGGGTTGTTTTTTTACCACAGTTTGCCGCAATACCTAGAGGAGATGGATTCACTTTCAGATTATGTATTTGATAAAAAAGGGTGGGAAAAATGTATACAAAACGCTTACGGAATGGTTGCCAATGAGATTATCGATTTAGAAGACAAAGTAGGAAAAAATTCTACCAAACAAGTAGAAAAAAGAAAGCAGTATTTAAATATAAACAAAAACGAAATCTTAAAATTAGCCGCAGCACTCCCTTCCACAGATATTCTCATTTCGTATCTGAAAAAACTAGATGCGCCTTATCTTCCGGTACAAATTGCTGTATCCGATAAAACCTTAGAAAACAGCATTTACTTTGCCAAGGATTTAAGGAATCGCTTTGGTATCTTACAGTTACTTTATGATATCGGAATACAGGAAAAGGCAGTAAATGACTTTACTGCCTTTCAGAAAACAAAACGATAACTCTATGATTGATTGCGTTCCCTACAAGAGTTTTTAAGGATTAATACCGGCTCGATTCTACGCATAACATTGTCTTTATCCGGTATTTTTCCTACCAATAGCTCTAACATGTAGTCCGCTACCATCTCCCCGAGTTTTTCTTTCGGATGTTCAATGCTGGTGATTCCGATTCCGCCCTCATCCACCTTTTGTATATTGTCAAACCCAGTAATTGAAACATCCCTTGGAACCTGTATTCCTTTGCTCTTTAGAACACCTAAGACTTCAAATGCAATTTGGTCATTGTAGCAGACCACCCCATCAAAGAGCACCTGCTTTTCAACCATATCTAAAATTTCAGCTTTTGGTTTCAAAAATTGATCTTCCGTATGATACCAAATCACCTTTTGGGGATCATAGGAAAGTCTATGGTCATTCAGTGCCTTAACAAAACCAATATGGCGGCGAAAGCCCTGACTATCATCCGTTTTAAATATTCCAACCAGATTCCTATGCCCAAGCTGGATCAAGTATTCTGTCAACAAATAAGCACCCTTTTCATCATCCAGTTCCACACAAGGCTTATCTTTAAATTGCGGATAGGTGCTATGTATAAATACAATCGGAATGTGACAGGCTTCAAACTGATTATATATTTCTAAATGTCTGGAATATATCTGACTTTTACTTGGTTCGATTATTATTCCATCTACATTTTTCTTTAACAAGTCTTCCAACGCTTCTATCTCCAGCGCTCTACTGTTCTTGGTGTTTTTAAGTACTAGCGTATAGCCTTGTCTGGTCAGTATTTCATCCATTCCTGCAATCAGTTTTGGAAAAATGTAATTAGAAAGATATGTCGTAACCACTGCAATGATTTTTGAATTTCCCCGAGTTGTTACCGTGTCGGCGCAAAAAGTTCCCTTTCCTTGCTCTGCTATGATATATCCTTCATTTTGCAATATGGAAAGTGCTTTGCGAACGGTGTGTCGGCTAACCTGATACTGACTGCTCAGCTGATTTTCAGAAGATAGTTTTTGTCCCGGTTTAATTTTTCCACTCCGCATTTCTTCTTTTAAATCTTCCATTAAAATAAAATACTTCAGCTTTCCATTCTGATTATCCATGGTATCTCCTTAGCAATCCAAATCAATAATTCTTCAACTAATTATAACAGTTTTATTCTTTAATGGAAATCAGATATTTATCTTAAAATAAAAAGCACCCATAAATTTGAAAAAAAATTTATGGGTGTTTTTTAATATTTAATTATAATTTCGCATGGAACATTTCCTTATCAAACTCCGGATTAAAATAGTAGAAATTCTTACTATCTAGCTTATCCTTTGTTTTTTCCAATGCTTCTCCAAATCTTTGGAAATGAACGATTTCTCTGGATCGTAGGAATTTCAGTGGTTCCCTGATCTCTGGATCTGGAATCATACGAAGCAAATTATCGTAAACAGTTCTCGCTTTTTGCTCTGCCGCTAGATCTTCAGTCAAATCGGTTATGGCATCCCCTTTTGATTGGAATTCTATTGCAGTGAATGGTAGAGATGACGCTGCCTGAGGCCACAAAGCGGTGGTATGATCGACATAATATGCGTCAAATCCAGATTCCTTCGCCTGTTCGATCGTCAGATGATTGGTTAGCTGATACACCATAGAACAGATGATTTCCATATGAGCCAGTTCTTCTGTTCCAATATCTGTAAGAAGACCGCCCACTTCTTTTATAGGCATGCTATACCGTTGGGAGAGATACCGCATCGAAGCAGACAATTCTCCGTCCGGTCCTCCATACTGACTAATAATGAGCTGCGCTGTTTTAGGGCAGTTCTTCGTTATCTTTACAGGGTATTGGAGCCTTTTTTCATAAACCCACATTTATACACACGCTCCTTCCCAGGGCATCGGCCCTTTTTGCCAGGAGAAAGTAGTCTCATTATCATTGATGCAGTCTGGAATGCAAAGTCTGGTCAACGGATAATAATTCTGTGCGAACTGCTTTCTGTACTGTGCATATTCATTTACCTTTTCATGATACAACTGTATTGCCTGTGTATCATTCTCATGAGTATCCAGATAAAGTGTGAGATCATCCAGAAAAAAGCCGGTTTGATTGATCTTTGTCATGAGTGCTTCACGTTCTGCTTGTTCGTTTGTCTTCGCCTGACTTTTTGCTTTTGCAGCAATCGGAGTCTGATCTCCCATTACAGATTCAGCCGCAAAAAATGGCATGTTTAAATCTTCGAAAATGGTACCGATATTCAGAGCTTCTTCTTCGCTGTATAATCCGCCCCATTTCTGAATCGGTATATTTGCTATTGCTAAATAATTTTCTGGCATAAAAAGCTCCTTTCTTTCAGATACTATTTTGTAATCAAATATTTTTTAATATAAGATTACATTAATAGTATTTGCAAAAAAAGATTTTTTACATTGGAAATTAATGTATCACTATTTTTTTAGATCTTGAATTGTGATACCTCAGCCTTCTGTAACTGTGTCAGTCCAGACTCTTAAAACAATTATATAATCAAGTATAATCAAAAAAGAGGTTCAAAAATCAAAAAGAAAAAGCAAGAAACCCTCTAATACAAAGGATTTCCCGCTTCTAATCAATAACAGGGGTGGAAGGAATCGAACCCTCCTCTGTGGTTTTGGAGACCATCATTCTACCGATGAACTACACCCCTATATTCAATTTGCAGTAAGCACTGCTTGAATATTATATGATGAATTTTCAAATTTGTCAAGTCGGTTTTTAAACTTTCTTTTTTCGCTTTTTAAGTTTTCTTTTTTTGAGGTAAAAAGATGCTAATAACTCCGCAAACACCCATTAATACCGGATAGAACAGATATGGCATTAGCTCAAACGGGGTTACCATAAGTCCTACCGCTGCGGCACCAGCCGTCGCATACAATATCTGTGCTCCATATGGAATGATTCCCTGCCATACCGATGTAAAAATATCCAAAAGAGCTGCGGTACGTTTTGGTTCAATATCATATTCTTGTGCTATATCTTTTGCAATCGGTCCAGCCATTATAATTGCAATCGTATTATTCGCTGTTGATATATCAACCAACGAACTCAACAAGGCAATTCCTAGCTGCGCTCCTTTTTTCCCTTTCACATGTGATTTTATGTTATAAAGAATAAAATCAATTCCTCCATTGTCTTTCACCAGTCCGATAATACCGGCTACCACAATGGAAATCAAGGCAATATCATACATATTCATAATGCCACCATTACCATCCATACCACTTGCAATTACAGAAAATATCTGATCAACTGCTATTGTATTTGTCGCAACTCCTATAATTAAAGAAAGCACCGTACCTGCAACTAATACAATAAATACATTACCGCCAAGTAGAGCACCTACCAGTACAACCCCATATGGAAGTATCTTTATCAGGGAATAATCTAAATTCCCCGAAACATTATATTTTGAATTCCATGCTAATACAAGGAAAAGAATTATGCTAGTAATCGCTGCAGGTAGGACAATTAAAAAATTCTCACGGAATTTATCTTTCATCTGGCATCCCTGTGTTCTGGTTGCCGCTATTGTTGTGTCTGATATCATAGATAAATTATCTCCAAACATAGCCCCACAGACCACAGCTCCCAAACACATTGCACCTGCAATACCTGTCTTTTGGCTAACACCTACTGCTATTGGCGTCAATGCTGCTATTGTTCCAACTGATGTACCCATCGCGATGGATATAAAGCAGGCAATCATATATAATCCTGCAACTGCAATCTTTGTAGGCATTATGGATAGACCAAAGTTTACAGTACTATCAACCCCACCGGCCGCCTGTACTGCTCCTGAAAAAGCACCTGCTAGAAGAAAGATCAAGCACATTATCATGACATTTTCTTCTCCCATGTTTTTTGCTACACTGGAAAGCTTATCTTCAAAACTTCTTTTTGGATTTTGTAAAAATGCTACAACCAATGCCGCCAGAAATGCTACAATTGCGGGCATTGCATAAAAATTACCAAATAAAATACCGCTTCCGATAAATAATATTAAAAAAACTGCAATTGGCAACAGTCCTGATAGTTTGCCTTTATTTTGATTCATATTGTCTCATGTCCTCCATTTTATGCTTTATTACACAAGTACTATTGTATGATAAGTTGTACGTATTGGCAATCTTAAACTATAAATGTTGGAGCATTTTAACCAATATGCATCACATGTTTTACAAACCAAGCTATCACTTTGAAAACTGGATTTTCAAAACGTCTTTTTACATGCTTTAATTCTTTTCGAATCTTTATACTTTGCGGGCAATGCTTCTCACACTTTCCACACTCTACACAAAGTGAGGCATAGCTTTTTTTAGCACGCATTGTGGTACACATAAAATATTCTCGAAAACCATTCGCATAGCCATCGGTATAACTTACATTTAAACAACGAAAACTACCCGGAATATCTACGCCTTTTGGACAAGGCATACAATATGCACATCCAGTACATGGAACTTTTATCTTTTCATTGATTGCTTGTTTTACTTTTTCAATAAGTTCAAAATCCCCCTCTGTCATCTCTCCCACCTGGACATTAGAGGCAATCCGTATGTTTTCATCTAGCATTGCCATCGAATTCATTCCTGACAATACAACGGTTACTTCCTTTTGATTCCATAGCCATCGAAGTGCCCACTCTGCCGGAGTATACTTCTTCTGCGCTTGTTCAAAGCACGTAAGTGCAGCCTTTGGCAGATCATTGACCAGTCTTCCTCCACGAAGAGGTTCCATGATAACAACTGGAATACCCTTACTATACGCATACTGAAGTCCCTTTTTTCCAGCCTGGCTAAATTCATCCATATAGTTATACTGAATCTGACAAAATTCCCAGTCATATGCATCTATTAGTTCGATAAATGTGTTTGTATTTCCGTGATAAGAAAATCCAATGTGCCTTATCTGTCCAAGTCTTTTCTTTTCTTCTAGCCACGTTAAAATACCCATATCTACAAGTTTTCCCCACATATTAATGTCCGGAAGCATATGCATCAAATAATAGTCTACATAATCCGTATGTAGTCTTCGTAATTGTTCCTCAAAGAAGCGATCCATATCTTCTCTTTTTTTCAGCAAATAATATGGTAATTTCGTCGCAATCTTTACTTTTTCACGAATATGGTTCTTATTTAGCACCGTTCCAAGTGCCTCTTCACTTCCAGAATAAATATATGCCGTATCAAAATAATTAACTCCCATATCAATTGCATGAAGGATTTCTTTTTCCGTTTCCTCTAAATCAATACTATTTCCTTTTTTCGGAAAACGCATGCACCCAAATCCAATAATTGAGAGTTTATCCTCTCCACTTCCGTTTTGAAAATTCATTTTTCTCTCCATTCCTGCGCATTTTTTTACGCATAGCAAGTTTGTGACTGTGACTTGTTCAGGCACAAATCTTGTGGTTGAATGATTTCTTTCAACCTAAGCCCTTCTTTCTATGTACATATTTTACTATACTTCAAATCACCGTACAACTTTTTTATGCCGTCTCCATTGATTGACTTTTATTGGCCAATATGCGATACTAATTTTAAAAGTTTGAAAGGAAACATAACAACTATGGATGGTGATAATCGTAGAAAAGAACTTCTTTGTATTTTAAAAAGCAGCAAGACTCCTGTGTCAGGTGATAAACTTTCTGCCCAGCTTGGTGTCAGCAGACAGGTTATAGTTCAAGACATTGCACTTTTACGAGCTTGTGATGAAATGATTTTATCAACCTACCGAGGATACTTAATTTATCCAGTAAAAGAAGAAATCCATAGTAGAATGTTTCGAGTTTCTCATTCCGATGAAGCGATTAAAGATGAGCTTTATTCTATCGTGGATTGTGGAGGATTTATCAAAAATGTCTGCGTTGAACACGAAGTTTATGGAATAATTGAGGCTAACTTAAATATTAGTTCAAGACGGGATGTAGACAATTTTATAAAAAAAGTAAAGGAATCCAATTCGGTTCCTCTTAAAAAACTTGGAGCTGATATCCATATGCATACCGTGGAAGCTGAAAATGATACCGTTTTAGATGAAATAGAACAAGTATTAAAAAAGAAGGGTTATCTTAAGTAGATAGCCCTTCTTTTTAATTGTTACCTAGCGCCTCCCATACCAGCGCCTGATGTTTGAAGATTGGATGTTTCACCACCATTTAATGTAATACTTTGATCTCCCGCCGTGATCGTATAGCTTTCACCCAATAGGATATCCGAAGCCGATACTTCGACCATAATAAAATCTTTGGCTGGTGTGAGAGAATATAATACTTTTCCTGATTCATTTAGAATCGAAACCTTAGTACCCGCGGTAATCGTACTATCAAAAGCTGCTGCAATATAGGTTTGCTTCGAGTCACCAGATGGTGTCATCGCCATTCCTGCACTGCCTGTACCAAGCAGTACACCACCGCTTACTTCGAAGGTTCCATCATAATCAAGTACACCA
The DNA here is from genome assembly GCA_041739345.1 of Acetivibrio sp. GTDB lineage: Bacteria > Bacillota > Clostridia > Lachnospirales > Lachnospiraceae > DIGJ01. The sequence continues at coordinate 87,172 of JBGSNZ010000018.1, read as the reverse complement.
TTTCCATCATTTGTAGGTCCAGATACAGTTACATAGCCACCGGTCATTACAATTGATCCATTTGCATCTAATCCATCGCCAGTTGCATCTACTGTAACATTTCCGCCATTAATTGTAAGTATACCAGTAGAAGTAGAAGTGTCTTGATTTTGTCCCGGTCTTCCGTTTTCTGATGAACTATCACTGCCGCCAGATACATTTACGCCATCATCCGTTGTTACTAAATCAATGGTTCCGTCATTAATCGTAATATCCTGGCCTTCCAGTCCTTCGTAACTTTTACTAATCATAATTATTCCACCGTTTATTACTAATTCTGCATCTGCATGAATACCATCATCTCCAGAGGAAATAGTAAAGGTTCCATCTTGAATCAATACACATTGGTTTGAGTGAACGGAATCGTCTGAACTATTAATTGTAAATGTTCCACCATAAATACCAATGTTATAATCACTCTTTAAAGCCTTTGCACTGCTTGATTCTGTTTCTGTACTTGTTGTATCGCTAGCAGTTGTATCTGTTGTTGTTGTTGTATCTGTTGTTGCATTTGTTGTTGCATTTGTTGTTGCTGTGGTAGTTGCTGTATCATTCGATGCTGGATCTGCTGGTGCAGAGCCATCAGGACGTTCTGGACGTTCTCCCATATCCTGATTTTCAGGCTGTGTTCCATCGGAATTGCTTGGCGGTTGCATACCACCTTTTCCACCGTCCCAGCTATTATTAAACTGTTCATTACCAGTAGAACTTGCATTTTCACTTCCTCCATTGGTTATAATGTTAAACGAACCATCATTAATACATAAATTCGTAATTGCCTGAATCCCATCATTGCCAGCTGTAATATCGAAGGTTCCACCATCAATTACAATATATCCTTTGGTGGCATCCGTATCACTACTCGACTTAATACCATCTTTTTTAGCATTGATTGTAATAGTTCCAGTTCGGATACTTACGGAGTCCTTTCCTACAATTCCATCCCCTGCAGCATTAACTTCTATGGTTCCATCTATGATTTGCAAATCATCCTTACACTTAATTCCATCGTTATACTTTGCATTTACGGTCAGACTTCCAGAACCATTGATAATCAAATCATCTTTACTAAAAATTGCAGCATCTGGTTCTGTTACTTCTTCACTTTCATAAACATATTCGCTGCCATCGGTCACGGTATTTTCTGTCCCTTCTGCAAGTGTCAAATATGTGTTTTTTGCACTTTCTATTACAATTGTTGCCTGGTTGGAGCAAGTTATATCTATACCATTCAATACCAGCTGTACGCTTTTATCGTCAGATAAGTTTACAATAATCTGTCCATCCGTTAGTGTTCCACTAAGTATATAGGTACCGCCTTCGCTAATTGTTATTACTCCACTTTCCTCACTTGCACCTTCTCCATTAATTGTTACTTTACTGCCATCAAAGGTTATTTGGGTGGAGTCGCTTAGTGACCACTGCGCTTTGATTGCTTTATCCGAATAATCACCTATGATTTGCGTCACTTGCGTTCCCACATTTAGTGTTGACGTATCCTCACTGGTGGTTTCCTCACTTGTTGTAGTCGTATTTGTTGTATTACTTTCTGTATTATTTTGGCATCCTACCAGAACTAGCACGGTACATAGTAATAGGCACAATATTTTTTTGCTTTTCTTCATCTAGTCACCTTCCTATAATTCATCTTTTTCTTCGGGACGTCCACAAACGATTGTTAAATTTCCATTTCTACAACGTAGTTCATCAATAAACTCTTTTTCTTGTTTTTCATTATTCATTTCTACGCTATACTTTAACTCATACATGCTTCCCATGTTTGTTGTTTTTACTTTTTGTAAGATGGATTTCTTTGTGTATTTTTCAAAAACATCATCAAAAATCTGAGTATAATCAATATTTTCAGGAATCGTTATTTTAAGATCTTTGCTTACACCTTTCTTTTCTCCAAATTTTGATTTTGATAGAAGAATCATTCCTAAGCTAATGATAACGGTAATAATAGCTGCATATGTAACATATCCCATTCCGGTTGCAAGACCAATTACCATGGAAAAGAAAATACCAGTTATTTCTCTGGAGCTTCCTGGTAAGGAACGGAAACGAACCAGACTAAATGCTCCCATTACTGCTACGCTGGTACCAAGGTTACCATTAACCAACATGATTACTGTTTGTATTAATGCTGGTAATAATACTAGCGTGATAATGAAGTTTTTTGAATAACTACCTTGTGCCATATATACAAGCGAAATGATAAATCCTAATACAAGGGATACTAAGGTACAAATAATTGCGCTTTCAATTGATAAGGTTCCTGTTACTGAGTTAATTATGCTGGTAAACATATTTTATCACTCCTCTTTTCTTGTAATTTTTGTTTGTATATATTCCCATATTTTGAAAATGACGTTGGATAAATCTTAAGTTCGGATAGCATACTTACCATCCATAAAGGATATGCTCCTGCTACTTTTACTTCCATAAGAATTGATCCTTTATCAAGAAGTAATTCGCCGTAATCACCTTTTCCTAGATCCAAATCATACTCTCTGCTTCGAATATTTTTATCAAATGTAATTCGAATACTATCATCCTCAATGCCAAACATTGCAATTCGGTCATATGCAATGTACATTTGTTTTACCGGATGATAAAAATTCATAAAATAATCAATTTCCCGTAAAATTTGACTATCCTTTATTGGTTTAATTCCATGCTCCAAAAAATTGCGGGCTTCCTTTAATGAAAGGTGTATTCTACGTTTATAAACAATTCCATCATATTTTTTCTTAATTTCAATAAACGTTTTATCATTTTCCTTTGGAACACCATAACTGCGGATACGAAGTTTTTCTTTATAAGGAGGCTTTTCGATCGAAGTCCGAATCAGTTCATAATTTTGCGTATCATAATAGACATTACATATTGTATTTAGTCCATAATTATCAACCATCATATAATCTTTCATGCGAATTTGCAACTTATCATACTGTTCTTCATTTAACATATATTTTTTTTCAATACGTTGAAATATTTCATTATTCTTTAGCATAATATCACGTCCTCTCTAGGTGTGTGAGCTTGTTTTTATAAACATATCCTAACAGAAAGAAATGTAGCAATTATGTGTAAATTGTGTAAAATATGTGAAAAGAAAAGACCTTCCGTTACCGGAAAGTCTCAGATTATACGTATTATATAATTTAGTGCATGGGGCTATAACGCCAAATCACGTTTATCAAAAAGCACAATGGACAAACCAAACAGTACAATTCCTGCTACATAAAGCACCATCATCATCATGATTGCTTTTTCATCATATCCCATAAGTCCCTTGGTATCAAACAAAGTGAGTGGCGTAAAGTATTTTAATATTTCAAATTTGTCTCCTACCTGTGAAATCATTTCGATTAGTAAAAAAACAACAACAAAACCAGCGCCCAAACCATTGGATAACTTTGAATCTTTCAATACACTGGATGTAAAAAAACAAAGTCCGGATAGGAAAATCAGCAAACCAAACAGTCCTACATTTACTAAAATAAACTTTGTTATTTCCAACGTATTTGGAAACGTGCCTTCACTAACACAAATACTTAAAATTGTGACATACAATATCAATAAAAAAACATTTAATACTAAAAAAACAGCCTGTGTCATAGCAATTGTACTCCGTTTATTTGGAGTTGCTAAAAGATAAGCCATAGAACCACTATCAATGTAATGTGCCATTAACTTATTAGAAAGCAATATAATAAATACGGATGGAAATGCAATCAGTAAAAATCCATACAAATAATTAACCATGAAGGTAAGTAATGTCGTGCCTACCTCCATCATTCCAAATGCAGCAAACAGTTGTGGCATACTTTCTGCCATTTGCTGTAAACTCTCACCAAGTTTTGGATTAAACATCGAAATAATCATTGATGCGTATAGTGTTAATACCGCCATAAATATAAGAAGTAATTTATAATTTGCTTTCATTTCTCGTTTTAACAAAGTCAGATTCATTGTTCTCCTCCATAAAAATGCAAAAATAATTCTTCCAACGTCTGTGTATGAATTTCTAAGTCTGCAATCTTATATGCGCTCATTCTTTTGATACAATCATCCATGTTTTTTGATACATTCAAGGTAATTACAGCTTCTTCACGCGTGACTCTGTTATTCGTTGACGCTTTTTCAAATGCTTTTGCTTCCTCTACATGCTCAAATGTAATGATGAGTTTCTTACGCTTACCTTGCTTTAATTTGTCCATATTTTCTACCGATACAATACGTCCATCTTTTATAATTGCAGCACGGTCGCAGGTCTTTTCTATTTCTTCAAAAATATGAGAAGACATAAGTATGGTCTTTCCCTTTTTCTTTTCGGATAAAATTAGGTCTATAAACTTATTTTGCATCAAAGGATCAAGACCACTTGTTGGTTCGTCCAAAATCAGAATATCAGCATCTTGCATAAAAGCACACACGATTCCTATTTTTTGTTTCATTCCCTTGGACATTTTCTTTATCTTACCACTTGCATCAAGTTCAAAAAATTTCATTAATTCTTGGGCCTTTGTATAGTCAGTTAAACCTTTCATACTTGCTATGAAGTGAATAAATTCCTCGCCCTTCATATCATCCATAAAGGCTATTTCTCCAGGAAGATATCCTAAATTTTTCTGGATTTCGCTTGCCCTTTGAAAGCAATCCATTCCAGCAATCGTTACACTTCCCTTATCTGGTTTAATAAATCCCATAAGCTGGCGAATTGTGGTCGTTTTTCCTGCACCATTTGGTCCAAGAAAGCCTAACACCTCGCCTTTTTCTACAAAGAAGCTAACATCAAATACACCCTTTTGATTACCATAGTCCTTTGTAATATTATCAATTTCAATTACCTTCATAGAGAAAAACCTCCTCATACATCATCTTTGGATCTTATATATTCATTATGCAGAATTACCTAGTTTTTTCAATACCCTTTGAAAATTATATTTACAAATAATATTTTTATGTTATAATAATAACAACCTGTCATAGTTTTCCTTGCTTATTAAAAAGGAGAATCTATGAATCGAAAATCATTTATTATTCTAAGTTTCATTCTAATTATTTCAATCGCAACCTGCCTTCCACACCAGAGTAAAACCTCTTATGCATCCGAAATCCTTCCCTTCGTTGTTTTATCTGAATACACAAAAAATCTTGCAGTCAAAGATGAGTTCTACTTAATTGCAATTACCTCTACGGGAAATATAGCTACTTTCAAAAGCGATAATTCTAAGATAGCATCCGTCGATACTTATGGTAAAGTAACTGCAAAAAGAGCTGGTACGGCAACCATAACTGCAAAAATTAAAAATGCAGAAGCCTCTTGTAAAGTTTATGTAGAAAAAACTCAAATAACTTTGAATGCAGATTCTGCTTCCATTGAACGAAATGAAACCTATCAGCTGATAGCTTCCACTTCGAATGCTTCGACAGTTACCTATAAAAGCAATAAAAAAAGTGTAGCTCAGGTAAATGAAAATGGATGTATTCTTGGTTTAAAACCAGGAGAAGCCGTAATAACTGTTACCGCAGATGATTCTACAAGGACTTGTAAGCTTATTGTCAAAGAACCCACAATTAAGCTAGATAAAACTTCTCTTACCTTATACCGTGGTGAAACTTTTAAGTTATCTGCTGCTGTCTCTTCCAATGTCTTGCCAACCTGGAAAACTAATCGCAGTCGAGTTGTCCTAGTTGATAATTCTGGTACCATAACCGCAATTAAGCATGGCACTGCAATCATTACCGCAAAAGTTGATGGTACGATAAAAATTTGTGAAGTCATTGTAAAATCACCAACCATTAAGTTAAATAAATACGAGCTTAGTCTAAAGAAAGACGCAACGTTTACACTTACTGCCAACGTATCTTCTGGCAACAAAGCCATCTTTACTAGCAGTAATTCAAGTGTTGTTACCATTGATGAAGCTGGTACCATTACCGCTATCAAGACTGGATCTGCTTATATTACTGCCTCGGAAGATGGAACAAAGGTAAAATGTAAGGTAACAGTTATAAAATAAACAATATAAGTGAATACTATGACAGGTTAATTTGTTTTTATTTAATGATTTCTTTTGAAAATATTTCTTTTCTTTTTACATCAAAGGAATTATAATGGATGATAGGGAAAAATTAATAAAAACGCAATTTAGATATGAAAGGAGCTTACTATGAAGAAATTCAGTAAATTCGTTTTTGCAACCTTGTCTGTTGCTGCCTGCGTAGGCGGTGCATACTACTTTGTAAAAAATATACTAAATAAGAATAATAGTGATGATTTTGATGACTTCGAAGATGATTTTGATGATTTCGACTTAGAAGAAGGTGATGATTGCGATCCTACCAAAGAAGACCGCGGTTATGTAACCTTGAATTTTCAAGAAGATGAAACCACTGAGGAAGAAACCTCAAGTACTACAACACCAGTACAAGAAGAGCACGCAGAACCTGCTCCGGCAGACGAAAGCAATACAACAGAACAATAATGTAATTAAAAGGACGCTGGCATGTAAATGACCAGCGTCCTTTCAATTGCAATTAACTTTTTTGTTTCTTACTTTATTTCTTCTGTTTCCATTATAAAACGTACGGTTCCATCCATACTGTTATCAATTCCAGCAAACGAATTGTAGTCTTCTCCTGCCTGGCTGATTGCATCTAAACGATCGAACATTTCTGCGATATCATCATTTACTATGTTGTAAAGTTTCATGATACCATCATCATTGAATTCTTTCATTCCATCTTTTAATTTAATAGAACCATCATTTAATTCACCAATTCCATCGGTAAGTGCATCCGCACCACTGCTTAATTTATCTCCACCTGCTTTTAATTGAGAGGTTGCGCTTGCAACACTTTGGGCTCCCTTAACAAGTGCACTGCTGTTTTTACTTAATTGCGTCGCACCATTGCTTAACTGATCCACAGCAGAAGAAAGGGAAGAAGTAGAATCTCCATCTCCTGCCAAACCAGCTACACCGCTTTGCATGGTCCCAAGACCAGTCTGAAGTGATTTTTGTCCTTCATTTAATTGACCTAACCCTGTTTCCACTGCAGTAGCACCACCCTTTAAAGTACCCTTCGAACCAGTAGTTTCTGCTAAAGCATTGATTGTCGCAATGGCTTTTTGAATCTTTGCATCATTAGAAGCTCCATCTACCGTAGATAACAATGCACTAACCTGTGTTAATGTACCGTTAACCGTATCAATACCACCGTTTACAGATTCCATACCTTTTTCTAGTTGCTCTGTACTGGTTACCAACTGATCAGTTCCTTTTTTTGCACTCGTAAGACCGGTAACTAATTCACTCAATTTTTCTGGTAATGTTTTAATTGCTGCACTTAATTTTTTAACGCCTGCTGCTAGTTGATCAGCTCCTGATGTATAAGATTTAATACCGCTTTCTAACGTTCCAGCACCTGTATTTAACTTGGTAAGACCGTTGGATAACGTACCGATTCCATCCGTGAATTTTCCTGATTTGTCTTTTAATGTTCCCACTCCATCTGCCAATTCTTCGGTACCATCTACTAATTTCGAAGATGCATCTTTTAAATCTTCCATGGAGTCTTTTAATTCATCCACCGCATCGATATTGTTTAGATCAACATCCTCCATGAATTCTGCCGTTGCAAATGTATAAGTACCACCAAGCTCAAATTCGGTTGCATCTGCTGTAATCGTTACAGAAGTAGGAATATCGATATCTTCTTTTAAATCCTTCGATAAATCAAGGCTTTCTTCTAAACCTGGAAGTGCATATCCTACTACAATATCTTTGTCTGCATCAGACATAATCTTTCCATTATCAACTTCTACGTTTGTGAAATGATCGGTCGGTAAAATAACTCCAGTAATCATAGCAAATGGTACACTAACTTGCATTTCTTTTCCATCTACAGTAACCGTTTCTTTTGCATTATTGATATATTCAATATGCATTTCTACTTTACCGCTTTTTCCCACTAATTCTTCTGGCGTAATTTCCTTACCATCCAATTTGTAAGTAATTTTCATGGTAATTGGAAGATCTTTCTCAATTTTTCCCTGATAATAGATATCTGTATTATTTGCATTCCAGGTTACTTCACTTCCATTTTGGGAAAAGGTTTCTTCCCCCTTAATATTTTGAATGTCTTTTAAATCTGATTTATCTTTCAAAGAACTTGCAGTTGCTACATTTTTTATCCAATCACTTACTGTAACGCCCGATGTATTTCCGCTTGCATCCAAGTTAACAAATACACTTTCTTGTTTGGAAACTTCTGCTGCATTTGCTATGCAAGGCATGCTTGACATTGTCTGTCCAACTGCCACAGCCATGCTTAATCCAATAACTGCTACTTTTTTATTTATACTATTTCTGTTCATGAGCGATTCCTCCATTAATTTATTATTTATTGTTTTTTAGGTGCAAATCCTATACTTGTTTTACAAATAATCGGATCAAATATCATAAACATTGCAGGTAATATACAAATTACTACGATTGTACTAATAAGAGCTCCACGTGAAAGCAAGGTACAAAGAGAGCTAATCATATCAATTTCGGAGTATAGACCAACACCAAATGTTGCTGCAAAGAAACTGAGTCCACTAATTAAGATTGACTTCATTGAGCTCTTATGCGCTGTAGAAATAGATTCTTTCTTTGAAAAACCACTGCTTCTTAATTTCTGATACTTACTGGTCATTAAGATTGCATAGTCAACAGTTGCACCTAACTGTATGGTTCCGATTACAATACTTGCAATAAACGGTAGTGTTACACCGGTATAATAGGATATTGCCATATTAACTAAAATTGAGAATTCGATTACACTTACTAATATAACTGGAATTGAAATAGATTTGAATACAATTAATATAATTATGAAGATTGCTCCTATGGATACAATGCTTACATTTCTAAAGTCAACCGCTGTAATATTGATTAAGTCTTTTGTGAGGGGTGCTTCTCCAATCACCATGTTGGTTTCACTATATTTTTTTACGATTGTATTAAGTTCATCAATTTGGTCATTCACTTCATCGGTTGCAGTTTTATAATCTGAGCTGACAAACATAAGCTCATAATTATCACTTTTTAACATTTTCCTTGCATCCTTTGGAATCATGGATTCGGGTACTGCAGGACCAACTAATGAATTTAGTCCGATTACCCATTTAACCCCATCCACAGATTTCATTTCATCAATCATCTGTTTCTTTTCTTTTGCTGTCATATCATTCTTTAACATAACCATATGCATTGCATTCATGCTAAAGTCTTCATCCAATTTAGCATTTGCCTGGGAACTCGGAAGATCAGCTGGTAGTGTTTGGTCCATATTGTAATATACATTTACATTGTTATTACCATATACTGCTGGAAAAATCATTAGTAAGAAAGCAACAATAAATCCAACGTGGTATTTTGTAATAAAGTTACTCACCTTTTCAAGATTTGGAATTAATGATCGATGAGATGTTTTATCAATCAGTTTATCAAAAACAAGAATAAATGCAGGTAGTATTGTGATGCAAGAAATTACTCCGATTACTACACCTTTTGCCATTACAATACCTATATTTAAACCTAGCGTAAATGTCATAAAGCAAAGAGCTAAAAATCCCGCTACTGTTGTTACTGAACTTCCAGCAACCGATTTAAAGGTATTTGAGACTGCATGAGCCATCGCCCTGTTTTTATCACCCTCAAAACGTTCTTTGTTTTCTTCATAACTGTTAAGCAAAAAGATAGAGTAGTCCATTGTTACCGCTAGCTGAAGAACCGCTGCCAATGACTGTGTTACATAGGAAATTTCCCCCAGGAATAAATTGGTTCCCATATTATATAAAATTGCCATGCCAATGCTTAATAAGAACAGAAATGGTACTACGAAAGATTCCATTGCAAGACCTAATACAATTAGAGATAAAATACAAGCAATCAAAACGTAAATTGGTACTTCTCGATCTGATAAGTTACGAACATCTGTAACAATACTTGACATTCCACTTATAAAGCACTGATTATCGGTAACGCTGCGAAGCTCGTCAATTGCATCCATTGTTTCGTCTGCGGATGTACTGGTATCAAATAACACTACCATCATGGTAGCATTTCCGCTGTTAAAAGCATCTTTTATTTCCGCTGGTAACATTTCCATTGGGACACTAATATCAACGAGGCTATCATACCAAAAAACATCTTTTACATGTTTAACCGTTTCCATTTTTTCTTTCAATTTCTGAACATCTTTAAGATCCATATTCTCCACAACTACCATGGAAAATGCACCCATTCCAAATTCATCCAATAAGATGTCCTGACCTTCTACCGTTTCCAAATTTTCTGGAAGGTAATTCAATAAGTCATAATTTACTCTCGTATTTACAAAACCAATTGCAGCAGGTATTAATAAAAGTATGCTAAACAATACAATAAAGGTTTTGTGTTTGGCAATCCATTTACCAAAACTTATCATTTTATGTTGCCTCCTTAAGTTATTTTTTCAAAAGTGACTATCAGTCATTTCTGAGTTCATAGAAAGTTATACATCAAAAATGACCATTAGTCAATACCTTTTCAAAAATTTATTGACTTTCGGTCATTTTTATACTTATAATAAAATAAGAAACATATAAAATTTAAATTCAATTTGAAAGTAGGTGATATTTTGGGAAAACTAGATAAGAATAAACAAATAAAAAAGGATGCTCTTTTTAATACTGCATTTGAACTATTTACTACGAAAGGAATTAACAAGACAACCATATCCGATATAGTACAGCAGGCTGGAGTAGCCAAAGGAACTTTTTATCTATACTTTACGGACAAGTATGATGTAAAAAACAAACTGATTTCAAAAAAAGCCGGGGACCTTTTTATAAAAGGAGAACGCGAACTTAGAAAAACAAAAATATCTGGTTTAGAACCAAGTCTCATCTTTATTATTGACTATATCATTAATGAGTTAGAACGAGATCGTGCTCTACTTGCTTTTATTTCTAAAAATTTAAGCTGGGGTGTCTTTCGTGCAGCTCTTAATACGCCAATCGATAATACCGAAAATAGTAATAACTTCTACGAAGGATACTTACAGCTTTTAGAGGAAGATGAGAGTTCTTATTGTAATCGTGAAGTAATGCTCTTTTCTATCATCGAATTGGTTGGTGGTACCTGCCACAGTTGTATTTTATACAATGAGCCACTTCCTTTAAAGGATTATAAGCCGTTCTTGTATCAGACGATTCATAGAATCATAGAGCAGTACAAAATTACGGGTCTAGAACAAGGCTAGATTCTGCTTTAACAATGGGAAACGGACGCGAGTCTTTGTTGGGGAGGAACGCCATGATAGGCTGTGCAATTTAGTCTTTCTACAATTTACACGGCTCCCCGGCTAGGATTTTATATCAATCGTATAAGCATTCCACGTAACCTCTAAGCAATCGAAAAATTGACTCAAGGGAGTCAATTTTTGATAGAGTTTACGTTCCATATACTCTAATGATATAAAATCCCAGCCGGGGAGCCGTGTAAATTGAATATAGATTATGAGCGCAGCCTTTCATGGCTGGCTACGAAATACGGACTCGCTGGTTTTAACACATGTTATATTTGATTTTTTTTACCCCAATTAATGTTTTTTGTCAGTAACGCAGATCAGCTCTTCGGAATATAAAATTGGTTATTCCAGGAACCAAAAATATTAATCCGATGGTAATCACACTACTTCCATAATAAATTGAGTTTATTTTTTATAGTTTCTTCGAGATTTTCATTGTTTTATAGCGGTTATAACGCATGTATTCATTGTACCATTGACTGTCACAACTCCTACCGTCTTTTTGTTCGCTGGAGATGCCGGTGGAATAAATGTTGCTTGGACAATTGTGTCGCTCTCAATCTTACCAAGATTAGTTATACTATATCCGCATCTGTCCTTATATCCAAACATATTGCTACCAACAAACATCCCTGCATTACTACTGTAACCTCCTAGTGTTGAAATAGCTACTGCATCTATTAATTCCGGGGTCATTCTTAAGTAGCAAGCCAGTACAAGCATTAGTTTCTTGGGCGAATTAACCTGTTGCTGTACTTTACATGATACATTCTTTGCCACTTCTACAAGATTATTCAATTTTGAATCACAAACAACACTAAAAGCAGTAGAAAAATTTCCAAGGCTACCTTCTTTATAAATAGACAGATATTTCCTGATATCAGCAGCTATTACAACCTTATTGATTGATTCATCCTGCATCATCTTTGCAATTAGATAATCATTAAGCGATATATTGTTGTTATGACATAATTGCGTTAAACTTATAAGCTCTTCGTGAGATTTTGTCTCGAAACTTATTTTTAGCTTATTTTTCTTAATGTAATTCTTTTCAAATTTCAGGTAATCGCTGTAATCCACCTTATGATTTTCTTTTTTCCAATTCTTATTAGCGCTATTAATGATCACTTTGCTAATCCAAGGCAAATCACTTCCGGCAGGAAGATCTTCTAACGATTTTATCAAACATTCTTTTGTATATACAGGTTCTATCCCTTTTACATAGCTATTTGCAAATGATGTTGCTAACCCTAACAGGCCTCTTCCATCACAAAGCAAATGATTTGCAACAAACAATATTTCAAACCCATCACACCTTGGATATGTATGTATTATAAGTAAGCCTTCAGAATAAACATCCCAACCACTTTCTGATATTTTTCTGTAATCATCTTTCAGTGACTCCAACGAATTCATCTCACAACATCTAATTTCTAATTGTTTTTGTAAAGCATAATAAATTTTCCCACTGCTATCATTAGCAATCATGCATTTTAATAAAGGATGTGCCTCCGATAAGCTTCTAATCACATCTCTAATTCTGTTATTGTCATATTTTTTATCTACCGAAAACAAAATTCCAAAATGCATATTTGGGCACATGAAATGGGCTCTTTCTGTAACAATATACTGTCTATCCATAATTCTCCTTCCGCTTAATAAATCAAAATAAACATTTTTTACACAACGCTTTTTGATTGAAATTGTTCATAAGCATTTATAATCATTTTTCTAATCTGCTCCCACTCAATAGTAAGAGTACCAAATGATTTCATCATAATTATTCCATGAGCATATATTAACATGTTGAGTTCAAGTTCATCGTTGCAAGCTACCAGCGTTTCTGTTTTATTTAAGTTCATTATTTGCGATGAAAATATAAGTTGATATAAATATTTTTCTTCATTTGCAAACTGTACATATCCCAACATTTTTGATAATAGTGGTGAATAATTTTTATCTGAATAGTTTTCAATATATTGCAACAAAAAAACCATAGATTTTTCTGCGAGTGTGTTTTTCAAGTCATTCATATCGCAGAACGACATGTAAATAGGCTGGGTTGAACAATTTAATTCTTTAGCCAAAATTCTAGCTGTTAAACCTTCAAAACCATTTTTTCTTACTAATTCATAAGATTTATTTATAATCTGCTCTTTGCTTATTTGTTTTTTAGGTGGCATATACTATCTCCCAATATAATAACATTGTTATATAACGCTGTTATTATACAGTTTGAAATTATGTTTGTCAATAACGAATTCAACATTAAATTAAAACCTCTCATTTAATATTCATCTCTTTATAGGGAAGAACAACCTTTTCTTGTTTCTTTTTTACATAAGGTGTCGGAGTAAATAACCATAGATCACTTGTTGACACATATGTAAAGGAAGTTTGTATCTGACTATGTCCTAAAAGTGTTTTTAAAGCAAGCAAATCTACTCCCATTTCTGTAAGATTAGTTGCAAACTCATAACGCAGCTGATGTGGGCTGGAAATTTCATCATCAGCGAATCCTAAATCTTGTTGTCTTCTTCGTAGCGATTGTTTTTTTATTAAACATTTGGGAACAGCGAGTCCCTATTTCGTAAACAGCCATGAAAGGCTGAGCTCAAAATCTATATTCAATTTACACGGCTCCCATGCTAGGATTTTATATCATTAGCGTATATGAAACGTAAACTCTGTCAAAAAACAGCTCCTAATAGCTGTTTTTTGGACGTTCAGAGGTTACGTGGAATGCTTATACGAGTGATATAAAATCCTAGCATGGGAGCCGTGTAAATTCTACAAAGACCAAAATAGCTCAGCCCTTCTTGGCGTCACTCCGAAGCAAAGACTCGCGTCCGTCCTGCTTCGTTAAACCAGAATTAATATGACAATTTTATTAATCTTTTTTACGTTTCCATAAAACCCATTCTCATTTTCAAAAAACCATGTATAATCAAATCATATAACATAGAAATGGGGAAAACTTATGAAAAAGAAAAATATATTTTTACGTGCAAGTCTTATCACAATCGCATGTGCAGCATTTACACTGATTGGCGGTTATTCCAATATTACGATTGCCTCTGCAACTGAAACTACAAACGCTACGCAAGATATAGAAGCAACTACGGTAACAGATCACGTGACCATAAATGATACTACAAGTAAGAAGATTATAAAAAATAAAAAGGGAAAGAAAATTGCAGTTTATAAATTCCACAAACCGGTTCTTGAAGGTAACACTGCTGCCATCCAAACCATTAATCGTTTTTATAAAGAGCAACGTATTTCTCAAATCAAATTATTCAAGGCTGATGCAATACAAACAATCGGTGAATTTTATGAAGAGAATGATCTTGTTGTGACAGATGAGCTGACCTATGAAGTTACCTACAATAAAAATGGATACTTGTGTATTCTTCAGTCTGGTTATATCTATACGGGAGGTGCTCATGGAATGCCTTACCGCATTACTCATACCTTTGATTTAAACACAGGAAAAGAAGTGTTATTGAAAGATGTTTTTCAATTAAGCGAGAAAGAAATGACGCTAAAGATTGCACGCGCATTTAATAAAATGTTTAAAGCGGATATCGAAAGTACTTATTGGGAAGACGCACTCAAAACGGTAAAAAAGACAGCTAATTTTTCATCTCCTTTCTATCTTACCGATAAGGGCGTATGCTTTTACTATTCCCCTTATGATTTAGCTTGTTATGCAAGAGGTTTTGTTGAAACGACACTTCATTATTCAAGTAATAAAGATATCTTAAAACTACCTGCACTAGCAGAATAAAAAAATCAGAATATCCTTTTCTAATGCACAAACAAGTCAAAAATAGCTGCAAAAACAGGGGGATGTCACGAAATCGAATAATTAAATCCCAATTTACATCCTGGCACACAAATAGCCTGTGCTCTAACCGAATTATACGATTATTTTAATAAGACATAGTGAAAATCAAGTGCCCATCACTTGATTTTCACTGTTTATGGCTTATTAAAATTGGTAATCGTATTGAGGTTAGAGCACAGGCTATTTGTGTGCCAGGATGTAAATTGAACATAGACTTTATTTTTGCAATATCCCACTCGAATACTATCGATTGACATTATAAAGGCTTTTATAAACACCCTCTTTTTGCATCAGTTCTTCGTGCGTTCCACGTTCTTCAATTCCATCTTCCGTAAGTACAATGATATTTTTTGCGTTACGAATTGTAGTAAGACGGTGTGCAATGACAAACGTAGTACGGTTCTTTGCTAATTTTTCCAAGGATTCTTGCACTACTTTTTCACTTTCATTATCAAGTGCACTGGTTGCTTCATCAAAGATAAGTATTGGTGGATTCTTTAAAAATACTCTTGCGATACTAAGTCTTTGCTTTTGCCCACCAGACAGCTTTATTCCTCGTTGGCCAATATAAGTATCATATCCATCCGGAAGTTCCATTATGAAATCATGCGCATTTGCTGCTTTCGCTGCATTTATGATTTCTTCTTTCGTTGCATCCATCTGACCATAGCAAATATTTTCCATAATGGTTCCGGCAAACAGATAAACATCCTGCTGTACCACCCCAATATTTTTACGAAGCGATTTCAGTTTGATATCACTGATATTAGTCCCATCAATCAAAATTTTACCCTCTGATGCTTCATAAAATCTAGGAATCAGGCTACACATTGTCGTCTTACCTACTCCTGATGATCCAACCAGTGCTACATAGTCACCCGCATCTACCTTTAGGTTTATATCGTGAAAAACTTCCTGTTTGGACTCATTATATTTAAATGCTACGTGGTCAAAGGTAATCTCTCCTTTAACATTCTTTAAGTCCTTTGCTCCTTTGGCATCCACAATATCTGGCTCTATCTCCATAATATCCATGAATCGATCAAAACCAGTAATGCCATTTTGGAACTGCTCGGTAAAGTTTATTAGTTTTTGAATTGGTTCAATGAGTAAATTAATATATAGCAAGAATGTAATTAAGTCTCCTAGATTGATCACCTTTTTTGCAATAAGCATCCCGCCACCTATCACAACTGCTATGTTAATCAGTGAAATGAAAAGATTAAGACCGGAATGAAAATTTGCCATATTAATATAACTATTTCGCTTGCTGTTTAAAAATCTTTGATTTCCTTCCTCAAACTTTTCTATTTCTAGTTCTTCATTTGCAAAGGATTTTACGACACGGATACCAGACAAATTATCTTCTATCCTTGCGTTAATATCTGCTATCTTTTCTCGGTTTTTTCGAAACGCATTCCTCATACGCTTTCTCATAAACATGGCAAATACAATCATAATTGGAATAAATGCAAATACCACTAACGTTAATACAACATTTACATTCATTAATATAACAAAAGCTCCAATGATTTTAATGATGGATAAAATTAAATCCTCCGGACCATGATGACAAAGTTCTGTGATATCAAACAAATCATTGGTAATACGAGACATCAGCTGACCTGTCTTTTGATTATCATAAAAATTAAATGACAGCTTCTGATAATGGTCAAAGATTTCGTTACGCATATCATACTCCATCTTTGCTCCCATCATATGGCCTTGATAGGCTATAAAATAGTTGCACAAGAACTGAAACATTGCTAATACTAACATTCCAACTCCAATTATCATAATTTGATTCATGACCTGTTTGATTTCATAATTTACTAACAAATCATTGGTTATGTATCGTACAACCAACGGTGCGATTAAGGATATCAGCCCTGCAATCAGTGCACAGATCATATCTGCTGCAAACAATCCTTTATATGGTTTATAAAAAGATAAAAATTTTCTGGTTCTCTTACTCATGTAATCCTCCTTGTTCAGACTGTATGATTACTTTTTCATTTGTAGTTACTGTTCAAATATATCATTGTGTTTTTTAACTTAATGCCTGTAGGATAAGACGTTCGAAGGACTTCTCGAATTGTTCATTGTCTTCCCTCGTACGCTTTTTGGGACCTTTTGTGTAGTTTTTCTTGGAGGCTCTTCTGGCTGCTTTTGCAATATGTCGTTCCATTAGCATCTGATCAATGTTTTCATCGGTATACCACTTTCCACTTTGATGAATGGCATACGCCTTTTTCCCTAATGCCAACGCTGCAACACCATAATCCTGTGTTACTACGACATCACCTTTTTGGCAACGATTAATTAAAGCAAAATCAACTGCATCCATTCCCATACCAATCACAGTCACTTCACTGTACTGCGATTGAAGTACATGATTTGTATCACATAGAAGACAAACTGGGACCTTAAATTTCTTAGCAACTACTTCTACCTCATGAACAACTGGACAAGCATCCGCATCCACAAAAACTTTCATACACTATCCCTCCTTAAGTCATTTGATTATCTGTAGATTTATCTGACATTATATGAAAAGACGATCGCACACATGCCGATCGTCCTGTCAAATACGTTATAATTTTATCTTGAAAGTCTTCTAGACATTTGATACATGTATTCGTCCAAATCCTTTGTCATGCTAAGAGCCTCTTGGATATCATAATCCACAAACTCGCCATTCTTATAAGCAACGACACGATTGGATTTTCCTTCTACTAATAGGTCTACTGCCTTCGTTCCCATTACGGATGCATAAACTCTATCTTTGCAAGTTGGGCTTCCACCTCTTTGAATATGTCCAATGATGGTTGCTCTGGCTTCTACTCCAGTCGCTTTTTCAATACGTTCTGCTAAACCGTAAGAATCACCAATTCCTTCAGCATTTACTATAATATGATGTTTCTTACCGACTTTCTTTTTCTGTAATACGCTATCGATAAGCCATTGCTCATTCCCATCATAACGCTCTACTGTAAGGATTTCTTCTGCGCCGTTTGCAATACCACACCAAAGTGCAATATATCCAGCATTTCTACCCATTACTTCAATGATACTGCATCGTTCATGTGATGTCGAGGTATCACGGACTTTATCAATCGCTTCCATTGCAGTATTTACTGCTGTATCAAATCCAATGGTATAATCCGTGCAAGCAATATCTAAGTCAATCGTTCCAGGCAGTCCAATGGTGTTAATCCCATTATTTGCTAATTTACTAGCTCCTTGAAATGATCCATCTCCACCAATTACAACAACACCATCAATTCCATGTTTTCGGCAAATATCAGCTCCTAATTTCTGATACTCTGGTTCACGGAAACGTTTACATCTTGCAGTATAGAGGATAGTTCCTCCCCTTTGAATAATATCTGAAACACTCCTTGCATCCATATCTATGATGTCTTCGTCTAAGAGCCCTGCATAACCTCTGCAAATACCTTTTACTTTTATTCCTTGTGCAAGTGCAGTACGAACCACAGCACGGATGGTTGCATTCATACCAGGAGCATCACCACCACTTGTTAATACACCGATTGTTTTAATTGATTTTGACATAATCAACCCTCCAAATTTTTCCCAGTCTAACGATTTTCCTTCTAATGATAACCCTAAACTCACAATTTTTCAATACTCTTTTGTTGAATGAGAAGGTTTTGCGTCGAAACTATTTCGCTAAGTTTCGTCAAAATTTCCTTATTTGCCTTAATATTTCTACTTTTTGGAAGGCGTTTTATTTGTTTTTCACATTCCAGATAAATACAAATGCTATCATCACCGTCAAAATCGCTTATTAAATCATATAATTTTTGTTCCTTTTCAACAAAACTGTTTTTATCCGCAAATTTTATCCAAAGTTCTTTTGGAACCTTTTCAAAAGGTATTACTGTTTGGCAAATTAACTTTGCTGGTTTGTCTTCCTCCACCGTCACTCTGCCTCGAATAAATATCTTATTATCGACTTCTAAGTACGCTTTACTTTTCTCATAATCCCTTGGAAATATGATAACTTCCGTTGTACCAAGCAAATCTTCTAAGGTAACAAATGCCATCATTGCGTTATTTCGAGTCGTTTTTACGGTTTTACCTGTAATCATTCCACCAACTACAGCAACCTCACCATCCACTGCTTTTACTTCATTCGTTTCATCATCCAAAATGAAATCTGCCGTTGTATGTGTAATGTTCTTTCTCCACATCTCCTCATATTCTTCAATTGGATGGCCACTTACATAAATTCCAAGTACTTCTTTTTCCATACTAAGAAGCTGTTCTTTATCATATTCACCGATATCAGGATATTTTATTTCATAATCCATTTTTTGTTCTTCGGTCGCAAAGTCAAACATTGACATTTGACCGGATATAGCATTTTTCTTTTCTTGACTGACACCTTCAATAACTCTAACATATACTGCCATTTTTTGTTTTCTTGTGCCGCTTAGGCTGTCAAATACGCCTGCCTTAATAAAGTTTTCAATCGTTCTTTTATTTACTTCTTTACCAGAAAGTCTAGATGCAAAATTCTTCAAAGAAGTATAATTTCCAGCATTATTCCGTTCTGATACAATTGCATCAATAACTGGTTTGCCCAATCCTTTGATCGCAGATAATCCATATCGTATATTATTTCCAGATACAGAAAAATTACCCTCTCCTTCGTTAATATCTGGTGGAAGGATTTTAATTCCCATTTGTCTTAAATGAAGGATATATTCCGCTACCTTCGTCATATTTCCAAGCACTGAAGTCAATAGTGCAGCCATAAATTGAACCGGATAATAGCTTTTTAGAAATGCCGTTTGATAAGATACCACAGCATATGCAGCCGCATGTGATTTATTGAATGCATACTTTGCAAAGTCTATCATATCATCAAATATTTTATTTGCTACTTTTTCTGAAATACCATTTGCAATACAGCCCTTTACACCTTCTTCTTCATTTCCATAAACGAAGTTCTGTCGTTCTTTTTCCATAACAGAAGTTTTTTTCTTTGACATGGCACGACGTACCAAATCACTTCGTCCATAGCTGTATCCTGCTAAATCACGTACAATCTGCATAACCTGTTCCTGATATACGATACATCCATATGTTGGCGATAAAATTGGTTCAAGCTCTGGACAATCATATGAAATACTGTCCCGGTTGTTTTTTCCTTTGATATACTTCGGAATAAATTCCATCGGTCCCGGTCGATAAAGAGAAATTCCAGCTATCACATCTTCGATACATTCTGCTTTTAGTTCCTTCATAAAGCTCTTCATTCCAGCACTTTCTAACTGAAAGATACCTTCCGTCTTACCAGATGCAATCAACTCGTAAACTTTCTTATCATTCATATCGATTTCATCAATGTCTAATGAAATTCCTTTTTTATGGATTAAATCAACCGCATCTTTAATTACAGTCAGTGTGCGAAGACCTAAAAAATCCATTTTCAAAAGACCCAGTTCCTCTAACGTTGTCATGGTAAACTGTGTCGTAATTGCATCTTCGGAAGCTCTTGATAATGGCACATACTCATCTACGGGTGCATTACTGATTACAACACCGGCTGCATGCATGGAACTATGTCTTGGTAGTCCCTCAAGTCGTAGCGACATATCAATGAGATATTTTGCCTGTTCATCATTTTCATGCAAATCGCGCAGTTCTTTATTCATTGCAAGGGCTTTTTCAAGGGTGATTCCAAGCTCTGTTGGAATCATTTTAGCTATACTATCAACATATGCATAAGGTAAATCTAAAGCTCGTCCAACATCACGAATTACACCTTTGGCTGCCATCGTTCCAAAAGTAACAATTTGAACCACACGGTCTTTTCCATATTTTCTAACGACATAATCAATGACTTCCTGTCTTCTTACATAACAAAAGTCAATATCAATATCCGGCATTGTCAATCGTTCCGGATTCAAGAAACGCTCGAACAGTAAATTGTATTTAATTGGATCAATATTGGTAATTCCTAAGCTATATGCAACAATGCTTCCGGCAGCCGATCCACGTCCCGGTCCAACTGGAATATCATTGTCTTTGGCATACTTAATAAAATCCCCTACAATTAAAAAATAATCCACAAATCCCATATTGTGAATGGTATCTAATTCATACTCCAGTCGTTCATTTAATTCCTGCCAGTGATTCGGATAGCGTTTTTTTAGCCCTTCCTTACATAGCATCTGCAAATATTCCCAAGCTAAATAGCCATCTGGTACATCAAATTTAGGAAGTTTATATTCTCCAAATTCGATTTCCACATGGCATCTTTGTGATATTTTGTACGTGTTCTCTAGAGCCTGTGATGCATAAGGAAATAAATCAGCCATCTCACTGGCTGATTTTAGGTAAAACTGTTCTCCTTCATAACGCATACGACTTTCATCCGTCACCTTCTTTTGTGTTTGAATACACAAAAGAATATCATGCGCTTTTGCATCCTCTTGCTTAATATAGTGTATATCATTGGTTGCAACCAATGGAATATTCGTTTCATTACTCAATCGAAGAAGTCCTTGGTTTACCGTCTTTTGCTCCGGTATTCCATGGTCTTGTAATTCTAAAAAGAAGTTATTTGGTCCAAATATACTTTGAAGTTTCAAGGCTTCCTTTTTCGCTTCTTCATAAAAGCTCATTCTAAGATTCGATGCAATAATTCCTGCTAAACAGGCGCTTAATGCAATGATTCCTTCGTGATATGTTTCTAATATTTCATAATCAACACGCGGTTTGTAATAGAATCCTTCCGTAAAGCCTTTGGATACGATTTTCATCAAATTCGCGTATCCAACATTATTTTCTGCCAACAATACCAAATGGTGATACCGTTCGTCCGATTTACCGGTTTCACGATCCCATCTGGAATTTGGTGCAACATAAACTTCACACCCAAGGATTGGGTTTATTCCCACTTCCCTGGCTGCCCTGTAAAAATCAATCACTCCATACATGACACCATGATCTGTGATTGCTAAACTATCCATTTTTAATTCTTTTGCTCTTGCTACTAATTCCTTTACTTTACAGGAACCATCCAAAAGACTATATTCTGTATGAACATGCAAATGGGTAAAATTCATATTATCTCCCATCTTTCTGCCTTCGTATTATCTCAAATTATTCTTTGCTAGATAAATAGGTCTCAATATTTTCAATTGCTGCTGCTTCATCATCTCCGTTTGCAGAAACGGTTACTTCTTCTCCTGCAGCTAATCCTAAGCTCATCATACCCATAATACTTTTTGCATTTACCTTTTTTTCTTCACATTCAATATAGATACTACTTTCATACTGGCTTGCTACCTGTACTAGTAGTGCTACTGGTCTTGCTTCTAGACCGGTTGGAATTTTAATCGTCATTCTTTTCGTTAACATATTATTTCTCCTTTTCTTCCCTGAGGTTGTCAGCTATCATGCTTAACTTTCTTAATCTATGATTCACTCCAGATTTTCCAATCGGTGGATTAAGCAAAGTTCCCAATTCTTTTAATGAAGCATCCGATTGTTCGATTCGAAGTTTTGCTATCTCTTCCAAACCTTCCGATAATTCATGGAACCCGATGGTATCTCGAATATAAATAATATCGTCAATCTGTTTGCCTGCTGCTACTACCGTCTTATTGATATTAGCAGTTTCACAATTCACCTGTCGATTAATCGAATTACGCATCTCTTTTAATATACGGACATTTTCCAGTTCCATCAGCGACACATGAGCCTCCATGATATTTAGTAAATCAACAATCTGAGAGCCCTCTTTTACATAGACAACAAAATGATTTTTCCTTTGTACAATTTTTGCATCCATTTGAAAGAAATTTATAATGTCGCGAAGTTGTTCTGCTTTTTTTCGGGTTGAAGTTACGATTTCAAAATGATAATTTTTTGCCGGATTACTCATAGAACCATATGCTAAGAATGCTCCTCTGATAAATGCCCTGCGGCAACATGCATTTTGAACAACCAGGTTATCTGTAATAGACAATTCTTCTCGGATTTCTCCATCCTGATCAATTAGCTTTGTCGCCTGCAAAATTTTCATTGAAATTTCTGCATCTTTTATCCAAACCGTATATACGTTACTTTTCTTAAAGTTATTGTTTCTGCGAACAGAAATCTCCGCAGCAACGTGAAATGATTTCCTTATTAAAATAAAGTATTTTCTTGCTACTGTCAAGTTTTCTGTATGAATTTTTATAAAGTGCTCATTGCGGTCATTGATTATGATATCTCCGCAAAGACTAATTATTGCAGCTATTTCTGCAATTTGGCAATGTCTCGCAGGACTAATTTGTCTTGAAAGTTCTTCTTTCACATTTTTTGAAAATGACATATCTTCTCCTGTTATTTATCAATGTCCCGATGTTCTATTTTTATACCATAATCCAAAGTTTTTAAACACTGTGTAATACCTCTTGCAAGCGTCACGGAACGATGCTTCCCACCGGTACAACCGATTGCTACTACAAGCTGGTTTTTTCCTTCTATAATGTAATTCGGAATTAAAAATGTCAACATATCTTCGAGTTTATTTAAGAATAATCCTGCCGATTCTGATTTCATAACATAGTCAAATACTTCCTGATCCTCACCCGTTTTATGTTTTAATTCTTCAATGTAAAATGGATTTGGTAAAAATCTTACATCAAATACCAAATCTGCATCTGCCGGTATTCCATACTTAAATCCAAATGAAAGCACTGTTACAAAAAAATTAGCATAGCTTTTATCGGAAAATAAAATTTGATCAATTTCTGCTTTTAATTCCCGAATTAAAAGATGACTGGTATCTAAAATGTAATCTGCTTGTCGCTTTAGAAAATTCAATTTTTTTCTTTCTAATTCAATTCCCTTTTCTACTCGTCCAACGCCCGTCAGAGGATGCGTTCTTCTTGTCTCCTTGAATCGCTTCACTAAAACCTCAGTACTGGCCTCTAGAAAAAATATTTCGAATGGTATCTGTTCACATTTTAAAGACTTAAGCACTTCATTCATTCCATTCAGTGCCTGCCCACTTCGCACATCAATACCAAGAGCAATCTTATCCATACCGGTGTCGTCCAAAAGAATCGCTTTTACCATTCTTTTAATAAACGGAATAGGCATATTATCTACGCAAAAGAATCCAGAATCTTCTAGCATTTTAAGTACCGAGCTTTTACCAGCACCAGACATACCTGTTA
The DNA here is from genome assembly GCA_041739345.1 of Acetivibrio sp. GTDB lineage: Bacteria > Bacillota > Clostridia > Lachnospirales > Lachnospiraceae > DIGJ01. Next base: position 62,725 of record JBGSNZ010000018.1, on the reverse strand, counting down.
CTATTACGAGCCTCATCTCACCTATTCCCTCCCCGCTAAAACTGACCAATCATTCGTATTTCAGGTTCTAAATGCACACCAAATTGTTCAAATACACGCATGTCTACCTGTCTAATCAATTCTTTTACATCCTTTGCCGTTGCATTTTCTACATTTACGACAAAACCGCAATGCTTGTTTGATACAGCAGCGCCTCCTACACGAAATCCCCTAAGACCCGCATCTTCAATCAATTTTCCTGCAAAATATCCTTCCGGACGTTTAAATGTGCTTCCTGCACTTGGAAAATTTAATGGTTGCTTTTCTCTTCGTTTTTGATTCAATTCATTCATTTTTTCAAGAATTTCTTCTTTTTTTCCTGGTTGAAATGCAAATACAGCATCTACCACAATATAACCTTGCGTTTGTATAATGCTTTTGCGATATGAAAGCCTCAGCTCTTCCTTTGTTAACACTTTGATTTCATTTCGATCATCAACAACGGTAGCCTCCACAATGACATCTTTTATTTCATTTCCATAGGCTCCTGCATTCATTGATACGGCACCACCTAGACTTCCTGGTATTCCAGATGCAAATTCAAAACCAGTAAGCTCATGTTCTGCAATTTCTAGCGCTAATCGGGATAACATAACTCCTGAAAAAGCACGTACTTTTCCATTACCCTCAAAAGTAATCTGATCCATACCTTTTCCAACTTGCAGGATAACACCAGGAAAACCTTCGTCGCTTACCAAAAGATTACTACCATTTCCAATTACATAAAATGGTACTTTTTCCTTTTTGCATAAATACAAAACCGATTGTATTTCTTCTTTTGATTCAGGCATAACAAAGTAATCTGCAGGTCCGCCAATTCGAAACGTTGTATGATTTTTCATCATCTCCCCACGTTTTATCTTATTCGCTTCCAGCAAATCATATAACTGCTTGTCAAATTCTTTCCTCAAAATACTCTGCTCCTATCAACTTTGCACTTCCAAAAATACCTGCATCGTTTCCTAATGTAGCAAGCTTAAATGCCTTATTTTTTAAAGCTTTCATGGAAAATGCATTATAATATGTTTCTATGTTTTTGGTTAGGATGTCACCAGCTCTTGAAACACCTCCTCCAATTACGAAAGCTTGTGGATCAATTGTATGTGAAACATGGGCCAAAGTAAGGCCTAAATTTTTTGCTAATTGATCCACCATCAAAAGTGCCAGTTCATCCCCTTTTTTTGCTTCATCAAAGATGTCCTTTGCAGAAAGTTCTCCAATATCACGAAGACTTGATGCTTGATTCGTTGCTTGAAGTGCACGCTTTGCTTCTTTTACAATCCCGGTCGCTGATGCATACTGTTCCAAGCAGCCTCGCTTTCCGCAATTGCAAGTATCTGGTTCATTTAAATTAATTGTAATATGTCCAATTTCTCCTGCTGCACCGTTACTTCCGGTTAATATTTCTCCATTTACGATAATACCACCACCAACACCTGTTCCAAGTGTTACCATAACGATACTACTAAAACCTTCACCGCCACCTTTCCACATTTCTCCAAGGGCAGCTACATTTGCATCATTTGCAACTTTAACAAGATTAATTCCAGTTAATTTCTGTAATCCCTCGGCTACTTCAACACGTCCCCAGCCGAGATTTACACATTCTAGTACCGTTTTTTCTTCAATAACCTGACCTGGTACACCGATTCCAATTCCGAGTACGTCTTCTATTTTGATGTTACGGTTTTTAAGTTCTTTCATTATAGATTCTGCGATATCAGGTAAAATATTCTTACCATTCTCTTCTTTTCTGGTTACAATTTCCCATTTTTCGATTACTTCACCTTTGGATGAAAACAACCCCATTTTGACCGTAGTTCCGCCTAAATCAACCGCCACACAAATCTTATCCATCGTAGTGCTACTCCTTATCCTTAATCTAATTCCAGTATAAATATGTCACTCTTTATATTTTTTATTTATTCATTAAATTATTTGTCACTCGATTATATAGCTCTCTGGCTGCATTGTAGCCCATCTTCTTCTGACGATAGTTAACGGCTGCTGATTCACAAATAATTGCCAAGTTACGACCTGGACGGATTGGAATGGAATGACATACTACTTTATTTCCTAAGAATTCCGTATACTTTTCTTCCAGACCCAGTCGATCATACTCTTCATCTTTGTTCCACTCTTCTAACTTGATTACCAAATCAATACACTGCGTATCTTTTACACTTTCAACACCAAATAGAGTCTTCACATCAATAATGCCAATACCTCGAAGCTCAATAAAATGTCGTGTAATATCAGGTGCGGTACCAATCAGTGTATCATCACTTACTTTTTTAATTTCAACCACATCATCGGTTACGAGACGATGTCCACGTTTAATAAGTTCCAGCGCTGCTTCACTTTTACCGATTCCGCTTTCACCCATAATAAGGAGACCTTCACCAAAAACGTCAACTAAAACTCCATGAATTGAAATTCTTGGTGCAAGTTCTACGTTTAACCAACGAATTACTTCTGCCATAAAAGAAGATGTTGTTTTATCCGAACGTAAAATAGGAATATTATATTCCAATGCCATTTTGATAACATCTGGATTCACCTCAATACTTCTGCAATACGCGATACAAGGAACCTGATGATCCATAATCTTTTTCATCATTTCCATTTCCTTATCATGACCGATTGTTTGGAGATAAGATGCTTCTACATGTCCGATAACCTGGATTCGATTGCTATCAAAATAATCAAAGTATCCTGCAAGCTGCAGTGCCGGACGGTTGACATCGGTTTGAGAAATCGTAATTTTCTCTAATGGTATTTCTGGTGTTAAATTTTCCAAATGTAATTTATCGATTAACTTTTGTATTTCTACGGTATACATGGTAAACCCTCCTTCAAACTTTTATGATCCGCTACATATAAATGTATTCTATCATAACTGCTATTCACAAGCAATTATTTGTGAAAAAAATCATATACCGCCTGTGCTGCTTTTGCATTCATTGCAGATACCTGCAAAATATCCTCCACACTTGCTGCTTTTACAGCTTCTAATGATTTAAAATGCTTGATCAACGCCTTTCTCCTAGTTTCACCAATCCCCTCAATATCATCTAAAATGGAGTGTACCTGTGTCTTACCACGAAGAGAACGATGATACTCGATTGCAAAACGATGGGTTTCATCCTGGATTCTTGTAACTAGGCGAAAACCTTCTGAATGCGCATCCATCGGAACTTCCAGATTTTCAAAATAAAGACCTCTGGTTCTATGGTTATCGTCTTTTACCATACCACAAACCGGAATATTTAAGTGAAGATCATCTAATACCTGTAATGCAATATTTACCTGTCCTTTTCCACCATCCATTAAAATCAAATCTGGAAAACGGCTAAAACTTCCCATCGCAATATCCATATTCTTTTCTTTTAGTTCATTCCGCTCGTTTAATCCATGTTCAAACCGTCTTGTGAGGATTTCCCGCATACTTGCGTAGTCATCTGCACCCTTAACCCATTTTATTTTAAACTTACGATAATCATTCTTCTTTGCTTTACCATTTTCAAATACAACCATGGAACCAACTGACTCAAAACCATTAATATTCGAAATATCAAACGATTCCATTCTTTGTATACTAGGAAGGTTAAGCAAATTTTCTAATTCATGTACCGCTCCAATGGTTCTGGCTTCTTCTCGTTTAATCTTTTCCGCATCCTGTTGCAATACCATGGAAGCATTTTTCTCTGCCAATTCGATTAATCGCTCTTTCTCGCCTTTTTGTGGCACTTGAATATAGACTTTCTGCCCTTTCTTCGCTGTCAGCCATTCACATATGATGCTTTCTTCAAAAATTGCTTCCTGCACTAATAGTATTTTGGGTATATATGGTGTCCCCGCATAGAATTGTTTGATAAATGCAGTTAAAATCTCACCTTTTGTATCATGCTCTACTTCATTAAAATGAAAATGGTCGCGTCCAATCAGTTTACCACCACGAATAAAGAAGATTTGAACGACTGCTTCCTCCCTTGCTTTCGCAAGTGCAATAATGTCTTTATCATCCATATCCTGACTGGTGATTTTCTGTTTTTGAGCGATATGTTTCACACTCGCTAACAAGTCCCGATATTCTGCAGCTTCTTCAAATGCATAACACTGTGCAGCTTTTTGCATCTTATCTTCCAGCATATTTAGGACCTGCATATAATTTCCATTTAAAAACTCCATCGCCTGATTGAAATTTTCACGATATCCTTCTTGTGAAATATATCCCTGACAGGGTGCTTTGCATTGTTTAATATGATAATTAAGACAAGGTCTACCTTTACCAATTTCCTTAGGAAGGCTGCGATTACAGGTTCGAATGTTATAAATTTTTTGCATGAGTAAAAGGGTATCCTTTACCGCTCCCGCACTCGTATAGGGTCCAAAATATTTTGACTTATCCCGTTTTGGCTGTCTAGCAAAAAGCAAACGAGGATAAGGTTCCCCAACGGTAGCCTTAATAAAAGGATAACCCTTATCATCCATAAGCATCGTATTGTATTTTGGTCGATGCTCCTTAATTAAATTACATTCGAGCACAAGTGCTTCAAGTTCAGAATCGGTAATAATGTATTCAAAGTGGTCAATCTTTTCAATCATACTGGCAATCTTCGGTGTTACTGTTTTACTTGGTTGAAAATATTGTCTCACACGATTCTTAAGACTAACCGCTTTTCCTACATAAATAATCGTATCCTTTTTATCATGCATGATATAGACGCCCGGTTTGGCAGGAAGTTTTTTTAATTCTTCTTCAATATCAAACATCTTACTCCAATCTTTTGCTATTTGCGGCTACTACATTCAAGAGCTGCTCCTATAAATCCTTTGAATAATGGGTGTGGACGATTTGGTCTTGATTTGAATTCTGGATGCGCCTGTGTTGCAACAAACCAAGGATGCTCTGGTAATTCAATCATTTCCACAATTCTTCCGTCTGGTGATAACCCTGAAAGTTTCATTCCAGCTTTGGCGAAATCTTCTCTATAATAATTATTTACTTCATAACGATGTCTATGTCTTTCATGAACTATTTTTTCACCATACAATTCGTATGCTTTGCTATTTTCTGCAAGTACACAAGGATAGGATCCTAAGCGAAGTGTTCCTCCAAGGTCTTCTACCCCATCCTGCTCTGGCATTAAATGAATTACTGGATGTGTCGTTGCCGGATTTAACTCGGCACTATGTGCATCTTTAAATCCCATTACATCCCTTGCATATTCAACTAATGACAACTGCATACCAAGGCACAAGCCTAAAAATGGAATTTTATTTTCTCTCGCATATTTAATCGCAAGAATTTTACCATCAATTCCACGATCACCAAAACCACCTGGAACCAAAATACCAGTAACATCTCCTAGGATTTCCTCCACATTATCTTTATTAAGATCATCCGAAGGAACCCACTTAATCTCTACTCTTGCATTATGTGCAACCGCTCCATGTTTTAAAGATTCAACAACACTGATATATGCATCATGAAGAGCCGTATATTTTCCAACCAATGCAATCTTTACATCTTTTACTGGATTTTTTAGAGCATGTACCATAGTTTCCCATTCGGACAAATCTGGTTCTCTATTTTCTAAGTGTAAACATTCGCACGCAACATCTGCTAAATGTTCTTTTTCCATTGCAAGTGGTGCTTCATATAATGTCTCTACATCCAAATTCTGCATTACATGTGCACTTGGCACATTACAAAACAGCGCAATTTTCTCTTTGATGCCTTCTTCCATTGGAATTTCCGTACGGCATACAATGATATCTGGCTGAATTCCCATTCCCTGAAGTTCTTTTACGCTTGCTTGCGTTGGTTTCGTTTTCATTTCTCCGGATGCCTTTATATATGGAAGTAACGTAACATGAATTAAGATTGCATTTTCTCTTCCAATATCATGTTGGAACTGACGAATGGATTCTAAGAAAGGCTGACTTTCAATATCTCCAACAGTTCCTCCAACTTCAATAATTGCGACCTTTGTTTCATCGCATCCATCATTCCGATAAAAACGTTCTTTAATCTCATTTGTTATATGAGGAATTACCTGAACTGTTCCACCAACAAAATCTCCTCGACGCTCTTTGGATAAAACAGACCAATATACCTTTCCTGTGGTAACATTTGACTGTTTTGTTAGGCTTTCATCGATAAATCTCTCATAATGCCCAAGGTCCAAATCGGTTTCTGCACCATCATCCGTAACAAAAACTTCACCATGTTGAATTGGGTTCATGGTTCCCGGGTCAATATTAATATAAGGATCGAATTTTTGCATTGTTACACTATATCCACGCATTTTCAACAATCTGCCTAAAGATGCAGCAGTTATTCCTTTTCCAAGCCCAGAAACTACGCCTCCAGTTACAAACACATATTTAACAGCCATATGATATTTCCTCCTTATTTGAATCACGGTTATTTTACTAAAGATTTATTATAACCATCCTGATTCAAAAAATCTACCCTGATTTTTATATATATATGAAAAAAGTCTAAAGTTCTTGATTTTAAAGATTCTATAAATTACAATGAAGTAGCAAAGGAGGCTCGTAAAATATATGGACAATAATAATAATAAACCCAATGGGAAAAAGCCGAATAATAGTAAAACAGGACTTATTATATGCTTAATTGCAGCAATATGCATGTTAGCGATGTATCTTCTAATGTCCAATCAGTTAAGAGAAAGTACACACAAGTTAATAACCTACGATAAATTTCTTGATATATTGGCAGATGGTGAAATAAAAAGCGTTGAATTAAAAGCAAATGAAATTACAATCACTCCAATCAAACAAGAAAACGAATTTTATAATATGACATATTATACCGGATATGCTGAAAGTTACGATAATTTAACTGCTCGTCTTTTGGATGCCGGAGTTGGAGTTTCATCAGAGGTTCCAAATACAGGAAACAGCATTGTTGATTTCTTTTTGGTATACGTACTGCCAATTGTAATTTTGTGGGTCGTTCTGTTCTTTGTCTTCCGTATGGTTTCTAAAAATAACGGCGGTGGCATGATGGGTGTTGGTAAAAGTAACGCTAAGATGTATGTACAAAAAGAAACCGGAGTTACCTTTAAAGATGTTGCGGGGCAAGAAGAAGCCAAAGAATCTATGAATGAATTAGTTGATTTTCTTCACAGTCCAGGTAAGTATACAAAAATTGGAGCGAAGCTTCCAAAAGGTGCCCTACTTGTAGGCCCTCCAGGAACAGGAAAAACATTATTAGCAAGAGCAGTTGCAGGAGAAGCAAAAGTTCCATTCTTCTCTCTCTCTGGTTCTGATTTCGTAGAAATGTTTGTTGGTGTTGGTGCTTCCCGTGTGCGTGATTTATTTAAACAGGCACAGCAAATGGCTCCATGTATCATCTTTATTGATGAGATTGATGCCATTGGTAAAAGCCGTGATTCCAAATACGGTGGAGGAAATGATGAAAGAGAACAAACATTAAACCAGTTACTTTCTGAAATGGATGGTTTTGATTCTTCCAAAGGACTTGTTATCCTCGGTGCAACCAACCGTCCCGACGTTCTCGATAAAGCACTGCTTCGTCCAGGTCGTTTTGACCGACGAATTATTGTAGAAAAACCTGACTTAAAGGGTCGTATTGATATCTTAAAAGTACATTCCAAAGATGTACGAATGGATGATACCGTTGAATTAGATGCAATCGCACTGGCAACCTCTGGTGCAGTAGGTTCTGATCTTGCAAATATGATTAATGAAGCTGCCATTATGGCTGTTAAAGATAACCGTTCAAGTGTATCACAGGGTGACTTGTTTGAGGCAGTAGAAGTCGTTATCGCTGGTAAAGAAAAGAAGGACCGTATCTTAAATGATGAAGAGAAAAAGATAGTAGCTTACCACGAAGTAGGACATGCATTAATTGCCGCTCTTCAAAAAGATTCCGAACCAGTTCAAAAAATTACAATTGTTCCAAGAACGATGGGATCTCTTGGTTATGTAATGCAATTTCCGGAAGAAGAAAAATATTTGATGTCTCAAAAAGAAATAATTGCAGACATTGTTACCTTCTGCGGAGGCCGTGCTGCTGAAAAACTTATATTTGATTCTGTAACTACTGGTGCTTCCAATGACATTGAAAAAGCAACTGCCATGGCACGCGCAATGGTTACCCAATATGGTATGAGTGATGAATTTGGAATGGTTGGATTGGAATCCGTTGAAAATCGTTACTTAGATGGCCGTACCGTTCTAAATTGCGGTGAGCAAACTGCTGCCCTGGTTGATAAAGAAGTAATGCGCATTTTAAAAGATTGTTATCAAAAAGCAGAGGAATTGCTTTCTGATAATCGTGATGTAATGGATAAAATTGCTGAATTCCTTTATGAGAAGGAAACCATTACCGGAAAAGAATTTATGAAGATTTTCCGCGAAGTAAAAGGTCTTCCTGAGCCAGAAGAAAAAGTGATTGAAACAAAATCCGAAGAGAATACAAAAATAGCAGAGCGAATCGAATCAGCTGAGCAAGTTGAACAAACTGTACAGGCTGAGCAAACAGATCCGACTGAGGTTCTTACTTCTACAAATAAGAATGAAATTTAAGTAAGAATGATACAAAAAAGTACCCTGTTGGTTAGACGCAGAAAAGAAACTGTGCATTTAACTTACAGGGTACTTTTTTCCATTTCAATTGCAACTTTTACTACAAAATGGCCGGTACGAAAGAAGACTGCTAAACTCATGTCTACTTTTTGATGAATTACTTCTTTTATTTCACCCTCTTTTGCTACAAGTTGAATGAAACATCATACAATTTTGGATTCTCTGCACTCCATGTTTCCGGATTTTCTACAGCCGTCGTATGTTTTGCTAATTTGGCTACACTAATATATTCTTTTTTAATTAATTTCCCCTAATTTTTCAATATAATTTTCAAAATTTTGCAGTTATTTCCCCCTATAATCTGCATGTCTATAGTCAATGCAGTTTTCTACAATTGTCGTCTAATATACTCTCTATTTTCAGGTTATATACATGACAATCCGGTATACTATATAGATATACATCATGAAAAATACCTATGCAATTGGTCAACCATAAGAAAAGGGATGTTACCAAAGTAACAATCCCTTCTTTGTATTAATATTACGCCTCTTTTAAGAATGCTACATATCCTTTTTTTGCTTCATAAATATCAGCTTTGCTTGTCATCTCCCAAGGTGCATGCATATTTAATACTGCTACACCGCAATCAATTACTTCCATTCCATAAAGTGCTAAAATATAAGCGATGGTTCCACCACCTCCCTGATCGACTTTACCAAGTTCTGCTGTCTGGAATGCTACATTGTTATCATCCATGATTTTACGAATCACAGATAAATATTCTGCATTCGCATCGTTCGAACCACCTTTTCCTCTAGAACCGGTATACTTATTAAACACAATACCTCTACCAAAAAATGCCGAATTTTTCTTTTCAAAACAGGATGCAAACTGTGGATCAAATGCAGCACTTACGTCAGACGATAACATTCTGGAATGGGATAAACAACGTCTTAATGTTAAATCAGAGTACACTCCCAAACAGTTTAATAATTCTGCTACCATATTTTCAAAGAATTTCGATTCCATACCAGTAGCACCTACACTACCAATTTCTTCTTTATCTGCAAGTATGCAACAAGTCGTTTTGACGGCATCTTCTACTTCCAACATCGCTACCAAAGAAGTGTAAGCACAAACACGGTCATCCTGACCGTAACCAATAATCATACTGGAATCAAAACCTGCATCACGCGCATTACCTGCTGGGACAACTTCTAACTCTGCAGATAAAAAGTCATCCTCTTCTATCTTATATTTCTGATCTAATAAACTTAATATACCTTCTTTTACTGCATCCTTTTCTTTTCCTTTTAAAGGCTTGCTTCCTACGATGATATCCAGTGCTTCTCCCTCAATTGACTTTGATACTTTCTTATCCATCTGTTCCGCAGCTAAGTGTATCAATATATCACTAATGCAAAATACTGGATCCTTTTCATCCTCACCTATAACAACATCAAGAATGCTACCATCTTTTTTGCAGATTACACCGTGAATTGCTAAAGGAATCGTAACCCACTGGTATTTTTTTACACCACCATAATAATGTGTATCTAAATATGCTATCTCATTATCTTCATAGAGTGGATTTTGTTTGATATCCAGCCTTGGAGAGTCAATATGTGCACCTAAAATACTCATACCCTTTTCAATTGGCTCTTTTCCTATGTTGAACATAATGAGGGATTTCTTCATGCATGACGCATACACCTTGTCACCTGGTTTCAGTGTCTTATGTTCCGCAATAATATTTTCTAGGTTTACATAACCATGAGCTTTGGCAATTCTTATGGATTCTGCAGTGCACTCGCGTTCTGTCTTGCCTTTATCTAAGAACCCTTTATATAAAGCATTTAAGCTCTCTAATTCTTTTACTTGTTTTTGTGTATAAGTTGTCCATACATTTTTTCGTTCCATTTCAATACCATGCCTTTCAATTTTATATCTTTATTTTCTTTTTTTATCTTCAAGCAGGGCTCCGATAAGAACTAAAAACCCTCCTAAAAATATCATGATATCAGATAGATTAAAAATAACTTTTTTTAATTTTTTATAATTTATAATAAAGTAATCCACCACATATCCTTTTTTCAATCGGTCATACAAATTGCTAAGACCACCGCCCAATAAAAGTGTTACTCCAATTTTCATTAAACAATTGGAACCTTTTGTCATTGTATGAAAAAAATAAACAAGTGCAGCACCGGCTCCTGCAAAAGAAAAACGTAATACCCACTCAGGTTTCTCCTGCATAAAATTAAGCATTGCCCCTTTATTGTGATACTTTGTGATGGAAACCTTTCCTCCAAATATATCCTCATACTGATCAAAAGTTTTGTTCTCTTCTATATACTTTTTAATCAATCCATCTCCAAATAAAATACTAAGAAATCCAATAATATAACTCATTCACAGTCCTCCAGTACACGTATCCAAGGTATGTATGATTCCAAACATGTCTTATCCTTTTCTTCGTTTCGATATGACGGATAATGAACCGCAACATATTCATCCTCAGAAGAATTTTCAATTGCCTTCTTTATTGTTTCTAATTTCTCATCAAATATAAAGTGTACCCTAACATCACTAAAAATATCCTGCATATCAACAAAGTTACAGGCTAGTCTGACAATGTTAAAGTCACTTTCGTATATGTAAATATCTGCATTTGTAGTTAAATCAAGCAGTTCTTTGATATGATAAGAAAGACCAAGTCCATAAACATGATAGATTTTTGCATTTTGGGTTGCCCATTTTTTAGCTAATAAAAAAGCTTCCTCCATCACATGGCTGTTCGTGTGGAAGTAAAACTTATCTTCCAATTGAAGCGCTGCAAGCGTCATAAGTCCACAAGAACTATATTCCACGGCATATCCTTTTTCTAAAAGCTTACTGGGTTCTTCGGGCTCTCTTAACTTTTTATAAAGCTCTAAATCTATTGCTTCTATTTGTTTTAGATTACGTTCATAAATTTCTACGCTGTATGGGAACTCTTCTTTACCAATAATCATTTCCTGAATACCACTAATAAAATTACTAAGCTGTAATTCGTAAATATCTGCAAGCAAAACATAGTCTCCGCTTTTTTTTGCCGAGAGGATTCCTTCAATCATAGAAATAACAGATACCTCTTCTACATTAGAAAAATACTCCCTTTCTTCTAATATAGCCTTTACCAGACTATTTATTCCCTCCACAGAATCTGCAACATAGGAAAGTGCCTTATCATACTGTTCCTCTCGAAAATAGTATACTGCTTTGTCTGTTCTCTCAATTAATTTAATATTGTGTTCGAAAACCTGTCTAATTACTTCTTTCATTACGCTTCACCTCACTGGTGCAGAATCTTTAGCTAATTCACCATATTGCAAAGCCTGTTCTTCATTGCCAAGCAGATAATAGCAATCTTTCAAACGATTTAGTGGCATATCTTTCGAATAATGAATGTTCAATATGCTTGACGTCTCAAATGTTGCATTATAAAACCAAATAATGGCCTCATTATAATCCTTCTGCTCAAAATAGTACTCCCCCAACTCAAAACATAGCTCCGATGATGGTTCACTTGCCAACTCCTTGGATGCATATTTCAGTAACATCGGAATATCATTCTTTAGTCTGGCAACTTTTGCCAACACACATGCAGCTTCTTTGATTTCTTCCACACTTCGTATGGTATCTGCAATCGTTGACCGAAAGAATGCTTCCGCTTCTAAAAAGTCTTCTTTTTCCCCTGTTATGAATAATTCTCTCGCATACATATTATGTATCTTCCTAGAAGGAAGCCTCCCCTCCAAAATCACTCCTAGAAAAGCTTTAAAATCTCTCTTTCCATGATTACTGGTTGGTCGATGCTGTATTCGAATATCACTATCAAAAACGATAGGTTCTAGTCGAACCGATTCGTGAATGCAGTCCTGCCAGACAAAATTACGCTGCCTCTTATAAAGCTTTGGGCGATATTCCTCATCAAAATTGTAAGTTGTATTATGTTCTAATTGATTACAATACATCATTTGTACAATTTCAATTTCAGATAACAATGCATTCTTTAATTTCTGAAACTTACAACGATTTTCCTCATCCAGAAATTCATCTGCATCCGCAACGTAGATATAATCCATGGTTGCCTTAGAAAAAGAATAATTCCGCGCCACAGAAAAATCATTCACCCACACAAAATCAAATATATTTTTTGTATACTGACTTGCTATTTCTTTTGTTCTATCATTGGAACCGGTGTCAACAATAATGATTTCATCTACTAAATCACAAATGCTATCTAAGCATCGGTTTAACACATGTTCTTCATTTTTGACAATCATACATAAACTGATTGTTTTCACAGTTAGTCTCCTTCATTTAAACTCAAATGATTTCAAGCAACAAGTTTCAACTTTTGTTTGTCAAAGTTTTATCTAGTGTAACCGTATAGTAAATATAAATCTTTTGATTTGTACTTAAATTTACAATTTTCTTAACTGAAACGGTATCAATATGCAGCTTTTGACCAGCACTTAATGTAATGGCATCCCCTGTCAAAGTGTACCCCGTCGCTGTACAGTCATAAATCACACTGTCATCCGAAAAGCCCACACAACTATTTACCAACGCTAGTGCAGTTTGAACTGTTTTACTGCTAGTTGTCGATTTTACTATAACATCCGTTTTTCCCTGACTATCGGTAAGGGTTATATTGATGGTTTCCGTACTAATTGTTGTCGCACTATTTAAATACTTAACTGTGACAGTATATACGCCAGTTGCCGCTTTTACACATTCTCCAACGTTGGAATTGGTCGTTGTTGTTAATTTAACCGGAGTAAGAACTACCGAATTGCCATTTGTAACCGTGTTAATCTGCTCCGTTTTTAGCCCGGATGTCGTCATATCATTGTTATAATAAAGTCCATCCTTTATTACATTTGCGCTAATTATATTTGCATAGCCTGCAAATACTCCACCAATGTATTTTTTTAAACGGATTGTCACTGTCTTATTACTGGTTATACTTGTGTCAACCACCATATCCAAATTCTGATGCTCAGCTTCTATTTGATATCCATAACTTCCCGTAGTTGGTACGGTCTGTACAAGTACTGAAAATGTAGTGGAAAGAGTCACCCCGTTTACCACATAGGATACCGCATAGTTATAAGTACCTGCTGGTACTGCCCTTGCTGTTATTTTAATCTGCTTATTTGCTCTATCATAAGAAGCAATTACCTGTTTTCCATCCAACTCTTTAATCGTGCAGGTCCCATCGGCAGTAGAAATAGTTGTTCCATACTGATCTTTTATTGCTATATCAATATTTTCTTCATAATCAGATAAATTAATATTTGACATAGAAACATAAGATTTGCTCAATGAAACCGTGGTCGGAGACTTCTTCTCTAAAATAGTAAGATTAAAGGTAAATTTGCTCTCTTTTTCTCCTTCAACCGCTAACACCGTGACTTTTACGCTTCCCGTCTTAATCGGTGTCAGTTTACCATCGGAATCAATAATCAATATATTATCATCCGAAGAAATATAATTAATGGACGTATATTTCACTTCATTCTTATTTTCATCGAGAGCCCTGAAATGTGCATATGTAGTCTCTCCAATTGACGTTGAAGAAACTGCCTGATAGTTTTTTGCTGTAAAATCTGGAGCTGCTTTCACTGCAGTTAGAGTAAAATCCGTAGCGGAAGTTACAGTTGCTGTAGCTTCCACACATTTTATTACTTTCGTAGCTGTAATTTGTGTTGAAGATTCATCCTTCTTATAGGAAAGTGTTACATTGGCTATCTTGCCAACCGTATACATATACAAGCTGTCTTCTTCTGTTTTATATCCATTTATTACATCAGCTGTAAAATCCACCGTACCTGCTGCTGCCGCTTTTACATCAATATTGTTTTCATCATATAATGCATAATCAATCGGTGTCTCTTTACCTTCCTCAACTATTTCTGTTAGAATAGCTGCTTTCTTTACTTCACCAACACTTGCAATAAATGCCCTTGCATTGCTTCCATAAGTAATCGTATAAGAAGCTTTATCACTAAAGTTTTTACTGGTTGTAATATATGCCCCCATACCTGTTGTAGAAAATGTAATACCCTTTACAGCTATTGTTCCGCTTCCATTGGTAGCTGCTACAATAATATTCCCTGTTGTTACACTATCTTTTGCATTGTCGCTGAATACAGCATAAAATTGATTTGCTGCGATTTGTTTTACAGAAGTAAGAGAAAGTCCTACTGATACACTTGCCGTATGGTATACTACGGTTTTCCCAGTACTTGAATTCTTTGCCATTGCCTTAATGGTATATTTACCATTTGCGGTTGGTGTCCATTTTCCATCTGATGTAATTTCAGAAGAATGATCTGCTCCTGTTATGTTCGTTACGGTCCAATATACGCTACTCGTTGTATTCTTTGGTAAAATAGTCGTATCAAAATCATAAGTCTTGCCTATGGACAACGCGGTCAAATCATCCGTAATCTTTGTGCTACTAATAGCTATATCGGTTGCCTGTACTTTTAATTTCACCTTATCCTTTAAGGTCGTAATTAAAGTTCCTTTTGCAGAATAGATTTTTGCGTTCAAAGCAAGCGTAGCATTCTTTGCAGCTTCTTCATTGTTTGTCTTAATTGTAATCTTATTACTTATAGTTGTACCTTTTACAGTTGATTCTGTGTATTTCAAAGATGCATATTTTTTCCCTGCACCAGTAAGTACCCATTTGATTTTTTCCCCTTTTTTCACATTAGTAATCGTATATGTATAAACCCCTTTTGTACCTGCATTTTCATATAATGAAGTTTTCTCTGCTTTAAATGCTGGTTTTGCTGCTGCATTAGCAGAATATGGCATCGATGTTACTAAAAGTGAAAGAGCGAGTATTGCAACTAATTTTCTTCCATATTTTTTCATTTTTTTCCTCCTAACATTTCTATATATAAATATTGTTATTAAATTTAAATCTCACAAATCTAATTATAGAATATATATCGTTACAGTGCAATGAGGTATTTGTACAATCTTTCTTTTTTCTCTCGACATTCTCGACAAAATATACGAATAATTTTCGTTAGCCTACATAAAATGTATGATAAAAATAATAAAGAGGTTGAATCTATGAATCATCGAGATATGTTCCCAGGCGGAAATACAAGCAATGGATTTGTTAATTATTTTAGTGGAATCTTTCCTGATTGGGAGAATAATAATCGTCTTTATATCTTAAAAGGCGGTCCAGGCGTTGGAAAAAATACCTTTATGAAACGAATTGGAAAAATAGCAGAAGATAAGAACTATCTTGTAGAATATTTTCATTGCGCGAGTGACAATGAAAGTTTGGATGCCGTGCGTATTCCTATACTAGGTTTAACGGTTGTAGATGGTACTGCACCTCACATTATCGATCCAAAATATCCGGGTGCGGTCGATCAGATATGGAATCTTGGAGTCTTTTTGAACGAAAAAGAGTTGGGGAAGCGTAGAAATGATGTTATTTCCTGCTGCAGCGAAAATAGTTTCTATTACAAATTAACCTTTTCCTATCTGCATTCTGCTGGTAGCCTATCTTTATCTACTTATGACATTTATCGAAAAGCAATCTTTTACTCCAAAATGCAGTCTCACGTAAAAGGTCTGTTTTCTTCCAAACTAAAAGGAAATTATGATGGAAGCAACCATTTTCGCAATTTGTTTTATAGCGCAATCACTCCATCCGGTCAAATTGATTATGCGCCAAGTGTACCAACCGCAAGTCAAGTTCTTTATTTAGATGGTCCAACTCCAATTGCTAGCGAATATTTAAAACTTGCATACCGCATGGCAATTGATAACGGATATCACGGAGAAATTTTCTATTCCCCTCTTCTTCCAGAGGAACCTTTGCATATCAACATACAAGAGCTAGACCTTTGTATTACTACGACAAAACCACTTTCTGCTTCGTCACAAAGCGTTTTGCTTTCCCTTTTTGCAGATACAGAACTACTCTCAATATATAAAGAAAATATTGCATTCCAAGAAGAACAGAAAAACATATTAATTGATGCTGCCATTCGTTCCTTGTCTTCCTCCAAACACATCCACGACAATTTAGAATCCATCTACAAAGAATGCATTGATTTTGATAAAGTAACAAAATATTGCGATGAACGCTTGACGGAAATTTTCTAAGCAAAGAAAAATGGAATATTGCAAAATTCAAAAACTTATCCCAATTTGCATATTGGGGCACAAATAGCATGCACTCTAACCGAATTTATACGATTATTTTAGTAAGACATAATGAAAATCAAGTGCCCACCACTTGATTTTCATTGCTTATGGCTTATTAAAATTGATAATCGTATTGAGGTTAGAGTGCATGCTATTTGTGCCCCGATATGCAAATTGAACACAACCTATATTTTTGCGACATCTTCTATTTTAAAATTTTGGTAAATTAAGACGTTTGCAAGCTTCATCAATTACCTGAATAAGCTCTGCATCCGTAAGTACGGTTACACGTCCACTTTCATATTCAGTATCTACCCATGCTTTTACCATTGCAACAAGTTCGGAATTTTTATCTATTTGTGCATCTTCTTTTAATTTATAATACGTATTAATCCAGTGGGCAATACCTGCGAGTCCAGATGTATTGGATACCGCAACTAGTACTGGACGATTTAAGAATTTATCTGTATCAAAGATATTATAAATTTCTTCATTTTTTAGAAGACCATCTGCATGTATACCTGCTCTTGTAACATTAAAGTTTTTTCCTACAAAAGGTGTTCTAGATGGTACCTTATAGCCAATTTCCTTTTCATAAAAATCAGCTATCTCTGTTATAACTGTCGTATCCATTCCATCCAGTGTACCTTTTAACTGTGCATATTCAAATACCATAGCCTCCAGTGGTGTATTTCCAGTACGCTCTCCAATTCCAAACAAAGAACAGTTAACGCCTGAGCAGCCATAGAGCCAAGCCGTAGTTGAATTGGATACAGCCTTATAGAAATCATTGTGTCCATGCCATTCAATTAATTCGGATGGGAATCCTGCATGAATCATAAGACCATAAATAATTCCTTGTACCGATCGTGGTATTACCGCACCAGGATAATTTACACCGTATCCCATGGTATCACAAGCACGTACTTTAATTGGTATATTATATTCCTCCATAAGTTTTGTAAGTTCCAAACAAAATGGTATAACATAACCATAAATATCTGCTCTTGTAACATCTTCCAAATGACATCTTGGACTAATTCCTGTTTCCAAACATTCTCTGATAATACTCAGATAATGATTCATTGCTTCTTTACGACTCATCTTCATTTTATAGAAAATATGATAATCGGAGCAGCTCACTAATATGCCCGTCTCTTTCATACCTATATCTTTTACTAATTGGAAATCTTTTTTATTTGCGCGAATCCAACTTGTTACCTCTGGGAACTGATACCCTCTTTCCATACACTTATAGACAGCATCTCTGTCTTTTTTACTATATAGGAAGAATTCACTTGCCCGAATGAGACCATTTGGTCCCCCTAGTTTATGCAAATAATCATATATCGTAACAATTTGTTCGGTAGAATATGGTGCCCTCGATTGCTGTCCATCACGGAATGTGGTATCTGTAATCCAGATTTCATCTGGCATATGATGTGGCACAATACGATCATTAAACGCGATTTTTGGTACTTCATCATATGGAAATAAGTTACGGAATACATTAGGCGTTGAAACATCAACAAGAGGATACATATGCTCCTCTAATTCTAACAAATTTGTATGAAGATTCATTCTAACTGATCTATTTTCCATTTTTTCCTCCTTCGCTTTTACATATTAAAGTTTTATCGTGTAAAAATATAGGTACTATTTTAATCAATAGTACTCACATTGTCAAGAAGTGATTTTAAATTATTGAAAAATCTACATTCTATCTTTTATTCTTTTTTCTAACAAACAAAATCATATATATAATTAGCAAAATCCCCGATGCTTGAAATATCTTCGTAAGTCCGAATTTATCCCCTAAGAATCCACCAATAGGAAAAATAACAACCATTACCATAGAAAACAGCATACTATTGACAGAGATAATAGTAGCCCTTTGCTCACTTGGTATTAATTCATTCAGTGCATTCGAAGATATCGGATACAAAAGTGAGTTCGAAAAATTTAAGATTAAAAAACACAGAATAGAACTTATCTTGTTTTCAAATCCAAATACAAAAATTGACACTGCAATGATAAAAGTCGCAATATATTTCGCTTTTTCTTTAAAGATGCGATCAAATGACTTTGCACACAATGCAGAGATGGAGCATACAACTCCAGAAACTAGCATGAGTAAAGCAATAACCGTTTTGCTCATACCTAAATTTGCAAAATGCTGCTGCCCATAGAAAAAGGTAAGCGTATGAAATGAAAAAACAACTGGATAATATAGTAAAACCAAACGCACCGCACGGTCATTCTTTAGTATATCATAGCATATTAAGGCATGTTCTTTCACCCCTAGTATTTCTTCTTTTTCGTAGCATTTTGGTTCATCAAACAAAGTTCCTGCAAAAAAAGCAAATACATCTTTTATCATCTGACAGATATATGTGAGTGTATAGGATATGTCTGAAAGCACTCCTCCTAAGAAGGAAGCTGCACCTTGTGAAACTTCAATTAAAAAGTTAAGTCGTCCATTTACCGTGATATACTCTTCATCTTTACCTGCTTCTTTCATACTGTCATATACCAATGCTTCTTCTGAACCAGAATTCAAATTATAGCTAGCAGCACTTAAAATAAAGGATATCGCAAATAGCAAGAAGTTATTTGAAGTTAGCAATAGTATCGTAGATATTATGGAAAATATCCGGCCTAGTAAAAGTACCCTTTTTCTTCCTATCAAGTCTGCCATCGCCCCTGTAGGTACTTCAAATAAGAAACTTGTGATATGAAAAATTCCTTCCAAAAGTCCAACCTGACCTAAACTCATACCTTTAAATCCAAGATATAAAACCCATACCGAACTATTTAAATTGAAATTAGACAAACTACAAAACAGATAATCTACCTTTACATTTTTAATATTACATTTTTCTATTTTTTTTAATTTTTCTCTCATCATTACTCCGATCCGTGCATTTTTTTGCACGTCTAAATCAGGGAGTGTGAATTTAATAACCGCACTTTCTTTCATCTGCGCTTTTTCAGCATCCAAACGCTGGGAGAGTGAGACTTTTTCGCACTTATGCCCTATTATTATGTTCTTATATAATAGTTTAAAATTGGGCATAAAAATACCTGCCAAAAAATGTATTCTGGCAGGTTGCTACGCTTATTTGTTCTAGAATCGTAAGAAATGTACTTATTTTCTAAAAAAAGGCGTAGTAACCCAATTTTTCAGTAAATACATGCGTTTTTTCTGAAGAACTGCTTACTACAATATTAAATCCCTTTGATTTAGAATCTAGTTTCATCTCTTACCATCCTTTCTCATCGTTTTTTTTATTTTATTACATATTGTTTCACAAATCAAGTTTTTTATAATTAATCCTCTACTACAATATTGTGAATCCATACACCCTTTTTCACTAATACATAGCCTATGATACATTTAATGATTTCGAGTAGCTGACAGCATAAATAGATGAGTACTATATTCCAATCAGTAAAATGTGTTAAACAAAATGCCAATGGAATGCTTGCCGCCCACACAAAGCAACTATCAAAAATAAATGTAATCACTGTTTTACCACCAGAGCGTAAGGTAAAGTAACATGCATGCATAAAAGCATAAATAGGCATACAAAGCGCTGCTATTATGATAAAGTTTCTTGCTAATTCTTTGACTTCCTCTGTCGTGTTATACATCTTTGGGAAAAACGGAGCTATAATTGCCATTATTATTCCAACAAATACACAGCTTATGACGGAAAAGAAAATAAGTTTTCTGTCCGTATCCTTTGCTTCTTCCATTTTACCAGCTCCCAAAAGTTGTCCTACAATAATTGAAATTGCACTTCCAAGCGCAATAAACACTACATTAAAGACATTCGAAATGGTTGAAGATATATTTATACTTGCTACAACAGATAATCCACGTACCGAATAACACTGCGTCATAATTGCCATTCCACTAGCCCATAATGCCTCATTAATCATAAGTGGCGTTCCGCGCATAATAATATGTTTTGCAAGGGTTGCCGGAATTCGAAACGTTCGATAAGCACCCACGATAAATTGATTTCTAACTTTATGTCGGTGCGTCCAGATTATCGTAATTCCTGCTTCTACATATCTTGATATTACTGTTGCAATTGCGGCACCTTCCACTCCAAGTACTGGTGCTCCAAACTTTCCAAAAATTAAAATATAGTTAAATACTAAATTGACCAAAACGGCTACTATTCCCGCTTTCATCGGAAGTACCGTTTCACCTGTTTCACGCAAAGTGCTTGCATATACCTGGGTAGCTGCATATGGAAGTAAACCAAATAGCATTATCCACATATAGTTCTTACCATATTGTAATGCACGTGCAATGTCTCCCGAATCGCTTCCCTTATGTAAATAAAGTTTTATTAAGCTAGTTCCACTCACGGAAAAAATACCAACACCAAGTATTACAAAAAGTGCACACAGCAATATTTTAAATCGAAAGGTATTACGTAGACCTTCGAAATTCTTGTTTCCAAAAAACTGCGTTCCAAAGATTCCCACTCCGGATATCCCACCAAAAATACAAAGGTTAAACACAAAGATCAATTGATTCACAATGGCAACACCCGTCATTTGCTCCGTTCCAACTTGTCCTACCATTATATTATCTAATAATCCCACAAAATTTGTAATACCATTTTGTATCATAATTGGTATGGCGACCGAAAGTACCATGATGTAAAATCTTTTGTCTCCTATCAATCTCTTCATTTTCATTTTCATTCCTTCTTTAATGTCTAGCGAATTTTCTTTGTTTTCTATTCACTTCTTCTTTTTTTAGTTTACAATAATTTTTATAACGCTTTTCTTCCAATGTTCCATTTTTTAATGCATTAATGATTTTACACCCTGGTTCCTTTGTGTGGGTACAGTTTCCGAATTTACAGCTGTTTGAAAGATCCAGAATATCTAAAAAGGCATCCTCAACATTGCTATCGTCCAAAGCTAGTTCCCTCATCCCAGGCGTATCAATGATATAGGCTCCTCCAGGAATTTTTAATAACTGACGATACGTTGTTGTATGTCTTCCCTTTCCGTCTTCTTTTCGGATATCTGAGGTTGCGAGCACTTCTTCTTCCATCAGCTGATTGATCAAGGTAGACTTTCCTACACCTGAGGATCCAGTAAATACCGCTGTTACATTTTCTTTTAGCAGTTCCTTTATTTGTTCGATTCCCATTTTATTAAGAGATGAGCATTCGAATATCTTAATACCCTTCATGCACGATTGAATTCTCTTTTTTAATTGTTCCATATTGTTGCACAAATCCGATTTTGTTAAAACCACTATGGGTTCTATCTTTTCACCACTTGCCATTGCAAAATATCGCTCCAGCCGCCTTTCATTAAAATCCTGATTACAGGAAGTACAAATGAAAATGTAATCAATATTTGCAGCAATAATCTGACTTTCACCACGTGTACCTGCCTCAGTACGTTTTAGTACATTCTGACGGGGTTTCAATTCTTTAATGATTGCCATTCCTAATTGACTATTTACCTGTTCCAGGTAAACATAATCTCCTACCGCCGGAAATTCCGAATTGTTTTCCGCTCTAAAGCGAAAACTGCCTGATATTTTTGCTTCTAGTTTTTTATCTTCATATTCTACTTGATAAATAGTATGATGCTGACTTGAAATTCTTCCTATCTGATTCATAATTGCTCCTATTCTACGCACTTTGCGCACTAAATTAGGGCATAAAAATACCCAGGTTATGATTTCTCCCGGGTAATCATAAATCATTATTTACATATAGCTTTAAAACCATGCCGGGAGTCATGTTCTTTTTTCATTATTCTAATATTTTTCATATAAAACACGCTCCTTTCAAATTAATCTAGGTTAACTTTACCATATAGCAAGGCATATGTCTAGAAATTAAATTTATAAATAATCAAAAATACTCATTTGAACTCTTTTATTCTTTTCTTCAAAGGTATTCATATATTCGAATAACTGTTTTGTGTTACTTACAATTCCATTCTTTTTACATTCTTTTTGTAACAGCATCATTAATTCCTCATTATTAGGGCTTTCTATTTGATACGCATTACCAAATTCTCGAATATATTTTTCCTTCACACCAGGAAAATTTCCGTCTAGTTTTTGATAAAAATACTGTCTGTCTCCATCTCTTAGCGTAACACCCATACCAAATGTCAATATTCCATACACCTTCGCATTTATGCAATAATCTAAAAGGCCTTGAATATTTTCTTTTGTATCATTAATAAATGGCAAAATAGGAGTCATCCAGACAATCGTTTTAATTCCTTCTTCTTTTAATATATTCAATACCTCTGCTCTTCTTTTTGTGGTACATACATTTGGCTCAAGTTTTTTACACAACGTTTCATCATATGTTGTCATTGTCATTTGCACTACACACTTAGTTTTTTGGTTTATTTTTTTTATTAAATCCAAATCTCTTAGAATTAAATCTGACTTTGTAAGAATAGAAAGTCCAAAATTGTAATGCTCAATGAGCTCTAGGCAACTTCTTGTCAAGCATAACTCTTTTTCTGCATGCAAATATGGGTCACACATTGACCCAGTTCCAATCATACACTTATTTCTTTTACTTTTTAGAGCGCTTTCTAACAATTCCTTTGCATTTACTTTAACTTCAATGTCTTCAAAATCATGCTCTATATGATAGCAGGTGCTTCTCGAATCACAGTAGATACAGCCATGGGTACAGCCTCGATACAAGTTCATTCCATTTTTAGGAGATAGAATTGATTTTACTTCTACTTTATGCATTGTTTTTCTCCATGTAATTATTTATTAGATTGGTATCATTAAATGATACCAATCTAATATGTTTATTTTTTGAGGTTTTTTTCCTTTTCAAAAAAAGCTTTCAAAAGTATTTCATACTCTTCATTCGTACATATTTCCTTACAACGCTTCTGATATTGTTTCGAACGATCCAACAAATTAATAATCTTATCACAAGGATATTCCTTACATTGATTGCACTTTTCAATCTGGTGTTCCTTGATACACTCTACCAGTTTATAGGTACATTGTTTATGGGAGGAGCAACCACTACATACAACTTCTTTGTTTGAAATGATATGATCACGCCAACCAACTTTATACCAAAGCTTTGCCGTATCTTCTAATTCTTTTTTACTTTTAGCATGATAGCGTGGACAATACAAACAATTATCCCCACACAGAGTAATCATTTCTTTCATAGTAAAATCATCTCCAATCTCATTTTAATACTTCATATTTTAAACGGATATAGGAGTCTTCTAATGTCTCACATTCAAGTAGTTTCATTGCTTTTAGCTGATTTAGCTCTTCACGTTTCATTAGTGTTTTTCCATCAATTAAAGTATTCGTATCGCTTCCGCCAACTAAAATTGGTGCAACTACAACATTAACATAATCAATCAAATTGGCCCGAAGAAATTCTCCATTTAACGTACCACCTGATTGAATCGTTAGCCTGTCTATTTCATACAATTGTTTCAAATCAATCAGCATTTTAGGTAAATCGATTCCTTTTTCATAATACAAAATATTGATATTATCATATTGTTCCTTCAACTGAAACGCAGGATGCTCTATGTTATCCGTAATAATGAAAAGTTTCTTTACCCATTTTGCTAAATACTCTACTCCACTCTCCTTAAGATGCGGTTTCCTATCAATTATTACAAAACTAACACCCATCTTTTCTTTATAATCCCTGCTTTCATTCACCCCAATTTTTTCCATTACCCGGCCAGAATTAAAAGTGTACAAATCTGTGGTTGCTTCAATTTCGTAGTACTGATGTAGCCCTTCCTTTACACCCTCAACAAGCGGCCAGTCTCTGTCCACATCCAGTTCGTCGCTACCTCCGCTATTAATTTTTGCATCCAATGACATCAACATAAAAAGTGTTGTAATTGGCCTATTCATCTTACTCATCCTTCCTTTTGTTATCTTTACTCGAAAATATGTTCGATTATCTTGCCATAATTATATCAAATCTTATAATTTTTGCAACTTTTTTTACTACAAAGTTTTCTTCAAAAAAAACACCCCCAACTATTCTCCGTCTTCCTAGAGAGTCGTTGGGGGCATTAATTGAATTAAAGAATAATCTTAGAAGGACATTTCTCTGCACATTTACCGCACTTTGTACATTTCGATTGATCAATATACGCTAAGTTATTTTCGAGTGTAATCGCATCAAATTCGCACTGTTTCACACAGATTCCACATCCGATACATCCTACTTCACAAGTAGCTTTGACATCTTTACCTTTATCCTTAGAATTACACTGCACTATGTGTTTTGCTTCATAAGGAATAATTTCAATTAAGTGTTTTGGACATTCAGCCACACACTTACCACAAGTGACACATTTATCTTTATCAACCAATGCAATACCGTTAACAATATGAATTGCATCAAACGCACATGCCCTTACGCAGGAGCCATAACCCATACATCCATAGTTACAGGATTTATCTCCTTCGCCTGGAATGAGTGCTAACTTTTTACAATCATGAATACCATAATAATTATATTTAACGCTTGTTTTATCGCAGGTACCATTGCATTTTACAAATGCAACACGTCTTTCTCCGACCTGTGCAGCAGTACCCATAATGTTACCAATCGCTGATGCAACAGGTGCTCCACCGACAGGACATGCATTTACTGGAGCTTCTCCTTTCACGATAGCTTCTGCTAAGGCATCGCATCCGGCATAACCACATCCACCACAGTTGTTTCCAGGGAGTTCATCCCGAATGAACAATACTCTTTCATCAACTTCTACAGCAAACTTCTTACCTGCTACTCCAAGAATAAGGCCAATTAATAAACCTGTGATACCGATTACCAATGCTGCTAATAAAATTCCATTCATTTAATTTGCCCCCTTCTATAATAATCCGGCAAAACCGCAAAATGCGATTGCCATAAGACCTGCTGTAATTAATACGATAGGAGATCCTTTAAATGTATTCGGAACATCGTTATCCTCGATTCTTTCTCGAATACCGGCCATAATAACAATTGCAATTAGAAATCCCACAGATGTACCAAAACCATTAATAATACTTGGAATTAGCGTATGTTCTTTTTGAACATTGATTAAAACAACTCCAAGCACTGCACAGTTCGTTGTTATTAATGGGAGATATACCCCTAGTGCCTGATAAAGCCCTGGCATAATCTTTTTAAGAACCATTTCTACAAATTGTACCAATGCTGCAATCACAAGAATGAATACAATGGTCTGTAAATAAGTAATATGAAAACGATGTAGAATTTGTGTATATATAATACTAGAAATGGCAGATGCAATTGTAATAACAAAAATAACCGCTAAACCCATTCCAGATGCTGTTTCTACTTTTTTCGAAACTCCAAGGAAAGGACATATTCCAAGGAATTGGCTTAATACAACATTGTTAACAAGCGCTGCTGCAATTAAAAGAATAATCATTTCTTTCATTACTTAGTCCTCCCTTCCTTCCGTTTTTTCATTCACTTTTTGAAATGCTACTTTTGTAGCACCCTCTACGGCTGCTTTTTTCGCTGCAGCTGTTCTTTTCGCTTCTGCTGCTTTTTCTGCCTTAGCTGCTGCCTTCTGTGCTTCTAATAAACCATGATTCGCTTCACAAGCATTTCCGTGACATTCTCCACAATTACCTCCGCAAGCCATTGCCGGTCCACCTGTTATGTTAGTTGCACTTGGTGCTTTTAATTTATTTTGCAGTGCAGTAAGCATCGCTAGTACAAAGAATGCACCAGGCGCTAAAACAAAAATGGTAATTGGTTCATAGGAAGCTGGCATTAATCCATATCCAAATATCTTACCACTACCAATTAACTCACGAAACAAACCAATCATAGTAAGTCCCAATGTAAATCCAAGTCCCATTCCAAGTCCATCAAAGGCAGATAATAAAACTGAATTTTTAGAAGCATACGCTTCTGCTCTACCTAAAATAATACAGTTAACTACAATTAAAGGAATATAAATACCCAGTGCATCATAAAGACTTGGAACATATGCCTGAAGTAATAACTGAACAACTGTTACAAATGTGGCAACTACTACAATAAATGCCGGAATACGAACTTTATCCGGAATGACTTTACGTAAAAGTGAAATCATTGCATTGGATAAAACTAATACTACAGTTGTAGATAATCCCATTCCCAAACCATTCATGGCCGAAACTGTTACTGCCAAGGTTGGACACATACCTAGCATCAGAACGAAGGTTGGGTTCTCTTTTATAATTCCGTTATATAAACGTTCTAAATATTTGTTCATAACCGTTCCTCCTATTCTTATTTCGCAGCAATTTCGCCATTTGCATATACAAATGCCAATGCATTATTTACCGCGTTTGTTACCGCCTTGGTTGTGATGGTTGCACCACTTAAGGCATCAATTTCATTATCAGCAGATTTTCCTGTCTTTGTATATGCAATCGTATCCGACTGAATGCCAACAAACTGAGATTTAAATTCATCTGTTGTACAATTTGCACCAAGACCTGCCGTCTCACTCATTGTTAGAACTTCTAATCCAGTAACGATTCCGCTTACATCAACACCCATAGATAAATCAATTTCACCACCATATCCTTCTTTAGATCCAAAGGATAATACATAACCTAGCATACTGCCTGAATTATCTTTCGCTACCAAAATTTCATTAATAAATACACCAGGCGTTGAATTATCGATTGCTTTCGATAATGCTTCATCTTTCTCAAACGAAGATGCCTTTGTAAAAACAGCCTGATATGCTTCTTGTTTTGCTTTTTCATTTGCTGCAATAATTGGTTGCTCTGTAATCTGATATACAAAACCAAGCAAACAACCTGCAATTAAAGTGATGGCAAACAATTTAAGTGCATCTGAAAACATGGTATCTTTTTTCTTATTATTTTCCATTACGCTTGCCCTCCCATCCAAATGCTACTGGAATCGTAACTCGTTCCATCAAAGGAACTAAGAGGTTACAGATAATAATTGCGTAGGACACTCCTTCTGCAGATCCTCCAAAGATACGAAAGATTCCGGTAAGGAGACCAAGTGATATCGCAAAGATAACCTGGCCCATTGGTGTAATTGGGCTGGTCACATAATCCGTTGCCATAAAGAAAGCCCCAAATATAAGACCACCACCAAGAAGTTGTGCTCCAAGGTAATTTATATCAAATCCATGTCCACCGAAAATAAGAGCAAACACTAATAAAGTACCAATATAAATAAACGGAATTTTAGGTGAAATCACTTTTTTCACCAATAAGTATGCTGCACCAATCAGTAAGCAAAGTGCGCTTGTTTCACCAATTGTTCCAGCGGTTCCACCAATAAACATACTTAATAAGTCAACACTATCTCCCGCCTTTGCTACTGCTAACGGAGTTGCTCCAGAAAATCCATCAATCCCCATTGCTCCATTTACAAAATTCGTAGCTTTTGTTACCGTAAAATCAGTCATTCTACCTGTAAATGAAATCATAAGAAAACATCTTGCTGCGAGTGCCGGGTTCATAAAGTTCTGGCCTAAACCGCCATATAACTGCTTTACAACAATAATTGCAAATATACTACCCATAATCGCCATCCATAATGGAGCTGATGCTGGTAAGTTAAGTGCCAAGATAAGACCGGTAACCACTGCACTATAATCTCCAGTAGTAATTGGGCGATGCATTCCTTTTTCATATATATACTCTGAAAGTACACAGGTTGCAACACACGTTAATATTAGTAATAATGCATTGACTCCAAAGTTATAGATTCCAAATACAGATGTTGGAATCATAGCAATTGCTACATCTCTCATTATGGATTTTGTTGTATCTTTACTTCTCACATGAGGGGATGCAGATACATTCAATAATTCGTTCACTGTTTTACCCTCCTACTTCTTTCGATTTGCAAGAATACTTCTTCTTGTTTGCTTAAATGCCTGTGTCAGTCTTCTTCTAGCTGGACAGACAAACGTACAGCTTCCGCATTCACAGCATTCCATTCCGTTCAGTTTCTGGAAGCTCTCATCATCAAACTTCTCTGCATATTCAAGTAGCTTTTGAGGTATTACCTTACTTGGGCAAGCTTCTACGCAACGGCCACATCGAATACAAGCAGTTGGTTCCTGCTCAGCAACTTCATCCTTTGTCAGGCAAAGAAGTGCGGAAGATGTTTTTGTTACCGGAATATTGATATTAAACAAAGCAATACCCATCATAGGTCCACCAGAAACTATCTTCTCAGGCTGTGTAGTAAATCCACCTGCTGCATCAATTAATTCTGCATAGTTTGTTCCTGTTTTTACGTTAAAGTTCTGTGGTGACTTAATTGCATCCCCAGTAACAGTTACAATCCGTCGTATAAGTGGTGTTGATTCGCAAATAGCCATATAAATAGATATTACAGTATCCACATTATCAACCACACATCCAACATCAGAAGGTAACATACTTGAATTTATTTTTCTTCCAGTAGAAGCAGAGATCAGCTGTCTTTCTGCTCCTTGTGGATATTTCGTCTCTAATACTTTTACTTCCATTCGATCTTCATTTTTAACGAGTTCTTGCAATTTTTTAATTGCTTCCGGTTTATTATCTTCAATGCAGATAAGACCTTTTGCATGGTCAAATAATTGCAAAATAACCTTTAATCCACTAACGATTTTTTCCGGTTCTTCTAACATCATACGATAATCAGAGGTTAAGTAAGGCTCACATTCTGCACCGTTAACCAATACATAATCAATTGCGTTATCATCCTTTGGTGTTAGTTTAATATGAGTTGGGAATCCCGCTCCTCCCATACCAACAATTCCAGCTTCCTTGATACCGTTTCGAATTTCTTCTTTTGTAAGTTTTGTATAATCACGTTTTTTTCCGAGTGTAGCAATTGGCGTATACTCATTATCGTTTTCGATAACAACGCACTCTACCATACTTCCAGATACGGTGAGCCTTTTTTCAATTACTTTTACCGTTCCAGATACAGAGCAACAAATATTTGCCGAAACAAATCCCTGCGCTTCTCCAATTTTCTGCCCTACTAATACCTTGTCTCCAACGGAAACGATTGGTTTAGCCGGCGCACCAATATGCTGTGACATAGGGTACACTAATTCTCCCTTTGGTAAAACAATCTTAGTAGTAAAATCCTTTGATAAATTTTTTCCGTCAAAAGGATGAATGCCACCTTTAAAAGTTCCTACGGTCATTTCTTCTCCTCCTTTTATTTTTCAATCCAAACATATACCTTTCTCATTTTAACCGAATTGTGTTGCTTTCACAAGAATAGTTAATAATTTATCAGATATTTCGACAATTTCCTATAGAAATGCTAAAACCTATAATCATTGTCAATACATTGTATTTGGTGTATCAAATTTTATTTTATACAGTCAAAAAAAAATAGAGTCGCAATCCCGTAAAAAAGATTGACGCTCTATGTTCTCCATGTCTGTATCCTTACTCTAATTCTATTCCTCTTTTCTTGAAAATATCCTTAGTTTATAAGCTTTTTTCCGTCACGCACCTATTTGGTGAAACCTAATTAAGCAACACTTCAACTAAAGTTGCTAATACATCAAGTGATTTTCCAAAAATAATAGTAACCCATCATGGCAGAAGATACTAATTTCATACCATTTATTGCATTGTAAGTAGACACGGAAGCAGTTGCATCACCTAATACACATTGTGGAATTGTTATCAATTATGTAGAAAACGTAAGCATAATGCCCACAAAGCCTAGATTTAATGATTCTAGCCCTAAAAGCAACGAAATTTTTTCTTTATAAACAACGCACAATCATTTTTACTCGAATATATTAGTTATATAATTAAATAAGAGGAGTTGATATAATGTGTTCCATTTGCGGAATTATTGATTTTTGTAAATCTGAAAATGTTTTATCCTCACTAACTGAGAAAATGGGCCATACCATGGGAAAACGTGGTCCTGATCAATCCGGAAGTTATTCTGATTCCTTTGTCTCTTTTCATCATAACCGACTTGCAATTATGGACGTGGAGCATGGTAAGCAACCAATGTCTTGTTGCTATCAAGGATCAGAATACACAATTGTATATAACGGCGAACTATATAACACCCCTGAATTAACGAAAGAAATAAAGAAAGCCGGAATCACGCTACAAACACAGTGTGACACAGAAGTTGTTTTATATACCTATGTTCTTTTTGGCGAAGCCTGTGTTGAACTTCTAAATGGAATTTTTGCTTTTGCAGTCTATGACAAGAAGAAACAATCCGTGTTTATAGCTCGAGACCGCCTTGGAGTAAAACCTTTATACTATTCGCTGCTAGGAACAACTTGTATCTTTGCGTCAGAAATGAAGGCATTGTTACAGCATCCAAAAATCAAACCAAACGTAGATTTAAGTGGCTTCTGGCAACTCATTTTCTTATCGCCGGTCACACTTCCGCAGGAAACTGTTTTTCGGGATATTTTGGAATTAGGCCCCGGATACAAGGCGACTTTTAACAAAAGTGGACTTAAAGTAACAAAATACTGGTCCATACAAGCGAAACCGTTTAAAGATAGCAAAACTGATGCCATTCAAATTACAAAAGAGCTTTTAGACGATGCTATTCAACGACAGCTTGTTTCCGATGTTCCTCTTTGCACCTTGCTCTCTGGCGGACTTGATTCTTCCATTGTCTCAGCCGTTGCAGCAAGAGAATACAAAAAAAGCGAAAAAACCCTCGCAACCTACTCCTTTGAATATGAAGGAAATAAAGAAAATTTTAAGTCATCTTTATTTCAGCCACAAGGAGATGATGAATTTGCTCTTCTAATGGCTTCTTATATTCATTCCGATCATACCGTACTAAAAGCTCCCACCAAAGAAATAGAAGAATTACTTTTTGAGGCAACTCTTGCTAGAGATATACCAGGACAGTCAGATATTGACTCATCTCTTCTTTATTTTTGTAATATTATAAAGCAACGTCATACAGTTACTTTATCTGGAGAATGTGCGGATGAAATTTTTGGCGGTTATCCATGGTTTTATCGCACTGAAATGCTTGACAACCCATTTTACCCTTGGATTCATAATCCTATGATGCGTGCAAATTTATTTTCATCTTCCATCAACGTAAACGAAGGTTATCACTATCTGTCCGATAAATATAAGAATTTTCTTCTACAATGCCCACTCCTTGACAGTGATACCGACAGCATGATACAAAGTCGAAAAGCAACCTGGCTCTCCGTGAATCTTTTTATGGCCTCCTTATTGGAAAGGAAAGACCGAATGAGTATGGCTGCATCAGTTGAAGTGCGTGTACCATTTGCCGATCACCGAATACTTGAATATGTATACAATGTACCTTGGGAAATTAAATTTGAAAATGGAGTAGAAAAAGCATTACTTCGAAATGCAATGAAAGACCTTCTACCAGTTGAAATTCAAAACCGAAAGAAAAGCCCATATCCAAAAACTCATAATCCTGAATATGAACGTTTAGTAACTACGAAGCTTTCTCATCTACTTAAGTCACAAGATTCAAGACTTGCACCACTAATTGATTCAAAAAGTCTATCCAACTTTTTGGAACAAGGAAGTTCTACTTGGTTTGGGCAGCTTATGTCAAAACCACAACTTATTGCATGGCTAATACAGCTTGAATATTGGCTTACAACATATCAAATAAATCTTGTTTAATATCATTTCATAGAATAAGGAAGACGCGTTAGATTTAGGTTCTAGTGGGAGACCGTGCAGGTTCGATTCCTGTTATCCGCATGAAAATCTAAGGCTACGACCAATTGGTTGTAGCCTTTTTTTTGCTACATCCGACAAACATCCGACAGAATGTTTGTAAGCTTGTTTACATTAAAAAATTAGATACTTAAACTGTTATATAATTAAATAGTTGTGATACAATACATTTTATAAATATAGATTAAAATCTCTGAAAGAAAATCAGCGTAAAGCTGGTGGAGATAAAAAATCAGAAGAAGCAAAATAGCTTGTACCAAATTTGGCTCAAGCTATTGATAAACCAAAGTGTCAAGATAATGATTCTAATCTATTGAGAGGTGGGAGATTTGCTAGTGCTTTTATCTCCTTATTTTAAAATAGATTTATAACCTTTTGGGGAAGGGAGATGTTATCAAAATGGGGGTGGTTTATTAATGAGAATTTACATGGATATTGATTAATAGAGTTATGAATTATAATATGTGATTGTATAAGGAGTTGTAGATGAAACGTTGGAGCAAACTACAAAAAGAATTGAATTTAGTTATTGAGCCTAGATTGGACTTGCAGATACATTGTTCGGCTTACCGTATGAAAAGTCAGCATGGTTCAACCGATTTGCCAAGATATTGGATTACATTAGGCAAGAATATCATATTTGATTATCCAAAGCAGTTTATAAATCAAGAGATAGAGCTTCCAGAGGAATGGAATAGGAAAGACAAGAATACACTTGGAGATTTTTATCCATATCACAACGATGTTAGTTCGATTTCAGAGCTTATTCGAGAATATATTGATACTCCTGTTAAGGAATTATTGGATAAGAGGTTTGAATCAGATGCTTGGGGATTGACGGATATCTTAAAGGCAGCAGACAAAAGAATCGGTATTAAAAGGTTGGTTGATAAGTTTGAAGGTACAGATAGTGAAGCAGTTAAGGCAATCCTTTTAAAGCGAACAGGCAAAGCGGATTGAAGGTAGTTATGGAGGTGGTATGGTATTGTAGTGATTGATAATTGGAAAAATATGTATTATAATTTATTGTAATTAATTACTATGATGGAGGTATGATTATGATTGATAAAATTGCTTTGCCAAAATGGTGCGATAAAACTGTAATGGAAAAGATTTTATTTACTACACAAATAATATTGTCTGCATTCGCCATATTATTAGCTGTTTTACACATCTTTTGTATTTTGGAGGCATTAGATATATTTCTACTACTTTTAAGTGGTGTTATGTTAATAATGTTTCTACAATATAAAAAATATAGTAAATTCAATGCATATAGTTATCTTGGAGCGGCAATATTTATTTTTCTGTGTTGGTTATACGAATTTAAGATGTGATTTTAGCAGTAACAAATATTTATTTTTCGTTAAACAATGAGCAATCAGAAAACGAATTAAGCAAAAACAATTCATATCATTCTGGCTGTGTAATTTGCCCCAGAATCCATTTTTGAAGTTATACGATGAAGTTGTCCTGTTGGGTAATATACCGTCTCTTTTTCTGCCAGAGAGAATCTGGCGCATGGATTATGACAAGCGATATTGAACTAGGAGTGTCTTGATGTCAAATGTGATTTATTAAGTTCCGATAAACAAAAATAGATGTTCTGACTTAAGATTTAGCATCAAATATCGTAAAGAAAATCGTTATATGGGACAATATAGAAATAGAACATATGTTCAAAACATTGGATAAAATAAAAAACTAACTTTCCATCATTCGTCTGGAAGTTAGTTTTTCTTATTATTAGGGTAAGGTTCTTTTTTGTTGGTTCGGTTAAGCAAATAATCGGTACTTACATTATAGTAATCCGCTATTTTATTTAGCACTTCCAAAGGAATATTTGATTCATTAGCTTCATATCTAGCATATGTTCTTTGTGTAAGATTCAATTTCTTGGCTAAATTATCTTGTGTCAAATCCATATCTTCTCGTAATTGACGTATACGTTCGTATTTCAAATAATCACCTCTTGGCTCATTATAACTAGACAGAATATGACTATTGATTTTTAGACAAAAAATGACTAAAATAAGAATATTACGTATCAAGGGGAGGAAGTTAAATGGCATTAATTAAGTGTCCAGAATGTGGGAGAGAGGTAAGCGATAAGGCTATTTGTTGTGTTCATTGTGGATGTCCTATAGATATAAAAAATGAACCCATAAGTGAAACCAAAATTGAAATTGAAAGTGAAACCATAGAAATAAAAGAAAGTTATTCTATTGAATTACTTGATTATAAGAAAGAAAGGAATGAAGTAATATCTATATTAAAAAATTTTTATGAAATAGGATTTTATGATGCAATGGATAAAATAGGAAGCCTTCCATGTATCATCGGAAATAATATGTCAAAAGATAAGGCAATTGATTTGGCACAAAAACTTACAAATTGTGAGGTTATTTATAAAGTATATAATAATGGAACAGAAATTGACTTCGGACTGGAAAAACAGACAGTATATAGGGATTGGAGTGATACCAGCACAAATAAAAATGAAGATAAAAGTGAAGATAAAAATGAAAAGAATTCTGGATGTCTAACAGGATGTCTAATACCTTTAGTTCTTGTAGGGGCTGGAATAGCATTAGCAAGTACAGGACAAACAATAGGCGTTATTTTGCTTTTTGTATTGGTGGCAATAGCACTTATTATGGCAGAGTCATCGTTTGCGGAACAAGATGCAGATAAGCTTAAACGAATCAGAGATTTTAATAATGGAAATGGCGAGAAAGATGAAAACGGTATGTTAAAATGTCCATATTGTGGTTCTACACAAATTCAGATTACAAAGAGAGGATATAAAGTAACATCTGGCTTTATCGGAAGCGGACAGAATGAACGAGTTTGCTTGAATTGTATGAAGAAATTATAATATGAGGAGGAATTATTTTGATAGAAGAGGATGTAAAACAGGAGAATAATTTGCTTTATTATGTGGATGATAAGGCATGGAATTTTTTCATTGAAGGATTAGATGGAGAACAAGACAAAGGTAAATTTCCCATTCCTTTTTTTCAAATTATTGGACTTTTTGCGGAAGATTGCGACTATAATCTATTTGACTGCCATACAAATAGGAATACTCTTTTTGTCAAAGGGATAAATCACGAAGAAGAAGAGTGCGAGCTAATGCTCCGATATAGAAATGTGAGAAATCGATTGGTGGTTGCATGTGTGCAATTTATTAATTGTAGACAAGGTAAGATGCAAGAACTGTATCGGATATTACAAGTGATGCAGAAGAAATATAATATTGATGAAATTATGATTGAATCCGTAATGACTGACGAGATGAAGAACTGGTGTATAAAAAATGGGTTTGAAAAAGTTAAAGGGAAAAGAAATTATGTTTCAAAAGGTGCTATGTAGATAGCAGAGATAAGAGTACGTCTGGAACAATTTTAAATGACGTACTCTTTTATTTTTAATAAAGTGTCATAACTTTTAAGTATTGACACCGAATGGTTTTTGACGTAAAATCAAGACATAACTTGGTGTCAATACTTAGTGTCATAAGTGAAAGGTGATTAGGGTATGATTTATGGATATTTAAGAGTAAGTACAAAGAGCCAACAGGATAATAATTCATTTGAACAACAAGAGAGAGCAATTAAAGATAGGTGGGAAGGTGCTACTATTTATAGAGAACAGTTTACAGGCACAACAACACATAGACCTATATTAGATATGGTAATTGACAAATTGAATCCTAATGATACATTGGTTGTTACCAAATTGGATAGATTGGCAAGAACTACTGTAGAAGGAATCGAGTTGGTGCAATCATTATTTAGTAAGGGCGTGAATGTTCATGTTATGAATGTGGGAGTGCTTGAAAATACGGATATGGGTAGGTTCTTCCTAACAACATTATTAGCTGTGGCAGAGTTGGAGCGTAATCAGATAGTAGAGCGTACGCAATCTGGTAAGGCTATTGCTAAACAAAATCCTAACTTTGTGGAGGGCAGACCTAAGAAGTATAGCAGAGAACAGATTGATCATGCTATTGATTTGTTGAATGAGCATAGTTATAAGCAAGTGGAACGGATGACAGGGATAAGCAAGAGTACACTGATAAGAGCCAATAAAATGAAAAATAGGACTTGATATTAGAAATATTGATTGACCCATTTATATTGCTCTATAAGGGAGGGATGAAGGTAGTTGATATTGTCAAAGAGACAGGATTAACAAGGAGTAAGGTTAATCGGATTTTAAGATAATAGAGATATTGGTATTATTATATAGAAGAAACGAGGGAGTGGTATTTGACGATACCGCCCCTATTTTACACTTTTGAGAGTCGTTTATATAGCATTATAGTGCGTAGCTGTTTTTTCTTGATGTTCGGCTGGAAAAGAGAAAGTATAAATGAATATATTAGCTTTAAAACTTTTATTAGATAAGATATAATGGTTTATAACTATCTATTTTACACATGCAGTGCGGAATGTTATATTATTTAAAGAAGTTAATTGCCTATTATTATAATATTGGATTAATATGTTTCTTTGATTATTTTTTGATAATACCTGTGGTTTAATAAGGTAGTATTTGTAATAAATACGGAAATAGAACACTTATATGAATATAAAAAATAGAGTGTACCAAATAAGTGATCTTTTCTGTTTTATGTACTATTGGTGCTGTTGGGCATACATTATAAGGAAATGGTGTAATGATAAAGTAAATGAATGATACATTTTTGAAATGGGCAGGTGGGAAAAACTGGTTTGTAAATAATGAATCAGATAGACTCCCTAATGTAAATGAATTTAATAGATATATAGAACCTTTTTTAGGAAGTGGAGCTGTATATTTTTATTTAAAACCGAATCAAGCAATATTGAGTGATATTAATAGAGAATTAGTAAATACATACATAGCGGTGAGGGATGAAGTTGATTCAGTATATAGAAATCTTGTGAGACATCAAAGAAGTAATAGCAGAGATTATTATTATATAGTTCGAAATACTAGGACAAGAACATCAGCGACATCAGCGGCTAGAATGATATATTTGAATAAAGCATGTTTTAATGGAATTTACAGGGTGAATAGGCAAGGTGGATTTAACGTTCCTTATGGAACAGACAGAGAGATTAATTTTGATAGAGATAACTTTATTAGAACTTCAAATATTCTACAAAACGCAAATATTTTTTGTCAAGATTTTCAACAAACAATTGATTTGGCAGACGAGAATGATTTCTTGTTTTGTGATCCACCATATGCCGTTGTAAACGAAGATAATAGGTTTGTAAGTTATACAGCAGATATATTTTCGTGGAATGATCAAATTAGATTAGCACATGCACTGGAAAATGCGAAAAATAGAAATGTTAAAATAATAATGACGAATGTTGATCATCCAGCAGTTAGGGAATTGTATCAAGGTATTGAAGGCTTTGCTCTTGATACAGTGGAGCGACAATGCTATATATCTGGAACAGCAGAAGGAAGACGTGCATATCATGAATTAATTATAAGTGCTAATATACAGAATTAAAATGAAAGGCTAATTGAAATTAGAGAAGGTGCTAAAATGACAAATTGGGATAATATAGTAACTGGCAGTTGCTTAGTATCAGCAAAGAACAAGAGAAAAAATTTGTTTGTTGAAGACAAACAACGAAAAGTTGCGCTTTCTGAACTGGAAGAAGAAGGATGGGAATATGTAAGGGATTATTCAGATCCTAAATTTGTAAAGGTTCGAAAAGAAAAATCGTATGATGAGCAATTTGAAGACAAAATTTGGTTGTTATTTTATCAGATGGGGTTTACACATCTTAATAAAGATAGAAATTTTAAAATGACCTATGATTTTCAGAATCCGAATTTCACGCAACAGATAGATGTTTTTGCAGCAGATGATGAAACAATATTGATAGTAGAGTGTAAATCTGCGGAAAGCATAAAGGATGGAATTTTCAAAAAGGATATTGAAGCTTTATATGGACAAATGAATGGATTGAGAACAACAGCGCAGAAACAATACCCAGGAAGAAAAGTGAAATTTATATGGGCAGCACACAATTATATCATGAGTCAAGCAGATATCAAAAGAATGCAAGAATGGGATATAGTTTTTTTTAGTGATGCTACAATTCAATATTATTGTGAGTTGGTTAAGCATTTGGGGACATGCGCTCGTTACCAATTGTTAGGAAACTTATTAGCTAATACGGAAATTAAGAATATGCAGAATAAGATTCCTGCGATTAAGGGAAAAATGGGCGGCTACGAATATTATGAATTCTCTATTGAACCAGAAAAACTTCTAAAGATAGGATATGTACTCCATAGAAGTGAAGCCAATAAAAATATGATGCCTACATATCAAAGATTAATTAAGAAAAAAAGATTAAAAGAAGTCCAAAACTTTATAAACAATGGGGGATATTTTCCTAATTCTTTAATTGTTAGTATTGATACGAAGGGAAAGGGTTTACAATTTGATCAGTCACCAACAAAAGTTGAAGGCGCTTTGTCTAAGTTGGGAGTGCTACATTTGCCACAGAAATATCATTCGGCATATATTATTGACGGTCAGCACAGACTGTATGGCTACTCTGATACAGAGTATGCAAGTACTAATACAATACCAGTAGTTGCTTTTGCAGATTTAGTGCGTAATGAGCAATTAAAATTGTTTATGGATATAAATGAAAATCAAAAAGCTGTTTCGAAAACACTAAGAGTAACATTAAATAGTGATATGCTGTGGGATTCATTTGATTATAATGATCGAACAGAGGCAATGCGGTCAAAGTTAGCACAGATGTGTGGAGAAGAACCAACATCACCATTGCTAGGAAGAATTATTATTGGAGAAGATGAACAGAATCCTACGAAATGTATTTCTATCGAGGCGATTCAGCAGGCGTTAAAGCGTTGTCATTTTTTTACTTCATATGGGAAAAATAATGTGATTGTAGCTGATGGTAGTTTTGATTTAGGGGACAATCAAAGTACAATTGATTATTTCTATCCATTTCTTGAAGGATGCCTAAAGATTGTTAAGTCCAATTGCGAAATGGAATGGAGTTTAGGTAAAGAAGGCATTTTAACAATTAATAGAGGAATACAAGGAATAATAAGGATCTTGGATGATATTGTATTGCACTTAGTAAAGCAAAATAAAATCAAGCTTAAGATCGATAATGTTAAAAAAATAATTGATGAAACAGAATATTATTTAGAGCCATTAATTTCATACATTAATGTGTTAGATGATGAGCAACGAAGAGAGCAAAAGAGATTTTTTGGCGGTGGAGCTGAAAAAAAATTCTGGAGGGATTTTCAAAAAATAATTGCGGAATCAAGAACGGATTTTTCGCCAGAAGGATTGACAAATTACATAGAAAATGAAACAAAACAATATAATGCAGAGTCAAGAGAATATCTAAATTCAATTGAAAGCAAAGTCAAAGAAAAGATAGCGGATGCTCTTGAATCATATCATGGAAATAATTGGATCATAAAGGGTTTGCCAAAAACTGTTTACAAGAATGCTAAGGCAACAGCAGATGAAAAAAATTATGAATTTTTATCAAATGATGAAGACGAGGAGGTTGATGTGTGGGATTGCATATCGCTGGCAGATTGTAAAGAAATAGTTACATATGCACACAATTGGAGCGATATATTTGAAAATATTATTACTAGACCAGAGGAAACAAAAATATCTGGGGGTAAAGAAGCTAAGACAGAATGGATTATTGATATGAGCAAAGAAAAGACTAAATTAACAAAACCATTATATAGTGTATCAAAACAAACGTTTGAAACGATTAGTAGTATTTTTGAATGGTTAGAAGGTGAGCTATAAACAGTAGTGGGAGTTCTAATTTCTTAAAAATATTAATATAAAGAATATTTAAAAACAAAACTATGGGAGGACACTCCTGTAGTTTTTTTAATACCAAATAAAAGTGTAGTGTACACTTGTTGACATAAGGTGTAAACGGGTGTACATTGATTGTAAAAGGAGAGATAAAAATGGTAAGTTTAAAATTGATTTTACAAGAAAGACATATTACTAATACACAATTAGCCAAAAAAATACATGTTACACGAGCGTTAGTGACGGATTGGATTGGACAACGTAAGAAGATTTCAGAAGACCGTCTAAAAGATATTTGCTCTGAACTTAGAGTTACAAGGGATATGGTTGTTGATGAGAATCGAAATTGCTTTACGCTAGATGAAGCAAGTGAATTTAAGATTAGGCAGAAATTAATTACGTTTGATTATTCCTATAGCGATGACGAAAAACCAGATTTGAAATATATTTTAGATAGGGAACATGGGATTAGAGATGATGTATTAAGTACGCAAGAAGAAAAACATCGAATGCTAAAAAAGTTATCACAAAGTATAGATAAAGTCCATATTTCAGAGGACTGGGATGGAAGATTGAGTATAGATGAGCATGAGTATTGTGCATATGTTCGTGAAAACATTTATATTTATAAGAAAATTGTTGAAGTAAAAGATAATTCCAAATTTTCTCGTTTATTACCTAAAGTACTTAGAGCTTTTGAACTTATGGATTCGGAAATTTCGGAAATGGATTTAGAAAGTGAAGATGATTTATCCAAAGCTATTTTTAAGGAATTCTTGTCATATGAAAAGAAAAGAAAAAAAGAGATGGAGGTGTTTGCGAAAGAATGGGAAGAAATGATAAATGTCGATGATTTTTAAATAATGTGAAATGGCAGCAGTTCACAAAAGATTTTATATGTAACAAATTGTATTGTTTAAGAAAGGTAATGAATGGAAAAGAAATTATATTCTCTGAAAACAGATGAAGATTTAAGAGACCTACTTCCTCCATTAGAAGTGGAAGTGTATAAATCTCTAGAGAAAAATATAGTAGAGCGTGGCTTTATGGACATATTCCCAATTGTCACATGGAACGGAGTTATCGTTGATGGATATATCCGATACGAAATCTGTCACAAACATAAAATTGCTTTTACATATATATGTAAAGACTTTGAGTTTAAATCAGAAGCAATGTTATGGAAAATAGAAATGCAGTTAGGTCAAAGAAATATTGAGAAAGAACAAGCAGATATTATATTTAATACGAAAGGGAAAAATGATGTAGTTAATGAAAAAACTAATCATACAAAAAGAAAAATGCAAGAATTAAAAGTAAAAGAATTAATACCACACCCAAGAAATGAAGAATTTTTTGATAATATTACAGGAGAAGCATGGACAGAGTTTTTGAAATCCATTGAAACAAGTGGTGTAATTGAGCCAATTATTATCTCACAGGATAAAATTATTGTCTCTGGTAACCAGCGAGGTAGAGGATGTATAGCATTAGGCATTGAAACTGTACCATGCGAGGTACGAATCTATGAAGATGAAGATATGATGTTAAAGGATTTAATAGAAACAAATATTCGCCAGAGGGGTATTGGTAACCCTAACCCTGTTAAATTTGGGAGATGTTTGAAAGAATTAGAGAGGATTTATGGAATACAAAATGGTGGAGATAGAAAATCAGTTCCGAATAATTCGGATGTGATAAATCAAACTGACCTAGCTGACATAATGGGTATTTCTGTAGACACTTTAAATAACTATAAGAAACTCACCACCCTTATTCCAGAGGTACAAGAATTAATTGACACAGGTATTGTTACACCTACTACCGCACTTGCAATAGCCAGAAGCATGTCTGATGGCGAACAAGAAGAAATGATTTCTACGTTAGATATTAGTAAGAGGATTACTAAAAAGGAAGTAGACAAGTACATCCAAGAAAATAAGGAATTACAGGAAAAGGTAAAATCCATTGATAAATTAAAAGATGAACTTTCTAAAGGTGACGAGGAACAAAAACGCTTAAAAAATAAGATTAGTAATCTTCTTTCACAGGAAAAGCAACCAAAAATTATTACAGAACAAGTTGATAAGCCAGAAACCTTGGAAGAAATTGATAATTTAAAAAAGCAACTTGACGAGAAACAAAAAAGAAATCTCGAATTAAACAATATAATAATGGAGAAAAGTAAGTTGCTTAGTAAGGCAATGGGTGAAAGCACAAATGTTGAATTAATGTCTAGTTGTAGTGAACTTACCTTAAAGATGATGGATTTTTTAGAATCAATGGCAAAGTATAATTATCTTGCTGAAAGTTTCAATGAAATTCCTATCTCAACCAGAATGGAGTATCACAAATACATTATGGCTATTAATAAATGGTCTAATAGAATCCTAGAAGTTATAGATACAGAAAAAAATATTATAGATATGTAAAAGGAGAAAATGAAATGAATTACCAGAAAATGAAAGAAACCTTTATTCATGCGGTAAATGCTAGGCAACCTCGGCTAAAAATAATGCAAGATGGAATACAGATTAATCCGTTAAGAAATTTTTGTGTTAAGAAAGGAATAAACAATGAAAAATTATGAATAAGAAATTAAAAGAAAGAATCGGAATAGACAGAACGGTAATATCAAATATTAGACTTGTATCTATTTCAAAGGAAAAATTAAGTGCTAACGATAATGTAGAGGTTTATTATGATGCTTCTCAAAGAAGGCTTCACTGGTTAGAAGATGGGACAGGCGTAAGTTATCTCAAAATTATTGACAACAATTATTTTGGAA
Source organism: Acetivibrio sp. (assembly GCA_041739345.1). GTDB lineage: Bacteria > Bacillota > Clostridia > Lachnospirales > Lachnospiraceae > DIGJ01. The sequence goes on along the minus strand of JBGSNZ010000018.1, from coordinate 19,462 downwards.
CTTTTTTTGCTGGTACTAAAGTAAGCACAAATGAAAATTTTAATAAGCCATTTACTCGAATGGACATTACTATCAATGATGAAGATTCTAGAAATCTTCAAAACAGAAGTATGGAAGAATATCAAGAGTATATTGCTGATATTTTTGATTATATGGAAAAGAGATATGGTATAAAGGTTGACTATAGCAATATCGAATTAAAAACATTAGAATTAAATGCGACATTCTATATTCCACAACCATTTACCGATTATCATAGAGTGTTACGACTAATGATGTTTAATATGCCAGATTCGTATAAAAAGTTATCACAGGTGTCCAATAAAGAAAAATCGATAGGAAAAATAAATAGTGAGACATTTGAATCGGTCAATAAATCTATGAAAGTCAAGATTTATGATAAGAAAGAACAATTGCAAAATTATTCTATTTCAACAGATTCCTATTTTATGAGAATTGAGATTGTTTTGTTGAAAGGACAGAAGATAAAAGATTCTTTGAAAACAAATAAAGTATTTGAATTGACAGATGAAGATATAAATAATTATTATTTCAAGCAATTCGAAAAGTTATTTGAAAAAAGATATCGAAAGTGGCAGATTAAAAATCAAAAGCTATTGAGGGAAAAGATTTCATATTATCGTTTAAAAAAGAAAATATGGCAACATGATTTCTTTCAATATTGCTCGAATGAAGAACAAAAGAATCAGTTACCGTTTCTGCTGGACATTGAAGATGGCAAAAAAGCTCTAAAATACTTAGATAATAATTCTCATGCAAGTAGGGCAAAGAAAACGTTTGAAACATATGTATTAGATAAAAGGTCTGTTTATTTTAATAAGGATGCAGAAAAAGCTGAATTTATAATAGATAAAGTACATACCCTTTATAATTTTAGTAAAAAACGAAGATAATTGTCATCTAATGGCGTTTTCATATTCTGGTTTTTTTGTTATAAAAAAAGTTTATTTGAGCACATAGGTTAATAAAAAACCTACCTAGAATAATATTAGAGAAGTTTTCAAAAGTGCTATAGAAATATAACAAATGATAAAAAACAAGAAACTAATGGAAAATTAAATATTTGATATAAAGAAGATTTCTACCAAATGGAATGACAAGTTTCATTGAAAATGATACAATAAGAGCATGTAAACAGGCTTAAACATTCCATTGGTAGAATGAAAGGAGTAAAAAAATTGAGAAGTAGAGTAAATGGATGTTTAAGAGAAAAAAATGGTATATGGCAAATGGAAATATACTATTATGATGAAAATGGTAAAAGGAAAACAAGTAGTAAAACAACTAGTTTGCCAGTAAAAGGTAATAAAAGAAATGCAGAAGATAAGCTTCAAGAAAGACTTCGAGAATATAGGGAAAACGATAAATCAGATGTAAATGGAGATATGCTATTTTCGGATTTAATGCTTGAATGGTTGAAATATATGAAAAATAAGGTTAGAGAAAATACATATCAGTCTTATGAAGGAAATGTTCTCAAACGAATAAATCCATATTTTCAAAGCAAAAAAATCAAGCTACGTGATTTGAAGGCAAAAAATATCCAAGATTATTATGATATTTGTTTGAAAACAGTGTCGGTAAATACAATAAAAAAACGACATGCAAACATTCATAGTGCGTTAGACTATGCAGTTAGAATGAATATGATTGCATATAATCCATCTGATAGTACCAGATTGCCTAAAAAGAAAAAGTTTCAAGCGGATTTCTACACAAAAGATGAATTGGATAAGTTATTTCAAATAGTTGAAGGAACTAGAATCGAATCGGCAGTTAAATTATCTGCATTGCTTGGACTTAGAAGAAGCGAAGTGTTAGGATTGACTTGGAAATCTGTGGATTTCAAAAATAAGATAATTCATATTGATAGTACATGTATCCTTGAAAATTCAAAAATTGTGTATGGAAATAGAACTAAGAATGAAACAAGTAATCGTGTATTACCACTAGTCCCAGCAGTAGAGGCATATTTATTAGAATTACAGAAGATTGAAAGCGAAAATAAGAAAAAGTTTAAAATCGGTTATAAAAATAACGACTTTATTTGTAAATTTGAAGATGGAACTCCTGTAAAGCCTAATTATATAACTACCACTTTCAGAAAGCTATTAGAATCAACAGATGAAATAAAGACAGTTAGGTTTCATGATTTAAGGCATAGTTCAGCCTCTTTTCTATTAAAAGAGGGGCATTCAATTAATGATATTAAGGAATGGCTAGGACATTCGGATATCAGCACAACATCAAATATATATGCGCATATGCTTATTGGTGCTAAAAAAGAAATGGCACAGACTCTTGGATGTATTTTAAAATAAATACATCCGACAAACATCCGACAAACATCCGACAAAAAATCTAAAAATCGGAAATAAGGTTAGTTTATTAATAATAAGTATTTTTGATGGAATGTTAAAAAAATGTAATGAAATCAAGGGTTTGAGACCTATTTGTATTTAACATTAAAAAATAAGAAGCATAAATAAGGTGTAGCTTAACGATTTAGGTTCTAGTGGGAGACCGTGCAGGTTCGATTCCTGTTATCCGCATGAAATAAGGCTATTACTGAAAAGTAGTAGTCTTTTTTTACAATAGTTCATATAAGCATATTTCGTTTTATGCAAAGTATATTGAAAACCTTTTAATTTCCATAAAAATAGAGATTAGGATAAGCAAAGAGGCGCGTTGGAATTTAGTTTGAAACTAAATCTAAAAGCTACACCCATATTAACTTTCTTATTTTTATTTTACAAACATAATATAGTCTTAAATCATTGATTTTACTGGATTCTTTGAATAAGTCTAGTTTATGTTTATTTTTAAGATATCTAGGCAAATTATTATTTTTAAACTTTTTGTCGGATATCTGTCGGATGTTATTTACATAATTGCACCTAAACTTTCAGCCATTTCTTCCTTATCTTCTAACTGATAATGTGCATACAAATTAGCTGTTGTTGAAATATCCGAATGTCCTAACCATTCTTTTACATCAAATAATTGATGATGTTTTCTCATCAATAACGTTGCCGATGTATGCCTCAAATCATGAAACCGAATAGTTTTTATATCCTCTGTTGATTCTAAAATCCTTTTAAAAGTTCGAGTCAAATAGTCGGGTTTAATTGGAGTTCCATCCTCCATTTTGCAAACCAAATCATTATTTTTATAACTCCCTTTATAACTTTTTTTATTTTCATCTTGAATTTCTTGCAATTTAATAAAATAAGTTTCCATAGAGGGTACTAAAGGCAAAATACGATTACTTGATTCATTTTTTGTCTTGTTGGAATATACGGCTTTTGCTTTTTCGAGAACACATGTATTATTGATGAAAATCATTTTATTTTTAAAATCTATTGACTTCCAAGTTAATCCTAATACTTCGCTCCTTCTAAGCCCCAACAATGCCGCCAGTCTAACAGGTGCTTCAATAATCGTTCCAACAGTAATCTCAAATAATATGCTTAACTCACTTTCCGTATAACAATCAGATTGAAATTTTTTCTTTTTTGGTAAGCGAGTACTGTCAGACGGATTATGTGTTACCATATTCATTCTTACTGCATAATCCAAAGCACTGTGAATATTAGCATGTCTTTTTGTAACCGTGTTAACAGATACTATTTTCAGACAAGCATCATAATAATCTTGGATAACCTTTGCATTCAAATCTCTCAACTTGACTTTTTTTCTTTGAAAATACGGATTTATTCGTTTTGTTACATTTGTTACATATGATTGATAGGTATTTCCTCTAACATGGCTCTTTATATATTTCAACCATTCTAACATTAAATCTGTAAAAAGCATATCACCATTTACATTTTGCCTTTCATTCTCCCTATATTCTAGAAGTCTTTCTTGAAGCATATCTTCTGCATTCCTTTTATTACCTTTTACTGGCAAACTAGTTGTTTTACTGCTTGTTTCCCTTTTTCCATTTTCATCATAATAGTATATTTCCATTTGCCATATACCATTTTTTTCTCTTAAACATCCATTTACTCTACTTCTCAATTTTTTACTCCTTTCATTCTACCAATGGAATGTTTAAGCCTGTTTACATGCTCTTATTGTATCATTTTCAATGAAACTTGTCATTCCATTTGGTAGAAATCTTCTTTCTATAACTAATTTCCCATCAAATTACAAATTTCTTTCATCCTTTGAGAGTTTAGCAAAAGCTGATTTGTAAGCAACCCTATTTGAATGGACACTTCTTCATCAACAAAATTGTCAATCTGACTTGAATATAATTCTACCAAATTAGAATATAGTTCTAACTGTAATTTAAGTGGTTCTATAACTTCTTTACAAGTATTAAGCAAATTATGTAATTCTTCATTTTTTAACCTGACCGTATAAGCATGCTCCGTACACGAATTAATTATTTTTGTAGGAGAAACGCTTCCTTTTCCATTTATACAAAGTTTATCTTCCATAGAAAAATTATCCATAACAGGCATAATCAAAGAATAATCATCTATCATAACTTTTATTTCTTCATTAACTAAAGACAGTTCTACAAATTCAGCTTGGTGTGTATCATACCAAGCTTCGATAAAGCAATATTCATCCAAATCTGACTCATTAAATTCATTTTCAATATACGAAAATATTTCTGGCGAAACAAAAACTCCTGTCATTCTAATAAATTCATTTCTACTAACAAAATCTCTGTCCTCTTTTTGTACTAAATTTAAATCCATATTCATTTCTTCCTCCACTTTTTCTGTGTTTCTCATTGGTTCTTTTCCTCGTTCTTTCTTTTTATTTTTATTTTTTATTATATATAGGTATATCTATACAATAGTTAATCCCTGTAGCAATGCAGAAGTCATTTTTTATCAAAAATCTGTCGCAAACAGTCTCAAACTATAGCTAGAACTGCCTATTATATTTTACTACCAGCCCTTGTAAACCAAGGTTCTTACAAAGACATTATTTTATCTTTGATTTCTTGCACTTTTGCTTCATTTCCAAGCATATCATTCTCAAATTTAAGAGCTTCCTTTTTTAACCTTGACATTGTCCTCGATGGATTGTTAACTACTTTACCAAGAGGTTCATATAAATGTTCAATGTCAAACACCAATGAAACGTTATTAACTTCACTCAATTCTCTGGCTCTTCTTAAAAAATCTTGAATCCATTCATTTGACTCTGATTCTTTATAACGCCTATCTAATTCTTTATACAAATCTTTTTGATTCTTTTTCTTCCATTTTTCATATGGTTCAAAAATATCTTTTTCCATTTCTTCCTTAAAGAAGTTCCGCAATATTTCATCAGAGAATGCAGATACTTCTCTGGTATTAAATAGATTCTTTATTTTGGAAGTGGTTGATATCGTGAATTCAATTCTAACAGTGAACGAAGAAGTAACCACATTGTTTAGTTGCTTCCCCTTGTCATAAATCTTCAATTCAATGCTATCGTTTCCTACATATAAGGTCTGTAAAATATCTCTGTTTTGCTCTTGTAGAGCCTCATAAAATGTATTGTAGGTCACGTTGTTCTTCTTATTAATTGAATATTTATTAAATCTTGCGGATGGAACATTTCTTACAAACATAAGCCAACAATTACTATATTTATTAAATGTATCATTCAAAGGCATTGTTGTATTAATTTCCATTTCAGTAAATTGTGCATTAGACATATTCACAATAACTCCATACTCTTTTTCAAGGTGCTCTGCTGCCTTATCTAAGCAATCCTTAAATTCAGCACATGTTAAACTATGTAAATTGCTTTTCCGATAGTTTTTAACACAGATTTGCATTTTGCAATACTTCTGTATTTCTCCCTTGTTTATCTTTACCCCAGCCATAATTTCCATAAATTTATTATTATCAATTATTCTAAGATAAGAAAATTTCTTTTTTCCATTTAAAATGTAGTAAGCATCTTTCTCACTATTCTTCTGTAGGGTGACCCCTAATTTTTTCTTTTTGTCATTTGGGCATTCTTCAAATTTGCTTTCAGCTTTTTTAATTGCTTTCCCTAACTTATCAAAGTTAATATCCAGAATTTGAATATTTCCCACTGTACATTTATCAAGACCTATTTCTGGGGTCTTAATTCTTTCAATACTTAAAATTGTATTACTCATATAAATCCTTTCATAATTTATTTTGATTATTAGTAATCAACTAGGCATTTTTTACGGATTAGCCTGTTGAATATTCAATTAAATTATATTGCCAAGGTACTGTTTTATATCTAAATAATAAGTATCAAAACCTATGGAAACTTTTTTTTTGCTCTGTCCACGTTTTAGTTTTAAGCGAGTGTAATAGTGCTATAACGGAAGAAACTGTTTATAACGAAGAAAATGATAATCCGCTTTCATTTTTTGGAAAAGTTGAAAAGTGAAAAGAGAAATGCCTCAAATAAGTTTTGCAATATCGAAAAAAGAAATCATTCTAAAAAAGATTATGCTGCGATGGAGCGTAGGCAGACTCAAAAAAAGATAATATTAGTCAAAATTAAAATACTATGATTTCAGACTGCAAGAATATTCAACATCCTTATTCCCAGCCGAACATCAAGAAAAACCAGCTACGCACTATTATGTCATATAAATCACTTCGAAAAGTGTAAAATAGGGGCGGTATCATTGAATACCACCCCCTTGTTTCTTCTATATAATAATACTGAAACCTCTATTCTCTTAAAATCCGATTAACTGTACTTCTTGATAATCCAGTCTCTCTGACAATATCAACTACCTTCATCCCTCCCTTATAGATCTTTTACTGCTATTCTGCATGAAAAAAGCACCTACAAATTAATGCAAGTGCTAATGTGAGTAATGCTTTATTAATAATACAGTATCACCTATTAGATTATAAACTATTTTGTTCTGCTTGTAATTCTTCTACCAATTCTTTCTTATACTTGTAATAAGTATTTCTAGCAAGACCAGTAAGCTTCATTACCTCTTTATCTGTGTTTGTTCCATTGAAATCCTTTGATTTAGCTATTATTTCCTTTTTCATTGGTTCTTTTTTTCTAATATTCAACGTAGAACCTTGTTTTTGACCTATTTGCTTACCTTTTCTTTTTGCTTCCCTCATACCTTCGCTTGTCCTAATATGCAAATCGTCAACCTCTTTTTGTGCTTGTTCAAATGCCTTTTCAATCTGCTTAGTTGCAATTAGCTTAATAACTTTATTAGTGGCTTCTATATAGATATCAGCAATATCATTACCAGTAGCTTCAATGGATTGGCTTATAGCATCTTTGTATACTGTCGTGTCAATATATCTTTCTTTTAAAAATACAAGGTTTACACCTCTATCAAATAGATGAAAATATATATTTGTTCCTTCATCTGCATTTCTGCTCATTCTAGATACGCTATCAAATACTATAGTATCACCAATTTTTACGTCATTCAGTAATTTATTAAATTGCTTTCTACCTTCCACCTTTGTTCCTGTGTATGCTTCTTGATATATTTTTGCATCAGGATATGCCTTTTCAATATTTTGTATTTGTCTATCAATTGACTGATTCTTTTTTGATATTCTTGCATATGCTCTAATCATGTTCATTCCCCCTTTATAGCAGTATTATTTTTAACGTTCGTTTCATTTGATACATTATATTACCACATTTCATCTTATAACACAATACTTTTAATACTATATGGATTAACTTAAATTTAATACCAATTGTTTTATATATCTTTACATAAAATCCCAAATATATACAAAGATATGGTATAATGTAAGTAAATAATTATAGAGGAGAGTTTTAAATGAAAAAGGGAAAAGTTATAGGAATCATTGCATTATTATTTGTATTAGTGTTTGGCAGTACATTAACTGTTAATGCAGCGAATAAAAAAGAAAGTTTTACTTCGGACAACCTAGTGTATCAGATTATAAAAAATCCAAGCAATAATAAACTTGGTGAAGTATTGATAATAAGTTATAAGAATAAAAAATCTAATAATCCTTTAGAAATACCAAAAAATGTGAGCCATGAAGGAAAGACTTACAATGTAACAAGTATAGCAAATAAAACATTCCAAAATTCAAATTTTTCAGACTTGAAGTTGCCAGATACTTTAAAAGAATTATATACTAAATCGTTTAAAAATTGTAAGAATCTTACATCAATAGAAATACCAGATGGTATAAAATTATACGGACAAGTATTTTCTGGTTGTACTAGTTTAGAAAAAGTTAAACTTCCGAAAAGTCTAACTTGGATACCTGGGGGATTATTTCAAGATTGTAAGAGCCTAAAGAAAGTAAATATACCAGATAAAGTAACTATAATAGATGCTTATGCATTTCATAACTGTAGTAGCTTAGAAAAAATTGTTTTACCTGATACAGTAAAAACAATCGGACAAGATGCCTTTTCAGGATGTAAGGCTTTACAAGAAATAAATATGCCGATAAATGTAACATATATTGGATCAAATGCCTTTGAAGAGTGTGATAATTTAACTGCTACAATACCTAAATATAGTATACTTGAAAACGAATTATTTAGAAATGGTATTAACTACAATTATTCAAATGAAACATATTTTGATATAGAGCCAATAGAAGCGTATTCCCCTTCGCATGGTGTCTTGTATTACAAGGTAACTAATACTAGAAAAACCACTTTTTATAACTTACAAGCATCTTATTCATTATTCGATAGTAATAATATACAAGTATCTGGTGGCGAATTGAATATTACACCGATACTTAAATCAGGGGAAAGTGTTATAATCGCCTTAAATACCAAAAATAAGGAATATTCTGATTTAAAACTTAGGTTTGGATCAAGTAGTATAAAATACAAGTCAAAAAATGAATATATTACTGCCACTATGGGAAAAAATGTTGCTGAAAGTAATTCATCTTTAAATCGCTATAATATTACAATTAATAGTACAAGCAATCTTATTGATTATGTTATGGTTACTGTCATTTTGTATAAAGAAAACAAAGTAGTATCAATAGAAAACGAACATTTCAGTAATGTATATAAGGGATCACAAATTGGCTTATTGGAGTTAGTAAAGGAAATTGATTTTGATAACTATGAAATAAAAATAGATGCTTATAATAACAACTAGAATGTTCGATAAGCATTGATTTTACTGGACTAGCATATAGAAGAAGAGAGGGGGGGGGCTAATTCCTGTATCAGAGCTCCCTCCTTAACCCTATTTAAGTCATAAGAAAAACTAACTTTCAGATGAATGATGGAAAGTTAGTTTTTTATTTTATCCAATATTACAAACGTATGTTCTCTCATTGTTACCACTTTTAACGATTTTCATTACGATTTTTGATGCTAAATCTTAAGTCAAAACATCTATTTTTAATTATCGGAACTTAATAAATCACATTTGACATCAAGACACACCTAGTCAATATCGCTTGTCATAATCCATGCGCCAGATTCTCTCTGGCAGAAAAAGAGACGGTTTATTATCCCACAAGACAACTTTCACCGTCTAACATCAAAAATGGATTCTGGGGCAAAATACACAGTCAGAATTGTATGAATTGTTTCATGCTTGATTTATTTTCTGTTTGTTTATTCTTATAGAAAGAAAGATAATATTTATTTTAATGACTCTTTATTCCACACTTTTATAGCCCTACGTTTAAATAAAACCGTCTTTCCGCACCAATGGCAATTAGAGCATTCAACGAAATACCTATGCGTCCCAACTGAACGATTTATTATGTAATTTTTGCAATTACAATTATGACATTTTTCTATTTTCATTATCCCACCTCCATAACTACCTTCAATCCGCTTTGCCTGTTCGCTTTAAAAGGATTGCTTTAACTGCTTCACTATCTGTATTTTCGAACTTATCCACCAGCCTTTTGATACCGATTCTTTTGTCTGCTGCCTTTAAGATATCTGTCAATCCCCACGCATCCGATTCAAATTTCTTATTTAATAACTCCTTAACAGGAGTATCAATATATTCTCGGATAAGCTCTGAAATAGAACTAACATCATTACGATATGGATAATAATCTCCAAGGGTATTCTTGTCTTTCCTGTCCCATTCCTCTGGAAGCTCTATCTCTTGATTAATAAACTGCTGTGGATAATCAAATATGATATTCTTGCCAATAGTAAGCCAGTACCTTGGCAAATCCGTTGAGCCATGCTGACTTCTCATACGGTAAGCCGAGCAATGAATCTGGAAATCCAAGCTTGGATCAATTACCAAGTACATTTCTTTTTGTAGCTTGCTCCATCGTTTCATTTATAGTCTCCTGTAATCGATATTCATGCAAATTTGCTATGAATCAAGTTACCACCATTTTGATAACATCTCCCTTTACCCAAAAATATTATCATTCACTTTTGATTACACTCATTTGCGACACATGTGTAACCCTCCTATTCTAATGGTTTTTAGGGCTACCGAAGGGGTTCTTTTTTATCCTCTATTAATTCATGTATAAATCTCTCTCCTTTGTTAATCTGGTCAATTGATTGTTGTAAATGAGCCATATTTGCCTCACTATAGAAAGAGTCACTTTCAGGTATATCAAAAGGTATTCTTTGTTCTCTTATAACTGCTTGATAAAACATTGTTATGGCTTTAGTAGCATCCATCCCAAATTCTGAAAACCAATATTCCGCCTGTTCTTTTAATTCATTATCAATTTTAATATTTATATTTCCCATGAATAAGTCACCCCCATTTTGATAACATCTCGCTTTACCCAAAAACATTATCATTCTAGTTTTATATATACAAACGTAAATTTAGAAGAAAAAAGCACTAGCAAATCTCCCACTTCTCAATCGATTGCTTATAGCAGATAATTAAATTGTATCATTCAATCCGAAATATTCAATCACCCTACATATATTAATTACTTATTAATTATCACTTATAGATTTTTCAAATTTAAAATATAAGTAGAGGGATTAGCTATTTTAATGTATATTCAATAAAAAACTAACCTTCTGTCCATTAACAAAAAGTTAGTTCCTATCATATTTTGATTAACTTAAGAATCTATTCTATTGAAGTTACAAATTTGTATTATCTTCTTCTGTTTTTGCATCTTTTATTTTTTCTAATGAATCTTTACTACGTCTATTTGCTGCTCGAATTATTAAATAACCGATAACATAAATCCATACCAAATACCATTGTTTAAAAATTAAAGAACCAAATAATATTAAAATAATAATTCCCCACACTGTACCATCTCCCTACAAATTCTAGACTTTTCTTTGCACTATTTAAAAGTGATAACCTTTGTACCATTTTAATTCCAACTATAACTCTAACTTCTCTATTAACAATAATTCTAACACCTAAAATAATTAAATACAAATTATTGAAAATAAAATTACAAATGTCTTTACAATATTTTCTTTATTTTTTAATGTAAACAAGCTTTCTAACATTCTGTCGGATGTTTGTCGGATGTAGCAAAAAAAATAAGCCACAACCATTCGGTCGTAGCTTATTTTATGCGGATAACAGGAATCGAACCTGCACGGTCTCCCACTAGAACCTAAATCTAGCGCGTCTGCCAGTTCCGCCATATCCGCAAAGTGAGACATCGGGGGTTCGAACCCCGGACAACTTGATTAAAAGTCAAGTGCTCTACCAACTGAGCTAATATCCCATACAATTCTGTTTCTTTAAATAAAAGACTGGGCTAGCTGGATTTGAACCAGCGAATGCAGCAGTCAAAGTGCTGTGCCTTACCGCTTGGCGATAGCCCAACAAGGTGGATACAGGGATTCGAACCCTGGGCCTCCAGAGCCACAATCTGGCGCGCTAACCAACTGCGCTATACCCACCATAATTAATAGTTGTTAGTTTCCTAATATCTATTAAAAAAAGCGGGTGATGGGAATCGAACCCACGTATCTAGCTTGGAAGGCTAGTGTTCTACCATTGAACTACACCCGCATATTATTTAATTGAGTCGGGGTGACAGGATTCGAACCTGCGACCTCTTGATCCCAAATCAAGCGCTCTAGCCAAGCTGAGCCACACCCCGGAAGAAATGTTTGACTAAGTGAGACATCGGGGATTCGAACCCCGGACAACTTGATTAAAAGTCAAGTGCTCTACCAACTGAGCTAATATCCCTTGCTATGTTGTTTATCTATAAAAGTAAGTTACTTGACTGGGCTAGCTGGATTTGAACCAGCGAATGCAGCAGTCAAAGTGCTGTGCCTTACCGCTTGGCGATAGCCCAATAGGGTGGATACAGGGATTCGAACCCTGGGCCTCCAGAGCCACAATCTGGCGCGCTAACCAACTGCGCTATACCCACCATATCCACTATAATAGCGAAAAAATAATATGTTTACTTTAACAAGCAAAAACGTGCCAGAAGGGATTCGAACCCCCGACAAACGGCTTAGAAGGCCGTTGCTCTATCCAACTGAGCTACTAGCACGTATACACTCAAAAATGAGTGAAGCGGGTGATGGGAATCGAACCCACGTATCTAGCTTGGAAGGCTAGTGTTCTACCATTGAACTACACCCGCATATTATTTAGTTAAATCGGGGTGACAGGATTCGAACCTGCGACCTCTTGATCCCAAATCAAGCGCTCTAGCCAAGCTGAGCCACACCCCGTTCGAGTTATATCACTCGTGACGCAAGATATATTATATTATACAAGCTTCCCAATGTCAACAACTTTTTATACTATTTTTTTCTTTTTATAAAGCAAGCGGATTGTCCCGTAGATACGATATTTTACGAATTAATTTATGTAATTTAACGTAAAATGTAACTCGCCTGATTTTTCTACTTCCATAATGATATAAGAGGGTCTGTGACCTTCTTGGCGAGGCTGACTAATACTTCCAGGATTAATTGCAATGATATCTGAGGTTTGATCGATAAGAGGAATATGTGTATGTCCAAACATAACAATAGCAGCTTTATTCTCTCTTGCCCAGTCTTTGATAAATTCAGTGCCATAATGTACTTTATATCGATGACCGTGCGTTAACAATATTTTATAATGATGAATGTATATTTCTTTTTCTCTTTCAATATCAGTAAAATAATCGTTATTACCGGATACTATTTCAACTGGACAGTTTACATTTTCTCTAAGAAAACGCTCACTCCCTTCTAAATCACCCAAATGAATCAGTAAATCAATGGGACCTACTTTCTCTAACACATATTCTAGATAGGTATTTTTCCCATGTGAATCACTCACAATTAATATTTTCATTCAACTAAATTCCTCTTTCCTTCAAAATACACTTCATCTTCTCTAAAGCCTTTCCTCTATGGCTTATTGTGTTCTTTTGTTGAGGGCTTAGTTCTGCCGTTGTACAGGCAAATTCTGGCACAAAAAAGATAGGATCATATCCAAATCCATTTTCGCCTTTTGACTCATATCCTATAATTCCTTCAATTGTTCCTCTTGTTGTTATAATTTCACCATTTGGAAAAGCACAGGCAATAGCAGATACAAAACGTGCGGTACGCTTATCCTCTGGCACATCATTCAATAACCCTAGAATATGTTTGTTCTTCACTGTATAGGGCGTATTTTCCCCCATATAGCGTGCAGAATAAACACCTGGAGCCTTGTTAAGATAATCGATTTCCAATCCAGAATCATCGGCAAGTACGAGTTCATTCGTTAATTCCATAATTGCTTTCGCCTTAATCTCTGCATTTTCTTCAAATGTAGTACCATTTTCTTCAATTATGGTGTCAATATTCATATCTTCTAATGAAATTATATCATATCCTAAATCGGTTAATATCATGCGAATTTCTTTCATCTTTCCATCATTTGTAGTTGCAAATATTAATTTCTTCATGATTTAACCTCATCAATTTCTTCAAAAGCACGATTGATTGCTTTATACAATGCCTTCGCTGCAACCTTTCTATTATCCTTATTACTAAGTATATCCATATCTTCACTATTACTCATAAAGCCAAGTTCCACAAGTGAAACTGGCACCTTTGAATTTCCAATAATATAGATATCTTCCTTCTTTATAACTCCTCGAATCTTTGTATTTAAAGCTTTCGACACTTCTTCCACACAAATTTCGGAAAATTGTTTTGATGTCATATTTCCACTTTGATCTTTTGAAGAACCATAAAGTCCTTCTGTCCCCTTGGCACTGATATACTCACTACCATTACAGTGCACACTTAAAAAAAGATCTGCTTCTACTTCATTTGCAAGATTTAAACGAGGATTCAAATAAACTTTTCTATCATTCAATCTAGTATAATATACCTTATATGTATTATCTTCATCTAATAATTTTTTTAATTCTAATACTACGCTTAAATTAATATCCTTCTCTACAAATTGCTTATCATTTGATGCTGTACCGATGTCATTTCCACCATGCCCGGCATCCACCACAATGACTTTATCATAAACCTCGTGTGGATTTTTTAATTCAATGTAGAAATCTTGTGTATCCTCATAAATGGTCTGCAGATAGACATTATCTAATGTAAGTTCAAATACTGCACTATATTTCAATGTTTCTTGATTAAATTCATAGTTTAAAGACACCTTATCAACATTAACTTCTTCTTTTGAAAATGTAATAGACTGTTTTTGATAAATTTTTTCATCCAAATTGTCAATCATAATGATCAACTTACGTTCCATATATATATCTTTTGTTTTTACTAGGATGTCTTTCATAGAATTTTTGCTTACTTTAATATAATTATCCCCTATTTCATTGACAATTTCACCCGTTTCAATATTTGTATATTGTTTTACATCTTCCGTTGGCTCATTTGTTAAAGATGCTGATAATTGTTCATTCAAATTTTCAGCACTAACATATATTTTAGAATCATTATATTTCGTAATACAAAACGAAAACCCAATTACGGTAAACATTACCACAAAACTTTTTGTAGCCAATGTTTTTAATTGTTTCTCATGCATTCGATTCAACAACCTCCTAGCTGTGATATAGTAAGACAGCTCTATCTTTTAGGTGGCTTTGGCCCCATATACTGATAGAAATAAGTTTTCATCATACCATTGTAAATCTTTCTATTTTTAGTCGCTTGTCTACCAATATATTTTTGTGCATCCTCAAATCCAGAAATAATAAAATACGACCACGAATCTAAATTGTCAAAAACTTGTCCCATTTCTTTGTAAAGTTTTGTCATTGCCTGTTTATCTTCTAAGCGCTCTCCATATGGTGGATTTGTGATAATAAATCCATATTTCTTGGGATTGCGAAGTTCCTGCATTGAACGTTCCTGAAAATGAATATAGTTTTCGACTCCCGCTAATTTTGCATTTTCTCTCGCTGCCTTAACCATACTTGGGTCAATATCATATGCCTGAATATTCATTTCAACATTTTCTATTATTAAATCATTCGCTTCCGTAATGGCATCGTACCAATTTTTCTTTGGAATCATATGAGTCCAAGGTTCTGAAATAAAAGAGCGATTCATCCCTGGAGCAATATTTGCACCAATCATTGCTGCTTCAATTGGGATTGTTCCACTACCACAAAACGGGTCAACTAATATTCGATCTTTGTTCCAAGGCGTAAGCAATATTAGTGCAGCACCCAAAGTTTCTGTAATTGGCGCTTTGCTAATTAGTTTTCTATACCCTCTTTTGTGAAGAGATTCACCGGAAGTATCAATACATACAACTACTTCATCTTTCATAATAGTAACTCGTACTGGAAAATCATCTCCGTCTTCATCAAACCAGTCCATTTGATATTTTGTCTTTAAACGTTCCACCATAGCTTTTTTCATTATGGATTGAATATCGGAAGGGCTAAATAATTTACTTTTTATAGAAGTGGCTTTCGCCACCCAAAAACGGCCATTCTTTGGAATGTATTCCTCCCATGGAATTGCTTTCGTATTTTCAAATAATTCATCAAAAGTTTCAGCTTTAAATTTACCCACTCGAATGAGAACTCTTTCCGTAGTTCTTAAGAAAATATTACTACGACATATTGCGGATTCATCTCCTTTAAAAGTTACTTTACCATCGTCTACGCTAATAATCTCATAACCTAGGTCAAGTACCTCCTTTTTCAAAACTGCTTCCATTCCAAAATGACATGGTGCTATTAATTCGTACTGATTCATCCGTATTCTCCTTCATTTATATCTAACATCGTTCTCACTTATTATGAATGATTTACTCCGTTCCGTCAATGACGAATTTCGCCTTATTTCGATTAAATCCGCCCCCTAGAGTTAAAACCAACGGGCCTTTATTATTGTATTCTTTGGCAACTAATAAACTGGAATTTCCTCTATCACAATATATGATAATAGTACTATAACCATTTAACCTAAATTTATTATTTTCAAACTCTTCATAAGGAATATTAATAGCTGTAGCTATATGAGCTTTACGAAATGAGTCTTTATCTCTTAAATCAACCACTAATGTTCCTGTCTTTCCAATGTATTCGTTTATTTCATTCGCTGACGCAATCGAAAATGCCATTTTCAATCCCTCCTATACCTTATTGTATGCGTCATGTCGAATTATGTGATTTTTTAAATATTTAAATTAATATTAATAAAGAGGATATCTGTATGATATCCTCTTTATTTCTTCAGTATTATTCGTATCGATTTTTATTTGTATCGTTTCTTGATGATGTGTAATCTTTAGATGTAGTATTATTGGTATTGTCACTTGTGGAATTATTGGTGTTATTTCTTATTGTATTACTAGTATTGTTTCCTGTTGTATTACTGGTGTTGTTTCTTGTTGTATTACTACTGTTATTTCTTGTTGTATTTTTTGTAGTTGAATTATTACCTTGGTTAGAGAAAGATGATTTAGTAGTGTTTGAAGTGTTGGTACTCCTATTTTGATTTTGGTTGCTATTATTATTAGCCATAATAAATTCCTCCTAAAAGATTATTTATTGTTACATAGTTATTATGGTCAAGCTAATTATATCTATACTGGAAATTATTACCTGTAAAAAACTTAATATTTTATAATTTCATCAGTTGATTAATCAGATCACTTATATTATAATAAATCATGTATTACATTTAACCCTTACAAATGTAATGCAACCCTTATAATTATTTATACTCCCCTCATAGAAAATACCACTAGTGATACTAGTGGTATTTTCTCGTTTATAATTATATTTTATCTTCTTACTATAGTAATTATTAATTTAATAACAAAAGCGATTATTAATACCGGAAGTATTAAACTAAAGAAAATATTTACCCCAACAATAAAGACTGCAATGATTGCAAGCACAATTAGGATGCCTATAATAATAGCAATTATTTTTTGATACCAGGCAAGGTCATCCCAAGAAAATATTTTAGTTCGAAATATATTTTCCGCATCAGCATTTTGCTCTACATTATCTTCAAAGTGAGCAGATTTAAATTCTTTGTTCTTCTGATCAAGTGGATCCAGCTTAATTTCTGCTGTAGCTATTATTGTCTTAGCAATTAGTCTTGGGTCACCCAAATCTTGTACTTTATCATCTTCCGATTTTCCATCTGATGTACTTGATAAATACTCTCTATAGTACTTTATATGTCCATCTATGTCTTGTTTAGGTATCTCATCGCCTAATGCTTCTTCTAATCTTAAAAGAAACTCGTCTTTACTCATAATGTTCTCCTTATTCAATTCTTGACAACACAAATAAATAAGCTAATATACTCTTTTCCTTCATACATTAATGGAACTCTCAATGCTTGAACATCTGCCTGAAGCATTAATTTATCACCTAATAATGATAAAGGTGGCGTAATATCAATCATAATATTTTGAGTTGAAAATAAGGTTGCCGTATTACCCATAATCATATTACTTAGTTCTCCTAATGCTGAACGAGACATCTCATCAAGTTCTGACACTTCCATTCCAAACATCATTCGACTTGCAATATCCTTTGCATGGTCTACCGACATAACCATTAGAACTTGCCCCTTCATTTCACCAGTAACACCTACTTGTAATATAAAAGTGGTCTCACTAAATGATAAATTTGCAACTTCTGGCTTTCCAACAGACAATTTTACTTGAACCATACTCTCAAATATATTTAAACTAGACTGTAAAAACGGATTTATATGTTTGACATCTAGACCTTCTTTCATATATCAATATCCTCCTTTGTGAAAAATATAATTTCTCCACTATATTCAACATACTTTATAACATATTATATCCTTTTTTCTTCATTGTCAACTACCTCTAGTTTCAGAAAATAATAGTTCTTGAAAATAAAAAAGCCCTCTAAGCTAATAACTTAGGGGGTTTGTTCATTTAACGTGCGTGAGAAGATTCGAACTCCCGACACCTTGGTCCGTAGCCAAGTGCTCTATCCAGCTGAGCTACACGCACACAAATAGCAAAACTTAGTTTCGCTATTTAAAATGCCGGCGACCGGAATCGAACCGGTACGGGAGATTAGTCCCGCAGGATTTTAAGTCCTGTGCGTCTGCCAGTTCCGCCACGCCGGCATCAATGGGACCAACAGGGCTCGAACCTGTGACCCTCTGCTTGTAAGGCAGATGCTCTCCCAGCTGAGCTATGATCCCATGGGTATTGCCATAATGATAAATCGGCATTTAGAGTTTTCTTTAAACTCCAAAAATTATTCAATTTTAACGACCCAGATCGGACTCGAACCGACGACCTCCGCCGTGACAGGGCGGCGCTCTAACCAACTGAGCCACTAGGCCATATTTTGTTTATTACAAGCCGACGATCGGACTCGAACCGATAACCTGCTGATTACAAATCAGCTGCTCTGCCAATTGAGCCACGTCGGCATAGTCTTCCTTTTAAGAAAGGCTGGTAGAGTGTTTTTCTAAATGGACCTTCGGGGACTCGAACCCAGGACCGATCGGTTATGAGCCGATTGCTCTAACCAACTGAGCTAAAGGTCCAAATCTATATAACAGATTCCGTTGTATATAACAAATATCGTCTCTTAAGAACTTCCGTTCTTAAATGACTCCTACGGGAATCGAACCCGTGTTACCGCCGTGAAAGGGCGATGTCTTAACCGCTTGACCAAGGAGCCATAATCTCGCTTTGCGAGCTATTTAGAGTTTTTTCGAAACTCTTTTACATTTATATTTTTTGAATAAGCTCCCCGAGTTGGGCTCGAACCAACAACCCCACGGTTAACAGCCGTGTGCTCTACCATTGAGCTATCGAGGATTAGATTTCTTTTGTATAAAGCAAAATCACGGTATCCGGATTCTATCCGCAACGCCGAGATTCCTGTTGGGAACGTTTCCGTCCCTTTCTCTATATAAAGGTTTTGATACCTTCAAAACTACACATTGTAAGAACATCATCCATTTTTCTAAAACCGAACCATTTGGTCAAGCCCTCGACCTATTAGTAACAGTCAGCTACATGCATTACTGCACTTCCACCTCTGCCCTATCTACCTGATGGTCT
>JBGSNZ010000015.1:0-97248 GCA_041739345.1 Acetivibrio sp. | reverse complement strand
AATATCGTATAAATCCATATGAGGACTTAAATTCAATGTTTGTTGGTTATTAATCATAAAAAACACCACCTTATCTAATAACTTAATTATATCAGATAAGATGGTTCTTTGTACGATTAAAGTTACTTTTTCAGCAGCCTTCCATATGCTCAAATGATATAAAAGCCCACCATGGGAGCCGTGTAAATTGAACGATAGATTATGAGCTCAGCCTTTCATGGCTGATTACAAAATTGGGACTCGCTGTTTTCAAGCATTCAATAGAACCAGAATTGAGATTGAATTCAGTAAAAATATACAGAGGTAAATATATTAAAATCCGGGAAAAATATGTACTATAGAAGTTCTGTTTTTTCTTAAATAATTTTATACATTTTAATAGCATTCGATTTATATCCATTCCACTCTAATTCTATTTTTGCATTAGATATAAAACCCTGTCTCTCCCAAAATCCAATTACATTTTCGTCATAGTCATATACAACATCTATTCTAATACGCTTGGCATTCTTAGCTTTGAACATTTTTTCCAACTGATTATATATGGTCTTTCCTAATCCGTAACCTTTTAATCTAGAATCAATCATTAATAGTGATAAATATACTTCATCACCAATTTTAAAATCACATAGTCCAACTATTTCACCTTTATTATCTTTTATTATTGATGAATTAAAACCAACTTTCCGCATTTCTTCAATCTCATTAAGTATAAATTCTTTGGAAACACTTGAAATTCCCATGTGATTACACAAAAATGATTTATTAGAATTATAAATATCCAAAATTCCATCTATGTCATTTGAGTCTACCTTGTCAATTGTATAATTATCCATTTCTAACTCCCTAATATTATTTTCCCATTCTTTTTCTAATAGAGTAGCTGTTGAACCTGCATTTAGCATATTCAATCCATTTCTCAAACAGCTTTAGAATTGCAAAAGGGCACAGTGGCTTTTCTTTATTATATTTTTGTTATCCCAATTTTATATAATCATGGTCTGATCTTTTTACTACCATCTCCTACTAATTCCGTTGTTTACTCTAGCATTGCCAATAACAGCGGGCCACTTTCTCAAAATCAGCAAAAATCATAAACCCACCGCTTTCTTGCGTGACTTTCCCAAAACTCCCCGCGTCCATCCCCCACCGTTAAACCAGAATTTAGTACAACAGAATTGGAGCTTCTTTCTTATCTACAACTTGTCCAATAATGCGGGACCATGGAGAAAATGCCTCCATGCGCTTTAAAAACTCTTTGGCATCTTTTTCAGGAAGAGATATTAATAGACCACCAGAGGTCTGTGGGTCTAGCAATAAATCTTTCATATTCTGTGGTAAATCGTTTTTGCAAACAAACTTATCTTGTAAATAATCCAAATTATTATACATTCCTTCTGGAATGATGCCCATGGACGCAAAGTCTAAGGCTTCTTTAATTACTGGAATCTGATTGGTATAAAGCTCGATAGAAGTCTTGCTTCCTTCTGCCATTTCATAGCTGTGCCCGGTTAGACTAAAGCCGGTAACATCCGTTAAGGAATGAACGGTAAGGCCGTCCAAACATTCTTTGCCGTATTTATTGAGTGTTGTCATAATATTGGTAATCTGCTTCAATTGTGCATCTGTAATCATTTTAGCCTTTGAAGCTGTATTCATAATACCGATTCCGATCGGTTTGGTAAGAACTAATACATCACCTGGTTTTGCATTGCTATTGGTGAGAATATCATCTGGATGAGCAAAGCCGGTAACACATAAACCGTATTTTGGTGTTGGGTCTGATATGGTATGGCCACCAGCAATGACAGCACCGGCCTCTTTTACTTTGGAATATCCTCCTTCCAGAATCTGTTGAAGAATTTCAATATCCAGACAGGAAGGAAAACAAATAAGGTTCATAGCAGTTGCAGGAGTACCTCCCATAGCATAAATATCGCTCAATGCATTTGCAGCAGCAATCTGACCAAAGGTAAATGGATCATCTACCATTGGGGGGAAGAAATCTACCGTTTGAATCGCTACGGTAGAATCATTTATTTTATAAACACATGCATCATCACTTGTGTCAAATCCAACTAATAGATTCGGATTTTCAAATTTTGGAAGCTTCTCTAATATGCCATGCAATAAACCGGGGCCTAACTTTGCAGCGCATCCGGATGTTTTAACAAGACTGGTTAATGCTACATTACTTTTTTCCATTTTTATGCATCCTTTCATTTTCTATAAAATTATCATAACACAAAAGTAGAAAGAGTGAAATATGGATTAGGTTGTAAAACATCAATACTTATAGATAATTTTTATAAGTTATGATATACTTAAGTACATAAAGTACTTAAAAAGGAAGTGATAGGGAAGTGGATTTTAAACAGCTCGAAGGATTTGTTAAGGTTGTCGAACTAGAGAGTTTTTCGAAGGCAGCACAGGCACTTTATTTGACCCAACCTACCATTAGTGTCCATATTGTCTCCTTAGAGAAAGAATTGAACGCTAAGTTATTAGACCGTACGACGAAAACAGTCAAAATAACAAAGGCAGGAGAGCGATTATATGAATATGCAAAGACTATACTTGAAACTCGGGAAGATATTTTGCACGAATTTTACCAAGAGAGACCGATTGGAGAGCGTATTCAAGTTGCAGGTTCAACAATTCCTTCACAACATATTTTCCCCGAGGTGATACCGGAATTTCAAAAACTAAATGCAAATACCATGTTTTCAGTCAATCAAGGAGACAGTGAATATGTCATTGAAGAGCTCTTAAAGCATAAAATTGATATTGGATTTGTGGGAATGAAGAAAGAAGATGCTAGGCTTTTTTACATTCCGTTTTATGAAGACTGTCTGGTTATCATTACACCAAATACACAGAAGTATCAAAAAATGAAAGAACAACAGTGTACCTTGGAAGAGCTTATGAAAGAGCCAATTATTTTAAGAGAAAATGGATCTGGAACGAAAAAAGCTTCAGATAAGTTCTTGAATGCTCGAGATATTGATAGTAGAAAATTGAATGTAGTTGGACATATGAATGACCAAGAAATTATTAAGCGTTCTGTTAGCAATGGTATGGGAATATCAATTATTTCAAGAAAATCGGCGATGGATTATGAAAAAGAAGGAAAAATAATCATTTATGAACCGAATGATGACATAATTACGAGAAAACTTTACATTGTGTTCGACAAGCGTAAAAAACTAAGTCGAACGGAAAGAGGATTCGTGGAATTTTGTACGAACTTTTATAAAGATAAAAAGTAGAGGTATGGGTGAACATATGAAAGTTATCAAACCATTAGAAAATGTATGGTGTGAAAAACAACCATTGGATGCCTTTGATATGGCGGATATACAAGCTCCAAGAATTTCTATTGTTGGAGCGGGTGGAAAAACAACTATTCTAGAATCACTTGCAAATGATTATCGATTCAAGGGGAAGCAAGCAATCGTAACAACAACGACACATATGTTTTATCCAGATGACAGATGGGCATTTACAAACTGTCAGGATTTGAACTATATTCAGAATGAATTACGTACACATCAAATATTATGGATTGGTACACCTTGTGAAAACGGAAAAATTTCAAGTGTAAGTGAAGAACTGAAAAAAAGTTTATCGAATTTAGCGTATCCCATTTTGGTGGAAGCAGATGGCTCGAAACGGCTTCCATTTAAAATGCCAGGAGAGAATGAGCCAGTCTTGTTTCCTGGGACAACCAATGTGTTTGGAGTGCTTGGAATGGATGCACTTCACAAAAGAATAGGAGAAATTTCTTTTCGCAGTGAAAGAGTTGCTGAATTTCTAGGAAAATCGCTAGAGGATACATTGGAAGAAGCTGATTTTGTTAAAATTATAAAAAGCAAGCAGGGGTTAAAAAAATATGTTGCTTCGCATATGAATTTTAAGATTATTTTAAACAAAGCGGACAACCATGAATTAACGGAGCATGCATTAAGTATACGAAATAAGCTTAGGAAAGAAACAAACGAGACAGTATATATTACTTCGTACCAACTAGGAGGATACAATGAAGATATTGATTAAAGGAGCTGGGGATCTAGCAACTGGAATTGCCATACGACTGGTCCGAGCAGGATATGATGTATTAATGACAGAAACCAATATTCCAACAACTGTCCGAAGATCGGTTGCTTTTTCAAGAGCTGTCTATGAAAACGAAGCGGTTGTAGAGGATGTTAAGGCTGTTTTGATTAAGGATGCAAGTGAAATCAAGGCGCTTCAAAAAGATGGAATTGTTCCAGTTATTGTGGATGAAAAAGCAACGATACGTGAAACATACCAGCCTGAGGTTTTAATAGATGCAATTATTGCAAAGGTAAATATAGGAACCAAAATTACTGAAGCACCACTTGTGATAGGAGTTGGTCCGGGATTTGAAGCAACGAAGGATTGCCATGCAGTGATTGAAACAAAGAGAGGCCATTATTTAGGAAGTGTACTTTGGGAAGGCCAGGCAATACCAAATACTGGAATACCAGGAGACATTGGAGGCTTTACAACAGAACGAATTATTCGAGCTCGCGCCGATGGCATTTTTGAGCCAATTGCAGAGATTGGAGAGCTTGTAAAAAAAGATCAAGTTGTTGCGTTCTCTGGTGGTGAACCAATATATGCACTGATGACGGGAATTGTTCGAGGAATGTTACAGCCAGGAGTTCATGTGGTAAAGGGGATGAAATCCGGGGATATTGATGCAAGATGTGAAAGCAAACATTGTTATACGGTTTCCGATAAAGCGAGAGCGATTGGTGGTGCTGTATTAGAGGCGGTGTGTTGTTATGAACATAAATTAAAAAAGTAAAAAGAGTGCCGCGAAAGCGGAGTATGGGGGGAAATGTGAAAGAAAAAACATTTTCACTCAGCAAGTTTGTGTCTGCGCTGTGCGCACAAACTTGATATGCGCAAAGTGCAGCGCAGAAATGAGGATAAAAATGAGTAAATTAGTGGATGCAGTAGGAAAGGCTTGTCCTATGCCAGTCGTTATGACAAAAAAGGAAATGGATAATGGCGAGGAGTCTATCATTACAATTGTAGATAATAAAATTGCAGTGGAAAATCTAAAGAAATTAGCCCAAAACACTGGATTTTCTGTTGAGGTGAAAGAAGAGGGTGATGCTTTCAAAGTAGCATTATCAAAGACCTGTGAAGAATGTGAGGCAATTTTAAATGATTTGCAGGAAAAAGAGAAAAAGGTAGCTTCTGATTTTGTTGTGTTCCTAGGAAAGAACTATATTGGTGAGGGAAGTGAAGAACTAGGACAGAATTTAATGCGCATGTTTTTATATACATTAACCGAATCAACTGAATTGCCAACCCATATTTTATTGATGAATGGTGGTGTAAAATTAGCGGTTGAGGACGAACAAACAGTAGAACATTTGAAAACACTAAGCGAAAAAGGCATAGAAATTATGGTTTGTGGCACCTGCCTTAACTATTTTGGTATTGCGGAACAATTAAAAATTGGTAACGTAAGTAATATGTTTGATATCGCAGGAAAAATGCAGGCTTGCGGAAGAGTAATTTCGTTTTAATTAAGAATAAGCAGAATTTAGAGTGGATAAATGAAAATGGATAATAAGATTGCTTTAATCTTATTAGCGGCTGGAAACAGTGTTCGCTATAAAGGAATTAAACTGCTAGATACCGTTTTAGGAAAACAAATGTATCTACACATTGTAGATAAGGTTAAAACACTACCGTTGGAACCTAAAATTATGGTAACGCAGTATGATGAAATTGCCAAGACGATGTTAAAGGATGGATTTCAAGTAAAAATAAATGACCGGCCAGAGGAAGGTATATCACGATCCATCCGCTTAGGTTTAAAGGAGGCACTAGAAATAGAGCCTTCTTTAGATGCAATTCTTTTTAGTGTATGCGATCAACCTTATATTAAGAAAGATACAATAGAGGCGGTAATAAAAGCTTATCAAACGCAGGACAAATCAATTGTATGTGCATATTATGGTGAAAAACTGGGTAATCCTTGTATTTTTGGGAGAAAATATTTTAATGCACTTGATAGCTTGACCGGAGATGTAGGAGGCAAAAGTATTATAAAAAATAATATGGAAGACGTGTTCTTATTGCAGGTTGATAATCCGGAAGAGCTCATTGATATAGATACAAGGCAGAATTAACAAAAATATTTTTTGCTCATAAATAATTTTGTTAATTCTTGTTGAAGTTTTTATGTTTCTATGTTAATCTGTCATTATAAGAGTCGATTATTTGGTGTAATTATTTGGATTATGCAAAAAGGAGATGTTACTATGTTTACACTTAAAGTAAATGGTGCTTTAATCGAAGTCGAGCAAGACAAAAAATTAATGCGCTTATTAAGAGATGACCTAAAGCTCAAATCCGTCAAAGATGGTTGTAGTGAAGGCGCTTGTGGTACTTGTACCATTTTAGTAGATGGAAAGCCAATGAAGTCTTGCGTTCAAATGGCATCTAAATTTGAAGGTAAAGAGATTTTAACCGTAGAAGGACTAGAAAAACGAGAAAAAGACGTATTTGTATTTGCTTTTGGAGAAGTTGGAGCTGTTCAATGTGGTTTTTGCATTCCCGGAATGGTGATGTGTGGTAAAAGTTTAATTGATACAAATCCAAATCCATCCAGACCAGAAGTAGCATTTGCAATTCGTAATAATATTTGCAGATGTACGGGATATAAGAAAATTATTGATGGTATTATGTTAGCAGCGAAGATGCTTCGTGAAGATAGTTCAGTTTTAGGCGAAGCATGTGATGTGAAAGTTGGATCGCATATACATCGTATTGACGTTGAGGCAAAAGTCATAGGAACTGGCGAATATGTGGATGACATCGAAATGGAAGGAATGATTTACGGAAGCAGTGTTCGTTCTAAGTATCCAAGAGCCATTGTAAAAGCAATCCATACAGAAAAAGCAAAAGCATTATCAGGTGTAATTGGAGTATTTACAACAGATGACATTCCTGGAAAAAATAAAGTAGGACACTTAAAGCAGGACTGGGATACCATGATTGAAGTTGGTAGTACAACGCATTACTTAGGAGATAATATTTGCCTTGTAGCAGCCCAGACGCCAGAAATTCTAGAAGAAGCAAAGAAATTAATTGAAGTTGAGTACGAAGAGTTAGAGCCAGTAACAGATCCGTTTGAAGCATTAAAAGAAGGTGCTCCTTTGGTTCATAAAGAAGGAAACCTATTGGCTCATGAACGGCTTATTAAAGGAAATGCAGAAGATGTTATTGCAAAATCAAAATATAAGGTAACGAAAACATATCAAACACCTTTTACAGAGCATGCATTTTTAGAGCCAGAATGTGCGGTTGCAATGCCGTTTGAAGATGGCGTTTATATCTACTCTACCGATCAAGGAACTTATGATACACGTCATGAAACCGCAATTTTACTTGGTTTACCCGTAGAAAAAGTAATTGTAGAAAATAAATTAGTTGGTGGCGGTTTTGGTGGTAAGGAAGATGTTTCCGTACAGCACTTAGCTGCATTAATGGCCTATATTACGAAACGTATTGTTAAGGTTAAGTTAACCAGAGCAGAAAGTATGATTGTTCATCCAAAACGCCATCCAATGGTAATGGAATTTACCACTGCTTGCGATGAAAATGGTTATTTAACAGCAATGAAAGCGGTTATTGTATCAGATACTGGTGCATATGCATCTCTTGGAGGACCAGTTCTTCAAAGAGCCTGTACACATGCAGCTGGACCGTACAATTATCAAAATATAGATATTGATGGTAAAGCAGTTTATACAAACAATCCACCAGCTGGGGCCTTTCGTGGATTCGGTGTTACGCAGACTTGTTTTGCAACTGAATCGAATATCAATTTGTTAGCAGAAATGGTTGGAATCTCAACATGGGAAATTCGTTATCGTAATGCAATTCGCCCAGGACAGGTACTTCCAAATGCACAGATTGCAGATGCTTCGACTGGTTTGGTAGAAACGCTTGAGGCAGTAAAAGATGTTTACGATAATAATAAGTATGTTGGTATTGCTTGTTCATTAAAGAACGCAGGAGTTGGAGTAGGAATTCCAGATACTGGACGTGTACGTCTGATTGTTCGAGATGGTATGTTGCATATTCATTCCGGAGCATCTTGTATTGGACAGGGAGTAGGAACCGTATTAGTGCAAATTATTTGTGAAACAGCAGGTATTACAGCAGATAAAATAGTTTATCATGCATCGGATACAAAAATTGCACCAGATTCAGGAACAACATCAGGTTCCAGACAAACATTAGTGACCGGAGAAGCTGGAAGACGAGCTGCGATTGAACTCAAAAAAGCGTTAGAAGGAACCACACTTGAGGCTATCCAAAATGAAACGGAGTTTTATGGTGAATATTTAGCAAAGACTGATAGGATGGGCGCAGATTTAGAAAACCCTGTATCTCATGTTGCTTATGGTTATGCAACTCAAGTTTGCATTCTCAATGAAGATGGTACGGTACAAAAAATTGTAGCGGCTCATGATGTAGGAAAAGCAGTTAATCCAAAGAGTGTTGAAGGCCAAATTGAGGGCGGTGTTGTAATGTCCTTAGGATATGCACTAACGGAAAAATATCCGTTGGAAAAAGGCGTTCCAACAGGAAAATTTGGAACGATTGGCCTCTTCCGTGCTAATAAAGTACCTGATGTAGAAAGTATTATTATCGAAAAGCCAGGTATCGATGTAGCATATGGAGCGATTGGTATTGGAGAAATTACGTCAATTCCTACTGCACCGGCTGTACAAGGAGCTTATTATAAGTATGACGGAGAATTTAGAACAAGTCTTCCATTGGTAAATACACCATATGAAAAATAAAAAGGTTTCATATTGCAATTTATATTAATATATACCGTAAAGAAAGAGGATGACCTATATTGTAGGCCATCCTCTTTCTTGTTATTGGGCAATAATTAACAAATACAAATACTAAATGAATATTTAGGACTGCAACAAAGGTTGCAACCTGTGCTTTATTATAATATAACGACAATTTTTTGGGGTATTGCCATTATACTACACTTAAATACTTCCCTCATAAAGAATTTAAAAAAGCATCATTTTTGAAGATTTTCGATTTTACATCTTAAATCCTCAGTTAATTCCACTTCGTGCATTGTTAGTGGAAAACTCTTTCCAACTGTCTCAACGGCAGCATAGATAGCTAATTTCTCAAGTCCTTTAGCTAACTTTAATGTGGCTTTATTCTTTTCCATCCTCTCTCCTCCTCTCGTATAGTTTTATAATTAACGATAGGTAATATCGTTACTACCTCACAAATAAAAGGTACAAGAAAGCAAAGTTTTGTATTGTTTGGAATATACCATATTACAAAACTAAGTAATCCAGATAAAATAACAGAATAAATCTTCTTCCATTTCGCAATTTTGCTGTTTTTTATTGGATTGTTTAATGTTGCGGATGGAGCATAGAGAAAAACAAAGCCAACCAACACTAGAAGAACCAAAGCCAAGACACTTCGTGGAAGTACAATCTTATAGAAAAAGGCAAGCTTATCTACACATATCGTTAGTCCGAAAATAAAGAACATGGACATAAAGCAGCCTATATTACTATGCATATGAACTCCACCCGCAAAAAATCTTAAAGAAGAAAAGACAATAAGAACAATAAGCATTTCTTGCAAACATCCCATAAAAATTGCAATTAAAAGTAATGCCAGTAGCTTGGTGAAGGTTTCAAGAAGAACTTCTATGCCATACGCAGTAATTTCAACATCTCCAGTTTGTGTTCCAGCATAACACCAACTAGCAATTTTTTTCGAAAATCTACCCAACATTCCTTTACACCTCTTTTTCTTCGTGTTACCATAATAATAACATAATTTTCCACATCGTGAACGTTTTAGTCATGAACGTTGAAAATTCAGTCATGAACGTATTGACTACTTGGAGGATGGCATGTTTTTATTTTTATATCAGCTACTTTTTAATCTAATTAGTGTAGCGATACCAGTATTTTCTTGTACTAATGTTTTGTTGTGTCCTTTAAAAAAAAGAGAGAAATTTATTATCTTTTCTTATGTATTTATTGTGTTTTATTTTTTTGGAAGTATATTAGGGCAAATGATTACGCCTTTTGCAATGGGTGGGATATTCGTTTTTATCATGGTTTTTACCAAGCAAAATAAAGTTATTAATGCATGTGGAATGCTATTAGGTTATATGTTTTCTGTCGTGTTGAACTATATATTTACCATTACACTTTCGTTCTTTGGAATTACAATGCAGCAGATTCAAACGGAGTTTCCATTACGATTTACGCTTGTGTTTTTTATCATTCTATATCTAATCACCTATTTTATAGGAAAAGGTGTCAGAAATTTAGGCTTTTTGTATGACATGAAACTACCAAATTTTGCTAGAATTTGTATGTTTTTCGATATTTTTATTTGTGTTCTTGTTTTTATTGTTAATATTATATCGGGTGAAAAAATGGGCTATTCTTCGGAAGTCATTCGATTAAATGGTATTTTATTTTTTCTCTTCTTTGCAGTTACATTTGTAGTAATTATTATCATTATTTCTAATTATGAAAAAGAAAAGAAGGTGACGCAGAAGCTAAAGGAATTTGAAAATTTGCAGGATTATACAAATAAAATAGAGGCCTTATATATGGAGCTTAGGCTGTTCAAACATGATTATTTTAATATAATAGCAAGCCTTAGTTCATACATAGACTCCGAAAACATGGAGGGATTAAAAAATTATTTTCGAACATCCATTTTGCCAGCAGGTGAAAAATTAAATCATAAAGATGCGGCATTGGGAGCTTTGTCGTATATCAAAGTGGAAGAAATTAAGGGACTAGTTTATACGAAACTATTTCATGCAATGCAAAAAGGAATACAAATTGAGCTAGATATTAATGAATCAATCGAGCAAATGCAAATAGACATTCTGGATTTAACCAGAGTTCTTGGGATATTTTTAGATAATGCAATTGAAGCAGCTTTAAATTCAGAAGCGAAAAAGATGTATCTTGGATTTGCAAAGAGTGAAAACAGCGTATTAATTGTAGTACAAAATTCTTGTAAAAATGAGAATGTAGACCTCAAAAAAATATATCAGATAGGAGCTTCATCAAAGGGGAAAAATCGAGGAGTTGGCCTTTTTCAGGTTCAAATATTAATGGGAAAATACAAAAATGTAATTCATACTACGGGATATCATGAGGGGATGTTTGCGCAGAGGGTTGAAATAATGCAATCGAAAAAATGTACATAGGAGTAATGCAATCATGCTACCAATTTACTTATGTGATGACCAAAAAGAACACTTACAAAGATTAAGTAAAGTAATACAAAATATTATAACATTTGAAAGTCTTGATATGGAATTAGTATTGGCATCACAGACCCCAGATGTTTTGCTGAAAAAAATGGAAATTTCCTCAAAGCCAGCACTTTATTTTCTAGATGTTGATTTGAAGGCGAATATGAATGGATTAGATTTAGCAGTTGAGATTCGCAAGTTAGACCCAAGGGGGTTTATTGTTTTTATTACGACACACGATGAGATGGCTCCGCTCACCTTTCAGTATAAGGTAGAGGCAATGGATTATATTGTCAAAGAAAGAGTGGAAGAAATACCTGAAAAAATAAAAGAGTGCATGCTATACGCGCTGAAACAATATGCATTACCTTCTAACTCGGTTCATAGGGCGATATCAATGCAGGTGGAAGATCGAATTGTTATGATTTCACAAGACGATATCATATTGATTGAGCCATCATTGCAGGTACATAAAGTTACTATTTATACAAAAGACAGTGCAATAGATATTACATCTTCAATTAAGGCAATTAAGGCACAATTGGATGGAAATTTTTTTCAGTGCAATAAATCGTGTGTAATTAATATAAAACGTCTTGCACAAATCGAAAAAAAGAAACGGATTTTATTTATGGATAATGGAAAGGAATGTAGCATTTCGGTTCGACAGTTAAAAATTTTAGAGAAACAATTGATGGAAGCAGAAATAAAATAAGTGTAATAAATAATATAAAATGATTTAATGAAGTAATAGACATATGGAGGGGAATGGCTATGCTACTGTTTTTAATCGTTTACTATATTTTAACCTTTATATTTTTAATCTTAACTTGTTATAACGAGCAATTAAAAAAATATCATCTGCTAAGTAAATGCCTATGTAGTATCGGTTTTATACTTGCAGCTATTTTGGGAAAAATACACTCGTCAAACGATCCATTGTTTTGGCGGCTGTTTCCTGCACTTATCTTTTGTTTTTTAGGGGATTATTTTTTGGCAAAGCGGGAGGAAGGAGAGCAAGAAAAATTATTTTTATTAGGCCTTGGATCTTTTTTATTAGGACATTGTAGCTTTTTATTTGGATTCTCGTATGTCCAAGAAATCAATAGGTATACATTCATGTTGTCTCTTCTTGGGGTAATACTCGTAAGGTGCTTAATGACACTTAAATATATGGATGTTGGAAAGCTAAAAGCACCTGTTTTAATCTATGCGTACTTTGTAACAGCGTTGTTTGTGAAATGTGCTCAAATCGCAATGAATGGAAATGGATCGTCTTTTTATCTCCTTGTTTTTTTAGGAGGATTCCTGTTTTTCCTTTCGGATGGAATAATCTTGTTCTTATATTTTTATCAGAAGAAATATGGTATAATGAAGTTCTTAAATTTACTTACTTATTATAGCGCTACCTTTCTATTAGGAATATCTATATTTTACTCATAGGAGATGTTTATATGAAAAAAATTGTACAAAAACAAAGAGAGTTTTATAATTCAAACCAAACAAAAAGTATTGCATTTCGAAAAGCGGAATTAATAAAACTAAAGGAAGCAATTGAACGTAACGAGCCTTTGATTTTTGAGGCACTAAAGAAGGATCTGAATAAATCAGAGACAGAGAGTTATCTAGCTGAGGTACAGATAGTAATAGCAGAAATAAAGTCTGCACTTCGCCATCTAAAATCATGGCAAAGACCAAAGAAGGTAAAAACTCCGATTACACATTTTCCGGCACAAAGTTATGTGTATCGTGATCCATATGGTGTAGTGCTAATTCTTTCGCCTTGGAACTATCCGTTTCAGTTAGCAATGGCTCCGCTTGTTGGTGCGGTAGCTGCAGGTAACTGTGTTGTATTAAAGGTTTCGAAAAGTAGTGCGCATGTATCTGCGATTATTCAAAAAATTGTGAATGAGACGTTTGAAAAAAAGCATGTTTACTGCGTAGACTATGAGGTGGATTATGACGAAATACTAAAACAAAAATATGATTTTATTTTCTTTACTGGGAGTGAGGCCGTTGGTAAAAAGGTAATGGCAGCAGCTAGTGAAAATGTTACACCTTTGGTTCTTGAACTTGGAGGTAAAAGTCCATGTATAATTGAAAAAACAGCAGACATTAAGCTTGCTGCGAAGCGACTGGCATGGGGTAAATATTTAAATGCGGGACAGACATGTGTTGCGCCAGATTATGTACTGATTGATAAGACGTGTAAAGAGGAATTTATAATAGAATTACAAAAGCAGATAAAAGTAATGTATGGGGATGCTCTCAATAATAAAGAGTATCCAAAGATAATTAATAAACATCATTTTGATCGTTTAACTGCGCTTATTCAGGGGGAAGCTGAGAAAATTGGTGGTTGCGGAAACGAAGAAACAAGGCAAATTGAACCGACTATATTTACGGATGCAAGCCTTGAGGATGAAATTATGAAAGAAGAAATTTTTGGGCCAATTCTACCAATTATTTCTTATTCGAATTTGAAAGAAGTACTTACTACGTTAAAAATGAAACCACGACCACTTGCTTTTTATTTATTTAGCAACAACCAAAGGCTTGTTGAAAAAGTACTTCGAAATGCAGAATTTGGTGGTGGCTGTGTGAATGATGTAATTATGCATCTGGCCAACCATTATCTTCCATTTGGTGGACTAGGAAGCAGTGGTATGGGAAATTACCATGGAGCATATAGTTTTGATACCTTTACGCATCAAAAATCAGTTTTTAAGAGTAATTTATTATTGGATGTATGTCTTCGGTATCCTCCATATAGCGCAAAGAAATTAAAAGTGATACGTAAAATCACATAATAAAAAGTTTGGAGAGAGGGTACAATGAAAAAATTATTAAAATGGGTAAACGTAATCTTTGTAGTGGCAGCCTTATGTATTATGATGCCATCATTGGCACAGGCGGAGGAAACGAAGGAAGTAGAAGTTGCTTTTACGCATGATTTACACTCGCATCTTGAAAGCTTTATTACCCAGTACAATGGTGAAATGCTGGAAATGGGTGGGTTTTCTAGAATGAAAACCATTTTGGATGAAAAGCGTGCAAAAAATCCTGATTTGTTAGTAGTCGATGGTGGTGATTTCTCGATGGGAACGCTGTATCAAACCATTTATGAAGAACAAGCAAGCGAACTTCGTATGTTAGGATATCTGGGGTTTGATGCAACTACACTTGGAAATCATGAATTTGATTACCGTTCTAAGGGATTGATCAATATGATGGAAGTGGCAAAAAAGAGTGGCGATTCCATTCCAAGCGTTCTTCTTTGTAATGCAAACATTAAAGGTACTGAATTTGAAGATCTTGATATTAAGCCATATTCAATTGTTACAAAAGGAACTACTAAAATTGCCATTATAGGGGTTTTTGGTGAAGATGCTTTAAAATGTGCGCCTACTTGTACCTTAACATTTAAAACACCGGTGGAAGGTGTAAAAGAAACCGTTGCGACCATACGAAAAAATGAAGATGTTGATATGATAGTGTGTATTTCTCACTGCGGTACAAGTCTTGATCCGAAAGGGTCAGAAGATGAAATTTTGGCGAAAGAAGTACCGGAGCTTGACTTGATTATTAGTGGACATACACATAGTATCTTAGATACACCACTCTTGGTTGGAGATACATGGATTGTTTCAGCTGGAGAATACGGAAGCAGACTTGGCAATATTAAATTGGAGCAAAATGAGGAAGGAAGATGGAAGGTAGAAGATTATCAGTTGATTCCATTGACAAAAGATATAGCTGAGGATGAGCAAACAAAACAAAAAATAAATGAGTTTCGTTCGGATATTGATTCCATATATTTAAGTAAATTTGGATATACAATGGATCAGGTACTTACATATAATTCCTGGGAGTTTACTGCTGTAAATGAAATAGGAAAGATATTAAGAGAAGAAACGTTAGGAAATCTTTTGTCGGATTCTTATATTTTTTCCGTTAAATTAGCAGAAGGAGACAACTATATTCCAGTAACGGCTGCGATTATACCAAGTGGAGTTATTCGTGATACGTTTGCCAAAGGTGATGTGACAGTAGCCGATGTATTTAATATTAGTTCACTTGGAGTTGGACCGGATGGCGTACCGGGGTATCCATTAATTTCAATTTATCTGACCGGGAAAGAATTAAAGACAGTAGCAGAAATTGATGCCTCCATTGCTCCAATTATGTCAACAGCGCAGCTTTACAGCAGTGGACTTAATTATTCTATCAACACAAATCGAATGATTTTAAACAAAGTTTCAGATGTTTACATTTTAAATGAAGATGGAAATCGTGAAGAAATCGAAGATGAAAAATTATACCGCGTAGTTGCAGATTTGTATTCGGGACAGATGTTAAGCGCAGTAACTGATATGTCTTATGGAATTCTATCCATTGTGCCAAAGGATGCGGACAAAAATCCAGTAAGTGACTTTGAGAAGTGCATAATATATGATGGAAAACAGGAATTAAAAGCATGGGCAGCAGTTGCACACTATGTGGATACCTTTGAGAGTATACCACAATACTACAATCAGACACACGATAGAAAAGTAGTGAGTGATAGCAAAAATATTATTGAGATGATTAAAAATCCCAATAAAACAACCATTATAATATGTGCGGTTGCTATTGTGGTATTAGGACTGATTATTTGGTTAACGAATTTTATTGTAAGACGAGTAAAAAAAAGAAAAAAGAAGATATTGTGATTGCTACAATGATTTCTTTTCAATCAAACCATTTGATCCGATGAAATAGATTGTATACATAGATTGATTTGCTTCAAATAAATTCATTAGTTCTTCGAGTTCTATAATAGATGCATTGACTATTTTAAGGGAGATTCCACAACTGTTGGAAATCTCCCTTAATGTTGGCATAACAATAAAATCTAATTTTCCTTTTAAAAATTTCTGTGCTGTAATGGCTGAATGTGTATTTGAAAAGGTGATTAAATAATAATCCATATAAGGAACCTCCTTAAGATTCGTAAACCATTATAACATCTTGCTCCTTAATTTGAAACACCTTTTCAATACCATCGTAGTGCTTTATATTATTGGGAACTAAATCGTTCCAATACGCTTTTACACAAGTTCCGCAAGATGAACTTAGGTGCCTTGGGATAGGCATCAAAGTTGCTTCAATACCTATCTTTTTCATTGCTTTATGAAAACCAATGGCACTGAAATGAGAATAGAATGTAATTATATAAGTTTTCATGGGCGATTACTTACTAATTGATAATGTAAAATATTGAGTCTGTGTTACCTCGCAGGAGACATGAAATCCTGCATGAGTAGCAAAACGAGTTACATTTTCTTTTGCTGCATTTGTATCAACCAAAACAGTGTATGCGTTTTCGTTTGAAGAAAATGCTTTTTTTGTCATTAAAACCGGTTGTGGACAGGAATATCCACGTGCATCAATTGTATTCATAATTAATTCCTCCTTAAATAATTTAGTTATCAGTTGCCTGTTTTCTTGAATTTGCAAAGGCAATAACGAGAAAAACAACAAAACCAAGCATAACAGCAACTTTTCCGTTAAGAGTTGGACCCTCGGGAGAAGACGCTAATTTAAA
Source organism: Acetivibrio sp. (assembly GCA_041739345.1). Taxonomy (GTDB): domain Bacteria; phylum Bacillota; class Clostridia; order Lachnospirales; family Lachnospiraceae; genus DIGJ01. Next base: position 80,323 of record JBGSNZ010000015.1, on the reverse strand, counting down.
GTTATGGCAGAAAGCAGCGCCAATAAGTAAACCTAAAATTGTAATGGCAGAGTCTGTATTACCTTCACCAGCAAGTATAAACTGACGTAATGGACAACCACCGAGTAATACGCACCCAAATCCAAGCAGTGTCATACCAAGGAAGTTCCATAAACCATCGGTGTGTGCAACTGGCTGTCCGACAAAACTAAGATTAAAGTTTCCAGTAAGAATGTTTCCGAGTAGAGCAACCACAATTATGGTAATAAAACCAATGATTAAAGTAGTTTCTCTAAAAAGAATAAAGTCACGAATACCACCAACCATACAGAAACGAGTTCTTTGAGCAAGTGCACCAACTAAAAGACCTGCTATTAAAGCAATTGCAATAGGAGCATGTTTAGCACCAGGACCTTCGCTACTAAATATAAGAAGGCTTGGAATGAATACTAAAATTCCTAATAGAGCAATCGAAGAAATTGGAAGAGCAAGTCCTTCTAAAGTATCAAATTTGTGAGTGCGTTTTAAAGTAAAGCCTTTGTTTAAGAAGAAAATACCAATCCCAATTCCAGCAATAAAGCCAAGTAGGCCAATGATAGCATTCAAATCACCACCGGCGATTCGAAGGATCATACGGAATGGACATCCAAGGAACATTAATGCACCAATTGTAACAAAAAAGGCAATTACAAAACGGGTAAATGGTGAACTTCCGCCGCGTGGGGAAAATTCTTTTTTCGCAAAGGCCAGAATGCAAGAACCAAGGAGTAGACCAATTAATTCGGGTCTTACATATTGAACGACCTCTGCCCGGTGAAGACCTAAGCCACCAGCGGTATCACGTACAAAGCAAGCAAGGCAGAATCCCATATTTGCAGGATTTCCAAAGTAGACCAATAAAATGGAGACAATACCAATGATTGCTCCTACAATAAGTATATTACGTTTTTCGTTCATTTTAACTTAATCCTCCCATCTACTTTTACAGTAGAAATATTTAACATATATAGCGTAACATATAGATATGTAAGTGAGAAATTGATATATCATATAATATGAAAAGATTTATAGAAAAAATTAATAAATGAAATATCGCTGAATTTGAGAAATGTGATATACTGTGATTAAACGAAAAAGGAGATTGTAGTTATGAATCGTATATATTTTGATCATGCAGCCACTTCCTTTCCAAAGGGAGACGGCGTTGTAGAAGCTATGATGACCTACATGAAGGATGTAGGTGTAAATATAAACCGTGGCAGTTATGGGGATGCTTACGAAACGGCTGGAGTTGTATATGAAACAAGAGAAAAGCTTTGCCGCTTTTTTGATTTTGGTCCATTGCCACAGATGGTAAAGAATGTTATTTTTACAAACAATATTACCTATGCACTTAATTTTATCCTAAAAGGATATTTAAAAGAAGGAGATCATGTTTTGGTAAGTGCTATGGAACACAACGCCGTGATGCGCCCGCTTGTACAGCTTCAAAAGATGAAGGGAATTACCTTTGACCGGATACCCTGCAATCAGGAAGGTGAGCTTGAGATGGAAGAAATCCAACCTCTTATCCAAGAGAATACGAAGGCTATTATTATGACACATGCATCAAATGTGAGTGGAACCATATTTCCAATTGAAAAAGTAGGAGAAATCGCTCATGAAAATGGTCTTAAGTTTATAGTAGATAGTGCGCAGACTGCAGGAATATATCCAATTTCGATGAAGCAGATGAATATTGATGTGCTTGCCTTTACCGGACACAAAGGACTTTTAGGACCACAAGGAATTGGTGGATTTATAATTACGGATGAAATGGCGGATGCTATGGAAGCTTTGATAACGGGAGGTACCGGTAGCATATCTGACACGGAAGAAACTCCTGATTTTTTGCCGGACAAATTTGAGGCGGGAACGCTTAACCTACCTGGCATTATAGGACTTGCTGCGGGACTGGATGCCGTAGAGAAAATAGGAATCGAAAAGATAAGAGAAAAAGAACAAAAGTTAACCCAGTATTTTATACGTGAAGTTAATAAAATACAGGGAATTAAAGTAGCTGGAAAAAAGGAAGGAAACAATCGAAGTGCGGTTGTTAGTCTTTCCACGGCAAATATAGATGCTGCTACAGTTGCTTTTCGATTAGATAGTGAATACCATATACAGACAAGAGTTGGTATGCATTGCGCGCCGAATGCACATAAGACACTAGGAACCTTTCCAGAAGGTACCATACGTTTTTCTTTTGGGTATGAAAATACACTCGAAGAAATTGATGAAGCATTGGAAGCACTGAAAGAGATAATAGAATAAAGGGAAAGAAGGAAAAAAATGGAAATTAAAATTTTAATTACGGCAATATTAGTTCTTATATTAATTACCATGTTAGGAAGTATTTATTTTTTTTCCTTTTCATTTGTACGAAGGAAACCAAAGTATAAGGGGGATTATGAAGGACATTGTAGTGGAAACTTTCTTCCATTCCAAACACAGATGTTAGAGGGAAAAGAATGGATTCATAATCACCGGGACGACCGAATTACACTAACATCAAGAGATGGACTGAAATTGATTGGTTACTATATACCGAGCGAGGTAACTTCAAAAAATACGATTTTGATGATGCACGGATATCGATCCGACGGTTATGGGGATTTTAGCTGTCTTGCAAAATTTTTTCATGATAATGGCTATAATTTATTAATTGCCCATCAGCGGTGTCATGGGGAAAGCGAAGGAAAATACATTGGATTTGGCGTGCTAGAGCGATATGACTGTAAGCAATGGATTGAGTATTTAAATGATCGGTTTACCATGGAACAAAATCTTTATCTAGCTGGTGTTTCTATGGGCTGTTCTACCGTTCTTATGACGCTTGGGCTCGATATGCCAAAGAATGTAAAAGCGGTAATTGCAGACTGTGGGTTTACTTCTCCTTATGATATATTCAAACACGTACTAAAGATGGATTTTCATCTTCCTTTATTTCCAGTTATGTATATTGAAAACTTTTTGTGCAAGTTCATTATAGGATATTCTTTCAAAGAATGTTCCACCTTAGAAATTTTAAAAGAAAATGAGATTCCAATTTTATTCATTCATGGGGAAAAGGATGACTTTGTTCCAACCTGGATGGGGAAGGCAAATTATGAAGCCTGTAAAGGAGCGAAAGAATTACTAATTGTCGAACAGGCAAAGCATGCAACTTCAAGTATGCAAGAATCTGAAAAATACTGTAATACGGCACTGCAATTTCTAAGAAAATCGGAATTTGTCTGATTTAAAGGATTCAAACATAATGCATTACCTTTAGGAATATAAATGAAACGATAGGAGAAAAGGAGTGTATTATGAAGAGAATAGTGCTGAATAAAAAACAAAAAATTGCAATAATCTGCATGCTATGCGCAGTATTTTGTGTGATTGGACTTGCACAATGGAGAAGGTCGGTATCGAATGTGAATTGTGAAAATAAAAAAATAACAATTGCAATTGATGCTGGACATGGTGGGTTTGACCCAGGTAAAGTTGCAGTGAATCAAGCAATTGAGAAAGACATTAATCTAAGCATCGCACTTAAGTTAAAGGAAATATTGACAGAAGAAGGATTTGAAATTGTTATGACGAGAGAAACGGATCAAGCAATAAATAATGATGGAGAAGCTAAGACAACTAAGCGTGCAGATATGATAAATCGGGTGGCCTTGATCAACGCAAGTGGTGCTAAGGCTGCTGTAAGTATTCATCAAAACAGTTTTACGGAAGAATCTTCACATGGGGCACAGGTTTTTTATCATCCTCAGTCGGAAGATGGTAAAAATATGGCGTTGCTACTTCAGTCAAAAATAAAAGAGCTGATAGCAGATGGCAATCACCGCGAAGCAAAGGCAAATGAAAGTTATTATATGCTTAAAAAGACAGAATGTCCATTAGTCATTGTGGAATGTGGATTCTTGTCAAATGTACAAGAGGCAAATCTTTTAATTACGGAGGAATATCAGCAAAAAATGGCGGAGGCAATTGCAGAAGGAATCAAACAATATTTGGATAAGCTACAATAAAGTATAAATGGCCGTTGACTACTCTAAATATCCTGTGCTATACTGTTCACTTGTTCCCAATGCGGGAAAACAATATTTACATAGGAATAGAGGAGAATCAATGAAGAAATATTTCGGAGATAATTTAGGCAGTTTAGGAATAGCAATGGCAATTTATGCAGGAATTTGGATGATTGTTTGTGAAAAATTTGGACTAATTAGTTTTGCTGGTTTTGCAGGTTGTACGAGTTACTTTGCAAGTGGAGAAAAGAATTTTTTTGGCATCAAAACAGCAGCATTTGCAAATATAAGTGGAATTTTTTGGGCGATGATGTCTATACTTGCGGGGACCTATTTTGGATTTCCATATTCAGGTGCTGTTTATTGTGCAATTATTTCATATTTTATCATAAAACAAGCGGAATTTAAATGCTTTAAATTTATTCCGGGAGCTTATATTGGATGCTTTATAACATTTGCTTGTGATGGTGCATGGATAAATGTTTTGATTTCCATGCTGATTGGTATCATGATGGCATATTTTACAGAGCTTACAGGAAATTGGTTTCAAACGTTGCAAATACCGTATCCAAGGAATAACCAAATCGAAGATTCCAATATATAGGTGCAAACAATACCGAAACAAAAGTTTATGGAATTTTATAAAAAGAAGTGGTATAATATCTTTCATGAATACGAAAATGATAAAAATAAATGAACAAGATTTCTCTTCTTGCGAATTTCGTGAGGCAGCTGAAATCCTTAAAAAAGGCGGTTTAGTAGCATTCCCAACAGAAACAGTATATGGTCTTGGTGGAGACGGCTTGAAAGAAGATGCAGCAAAAAAGATATATGAAGCCAAGGGAAGACCTTCCGATAATCCACTTATTCTCCATATAGCTGATTTAGAAATGCTTGATAAGCTTGTAAAAGAAGTACCAGAAACAGGTATAAAACTGGCAGAAGCATTCTGGCCGGGTCCACTTACCATGATAATGAATAAAAGTGAGTCTGTTCCTTGCGGAACAACAGGAGGACTAAATACCGTAGCGGTTCGTATGCCTTCCCATCCTATTGCCTTAGAACTAATTCGTGCATCTGGAGTTTGTATTGCAGGACCAAGCGCCAATACATCTGGTAGACCAAGTCCAACGAAAGCATCACATGTTAAAGACGACTTAGATGGTAAGATAGACATGATTATTGATGGAGGTAGTGTTGGAATCGGTATTGAGTCTACGATTGTTGATTTGACCGGGGAAGTTCCTATGATTTTGCGTCCGGGATTTATCACAAAGAAGATGCTGGAAGAAGTGGTAGGTCCGGTTGAAGTCGATAAAGCAATACTTGGCAGACAGATGGATACTAACTTCGTGCCAAAGGCACCAGGTATGAAGTATAAACATTATGCACCAAAAGGTGACCTTACGATTTTTGAAGGAAATACGCAGGCAGTTGTAAGAGAAATAAACAGCCGAGTAGACCGTGCATTAGTGGAAGGAAAAACAGTTGGGGTCATCGCTTCAAGTGAGTCAAAGGATGCATACAAGGACGGGATTATTAAGATTATTGGTACGCGTGGCAAAGAAGTTACCATTGCCCAAAGTCTTTATAGCATTTTAAGAGAATTTGATGATTTAGGAGTTGACATAATCTATTCTGAAAGTTTTTCCTCTGATGATTTGGGACAGGCGATTATGAATCGACTACTAAAGGCAGCGGGTTACCAAGTGGTTACTTGTGTATAAGATTGGGGGAAAACCATGAGTGACAAAAAGAAATACCGTAAAGTTTTATTTGTTTGTACTGGTAATACATGTAGAAGCCCAATGGCAGAAACAATTTTTAGGAGTCTACAGTTTGAGAATGGAATTGAGACAATTTCAAGAGGTATGGTGGTACTTTTTCCAGAACCTTCAAATCCGAAAGCAGAAACGGTTATTACTAGTCATGGATTAAAGTTAGAAAATCATCGTGCAAGACAGATAAAAGCAAGAGACATCACAGAAGATACCCTAATATTAACAATGACTCTAAGTCAAAAAATAAAAATTATGGAAGATTTTGAAGTGAATGACAATGTCTATACCATAAAGGAATTTGTTGATGAAGAAGGCGAAGTGGTAGATCCATATGGTGGCGATTTGGTTGACTATGAAAATTGCTATGGAGAATTATATCGACTTGTAAAAAAAGTAAGTGTTAAATTAAATGAGGAGCTGGAATAATTATTCCAACTCCTCTATTATATTTTGTAGTGTATCGAATCTATTATTATACATTAGTTTTAATAAGGTGTCTGCAGTTTTTAAGGCTTTTGCGGATATGGAAGGTGTTATCTTTCCCTCACTAAGTAAATCCCCTAGTTCATCTAAATCTACAATCTGGATACTTCCATCCGGTCTTACAAGAATATCAATTAGTAAATCATGAAAAATGTACGCATTGTCTTCTTCATTAAATTCGGTATCAATAATGTCGCAATACCAGTAAACCAACTCATTTTGATGGTTATAAACCTTGCTTATTTTGTAACCATCGTTCATAAAGTAAGCAGAGATGCCTCTGTTTATATCGGCTCGTGGTTTTAGCGTATCCCATTTTGTAATAATAAGTCCACTTGCTTGCTTTATAATAATATCATCTTTTAAATGAATGAGCTCATTTGGAACATATCTTCTGCGATATAGTTCTGGCAATTTTTCCATAAGTAACTCCTATTCTGAGAATCTACTCAATATGGTTATTTATTGGGATTATACCACTTAGCAACTAAAATAAAAAGAAAAAGTTATATCTAGCTAAAAAAAGTTGTACGAGGCTGAAAAAAAGTATATTATCAAATTAAATACATCAATTTGTGTACTAATTTGTAGACATCAACTGAAAAAGTGTATATAATAATAATATTAGTATCAGAATAATTGGTATTTTAGAGGTGGACAGATTGAAAGATAACCAACAGATTTTGAAAAGCTTAATGATGATAACGCAGATTGGACTTTCTATGATAACCCCTATTTTTATATGTGTATTTATTGGGTTAAAATTAGATGAATGGTTCTCTACGCAGTATTGGTTTATTATTTTGCTTTTTCTTGGCGTTTTGTCAGCCTTTCGAAGTGTTTACGGGCTCACAAAGAGATTCTATTCAAAAGATTTAAAACGAGAAATTGAGGAACAAAAATATTTTGATGATCTCAAAAAGGAGAGGAATGAAAAAGGTAAGAAATGATGAATGAGGCAAGAAATACATTTTATGATTTGATAGTAGGAATTGCTATATATGCAATAATTGCATGCATAGCAGCAGCACTACTTGTAGATAATAATCTGACGTTTATAGTGGGTATTATTTATGGTACAATCATCTCTGGAATACTGTCTTATCACATGTTTCGATCGTTAGAAAAAACCTTAGATTATGACCCTACTGGAGCAGAAAAACATGCTAGAAAAATGGCGGCAGTTCGCATGGTTATCATGGTAATTGCAGTTGGGGCTGCAATACTTCTATCTACTATCTTTAACATCATTGGAGTTTTAATCGGAATGATGGCACTGAAAATATCAGCATATTTGCAACCGATTATTCGCAGCTATATAACATTTAGAATTTATAAAAAAGGAAGGTGAAAACGTGAACAATGGAATCGCTTTAATTGTGGGAAACATGTCACATGGAACGAATCTAATCCGTGCACAGAGCGATATCAGTCTTGGTGCAAAAGCCTACGCACAGTATAAATTATTCGGTCAGACGTTGTACATTACAACGACGCATATTTCAATATTGATTTTGGTGCTGACGATATTGATCTTTTGCATCATAGCGAACCGAATCATTAAGAAGGCAGACCCCAACAAAGTGCCAGGACCTTTTTTGAATGCAATTGAACTTATAGTAGAATCTGTTGACAAGATGGTTGTTAGTAACATGGGTGAAGCAAATGCACCAAAGTTTACTAACTATATCGGTACACTGGCTACATTCATACTATTATCCAATTTATCTGGTTTATTTGGCTTACGGCCACCAACAGCAGATTTTGGAGTTACGTTACCATTAGCTCTAATAACATGGATAATGATTCAGTTCAATGGATTTAAGCATCAAAAGATGGGTAAGATCACAGGTTTATTTGAACCAATGTTCTTGTTCTTTCCAATTAACTTAATTGGAGAGTTCGCAACGCCAGTTTCTATGTCATTACGTTTGTTTGGTAACATTTTATCTGGAACCGTAATGTTATCGTTGGTTTATGGGTTGATTCCAAGAGTTGCAACTCTTATTTGGCCGGCTGCATTACATGTATATCTGGATGTGTTCTCAGGACTAATTCAGACTTTTGTATTTATTATGTTAACTATGGTATTTGTAGCAAATGCCATAGGAGATGAAGCTTCTGCATAGCAGAATGCTTTAACCGTAGTTTTAATTCAAATTTTAAGGAGGAACATATTATGAGTAATATTACAAACGAAGGTTTAATTTTAGCTTGTTCAGCAATTGGTGCTGGTTTAGCAATGATCGCAGGTATTGGTCCTGGTGTTGGACAAGGTATTGCAGCAGGACATGGTGCATCAGCAGTAGGCCGTAATCCAGGTGCAAGAGGACAGATTATGTCGACCATGCTTTTAGGACAAGCTGTAGCTGAAACTACAGGTCTTTACGGACTTGTTATTGCGTTAATTCTATTATTTGCTAACCCACTTCTTGGTAAACTATAATATTAATTCGCATGCAAAATTTGTTAACAGATTTTGTTAACACTTATATTACCTTTACGGAAGGAGGGCAAAACGTGATTGGAGTTTTATCAACAATTGAAGAAGTTGACAGACTGTTCGGATTAGATGCGCAATTGCTTGCAGATACTGCAATTGAGATGATAGCAATTTTTGTTTTATTCGTCGGCATGTCATATCTATTGTTTAATCCGGCCCGAACACTCTTGAAAAAAAGACAGGATAAGATTCGTGAAGAGATGGAAACTGCTGTAAAAAACAATGCTGAAGCGGATGCATCAAAAGCAAAATACATGAAGAAGCTAGGCACTATTGAAAAAGAAGCAGAACAGATTTTAAGTGAATCTCGCAAAAAAGCTTTGAAAAAGGAAACTGATATTGAGGAGGAAGCGAAACTTGAGGCTTCCCGCATTATTGATAGGGCAAACAAAGAAATTGAACTTGAAAAGAAGAAAGTAAAAGATGAAGTTAAGCAGGAAATAATATCCATGGCATGTTTGATGGCAGGAAAAGTTGCGAGTACTTCTATGGATGAAAAACAGCAAGCCGAGTTGGTCGAAAACACTTTAAAAGAGATGGGTGATGAAACATGGCAAAACTAATATCAAAAACCTATGGGGAAGCCTTGTTTAAGTTAGCCATCGAAAAAAATCAGTTAAATTCTCTGGAATCCGAAGCAAATGATGTTTTGGAAGTATTTCGGTCGAATGAAGAACTCAGTAAGGTTTTAAATCACCCGAAAATTTCAAGAGAAGAAAAAGTTCAGCTGATTGAAAACATATTTAAAGGGAATGTATCGGACAATATTGTAGGTTTCCTTGTGATAATTGTTAAGAAAGGGCGTTACGACGAGCTTACGGCTATATTTGAATATTTCCTTTTGGAAGTAATGGAATACAAAAATATCGGTGTAGCTTATGTAACATCTGCGGTGGTTTTATCTAGCGAACAAAGAATGCAGGTAGAGAACAGGCTTTTACAAGTAACTAAATACGTACAGTTCGTAACACACTATGATGTTGATGAATCACTCATTGGCGGTATGGTCATTCGAATTGGCGATCGAGTTGTCGATAGCAGCATTCGTACCAAGTTGAGCAGTATGGCGAATGAGCTAAAGAAAATACAACTTTCATAGAAATAGAAAATACAGAAGGAAGGTGCACGAGTATCATGAATTTGAGACCAGAAGAAATCAGTTCAATAATCAAAGAACAGATTAAGAACTATAGTACAAAGCTTGAAGTCTCTGATGTTGGTACGGTAATTCAGGTTGCCGATGGTATCGCTCGTATCCATGGTTTGGAAAATGCGATGTCTGGTGAACTTTTAGAATTCCCTAATGAAATCTTTGGAATGGTAATGAACCTGGAAGAGGATAATGTAGGAGCCGTATTGCTTGGTGATACCAAGAATATAAATGAAGGTGATACCGTCAAAACAACAGGAAGAGTAGTAGAAGTGCCTGTTGGGGACGCAATGTTGGGACGTGTTGTCAATGCATTGGGTCAACCAATTGATGGTAGGGGACCGATTGATACAACGAAATATCGTCAGGTAGAAAGAGTTGCATCTGGCGTTATTGCTAGAAAATCCGTTAATACTCCATTGCAAACTGGTATCAAGGCAATTGACTCCATGGTTCCAATTGGTAGAGGACAGCGTGAGCTTATTATCGGAGATAGACAGACTGGAAAGACGGCCATTGTTATTGATACGATTATTAATCAAAAGGGACAGGGAGTTAATTGTATCTATGTAGCAATTGGACAAAAAGCTTCTACTGTTGCTACGATTGTTAAAACACTAGAAGAATATGGTGCAATGGATTACACTACCGTAGTAGCTGCTACAGCTAGTGAATTAGCACCATTACAGTATATTGCACCATACGCAGGATGTGCAATTGGTGAAGAGTGGATGGAGGAAGGAAAAGACGTATTAGTTGTTTATGATGATTTAAGCAAGCATGCAGTTGCATATCGTACCCTTTCCTTACTTCTTCGAAGACCACCAGGTCGTGAGGCATACCCTGGCGATGTATTCTATTTGCATTCCAGATTGCTAGAACGTGCAGCGAGACTTTCTGATGAACTTGGAGGAGGTTCTCTTACAGCACTTCCAATTATTGAAACACAGGCAGGAGATGTTTCTGCGTATATCCCTACCAATGTAATTTCAATTACAGATGGACAGATTTATCTTGAAACAGAAATGTTTAATTCTGGTTTCCGTCCAGCGGTTAATGCCGGACTTTCGGTATCCCGTGTAGGTGGTTCTGCTCAGATTAAGGCAATGAAGAAAATTGCAGGTCCTATTCGTACAGAGTTAGCGCAGTACCGTGAACTTGCAGCATTTTCCCAATTTGGTTCTGACCTAGACAAAGATACAAAAGAGAAACTAGCGCAAGGGGAACGTATTAAGGAAGTATTAAAGCAACCTCAGTATAAGCCAATGCCAGTTCAGTATCAGGTAATTATGATTTATGCAGCAACGAAAAAATATTTATTAGATATCGAAGTTTCTAAGATTTTAGATTTTGAAAAAGAATTTTTTGAATTTTTAGATACCAAATATCCAGAGGTACCAAGAACAATTGAAACAGAAAAAGTAATTGGTGACGAAACAGAGGCTGTTTTAATAAAAGCGCTTGAAGAATTTAAAAAATCCTTCAAATAAAATGGCTTAAGGAAAGTAGCACAGGAGGTGTGATATAATGGCCTCAATGAGGGACATTAAAAGGCGTAAAAGCAGTATTCAAAGCACCGGTCAGATTACAAAAGCGATGAAATTAGTTTCTACCGTAAAATTGCAGAAAGCAAAAGGACGTGCTGAAGAAGCGAAGCCTTACTTTTTGCATTTATACGAAGTAATCAATTCCATTCTTAAAAAGTCCGGCAATCTTTCACATCCAATGCTTTTAGCTGGAGAATCCAATAAGAAGGCCGTCGTTGTAATTACTTCCAATCGTGGTTTGGCAGGCGGGTACAATGCCAATATTGTGAAACTTCTTACAAAGGGAGAACTCCATAAGGAGGATGTAGCAGTATTTTCCGTTGGAATCAAAGGAAGAGAAGCATTATCGCGCGCAGGTTATGATATTCGTAAAGATTATTCGGATATAATGAATGAACCTTCCTATAGTGATGCAATGGAGATTGGACGAGCCGTAATGAAAGCTTTCACAAGCGGAGAAGTTGGTGAAATTTATCTTGCATATACCGTATTTAAAAACACGGTAACTCATATTCCGACCTTAATCAAACTTCTTCCATTTCATGCAAATGAAGAGGAAGACGAAACGGTAAAAAATGAGGTAGATAAACTAACGCTTATGAATTACGAACCGGGGGCAGAAGAAGTATTGGATCAAATCATTCCAAAATACATCAATGGAATTATTTATGGTGCATTAATTGAAGCAGTGGCAGCAGAAAATGGTGCAAGAATGCAGGCAATGGACAATGCAACCAGCAATGCAGAAGATATGATTGCAGATTTATCATTAAAATATAATCGAGCGAGACAAAGCTCCATCACGCAGGAACTTACAGAAATTGTTGCGGGTGCTTCGGCAATTGACTAACGTCTAGCCGCTCGTTATCGTAAAAAATAACTTAGAAGGAGTGAGTGAAACAATATGGCAGAAATGAATGTTGGAAAAATCACTCAGATTATTGGTGCGGTTCTTGACATTAAGTTTGAGGAAGGAAATCTTCCTGAAATCTATAGTGCCATTCATATTGATACAAAAGACGGTAAAATTTTAGTTGTTGAGGTAGCTCAGCATCTGGGAGATGATACGGTAAGATGTATTGCTATGGGACCAACCGATGGTCTGGTACGTGGCATGAAGGCCAAATCAACTGGCGGACCAATTTGCGTTCCAGTTGGAGAAAATACATTAGGACGTATGTTCAATGTACTTGGAGAACCAATTGATAACAAACCAGCCCCAGAGAATGTACAATATAAGCCAATTCATCGTAAAGCACCTATTTTTGAAGATTTGGCTACTTCGACCGAAGTATTGGAAACCGGCATTAAGGTCGTTGACCTTCTTTGCCCATACCAAAAGGGTGGTAAAATTGGATTATTCGGTGGTGCTGGAGTAGGTAAAACGGTATTAATCCAGGAACTTATTACAAATATTGCAACCGAGCATGGTGGATATTCTGTATTTGCCGGTGTAGGTGAGCGTACACGTGAAGGAAATGACCTTTACTACGAAATGATTGAATCTGGTGTTATCAATAAAACCACCATGGTATTCGGTCAGATGAATGAGCCACCTGGTGCAAGAATGAGAGTAGGACTTACTGGACTAACAATGGCTGAAAACTTCCGTGATGAAGGTGGAAAAGATGTATTATTATTTATTGATAATATTTTTCGTTTTACACAAGCAGGATCAGAAGTATCGGCACTACTTGGACGAATTCCAAGTGCGGTTGGTTACCAGCCGACTCTTCAAACTGAGATGGGAGCTCTTCAGGAGCGAATCACTTCAACGAAAAATGGCTCTATTACATCCGTTCAGGCGGTATATGTACCAGCCGATGACTTAACAGACCCAGCACCAGCAACTACCTTTGCTCATTTGGATGCAACTACCGTACTTTCCCGTTCTATCGTGGAACTAGGTATCTATCCAGCGGTTGATCCTCTTGAGTCAACATCCCGCATTCTTGACCCTCGTGTTGTTGGAGAAGAACACTATAAAGTAGCACGTGGTGTTCAGGAAATTTTGCAAAGATATAAAGAATTACAAGATATTATCGCAATTCTTGGTATGGATGAACTATCGGAAGAAGATAGATTGTTAGTTTCTCGAGCAAGAAAGATACAAAGATATTTATCACAGCCATTTAACGTAGCAGAACAGTTTACTGGTTTGCCTGGAAAATACGTTCCACTTTCTGAAACAGTACAAGGTTTCAAAGAAATTCTTGAAGGCAAGCATGATGATATACCAGAAAGCTATTTCTTAAATGCAGGTAACATTGAGGATGTACTTGCTAAGGTAAGTAGCAAATAAGGAGGGCTTTCATGTCTGACAAATTATTTAAAGTCCAGGTTATTTGCCCGGATAGAATCTTCTATGATGGAGAGTGTGATATGCTAGAACTTCGTACCACCGAAGGCGAAATCGGAATTTTAGCAGGTCATATTCCTCTTACTGCAGTCGTAGCGCCAGGTACACTCCGTATTATCAATGAAGGCGAAACAAAAGAAGCAGCACTTAATGATGGATTCATAGAAATCCTTCAGGATAAGGTAGTAATTCTAGCTGAGGCTTGTGAATGGCCGGACGAAATTGATTTAGATCGAGCAAAAGAAGCACAGACACGTGCAGAAAATAGGCTAAAGAGCGCTGAAGAAATCGATATTGAGCGTGCAGAGATATCACTCAGAAAAGCGTTACTTCGTATTGATTTAGCACAAAAGAAAAGATAAATAAAAGTTCGTTGTTGACGTGAGAAATCGTTGGCAGCGAATTTTTTTTATATAGATATGGAGAATTTATAATAACCAAATTCGTAATAAAATACTTTTTAATAAAAAAGTATTTACAAGTAAGAAATATCATGGTATCTTATATGTAACCGGTTACACAAACCGACACAGAACATTTTTATTACCGGAATATTTTTTTGTCTCAAGATGAAACCGGTTACATACGAAAGGAGATATTATGAGTATAGCAAACAAAATTGACCACACTATGTTAAAAGCAGATACAACGAGCGAGGTAATTAGAAAGTATTGCGACGAAGCAAAAAAATATGGATTTGCTTCCGTCTGTGTTAACACCTGCCAGGTGCCATTGGTTTCAAAGGAACTTGCGGGAAGTGAAGTAAAAACTTGCTGCGTTGTAGGTTTTCCACTTGGCGCAATGCTCGCCTCTGCAAAAGCATTTGAAGCAAAAGAAGCAGTAAGACTTGGTGCAGATGAAGTTGATACCGTAATTAATATAGGTGCATTAAAAGATAAAAACTATGATTTGGTCTTTGAGGATATAAAAGTAGTGGTAGATGCTGCAAAACCAGCCATTGTAAAAGTAATTATTGAAGCGTGTCTTCTTAGTGAAGAGGAAAAAGTAAAAGCGTGTGAGCTTTCTGTAAAAGCAGGCGCCAACTTCGTAAAGACATCCACAGGATTTAGTACTGGAGGTGCTACGGTAGCTGATGTAGCATTAATGAAAAAGACGGTGAAAGGAAATGCATTTGTAAAGGCAAGTGGTGGAGTGCGTACATCGAAAGAGGCACAAGCACTCATCGAAGCAGGTGCAGACCGCATTGGTGCAGGAAACGGAATCGTATTACTTTAAGCAGTTTATCTTTGTTGGATATGTACAAAATAAATAGAAAAACCTTGTGAAAATTAAATAAAATATATAAAATGCACAAATCGCAGTTTACAAATCAAATGATACGTGATATTATAATATATGTAATCGGTTACACACCATATAAAGACGGAAGACGGAAGACGGAAGATAATCGATAATAGTAATCACATAGGTGAGAGAATGAATATAAAAGAATTGGCAAAGACCATTGGAGTCTCTTCTGCAACGGTATCGAGAGTTATCAATAGCTCCGGATATGTGAGTGAAGAAACCAGAAAAAAAGTACTTTCCGCGATTGATGAATATCAATTTGTTCCAAGTGCGGTAGCGAGAAGTCTAAGCATTAGTGATACATTGTGTATCGGTGTCATTATTCCAGATATTGAAAATGATTATTTTTCAAGTATTATCAGTGGAATTAGTGAGGTGGCAGAACAGAGTGGATATAGTATTCATTTTATGGGTACGAATGAAAATCGGGAAATTGAACAAAGATTTTTGAATACAGTAGAAAGCCAACGGTTGAATGGAGTAATCATTACTCCGGTATCGGAAATGGATGAAACAACCAGAGAAAAACTATTGCATATTCAGGCAAGTGGCATACCAGTTGTACTGGTGGATCGCGATATAAAGGGTGGTACCTTCGAAGGGGTATTTGTTGATAATCTATCAGGAGCTTATGAAGGTGTCAACGCACTGATAGCTGCTGGACATAAGAAAATAGCAATTATCACTGGTCCGGAAACATCTAAACCTGGAAGGGATCGTTTTAAAGGATACAAAAAAGCATTAACGGATGCAGGCATTTCATTAAGAGATGAATATATGGTATCGGGAGATTTCAAAATAGCAAAGGCATATAGCTGTACAAAGCAGCTTCTTGATTTAGAAGATCCGCCGACGGCTATTTTTACATCAAACAACTTAACAACATTGGGTTGCCTAAAGTACTTTACAGAGGAAAAAATCAAATTGGGTAAACAAATATCAATTATAGGTTTTGATGATATTGAGACCCTAAAAATCATTGATTATAAGCTCTCGGTAATTGCCAGAGATGCAAAGCAACAAGGAAGGGTAGCAATGAAATTGTTGCTTGAGAGACTAAAGAATAAGATTATACCGGAAACACCGATACGTCAAAATATTCCGTATCAGGTCATTTTAAGAGGATCAGAAAAATTGAAATAATAATTAGAGGCATTAAGGCTCTAATTATTTTTAACAAATATGAAACCGGTTACATATTTTTTTGATTTAAGCTGAAACCGGTTCCATTAGAAATACAACACCACTTTAAAAAAGAAAGGGAAAAAACTTATGGGGAAAAAGGTTACGGTATTTGGTAGTTTTGTAGTGGATTTAATGGGACGTACACCACATCTTCCTGTTCCAGGTGAAACGGTAAAAGGAAGTATGTTTAAGATGGGACCAGGAGGAAAGGGTTTTAACCAAGGGGTTGCAGCACATAAAGCAGGAGCAGATGTTACTATGGTAACAAAACTTGGAAAGGATGCCTTTGCAGAAGTTGCCCTACAAGCAATGAAAGAACTTTCCATGGAAGCTGGCAGAGTATTTTTTACGAAGGAGACGGAAACAGGAGCTGCGCTAATCATGGTAGATGAATCCTCTAGTCAAAATGAAATTGTAGTTGTACTAGGCGCATGCAATACCATCACAAATGAAGAAGTAGAATCACTTACGGATCTCATAGAATCCTCCGATTACTTACTTACTCAGTTAGAGACAAATGTTTCGAGTGTCGAAAAAATTGTTGAGATAGCCTATGAAAGGGGAACAAAGGTTATTTTGAACACTGCACCTGTTCAGCCTATCAGCGAAACAGTTTTATCAAAAATAGACTTAATTACACCAAATGAAGTAGAAGCGGAAATTCTTACTGGGATTTGTATTGATTCCGAGGAAAATGCAGACAAAGCGGCAAATTGGTTTTTTCAAAAAGGAGTCAAAAATGTATTAATAACACTGGGTAGCCGTGGCGTTTATATTGCGACAAGTGAAAAAAGTGGAATTATTCCAGCATATCAGGTGAAAGCAGTTGATACCACAGGGGCTGGCGATGCATTTAACGGAGGGCTTGTTGCTGCACTATCAGAAGGAAAGGATTTGTGGGAAGCGGCTGGATTTGCAAATGCGCTTGCGGCAATTTCCGTTCAAAGGATTGGAACTACCCCAGCAATGCCAACAAGAGAAGAAATTGAGCAATTTTTAAACACTCATTCAGATAAATAATAAGAGAAGGGAAGGGAAGATCAAATATGTTAAAGACTGGAATTTTACATCCACAGCTCGCTCGAGTTTTAGCAGAAATTAGACATAAAGATACCCTAATTATTGGGGATGCCGGATTACCAATTCCAAAAGGGGTAGAACGCATTGATTTGGGCTGGAAAGAAGGAAGCCCTGGATATTTGGAGGTTCTTCAAGAAATCGAAAAATATCTAGTAATAGAAGGGGCTATATTTGCAGAAGAAGCACTTACGGTTAGCCCGGATTTTCACAAGAAGGCATTAAAACTTTTACCGAAGGGTGTGCCGACAAACTATATTCCACATGAAGAACTAAAAGAACAGAGTAAAAAAGCAAAGGCAATTATTCTGACTGGCGAGTTTACAGGGTATACCAATGTAATATTGATAGCTGGTTGTGCCTACTAAATTACAAGCGTTTTTAGTACGCAGATAGGAGCGAATATGCAGGAAAATTTAGTATTAAAGCTAGATTCCATTGTAAAGACGTTTCCTGGAGTAAAAGCACTGGATGGGGTTCATCTTGATGTATATCCAGGTGAAGTGCATGCGTTATGTGGAGAAAATGGGGCAGGCAAGTCTACATTAATGAAAATTATAGCAGGAGCGCAGCCTTATACATCGGGAAAGATGTATGTGGATGGAAAAGAAGTTGTATTTCATTCCACGAAAGAAGCAGAACGTATGGGAATTGCAATGATTTACCAGGAATTTAATATGGTGCCGGATTTATCCGTTGCCGAAAATATGTACCTTGGACGACTTCCGAAAAAAGCGTATGGGGCAATTGACTGGAAGAAATTATATCAGGATGCACAGGGTGTACTTAATAAATTAAACTTAAAAGTTGATGGCAAGACAAAGGTAAATCATCTTTCCGTGGCAGAGTCACAAATGATAGAAATTGCAAAGTGCTTGACGATTGGTGCAAAGGTTATCATTATGGATGAGCCAACAGCGGCGTTAACTGATGAAGAAATAGAAATCCTATTTCAGATTATTGAAGATTTAAAAAAACAAAACATTGCAATTCTTTATATCTCACATCGAATGGATGAAATTTTTCGAATATCAGACCAACTTACGGTATTTCGTGATGGCAAGTTTATTGCAAGCAAAAAAATAGAAGATACCAATTACGATGATGTGGTATCTATGATGGTTGGACGCAGTGTTGAGAATTTGTATCCGTGCAGAAAATATGAAAATCAAGAAGTTATATTTGAAGTAAAAGATATGAAAAGTAAGGGTGTGCATAACGTAAATATTAAGCTTCATAAAGGTGAAATCCTTGGTATTTCAGGACTCTTAGGTTCCGGTACCATTGAATTATCCAAACTTATTTATGGAGCAATTCCTAAGATAAGTGGAAGCGTATTTGTGAATGGAGAAGAAAGGAATTGCTCCACCCCACAAAAAGCATTGGCGGCAGGTATCGGCTTTGTATCAGATGACAGGAAACAAGAAGGTCTTGTCCTAATTCGAAGTATACGAGAAAATATTGCAATGTCTTCGTTGAAACGGTATTCCAAAGGGATTCGAATCAATAAAAAATATGAATTAGGTCAAGTCGATAAGCAGGTTAAAGCGCTAAATATTAAAATTAGCAGTGTATCGCAGCTAGCCGGAAAGCTAAGTGGCGGTAATCAGCAGAAGGTAGTATTCGCGAAAATGCTCGAAGCCAATCCGAATATCTTAATATTAGATGAACCGACAAGGGGAGTCGATGTTGGGGCAAAAGCTGAGATTTATGCAATCATGGATCAGCTTACGAAAAAAGGAAAAAGCATTATTTTGATTTCGACTGATTTACCAGAGGTGATTGGAATGAGTGACCGAATCTTAATCATGCGAGAAGGTAATGTAGTATTTGAAGTTTCGAAAGAAGAGATGAGTCAAGAAACCATTCTTGCTTATGCATCTGGAGGTGTTAGTGAAAATGAATAAAAACAAAATAATCAATCAAATAAATGTATATCGTTCGGTCATGATACTGTTAGTAATTTGTGTTTTTGCCTCCATATTATCCCCTAGCTTTTTAAGTGTAAACAATTTGTTTAATGTATTTAAACAGATTACGGTTGCGGGTATTGTTGGCTGTGGAATGACCTTTGTTATTTTAACTGGTGGTATTGACTTGTCAGTCGGCTCGATTATGGGGTTGGCCGGAGTATTGGCTTCCGGCGTATTAGCAACAACAGGAAATGTAGTCTATGCAATGGGAACGGCGATCCTTATTGGAATCGTTTGTGGAACCGTAAATGGATTCTGGGTAGCACAATGCGGAATACCACCATTTATTTCAACGCTTGGAATGATGACATTACTAAGAGGCTGTGTCTTAGTATATACCAAAGGTTCACCAATTCCGGTTAAGGTAGATGCCTATAAGTATATTGGAAAAGGTACCATTTTAGGAATTCCGGTTCCGGTATTATTGTTACTCATTATATTTATCCTGGCCCATTATGTATTAACGCAGACGGCATTTGGAAGATGTATATATGCATTCGGTGGAAACAAAGAGGCAGCACGTCTTTCTGGTATTTCAACGAAGAAAACAGAGTGGATGGTGTACATTATCAATGGTCTCATGTGTGGAATCGCAGCCATAATTTTAACAGCTCGTTTAGGCTCCGCGCAGTCAACTACCGGAGAAGGTATTGAGATGGATGCAATCGCGGCCGTAATCCTTGGTGGAACTAGTTTAAGCGGTGGAACGGGATTTGTATTACCAACCGTTGTTGGTGCGATGATTATGGGTATTATCGACAACATCTTAACGCTTATGAATGTAAATCCACATGCAACAAATATTGTAAAGGGTGCTGTTATTTTAATAGCAGTGTTGGTAGACAAAAAAGTAAAGGATTTATCTGCAAAAGCAGAGTAAATAAATCAATTTGTAATGTATTGATGTAGCAAACGAAAGGGAAGGTATCAATTTATGAAAAAGAGATTAGTAGCATTAATGATGGCAGTAACACTTATGGGAGCAAGTTTACTTACTGGATGTGGTTCCAACCAGACAGCAACAAAAGACGAAGCAGTAACACAAGAGGGCAGCGAAAGTACAGACAATACGAATGCAGAAGGTGAGAAAAAATACGTCATTGGATTATCAATGAATACGCAAACCAATCCATTCTTTGTTGATGTTAAGGATGGAGTACAAAAAGCAGCGGATGAAAAGGGTATCGAATTATATATTACGGATGCTCAGGATGATCCTGCTATTCAGATGAAGGATATCGAGAACTTAATTACAAAAAATCCAGATGCAATCATTATTGATACTTGTGATTCTGATGCAATTGTAGCTTCTGTTGAAGCTTGTAACGAAGCTGGAATTCCGGTATTTACAATGGACCGTGAATCCAATGGTGGAGAAGTAATTGCGCATATCGGATATGATGCAATCAAATCTGGTAAAATTGCCGGACAGTACTTAGTAGATACCCTTGGTGGCAAAGGAAATATTGTTGAACTTCAAGGTATTATGGGAACAAACGTAGCACAAAATCGTTCCAAAGGATTTAACGAGATTATAGCAGCAAATCCAGATATGAAAATTGTAGCGTGTCAGGTAGCAGACTTTGACCGTGCGACGGGTATGACTGTTATGGAAAATATTTTGCAGGCAAATAACAAGATTGACGGATTATATGCAGCAAATGATGAGATGCTTTTAGGAGCATTAGAAGCAATTGAAGCAGCTGGAAGACTAGATGAGATTACAATGATTGGCTGCGATGCCATTGATGATACCCTAGAAGCAATCAAGAGTGAAAAAGTTGAAGCTACAATAGCTGAACCTCCTTTCTTCTTAGGAAAAGCAATTTTTAATACTGCATTTGATTACTTGGAAGGTAAAGACGTAGAACCAAATGTAATTCTTGATAATAGTTTAGTAACAGCTGATAATGTAGCTACATTAGTTACAAAAGAATAATTAAATTCCCCCAACGACAAAATAGAATAAAGGAATGTTGCAAACCATGATCGGTTTGCAACATTCCTTTTGTTTAGCAACTAAGATTAAAATAGTGTGTTAAGAATCCCTGCAATAAGTATGACAGTCACAAATCCAAATAAAATTATCCTTGCTGTTAGACTGTTTTTCTTGTTTAGATGTTGTAAACTTTCCTTATTATAATCTACTTCTTCTGGATTGTTGTTTTCATCGACCACCGTTTTATCTTCTTCGACCGCCATAACTTTAAGAACTTCATTTGCGCGATCATAATCGGTACTATCCACATATATATCTTTCCCAAAGATGGAATATCCCATATAGATATTCATATAACCGCCAATACCATTGTCTTTGGCATAACAAGGAATTTCATTATTCCGAAGAAGATTTAAAACGAGCTCTGCATTAACGGTATTATCAACTGATATAAGTTTGACTGCATCCATTGCAGTTATCTCTTCAATATCCACTTCCTTTTTCTGTGTTTCAACTAGCACTTCATTACAGTCTTTACATACGGTAATACCTTTTTGGTATTCTGTTTTACAATTAGGACAATACAATTGAAAACACCCCTTTCATTATTTTTATTGTAGTGCAAATCATTAGCAAAAGCAATGTGTCACTTTTTTTGTTTTCTTGATTTATTCGTGTTACAATGTATAAAACAAAAAAGAAGCAAAGGTGACAGAATGGAAAACTTAGATATATTGAATGAAGATGGAACAATAAGTGGTGTGATTAAGGAAAGAAGTCAAGTACATCGTGATGGGGATCTACACCGCACTTCCCATGTATGGATTGCACGCAAAAACAATAAAAGTGGAATGGATATTTTACTTCAAAAGAGAAGTCAAAACAAAGATTCCTATCCGGGCTGCTATGATATCTCTTCTGCCGGACATATTGTTGCAGGATGTGGATTTTTAGATTCAGCAATTCGTGAATTGAAAGAAGAGCTTGGTCTTATGGTAGAAAAAGAGGAATTAATATTAAAGGGAACAAGACGATTTAGTTTTGAAGAAATTTTCCATGATAAACTATTTTGCGACAATCAGCTAAGTAACGTATATCTTTTGTGGAGAGATTTTGACGAAAAAGAATTAACACTCCAAATAGAAGAAATTGAATCCGTAATATGGATGGATTTTAAAGATTGCATTCATGGTGTTGAAAATAAAACATTTCCCAATTGTATTGTGCTCGAAGAACTAAAAATGCTAGTATAAGTTTGAAACCTCCCATTTTTGGAAATACTAAACAAAAAGTATAGTTCCAAAATGGGAGGTTTCTATGAATCAATATATGTTACAACATAAAAACATTAAATATTATTTGCTGATTCTGGTGGTTTTGTGGAGTGGAGCACTTGTTAACAAAACAATGCAGTCATTTCCGATTGAAGAAGTATCTGTTGATACAGTAAGTAAGGAAGAATCGACTATCCTATTTACTAAATCATATGAGGGAAAACTTACAATTAAAGAAAGAGAAAAGATTGCAAATAAAGTTTTGACTAATTATGATGCAAAGGTAGTAAATGCTATTAAAACCAAAGAATTATTTACAATATATGCGTATAGCAATAAATATGATACCTGTATTACGATTGAGGAGCAAACAATAAATTTAAACCTTGTCTGTTATTATAACGAAATAACAAATGAAACGACAATAATTTTAGCAACTCCGATTTACAATGAAGATTATTGAACCCATTGTTTTCGACTGCGATATCGTCTTCTGCGGTTAATCATTTCATTAAATAAAAGAGCAGAAACTAAATTACGTAACCAATCTGGATTTCCATTGTTATCATAATCAGGTCTTGGAGGAGGACAAGGTCGGTTTGGACCGCATGGATATGGCATAGGTGGACAAGGTCTATTTGGACCGCAACGGTATGGTGGATAAGGCGGAGGTGGAGGAGGACAATTTCTTCCGCTGCATGGAGGAAACGGAGGATGAATGTTTTCTGCCATAAGTGGTGTATAGGATTGTTCTGCAACACGAGTATAAATAGTATCTACTAATTTCCCGAGCGAAACGGAATCTGGTATAATGTCAAACATTAAACTGCCGTCGTACTCTAATTTATCGCATTCGTCTTCGATTTCTATTAAAATCTTACGAACGGTTTGAGGAAAAATACCTTTCATGTAATCTACATCCCGGTCTAATTCTTCTGCATTATCATATCCATAGAAAGGATATTTTGGAATGCCATCGTTTTTCATGAAAACTCCTATTTAATTCATTTATAATTAATATATGAAGGAAAAAGATAAATGACACTTTATTTATAGGTTTTCCTTTGTTACAATAAGTAAATAGGGAAGTGTGGAATCGATAACTTTTTACACTCCTTGATTTCTATGCATACGTGGAAAAAAGATGGGAGCAAGTGAGAATAAAATGCTAAAACATGTTTATAAAGCAATTATATTATTGACGATTTTTATAGCAGCTCTATTTTTTATGAGCAAAAATATAAAAGAAGAAGAAATTACATTAGAAAAGACAGTTAAAATGGCAGACGCGACTTTTCCGCTGATGAATGTGAAAGTTGAAGGATACACCTTAAATCGCCTGTATGGATATAGTAGCAATATTGATGCAAATGTAATCCGTGAAGCGGTAACGCCGGTAAAGCAAAATAAAGAAATAAATATTGAATTTCTAGAAAATGAAACGGTAATTAAAAAAATAAAATATGAAGTTCGTACGTTAAAAGAAAACGAATTGTTGGATTCGGGGACAATCAGTGCACTAGATGTAATAGATGGCGGAAAATCTGCTAAAATAAAATTAGAAGCTACGCTTGATACAAGTACAGAATATGCAATGAAAATAACAGCCACTACCGATGAAAGTAGAAAAATAAATTTCTATACCAGAATTAAGTATTATGAAACAGATGATTTTTTGAATGAGAAACTAGATTTTGTCAATTCATTTCATAAAAAAAGTTTAGACAAAGAAAAGGCAAAAGATCTTACGAGATATTTAGAGACAGATGGATCTGCTGACAATTCTAATTATGCAAAAGTAAACATACATTCTAATTTTAATATGTTATCATGGGGAAACTTAGAACCAGAAGTACTGACAGAAGCAGTTCCTTCTATAAAAGAATTTAATGTTGAGACAGCTTCTGTTCAACTACAGTATTTTGTGAAGATAAAGAATGACTCTGGTACCGAAATTTATAATGTGAAAGAATTTTATCGAATACGATATACGGCAGACCGAATTTACCTACTAAATTATGAAAGAACGATGGAATCCTTATTTGATATCGGTCTGACGAGTCTTGCAAAGAGTGAATTTAAAATTGGTGTTACCAATGAACAGGATATGCAGATAGTAACAAGTGCAGAAAACGGTAAGGTGTCATTTGTACGCAGTGGTGAATTATGGTACTACAATATTCCTGAAAACAATGCAATACGAGTATTTTCTTTCCGAAAAGAAAAGGAAGATTATATTCGGGATGATTATGATCAGCACGACATTCAAATATTAAGTATGGACGATGGCGGGAATATGGATTTTGTAGTATATGGTTATATGAACCGTGGCGATTATGAAGGAAAAGTTGCACTGGTTTTGTATCATTATAGTTCGGATACGAATCGTATAAAAGAACTGGTGTATATACCACTAGAGACGACATACCAGATGCTAAAAGAGGATATTAGTGATTTCAGTTATGTCAGCCAAAAGGGAATTTTTTACTTTACCATAAATGATTGTGTATATTCATATAATATATCAGCAAAGAAATTAAAGCCAATTGTAAGTTCTGTTGATAATAATAATTTCTCGGTTATTAAAAAAAGCAATGGTATTGCCTGGGTTGGTGAAGATGACGCTTCCAAACTTCATATTATGAATTTAGAAACAGGAGCACAAAAGGAAATATTGGCACCAAAAGATGAAATAGTCCGTATCTTTGGTAGCATTGAATCTAGTATTATTTTCGGTTATGTAAAGCAGTCCGATATAAAGGAGACCACAGAGGGTAAGATTTATATGCCTGCATATAGTATCGAGATATCGGATGTCGAAGGAAACATAGAAAAGACCTATCAGCAGAAAAATGCTTATATAGTAGACTCGGAAATGAACGGAAATGTTGTTAAGCTATATCGTGTAAAAAAGGAAAATGGAGGTTACAAGTCAATTTCTGACGACAGTATCTTGACACAAGGCGAATCACAGTCACCAATCATTGGACTAGAAACCAGAGTTACGGATCAAATGCTTACTGAAAAATACTTATCTTTACCAGTTGGATTTGCAATGGAAAAGAAGCCAAAAACAATTACAACATTAAACGCAATCTTATCAGAAGATACAACGCTTCATTTACGTGGTGAGGAATCCAATGTTGGAAAGTATTATGTATATGCTGCAGGTGGAATAGAAAATGCATTCTCTAATGCAGCCGATGCAATTATACTTGCCGATGAAAGAATGGGTGCTGTGGTTAACAAAGATAACTGCCTTGTCTTTGAGCGAAGTGGAAAATTCAATCGCAAGACAATTGGGCAGCTTAAGGAAACTAGAACAGGAGGTGGTGTTGACAGTGTAGGAGCTTGCCTTTATATGGTGTTACAGCATAATCAGGTTTCGGCTAATGCAAAGAAATTGTCAAATGACTTACAATCCATTTATGAGGTTTTATCAAAATCGCTGGATAGTCCAATCAATTTAACCGGATGCAATTTGGATGAGGTGCTATACATGGTGAGTAACGGAAATCTTGTAATTGCAATGAAAAATGACAGCAGTGCTGTTATAATTACTGGATATGACGAGTTCAATGTTACTTACTTTGATCCATCTGTAGGTAGTGTGAAAATGGGGTTAGCAAAAGCAAGTACTATGTTTGAAAATACAGGAAATATTTTTATTAGTTATATTAACTAATTGTATATTACTTTTTTCCATGTATTTACAAAAAAATATTTTATCATTGATGAATAATGCACTAAAAATAGGACACGAGGTATTGTTTTTTCCTACACTTTGTGCTATTATCATAAATACTTCCTATTCAGTGAATAGGTGAAAGCAAATTAAAGGAGGAAATTAGTTATGAAAAAAAGAGTTTTAGCACTCGCAATGGCTGCCGTATTGGCAATGTCATCATTAGTAGCATGTGGTTCCAAAGACGCAGCGGAGGAATCAACAGGGGCAGCTACTACAGAAGAAACAGCAGCACCAGCAGAAGACGCTGCACCAGCAGAAGATACAACTGCAATAGATCCATCTACAATCAAAATTGGTATGGTTACCGACGTTGGTGGTGTAAATGATGGTTCTTTCAACCAGTCTTCATGGGAAGGTCTTCAAAGAGCACAGGTTGAATTAGGAATTGAAGCAAAATACTTAGAGTCAAAAACAGACGCTGACTATACTCCAAACATCGAAACACTTATTGATGATGAATGTGATTTAGTTATCTGTGTTGGATACATGTTAGCAGATGCTACAAAAGCTGCTGCTGAAGCTTATCCAGATCAGAAATTTGCTATTATCGATGATGCTTCTATCGATTTACCAAACGTAACAAACTTAATGTTTGCTCAGGAACAAGCTTCTTACTTAGTAGGTCTTGTTGCTGGTATGACAACAGAATCTAAAACAGTAGGTTTTGTACTTGGTATGGCAAGTGAAACCATGAACAAATTTGGTTATGGATATCTTGCAGGTGTTCTTGATGCAAATAAAGACGCTAAAATCCTTCAGTACAACGCTAACAACTTCGGTGATACAGCTGGTGGAAAATCCGCTGCTACATCAATGATCACAAACGGCGCTGACGTTATCTTCCATGCTGCTGGTGGTACAGGTATTGGTGTTATCGAAGGATGTAAAGAAAACGGAATTAAAGCAATTGGTGTTGATAGTGACCAGAGCGTATTAGCTCCTGAAACAGTTATCACATCCGCTATGAAGAGAGTAGATAATGCTTGCTATGATATGGCTCAGGCAATGATCGATGGAACAGTTGCAGCTGGTATTAAAACATATGATTTATCAATCGGTGGTGTTGATATCGCTCCTACAACAGATCTTTTATCAGAAGAAGTACTTACAGCAGTTAATGATGCAAAAGAAAAAATCATTGCTGGTACAGTTACAGTTCCTGCAACACAAGCTGATTTTGAAGCTAAATATGGCGATGTTTACGAATTAGACTAATATTTAGGCGAATAAAAGTTGTAGTATAAAAGTAGGTGAGGATGCTTCGAAAACAGAGAAACAAGATGGATTCGAGGCGTCCTCCCATTTTTGAGTAATTTTTCTTGTGCTGGAGCTTCCAACATTAGAAAAACTACTTAATAAAATAGCGAATGACTTCGTTGCTTTCTACGCTGAACGGATAGATAGGTTTAATCGGAATTACAATAATACAAAAATTCCGTTCTCCATTTGTTGAGGAGATGGAAAAATTAAAGTCGTGTCTAGAATCCTATGGATTTGCAGATATAATAATTATTTAATATAACAAAAGGAGGAGAACCTTTGGAAAAGCAGAGAAATGTCGACATGGATACTGTTGTAATACAGATGAAAGACATTGTAAAGAAATTTGGGAACTTTGTTGCTAACGACGGCGTTAATTTAACCGTACATAAAGGAGAGGTACATGCCATTTTGGGTGAAAATGGTGCGGGTAAAAGTACATTAATGAATGTATTGTATGGTTTATATCGTCCAACTTCTGGAGACATCTTGGTAGGGGGAGAAAAGGTAGAAATTGATTCCCCTAAAAAAGCGATTGAACTAGGAATTGGTATGGTACATCAGCATTTTATGTTAGTACAACCATTTACAGTAACGGAAAATATTATTCTTGGTATGGAAACAACAAAAGGACTTACTGTAGATCTTAAGAAAGCACGCGAAGATGTAACCGCAATTTCCGAACGTTATAACTTACAGGTTGATGTAGACGCAAAAGTTGAAGATATATCCGTAGGTATGCAACAGCGAGTGGAAATACTAAAAGTGCTTTATCGTGGAGCAGATATCCTTATTTTAGATGAGCCTACTGCATCCTTGACACCGCAAGAAATTGAAGAGTTGATTGAAATCATTGGTAATCTTACTGCAGATGGAAAATCGGTTATATTGATTACACATAAATTAAAAGAAATTAAAGCTTCGGCAGATTATTGCACGATTATTCGTAGGGGAAAATATATTAGCACGGTCGATGTAAACGATGTGGATGAAAATGAATTAGCATCCATGATGGTTGGTAGAACGGTTGAATTTGTTGTAGACAAAAAAGAACTTGCTCCTGGAGAAGATGTTTTAGTTGTTAAGGATCTTCATGGAAAAGATTACCGTGGAATTGAAATCTTAAAAGGATTTAACATTACTGTTAGAAAAGGTGAAATTGTTGGTATTGCTGGTATTGATGGCAACGGACAGTCAGAACTTATCGAAATGTTAACCGGCCTTAAAAAGGCAGATTCTGGAAAGGTTACAATTAATGGAGAAGATATTTTCAATGCATCTCCTAGAACTGTATTTCAAAAAGGTGTATCTAGTATACCTGAAGATAGACAAAAACATGGTCTAGTATTAGATTTTAGTGTTGCGGAAAATATGATTCTTCAAAATTTTGGTGAACCAGAGTTTTCAAAGAAAGGTGTATTAAAGAAAGGTGCAATTGCTGAATATACCAGAAAGTTAATTGAGAAATTTGATATTCGTCCAAACGATTGCGAGAACCAATTAGCAGGAAAGCTTTCCGGTGGTAATCAGCAAAAAGTTATTATTGCTCGTGAGGTTACGAACGATAAAGATTTACTAATTGCGGTTAATCCTACTCGTGGTCTTGACGTTGGAGCGATTGAATTCGTACACAAATACATTGTTGACCAAAGAAATAAAAATAAAGCTGTACTTTTAGTATCGTTTGAATTGGATGAAATTATGAGTTTATCTGACCGTATTGACGTAATTTACGATGGAAAAATCGTTGGTGAAGTTAGCCAAGATGAGGCGGATGAGAATACATTAGGATTATATATGGCAGGCGGAGGTGTACAACATGAATAAGAAGAAATCTTTAAAAGACTATGATATAGTGTTTACACTTATGGCTATACTTATTGGATTTGCAGTTGGTGCAATCATGTTAGTAATCGCAAAGATTAGCCCGGTTGAAGCATATAAAACTCTTTTTGAAGGAGTTTTTAGTAAACCCAAATTCATGATTTGGTCTATCGTATATGCAACTCCATTAATATTTACAGGATTATCGGTTGGTTTCTCATTCCGTACAGGTGTATTTAATATCGGAGCGGAAGGCCAGTTTGTAGTCGGAACATTAGCAGCTTGTGTGGTAGGTATTTTATTTGACCTTCCAAAACCACTACATATACTTTTATGCTTTGCTGCTGCTGTAGTAGCTGGAGCTATCTGGGGAATTATTGTTGCTTATTTGAAAGTTAGATGTGGAATTAATGAAGTACTTTCCATGATTATGTTTAACTGGATTGCTTTTTACTTATCAAACTATGTTATGAACTTTACAGCTCTTCACAAAGTTGGCGGTGGAGAGGCTACAAAGGATGTTTTAGATTCTGCAAAAATTACAATGCCTTTTCTAGATGCTAAAACATTTGGTCCAAATGCAAACTGGGGTATACTTGTAGCAATCGCAGCTGCAATACTTATTTATTTTATCATCAATAAAACAACGCTAGGATATCAGTTGCGTGCCGTAGGATTTAACAGAACTGCTGCAGAGTATGGCGGAATCAGTGTAAATCGTGCTGTTATGACAGCTATGGCTATTTCTGGTGGACTTGCAGGTCTTGGTGGTGCTATGCAGCTTATGGGTATGTCCATGAGAATCAGCCAGTACTCTTCACAGGAAGGTTTTGGATTTGATGGTATTACCGTTGCACTTATTGGTGCATCTAACCCAATTGGATGTATCTTTGCTGGTTTATTTTATGGAGCTATGAAATATGGTGGATCTAAATTAAACCTTGTTGGAGCACCTTCTGAAATTATAAAAATTATTATGGGTTGTATCGTATTTTTCATTGCTATTTCCCATGTATTCAAAGCACTTTTCAGTAAAAAAAGTTTAAAAAAGGAGGTTAAATAAACATGGATGCATTTATCAGTAATTTAGGTTTAATTATTAATGCAACTTTAATTGCAACTCCTCCGCTTTTATTTGCAGCATTAGGTTCATGCTTCTCAGAACGTAGTGGTGTAGTTAACATTGGTATTGAAGGTATGATGACGATTGGTGCTTTTACTGGAGCAGTTGTTGCTTATTATTCACATAATGGTTGGTTAGCATTCCTATGTGGTGGGCTAGCGGGAGCATTATTTGGATTGCTTCACGCAGTTGCATGTGTATCTTTAGCAGCTGACCAGACAATAACTGGTACAGCAATTAACTTTTTAGCACCAGGTATTGCGGTTTTCTTGGCTAAAATGTTATTTAACTCATCGGATACACCGGCTATTGATAGTGCTTGGAAACTTCCTAAACTTTTTGATGGTGTTTTCAAAGCAGGTACCTTCTGGAAGAATGTATTAAATGTATATTCCGTTGCATACTTGGTATTTTTATTAGTAGTTGTTGTATGGTTTGTTTTCTATAAAACAAGATTTGGAATGAGACTTCGTGCAGTTGGTGAACATCCAACAGCATGTGATACATTAGGTATTAATGTATTCCGTGTACGTTATATCAGTGTTATCTTATCTGGATTCTTAGCTGGACTTGGTGGAGCGTATGTTACATTAGCAACGGTAAACCAGTTCAAACCTATTGTAATTGTAGGTCAAGGTTTTATTGCGATTGCAGCAGTAATCTTTGGTAAATTCAAACCACAGGGCGCGATGTACGCTTGTTTATTATTTGGTTTCTGCAGTGGATTAAAAGTACTTTTAGGATCAGGAAATATTGTTTCTCCAAACTTAATTTCTATGATTCCTTATGTTGTTACGGTTGTTGCTTTAATACTCTTTGTAGGTAAATCAAGAGTTCCTGCAGCGAATGGTAAACCATATATAAAATCTAAATAATAGAATAAAAAAAGAAACGATTTTTTGGAAATCCAAGAAATCGTTTCTTTTTATATGCTTAAATAAATTAATTGCTTTTACGGCTTTTTCTATGTTGACTCATTTCGCGATCCTCTAAAAGTGTTTGTACAATGGTAATACATTTGTCACGGTCATTTTCATTTAGGTTTTCATAATAACGTAAAAAACGAGATTGTGAATTATCATCATCCGGTTTTTTTACTACATGCTCAACTAACGAATCAATTGAGACATTGAAATAATCTGCGATTTTAATAAGCACATCAACATTTGGAGAGGACAAATCTTTCTCATAACTACTAACCATTTGCTGTGTTAATCCTAATAGCTCGCCAAGTTTTGCCTGACTCATTTTTTTTCCTTTTCGAATACGCTCCAGATTTTTTCCAAATGACATTACAGTCCTCCTATCAGATTTATATACAAGTTACATTGGTGGGATTATTATATCATAGAATAGATAAATGAACAATAAGAAAAATAGTTGCGAGGCATTGTAAAATGGTAAATTTTTGTGTAGAATATTACTTAATGAGAGTTTATTAGCATGACGAAGATAGGAGACTACAATGTTTGATAGTATTATAATTGGCTGTGGTTTTGCAGGTGCAGTTCTTAGCAGAGAATTAGCCGATAAAGGGAAAAAAGTATTAATTATAGAGCAAAGAGATCATATTGGAGGAAATGCGTATGATTTGCTCGATGAACATGGAATAAGAATACACAAATATGGACCACATATATTTCACACGAATTTAACGGATGTATATGAATACCTATCTCGTTTTACAAATTGGTATAAGTATTCTCATGAAGTTGTGGGTAATATATATGGTGAATTATTACCGATCCCGTTCAATTTGAATACACTTTTTTGTGTCTATGATAAGGAAAAAGCGAATCGCATAAAAGATAAACTAATAGCAGCCTATGGTGAAAATATAAAGGTACCAATACTTGAACTAAGAGAAAATAAAGATACTGAAATTCAGGAAATTGCGGAATACGTATATGAAAATATATTTCTTAAATATACCATGAAGCAGTGGGGCCAAAAACCAGAAGAAATTGATCCTTCTGTTTCTGGTCGTGTTCCAGTTATATTGTCTTATGATAATCGGTATTTCCAAGATACTTATCAAGGATTACCACAAGAAGGTTATACAAAACTTTTTGAATCGATGTTAGACCATGAAAATATAAGTGTTCAATTGAACACGCCGGCAAAGGATCTAATTGAAATTAAAGAGGATCATGTTTATTTTGAAGGTAGCGTATTTGAAGGAGAAGTTATATTTACTGGAGCACTTGATGAGTTCTTTGATTGTAAGTTTGGACAACTTCCATATCGTTCTTTGATATTTAAGACGCAGTACTATCAAAACGGCCCATTTCAGTCGCATGGGGTGGTTAATTATACGGTTACAGAGGACTTTACACGTATTACAGAATATCCTTACTTGACAGGTCAAAAAGTGGATGGAACTACTATAATGAAAGAATATCCGATTCCTTATAGTGGAGAAAACGGCGAAATCCCGTACTATGCAATTATTAATCCTGAGAATTTAGCTTTATATGATAAATACGTATCATTAGTAAAACAAATTCCAAATTTCCACTTATTAGGAAGATTAGCGGAATATAAATACTATAACATTGATGCCATTGTAAAGAGAGCTTTAGATATTTCTAAGGTTATGTAGAAAACTTTACTTGCCAGGAGGGATAAAAAATGAAATTATTGAGTGTAGCAATACCTTGCTATAATTCACAAGAATATATGAATCATGCAATCGAGAGTCTTTTGGTTGGGGGAGACGATATCGAAATATTGATTGTCGATGATGGTTCAAAAGATGATACTGCAAAAATAGCCGATGCGTATGCTGAAAAATATCCAACAATAGTGCGCTCCATACATCAGCAAAATGGGGGGCATGGAGAAGCTGTTAATACAGGGCTTCGTAATGCAACGGGACTTTATTATAAAGTAGTGGATAGCGACGACTGGGTACAAGAGGAAGCACTTAAAAAGGTACTTGCGCTCCTTAAGACCATGGTGGAAGGTGCCACTAATTTAGATATGCTTATTTGTAATTATGTATATGAAAAGGTATCGGCGAACAAGCAAAAAGTGATTGATTATCGTACGGCATTGCCAAAAGGAAAAATATTTAGTTGGTCGGATATCATGCATTTTAAGACAAGTCAGAATATCTTAATGCATTCTGTTATTTACCGCACCAATCTCTTGCGTGAGTGTGGATTAGAGCTTCCAAAGCATACCTTCTATGTGGATAACATCTTTGTATATCAGCCACTTCCAATGGTAATGACTATGTATTATTTAGATGTTGATTTATATCGGTATTATATTGGAAGAGAAGATCAATCCGTAAATGAAAATGTCATGATTGGACGTGTAGATCAACAGATTAAGATAACGAAATTTATGATTCAATCACACGATTTATCAAAAGTAAAGAATCGCAAACTCAGAAATTATATGGCAAAATATCTTGCTATGATGATGGCAGTATGCACGGTTTTACTCTTAAAAGAAGGTTCTGACGAAAGCTTTGAAAAAAAGGAAGAGTTGTGGGAATTCTTAGAAGAAGAGAACAAGCGTCTTTATCATGCAGTAAAAAATAAAACACTAGGTCGTTCGATGCAATTAAAGGGAAGAGCGGGTCGAAAGATTATTATCTTAGGGTATCAGCTATCTCAAAAAATTTATGGTTTCAATTAAACAAAATATAGCGAAACATATAAAAACAAGGACTATATTGACAGTCCTTGTTTTTTTGCTTAGCTGTTCCTAGATTATCCCTCAATCTATCTATAATATTAATAATCGATATGCAATTATATTAAAGTACGGAGTGTGAGTATAGACCGCTATTAAGTTGATTTGCAATAGTTAAAAATACACATTATATTTATTGGGATTTAATAAATAATTGAGAAATACTTCAAATATTTTGTTACAAGCATGAATTATCTGCATATATAAAGTGGAGGTGAATGAACTTGACTGATTTTGAAATAATATGTAAAGAAAATTATGCACGCATTTATAAATATATCCTAGGCATGGTTAATAGCAGAGAATGCGCAGAGGATTTAACGCAGGAAGTTTTTTTAATTGCGTATAAGAAGGGGACTGAATTCTCAAATCACGAGAAACCGATAGCTTTTTTATATAAGACAGCAAAAAATCTGACATTAGAGTATTTTCGAAGTTCAAGGAAAGAGATATTGATAGCACCAGAGGAACAAATTGCTGGTGAGCAGGACGATATTTTTGATGAAATTTGTAAAAGATATGATTCCAATATTGATGAGACTGAATATGAGGGGAAAGTTTTATTAACACTTTCGGAAAATAACCAAATATTATATGAGAAATATTATTTGGAACATAGGACAATGCATGACATCGCAAAGGAACTTGGAATTAGTGATGTAGCATTGCGAATGAAATATGTAAGACTAAGGAAAGAAGTCAAGAGTATTGTTAAAAAATTAGAACTGAATGTATTTTGATGTGTTACATTTCATAAAAAAATGCATATATAGATGTACAGTTAACGCGTGACTGAGTAAATTGAAAGGAGTGGCTAATATGAAGGAGAATATAGAAATCGAAGTTGCAACTTTGAAGAAGAAAATTAATATAGCGATTGAAAATGAAGAATTTGTTCAGGCTGAAATTTTATCAAATAGACTTTGTGAACTGCAAAGTTTAGATACTAATGTGACAATGCCAAGGGATTTCGTTTTCAGATTAAAGTTAAAAGAGAGGAAATCAGAAAAGATGAAATTAAAGAAGAAAATTTTTAAAGTGGCAGCTGCATTATTAATAATTGGAGTAACTGGTAGTACTGCCTTTGCAGCAGTACAGCATTTTAGAAATGTACAGCAAATGGAATATGGTCTGATAACAGAAAGTGCTGATGTGAATGTTGGAACAAATGGAGATATTAGCATGGAAAATAGTTTACTTTCTGATACTAAAGTTAGTACAGACATCCTATCAACAGAGTCAGGCAGCGAAGGTATGAAATGGATTTCTAAAGAAGTTCGAAAGGAAACGCATTCAACTTATTATTCAGATGACAGAATCAACTGGAAGGAAGAAGAGAATGTGGTTGATGTTACAGAGTACACATATAAGGATTATGAAACAGCTTATCAAGATACCAATATGCCCAATATTTTTAATAATGTATATACACTAAATGGAAATGTTCAGTATACAGAGTATATACATGAAGAGGATACCGCAGCAAACATGGCTGAATTAGTCTCAAACTTTAAGTATGCCGATGGAGAATTTACATTGGATAATCAAAAAAATTTAAACTGGGATGGAAAAGAGGTTGATAACGCTGTTATTACAAGTACAATGCCAACTACCAATCAAAGAGAGTATGTTTCCGATAATGGAAATATATTTGAACTAAGTGATGATATAGAAACGGGTGTAACAAGAACAACTGTATTGATTTCCTATGATGAGTATTCTGAAATTTTAACGTTTACGAATTTATCAGATGATGAGATTCATAAAATTCTTGATTCAATTACTGTAAATGAATAAATTTTTAGCATTAGCCGTCTGTTCTGCTCCAAAAGGAAAAATATGCTGGTAAAAATATTTTTGAATAATAAGATGGAAGGGTTTGATAGTAAAATCGCACCCCTCCATCTTGTAATGTATCGACAAAATAAGTCGTTTTAGTTGCTGTATTAAGCTCCAAAATAACGGTTGTAAAGACCTTCAAATGCTTTACCGTGTCGAGCTTCATCTTTTGCCATTTCATGTACAGTATCATGGATTGCATCCAAGTTAGCAGCTTTTGCACGTTTCGCAAGGTCAAATTTACCTGCAGTAGCTCCGTTTTCTGCATCAATTCTAAGCTCTAAGTTTTTCTTAGTACTGTCTGTTATAATTTCGCCTAATAATTCAGCAAATTTTGCAGCATGCTCTGCTTCTTCAAAAGCAGCTTTTTCCCAGTATAGACCGATCTCTGGATAGCCTTCTCTATGAGCAACTCTTGACATTGCCAAATACATTCCAACTTCAGAACATTCACCCGAAAAGTTAGCTCTTAAATCTTCAAGGATATCTTCGCTTACGCCCTGAGCAACACCTACAACGTGTTCGCAAGCCCATTCTCTGCTTCCAGTCTGTTCTTTGAACTTAGAAGCTGGTGCTTTACATTGAGGACATGCCTCCGGTGCAGAATCTCCCTCGTGAACATAACCACATACGCTACATACAAATTTCTTCATAATAATATCTCCTTTTCTTTAATAAGTTTATCTTGTATTTCAATTTCTTTCATAATGTATTCAATACGAAATACTGCAAACGATAACAGTAATCATTACTGATATAAACATATTAACTTGTTTCTTAAACTTTGTCAATACTTTTTTGAAAAAGCTTTTACTTACTTGTATCCGATAAACAAGCTGGACAAATTCCGTAAAAATAGGTTATGCTGCCATCAATTTTTCCATCAAAAACAGAACCAGCAATGGTGTTAATATGATTGATAGATTCCATGTTAAGATCTATGACATTTCCACAGTTCTTACAGATAAAATGATAGTGCTCTGATGTATCATAATCAAAATGCTCCATGCCGTCGCCACAGGACAATTTGATTGCATCCCCCTGCTCTACCAGCAGATTCAAGTTTCGATAAACCGTACCTAAGCTTATATTTGGGTAAATGGATTGTATTTGATTATAAACCATGTCTGCAGTTGGATGTGATTTAGTACTAGCTAAATACTCTCGAATTGCCTCTCGTTGCCGACTAAACTTTGCATTTGACATATAGACCTCCAAGTTAAAATAATAGTAATAGTTACTATTATTTTAACCAGTACATACAAATCTGTCAAGGTAAATGCGAGTATTTGAAGAAAAAGTATTAAGAAAGTTGAACTTTCTTAAAAAGTGATTAGAATAAAGCATTCTATAATTTAAAAAAAATTGGGTTTATGTCTAAAATATTGTGAAATTGCACAAAATGTAATTGTCAATCATATTGCTATTATACAAAATATGAAATAACTATTGCAAAATATATCAAATGGGTATATATTTAATGTATCAACTGGAAACGTTACCAGAAACGTTTTCGGACAACTGATTTATTAAATTAGGAGGGTTTTATTATGAGAAAAAAATTATTAGCGCTGTTCCTAGTGCTAACAACTACATCGGCGATGTTAGCTGGCTGTGGAAGCAAAGGAGAGACAACAACAACGGAGGATACACCAAAAGCTCAAGAAGAAGTTGCAGATGAAGGTAACGCAGAAGCAACAGATGGTTCGGTTTATTACTTAAATTTCAAACCAGAGCAAGCTGAACAGTGGGAAGGGTTAGCCAAAAAGTATACAGAGCAAACAGGCGTTGAAGTTACCGTTGTTACTGCAGCATCCGGTACATATGAGTCTACATTAAAGTCAGAAATGGCTAAAACAGAAGCACCTACCCTATTCCAGGTAAACGGACCGGTTGGTTTAGCTTCTTGGAAAGATTATTGCTATGATTTAAAAGATAGTGAATTATATTCTTATTTAAAGAGTGATGATTTCGCATTAAAAGGTGATGCAGGTGAAGTTATGGGTATCGCTTACGTTATTGAAACATACGGAATTATCTATAATAAAGCTTTGATAGCAAAATATTGTGAATTACCAGATGCAGTAATTAAATCTGCAGATGAAATCACGAACTTCGCAACATTAAAAGCAGTAGCAGAAGGAATTCAGTCACATAAAGAAGACTTAGGTGTAGAGGGAGCATTTGCTTCTACTGGTATGGATTCAAGTAGTGATTGGAGATTTAAAACTCATTTAGCTAACCTTCCTATCTATTATGAATATCAGCAGGATGGAATTGGCTCAACAGAGGCAATCAAAGGTACATACTTAGACAACTACAAACAGATTTTTGATTTATATATCAACAATTCAACTTGCAGCCCTAATTTATTATCCAGCAAAACTGGTGAGGATGCAGCATCTGAATTTGCTTTAGGGGAAGCAGTATTCTATCAGAATGGTACATGGGCTTATGGTGATATCGCAGGCAATGACGTAGCAGACGAAGATATTGGAATGCTTCCAATCTACATTGGAGTTGATGGAGAAGAAAATCAAGGACTTTGCACAGGTTCTGAAAACTTCTGGTGTGTAAACAAGAATGCTTCAAAAGGAGACATTCAGGCAACGCTAGACTTTTTAGCTTGGGTTGTATCAAGTGATGAAGGAAGAGATTGTGTTGCTAATGAAATGGGATTTGTTACACCATTCACAACTTTTACAGAAGAATATTTAGCAGCTAACCCATTACTTAGCGCAGCAAATGACTACATTGCAGCTGGTAAAACAGCAGTTTCTTGGACATTTACAACTATGCCATCCGAAGAATGGAAAAATGGTGTAGGTAGCGCATTACTTGAATATGCTCAAGGTACTGGCGATTGGTCTGCAGTTAAAACCGCATTCGTTGATGGTTGGGCAAAAGAATACGCAGCAAGCAAATAATCTACTAGTTATTCATTGTATCAAAAGATTAAATGGGTGGGCGAGCAATTGCTCACCCATTTATGAAATAGAAAGGAAAAATATATGGAAAAATCAATAAAAAAATATTTTCCGATTTTTGCACTTCCAACTTTGATTGCTTTTGCAATCGGTTTTATAGTTCCCTTTATTATGGGCATCTATTTGTCGTTTTGTGAATTTACCACAGTTACTGATGCTAAGTTCGTAGGAGTAAAAAATTACTTTCGAATTTTTCAGGATGAAACATTTGTCCATGCATTATGGTATACGGCATTATTTACAATCGCTAGTGTTATAACAATAAATGTATTGGCATTTGTAGTTGCGATGCTTTTAACAAAAGGAATTAAAGGAACCAATATTTTTAGAACCGTATTCTTTATGCCAAACTTAATTGGTGGTATTATATTGGGATACATATGGCAATTAATCATGAATGGTGTCTTACTTCAGTTTGATCGTACCCTAACATATAATTCTGCATATGGATTTGTCGGATTGATTATCCTTATGAACTGGCAGCAAATTGGATATATGATGATTATTTATATTGCTGGTATTCAAAATATACCAGGCGAATTGATTGAGGCTGCAAAAATGGATGGAGCAAGTGCATGGCAGATACTGAAAAGTGTTACTATCCCTATGGTTATGCCTGCCATTACAATTTGTACTTTCCTAACATTAACAAACTCATTTAAGTTATTTGACCAGAACTTGGCGTTAACAGCCGGTGAGCCATCTAATATGTCTGAAATGCTAGCTCTTAATATCTACAATACATTCTATGGAAGAGTTGGATGGGAAGGTGTTGGTCAAGCAAAAGCGGTAGTATTCTTTGTTCTGGTAGCTTTAATAGCATTGATACAGATTCGATTAACTAGAACAAAGGAGGTGCAGCAATAATGGAAACAAGAAAATCAAAACACGGACTACTTTTAACTACAATATTTTCGATTATTGCAATCCTGTACGTTTGTCCAATTGTGATTGTATGCATGAACTCATTTAAGAAGAAGGTTTATATCAGCAAACGACCATTCCAGTTTCCAAATGAAAAGATGTACGTTGGATTCGAAAATTATATTTCGGGAATTGAAAAGACGGGATTCTTTGAGGCATTTGGATATTCCTTATTTATTACTTTAGCATCCACTGCACTTATCATTCTTTGTACTTCTATGTGTGCATGGTTTATTACCAGAGTAAAAAACAAATTTACTGCCGGAATTTATTATTTATGTTTATTCTCTATGATTGTACCGTTCCAGATGGTTATGTTTACTTTATCAAAAGTAGCAAATATGTTACACTTGAGTAATCCGGTCGGAATTGTTATAGTATATTTAGGTTTTGGGGCTGGACTGTCCGTATTTATGTTTTGTGGATTTGTAAAATCAATTCCTTTGGAAATTGAAGAAGCAGCAATGATAGATGGTTGCAATCCATTGCAGACATTTTTTCAGGTGGTATTTCCTATATTAAAACCAACGGCAATTACGGTAGCTATTTTACAAGTAATGTGGATTTGGAATGATTATTTATTGCCATACTTAGTATTGGATATGAAAAAGTACAAAACGATTCCAATTGCAATCCAGTATTTAAGAGGTGGTTATGGTTCTATCGATATGGGAGCTATGATGGCAATGTTAGTTTTGGCAATCATTCCAATTATAATTTTTTACTTGGCTTGTCAGAAACATATTATTGAAGGTGTAGTAGCCGGTGCTGTGAAAGGTTAATCAGTGTAAACGAAGAGATAAGGTGATGAGAGATGACAATTAAGGACATTGCGAAAGAATCTGGCTATTCGGTTAGTACGGTATCTCGTGTTTTGAATAAACATCCAGATGTTAGTCCGATTGCTAAGGCTAAAATTGAAGAAGTTGTAGCGTCACGTAATTTTGTGCCGAATGATAACGCAAAACATTTAAAACAACAAATGAGTAAAAGTATCGCTGTTTTAGTAAAAGGTACTTCAAACATGCTGTTTGCAAACATCGTAGAGCAATTGCAAAACTTGATTGAGCAGTCTGCATATTCTGTGTTTGTTTACTATATGGATGAATATGATAACGAAATAGAAGAGGCGCTTCGGTTGTGCAGAGAAAGAAAACCTCTGGGTATTCTTTTTCTAGGTGGTAACCCTCCTGGATTCAAGGATAAGTTTAAATGTGTTAGTGTACCATGCGTACTTGTTACGAACGTGATTGAGTCAGAAGAGTTTGATAACTTATCCTGCGTTGGAACGGATGATATAGAAAGTGCAAAATGTGCAGTTGATTATCTCATCCAGCTAGGTCATAAGCAAATCGGCATTATTGGTGGTGATTTGGATATTTCCTATACCAGCCAACAGCGTCTCATTGGATGTAAAAAGAGCTTTGAAGAACACAACTTACCGTTTGAAAAAGAGAAAAACTATGAAAAGTCAAAGTTCTCCTTTGATAGTTCCTATCGTGCAATGGAACGCATGCTTTCGAAGAATGCAAATGTAACAGCAGTATTTGCAATGAGTGATGTTACTGCAATTGGTGCCATTTGTGCATTAAAAGATCGGGGGATAAAGGTTCCGGAAGAGATTTCAGTTATGGGATTCGATGGAATTGAATTAGCAAAATATTATAATCCGAAGCTCACTACAATCCAGCAGCAACATAAAAGTATTGCAAAAAAGAGTGTAGAAATTCTTTTAAACTGCATCGAGCGAAATGCTGTTGCGGTACGAGAGGTAACGCCATATATACTAGTAAAGGGCGAAAGTGTTCGCGAGATTAAAAAATAAAGTCAATTAAAAATAGAATGTAAAAACAATAAAAAATAGAATGCAAAAACAATAAAAACAGAAAGTAAAAGAAAGGGTTCATACACTTCTTTTACTTTCTGTTTTTTTGGGGATTTACAAAATGTTAATTAGGGATGTTAACACTCTTTTGTGATACTTTTATTTATAGAATAACCTATAAATCAACTTCAATTTTATCGATTTCTTCGAAAGGAGCTAATGTAGAAACCATTCTTACTACGTTGTTGGAACGGTTAATTACATAATGAACTTCTGTTGGATCGATATGAATCATCTGTCCTTTGGACAAATGATGTACTACTCCGTCAACTTCAATATCTACTTCACCTTCGAGAATATAAAAGTTTTCTTCCATAATATTGTGATAGTGAGCTTTAAAGTCCTGACCTGCCTGAAACTGTACAATGGCAAAATTAGAACGTGGTCCTTTCATTAGATATTTTGGACCGCTGTCGCCGAAGCGGTAATCGTTGTCTTTTTCATCAATTATAAACATATGTTTAAAACCTCCTTGTGATCGCGTGTTATTTATGAAATAAATGGTTTACACCCCTGGTGCCGACCACATATTTTTTGTGATGTTTTCATTGGCTAATTCTAATTGGGCAGCATACACTTTTCTCCAATTTACATACATATCGTTGTAAACCTTATTATTTTCAGAGTTTGGATAATAGGTTTTCTCAATCTTAACTACTTTTTTAACAGTTTCCGTTACATCTGTATATATACCAACGCC
This sequence comes from Acetivibrio sp., assembly GCA_041739345.1. GTDB lineage: Bacteria > Bacillota > Clostridia > Lachnospirales > Lachnospiraceae > DIGJ01. Next base: position 37,709 of record JBGSNZ010000015.1, on the reverse strand, counting down.
TTTGCCCGCTAAAATTGCAGCGCCGAGGGCAGTAGCTTCTTTTACTTTTGGTACATGAACAGGTATATTTAATACATCTGATAAAATTTGACACCAAAGTGGGCTCTTAGAAGCGCCGGAAGCAAAAATAATTTCAGAAGGAGAATCTCCTGTTACAGATGCAACCAACTCAATGTTTCCTTTGGTAACCATTGCAGAATTTTCCATAATGGCACGATAGAATGTATAGCGATTAAATTTTTCTGGGTCCAATGAAAAGTTTGTAAAAGTAGGAGCAGCATGTTTCCAACTTATGTAATTCATAACATCAGAGAAGGTACAAAACATGCCATAACAGCCAGCAGGTATTTTCTCTGCTTCTTCATTCATTAAATCATATACATCGCGGCCAGTTTCTTTTGCTACTTGTTTCTCTAGCTGACAAAAGGAATCACGATACCATCTCATGATAAGCCCTGGATAAAAAGCCAAAGCTTCGTATTGCCATAAGTTAGGTAGCGCGTGACAATTTACACGCACACGGCATTTGTCATCGGTTTTGACAACCGGGGTATTGTATTCAAACTGCCAAAAGCTTCCGCCAAAAACAGCACCTTGTGAAGGAGATACAAGACCAACTCCAATGCAACCTAATTGAGCGTCTCCGCCGCCTGCTACTACTGGAATACCAGTAGTTAGACCAGTTTCTGTTGCACCAGCATCACTAACTGTTGCAACGATGGTTCCACTCTCAAATACAGGTGGGAATATATCGGTTTTGAGACCGATTCTTTCCATGATGGTTTTATCCCAATTTCTAGTCGCTAAATCAAAAATGCCGGTGGTGCAACCATTGCTTGGTTCGATAGACATAACACCGGTTAATTTTAGGATTAACCAATCGTTGAACATACCAACATAAGCGGTGTTTTCATAAATGTCTGGCATTTTATTTTTTACCCATAGAATACGTGGTAATGCACCCAAAGCATACGTTTGACCGGATACTTTATAGAGTTCTTCTTCTAATTCTGGAGATTTGTTTATCAGCTGTATAACTTCATCGTTGGAACGTGCATCTACGTTAGCACATGCCCAAATTTCGTTGTAGTTCTTGTCATAAAGAACAATGCCCTCACGCATACATGTGGTAGAAATAGCAGCAATTTCTTTTGGATCAATTTGCGTTTCCTTCAATACATCGCGAATACATCCAGAAGCTAATTCCCAGTTATGCACCCAATCAAAATTCATAGAACCTGGAAAGCGAGAATCTTCTTTGTGCTCCCATTCTTGTTGTGAAACCCCTAATTGATTGCCTTCGAGATCAAAAATAACTGCACGAACGCTACCTGTTCCGGCATCTAAGGCCATTAAATATTTTCCCATTAACAATACCTCCTTTAAAAAATTATAAATCTATTCTTGGCATAATAATTCTGCCGTACCCTCATCTGTTATTATAATATCAATATAACCACCCTTTAGTGCAGCGGCAATAGCGGGTACTTTTTGCGCTCCTGCAGCTACTCCAATCACGTTTTCCAACTGTTTTAAAGTGTTTAAAGAAACGTTAATTAAACGGGAATCGATATCATTATCTACTAAGTTTCCGTCTTTATCTATAAAATGACAAATTACATCACCAACGGCACCTTTCATGTTTAATAATAAGAAGTCATTGTGACTTAGCATGGAGGATTTTAATATGGTTGCATCATCATTCATAGCGCCGATACCTACAATGGTCATACTTGCAAGCTTGATCATACTGGTCACTTCTTGAACAGAACCTTCATTACGAATGGCTTCCGCCATTTCTTTTGAAGACATGATCAGTGGTGAAGGGATTAAATACAATTTAGCATTGAAAATATTAGATGCGGAATTTGGTAAATAATAACCCACTCCGCCGGTTAAAGATACATAGGATACTTGAGTTTCTAGATTTCTGGCTAAATAACCTATGGTCTTAGAGGAAGTATCACCATACCCAAAATTAATGTAACAATTGTCTGTTATGTGATTTGCAATGTAAATATAAGCAGCTTTGGCTATTGTATCATTTACACCTGCAGGGTTTGGGTTTGTTGGAACTACATAACAGTCCTTTAAATTATATTTTTCTATAAGACTATTTTCTAATGAATGTCTTTTGTCAAATGATGAAGATATTTTAAATTGTACTATTCCTGTATGCCTAGCTCGGTCTAATAGTTTAATGACACGCATGCGAGAAATTCCCAGATTGTCTGCTATCGCTTGTTGAGTCATATTTTCCATATAATAATACCAAGCGACCTTGATCATTAAATTTTGCTCATAATTGGTTTCAGCATCATACATAATATTCTTCTCCCTTGTTATTGATTGATTTACTTTTTATTCCATTATACATGATTCAAAGATTCCTATACAAATAAAATTCGAAACCACATTTGTATTATAAGAAATCAAAATTATGTCACATTGTATCAAGAATTAGAATCTTACGAAAGGATACATATGTTTAGATGTGAATCAAATGTTTTGCTTAGACATAGTATAACAACAGGAAAACAAAAAGTCAATGTGCAAGTAAAAATAAATAGAAGCAATGGATAAATAGAGAGAAACAGTTAAAAAGTAGACGTATGGGTTGGAATATGGAAAAAAATGCACAATAAAATCAGTAAAAAAATAAAAATGGTTGTGCAAATAATGTTTTTCCTGTTGACAAATGTTGTAGGGTAACGTATGATTGTTTTAAAGAACAAAATATTTAACAACACACAAATGTTGTGTTAAGAATGGGAGGAAAGAAAATGCAAAAAACTGGAGAATCTGATAAAAATACGTTGCTAACCATTCGAAATATACATAAGTCATTTGGATTGAATCAGGTTTTGAAAGGAATTAACCTGGAATTACGCGAAGGCGAAGTAATATCTTTAGTTGGAGGAAATGGTGCTGGTAAAAGTACTCTAATGAAAATTATTATGGGAATTCATCAACCGGATGAAGGTGGTATTTTTATCAGAGGAGAACAAGTGCATTTGACAAAACCGTCAGTCGCGCTTGCAAATGGAATTTATATGGTTCCACAGGAGCCTATGTTATTTCCTAATATGACGGTAGAAGAAAATATAATAATTGGGTTTGAAGAAAAATCAACTGAACTGCATAAAAGACTCGTGGCACAGATTAAAGAAGTTGGTTGGAATTTGGATTTAAATCGGAAGGCAAGCAGTCTTTCTATAGCAGAACAGCAGTTGGTAGAAATTCTAAGAGGTTTACTTCGTCAGGCTCAGATCTTAATCTTAGATGAGCCAACCAGTGCATTAACATTTGATGAAGTAAAAAGTTTATTCGAATGTGTTAATGATTTAAGTTCGAAAGGAATTTCTATTATTTACATTACACATCGATTAACAGAGGTTTTTGAAATCTCGACGAGTGTTGCAATAATGCGTGATGGTGTTATTACATTAAGCGGCGATGTTAATGAGTTTACAAAAGAATCACTGGTAATTGGTCTTTTACCTCCTAATAAAGAAGAAAAGAAAGAAAAAGAAGAGGAAGTAGAACACTTCGTTGATTATGAAAAAGCAAATCCTGTATTAGAATTGAAAGATTTTAGTGGATATGGATTCAATAATATTTTTCTCAAACTTTATCCAGGAGAGATTCTTGGGGTGGCCGGTGTAGTTGGAGCAGGACGTACCGAACTTGCTACTACAATTTTTGGAAGAGATAAAGTCTTAGGTGGAAAGGTAATTCTAGATGGAAAAGACATTACTTGTCTTTCTACGAAGAAGGTACTCGAGGCTGGACTTAATTATGTGCCAGAAGACAGACACTTACACGGGCTATTTAAGATTGCTGATGTAGCAGTGAATACAACTTCAGCAAAACTTTCGGATAAGTCTATGGGAAGATTCTTTTTAAATAGGAAGAAAGAGTATGAAGTAACACAAAAGTATATAGACGATTTTCGTATTAAAGTAACTGGACAATCACAGCTTGCGGGAAGTCTTTCTGGTGGAAATCAACAAAAAATTGTAATTGGACGAAGCCTTTCAACAAATCCTAAGGTAGTAATTTTAGATGAACCAACCCGTGGTATTGATGCAGGTGCTCGTGGAGATGTATATACAATCATAAAAGAGTTGAGAAAACAGGGCGTATCTGTTTTGCTCATTTCTTCCGACATGGAAGAGATTGTAGAACTTTCCGATCGTGCAGTATCCGTATTCCAAGGACACATAAATGCAGAATTTTCAAAAAATGAGATCAATCAGGATAATCTGATGGCAGCAGCATTTGATGTAAATACAGAGAAAGAGGTGGGTGTATGACTTTAATAAAAAAACTCACAAAGACACGAGAAGCGAGCAGCTTACTGTTCTTGATTGTACTATTTTTAATAGTTGGTTTTATTAACTCTGAATTTTTAACAGCATCCAACATTTTGGCTTGTTTTAATGACAGTGTGGTATTTACCTTACTTGCAGTAGGTATGGCTTTTACTATTTTTACCGGTGAAATTGATGTTTCTATTGGTGCAAACCTAGGATTTTCAGCAACGGTAGTAGGATCTTTATTGCGAGATGGACACAACTGGATGTTTGCATTTGCAGTAGGAATAACAATTGGTGCATTAATTGGTTTATTTAATGGCTGGGGTGTTGCTTGCCTGAAAATACCATCTTTAATTTTTACATTAGGTACAAATGGACTTCTTCGTGGTCTGATTTATGTTTATGCCGGCGGAGCTTGGGTAGAAAACTTACCTGCAAAGTTCACATCCTATTCATCTAAACCATTATTGGGAAATTTAACTGTTTACTATGCAGTTGCTTTAGTAGCAGTAATCGTAATACATTTAATACTTACAAAGACCAAAAAAGGTAAATATTTTATCGCTGTCGGAGATAATGCAGGAGGAGCTATCCTAGTTGGTATTCCTGCAGTTCAAACAAAGATTTGGGCATATGTTTTTTGCGGCGTATTAGCAGCAGTAGCTAGTATTATTTATGCATCTCGTATTGGATTTGTTACAGCAATAGCTGGTAACGGATACGAAATGAAGGCAGTTGCAGCTTGTGTTATTGGTGGCATTAGTTTAACAGGTGGTCTTGGCAGTGTTATAGGTGCATCCATAGGTGCAGTTATTATGTCTAGTGTAAGCCGTATCTTAGTATTTATGGGATTTTCCTCGGATTACGATAATACAATTACGGGATTTATGTTAATTACGATTGTAGTTGTGGATTCCTTAATGCAGCGTCATGCCTCTGAAAAAATTAGACGTGAACGATTGACAGCAAGAGCAACAAATATAGCAACCCAAAAGGAGGAGAATAGGCATGAATAAGTCAACGATGAAAAAAACTCTTTTTAACTGGGACAGCTTTTTATTTTGTGTTTTAATTATAGAATTTGTGGTATTTGGTCTAGCAAATTCAAAATTCTTAATGCCAAGAGTTTTATTAGCAAGTGTTAATGATTTTATTGCAATTTGTATAATAGCTTTGTTTGTAACGTTTGTTATGATAACCGGAGGTATTGATATTCAGGCAGCATCTATCGTAGGTCTTACATCCATTATTATTGGTGTTGGTTGGCAAGATGGAGGCTTGAATATCTGGGTTGCAGCTTTGATTGCTGTGGTAGCTGCAGCGCTTTGCGGAGCACTTTCAGGATTCTTTATTGCCTACTGTGGGGTGCAATCGATGGTCGTCACATTGGGTGGAAGTTTCTTGTATGCAGGATTTGCTTTATTGGTATCGAACTTATCTGCAACAGAAAGTTACAAAGGAATCAGCGGATTTCCGGATTACTTTAAGATAATTTCTAAATTTAAGCTATTTGGAATAATCCCTAGTCAGTTAATTTTGTTTTTTATATTAATTATAGTAGCATATTTATTGTTACACAAATCGAAATATGGACGTAATGTATTCTTGGTTGGTATTAATCAAGAAGCAGCAGAATATTCCGGAATTAATACAAGAATGGTTATTTTGAGCACATACGTTCTGTCTGCTGTTAGTGCAGCAATTGCCGGTATTATGCTAACCTCTTATCTGGGAACAGCAAAGAGTGATCTAGGTTCTAACTTAACACTTAACATAATTACAGCAGTAGTACTTGGAGGAACACTTAGTACAGGAGGAAAAGGTAGTGCAATTGGAACAGCACTTGCATCCTTAGTAATAGGTATATTAAGATTTGGTCTGCCACTTTGCTTTAAAGTAAATACACAGTACTTAGATATACCGGTAGGATTACTTTTACTCGTAGTCGTAATTGGACGTGCGATCGTATCAAGACCGCAAACACTTGCATTCTTTAGTAAATTCAGAAAGTAATTAAAGAATTGCACAAAAATGTATTGGATTATTCAGAGCAAAATGCTTTTGAATAAATAAAAAAAGGAGGTTTATTTTATGAAATTAAAAAAAGTTTTGTCACTAGTACTTGCATGCTCCATGGTATTATCTTTAACTGCATGTGGTGGTAATACCGAAACAACTACTCCAAAAGAGAGTGGAGATACTGCAACAACAGAAACAACAGAAACAACAGAAGGTGGAGATATTGCTGGTAAAACAGTTGTATTTATTCCAAAGCTTACAGGTAATGCATTCTTTGAAGCAGCAAATGTTGGTGCTCAAAAGTATGCTGCTGACTGGGGAATTACAGTAGATTATCAGGGAAGCGCTTCCGCAGGAGTTGCTGATCAGGTTCAGGTAATCAATAATGCTGTAGCAAGTGGTGCGGACGCAATCTGTATTTCTACTGTTGATGCAGCTGGTGTTAAGGATGCGTTATTAGCAGCAAAAGACGCTGGATTAACTGTTTGTACATGGGATTCTGACTCTGATGGTGAGTCTCGTTCTTTAATGGTTTCTCAGGGAACCCCAGAAGTTTTAGGACAAATGTTAGTAGATATGTCTGTTGATGCATTAACAAAACGTGGTATTGATCCAGCAAAAGATGAAGTAAAATATGTTTGGCATTATTCACAGGCTACAGTAACTGACCAGAACTCTTGGCAGGTGGCTGGTGAAGCAATCATCGCTGAAAAATATCCAAACTGGGTAAAAGTTGCTGATAACTACTATTCCGAGCAGGATGCTGAAAAAGCAGTTTCTGTAGGTGCGGCTATCTTAGATGCTTATTCCGATATTGACTTAATTATCTGTAATGACTCTACAGCACTTCCTGGACAGTTAAAAGCTGCTCAGAATAAAGGTCTTGGAAAAGATGATGTTACAATTACAGGATTTGCAAGTCCTCAGTCTATCAAAGAATACTGTGATGCTGGCGTACTTTATGAATGGGGTCTATGGGATTGTGGTATCCAGGGCGCAATGGGTTGCTATCTTGCAGCATATATAGCAGCTGGAAACGAAGTAAAAGTTGGCGATACACTCTCTATTCCTGGAATTGGTGATTGTGAAATCCTTGCAAATGATTGCTTATCTGAAGGTGCTACAACTGCGGATACCAATAATGGTGTAGTATTGTTACCTGAACGAGTTATTTTCGATGAAACCAATGTAAATGATTACAGTTTCTAATTATATAATTAGAATAGTAATAAATAACTAAAAAAAGGGGCTGTGTATACAAGATATTTGAGTATGCACTTCCCTTATTTGTATGATAGCTAGTCGCTTGAGTATCGATTGGTTAGAACAAGCAAATTGCACAAAAAATAAGGAGGCATAAAAAATGGCAGACCTAGATGGCTTAAAAATTGCAAAAGACTATAAAGTTGAGATTCCTTTTGCGAATCAAGGAAACTTTCATGTGAAAGGTGCAAATAATTTAGATTGGGGTATGAAAAAACATCTTTCTAATATATTTGATCCAGTAAGTGGAAATTCAGTAATGTTTGCATTTGATCATGGATATTTCATGGGATCTACCGCAGGATTGGAAAGATTGGATATATTAATTCCACAATTAATTCCTCATGTAGATGTATTAATGGGTACAAGAGGAGCACTTCGTACTTGTGTTCCACCGGAATGCGGTAAAGGTATTGCACTTCGTACAACATCCGGTTCTTCTATGTTAAATGATGACCTTTCTCATGAAGTTGTAGCTGTAGATATCGAAGATGCAATTCGTATGAACGCTGACTGTATGGCAGTTCAGACATTTATCGGAGCAGATGGACAGCTATCTAGCATCGATAATATATCTAGAACAATCAATGCAGGATTACGTTACAGTGTCCCTACTATGGGTGTTATAGCAGTTGGTAAAGAAATGGAACGTACCGATCGTTTCTTTAAATTAGCAACTCGTATTATTGCTGAAATGGGAGCAAATATTATCAAAACATATAACTGTGAAAACTTTGAAGAAGTCGTTGCGGCTTGCCCTGTACCAATTGTAGTAGCAGGTGGAAAGAAATTAGCTGAAAAAGATGCTCTTACACTAGCTTATGAAGTAATTAGCAAAGGTGCAAGAGGTGTTGACATGGGACGTAATATCTTCCAGAGTCAGAATCCTGTAGCTATGGCACAGGCAGTTAATATGGTTGTGCATAAAGGTGCAACAGATAAGGAAGCTTATGAATTCTTCCTTGATACAAAAAATAAATAAGAACTCTTTTGATAATTCTTTTTGTATCACCATAAAAATATAGGGGCTGTGCACTAAAGTAACCAGTGCACAACCCCTTTTCTATTTGTCAATTAGTGCTTGTTAATGCTTCTCTTTACATAGCTTGTATGCAACATTTCATGTGCTTTATGACTTCCTGGTTCGCCAAGATAGTTATCATAAAGTTCAATAATTGCTGGATTTTCATGAGATTTTCTAAGCTCTCGGGATTCATCCAAATCATAAAGTACCTTCGCACGAAGTGCACGAATATCAGTTGCGTTACGAACGCTTGCAGGTACCTGAGGCTGACCACCACCATTTACACATCCACCAGGACATCCCATGATTTCAATGAAGTGATAATCGGCTTCGCCGTTCTCTACTTTTTCAAGTAAAGCTTTTGCATTGCCAAGACCAGATGCAACCGCAAGTTTTACATCCATGCCTGCTACATTGTAAGTAGCCTCTTTGATTCCTTCTACTCCACGAACCTCTTTGAACTCTACTGGTGATTCCGCAGGCTCGCCGGTTAATTTCCATACAGCAGTACGAAGAGCAGCTTCCATAACACCACCAGTTGCGCCAAAGATTACAGCAGCTCCTGTTGATTCCCCAAGAGGATTATCAAATTTCTCATCCGTAGGTAATGATAAGAAATTAAGTCCTGAACGCTCAATCATACGAGCTAATTCTCTTGTTGTAATAGAGATATCTACATCTGGTACACCAGCTGCATTTTGATCGTCACGACCGATTTCAAATTTCTTAGCGGTACATGGCATAACACTTACACTTACGATATCTTTTGGATCCCATCCCATCTTTTCTGCATAGTAGGTTTTAACAACTGCACCAAACATCTGCTGAGGAGATTTACAGGATGATAAGTTTTCTGTCATGTCAGGGAAGTAGTGTTCACAGTATTTAATCCATCCTGGAGAACAAGATGTGATTAATGGAAGTTTTCCACCATTTTGAACACGATCAAGGAATTCAGTAGCTTCTTCCATAATTGTTAAGTCAGCACTGAAGTCAGTATCGAATACTTTATCAAAGCCTAGGCGGCGAAGAGCAGAGATCATTTGATTTTCTGCATTGGTTCCAATTGGAAGACCAAAGGATTCACCGATAGCAGCACGAACAGCTGGAGCAACCTGAACAACAACGTGCTTCTCAGGATCAGCAATTGCCGCAAATACTTCTTCGGTATAATCTTTTTCATAAATTGCGCCAACTGGACAGACAGCAATACACTGTCCACAAGATACGCAGCTTGTTTCTCCTAGACCCATTTCAAATGCGCTTGCAAGGTTGGTCTTAAATCCTCTTTCGTTTGCACCAATTACGCCGACAGCCTGTACTTTTTCACAAACAGCTGAACAACGACGGCAAAGAATACATTTATTGTTATCGCGAACCATATGAGCAGCAGTCGTATCAATATTATATTCATTTCTTTCGCCATCATATTTTGCTTCGTCTTCTACTTTTAAATCTCTTGAAAGTTTTTGTAATTCACAATCTCCACTTCTAACACATGATAAACACTTACGATCATGGTTTGAAAGGATTAACTGAAGTGTTTTCTTTCTGGAATCTAATACTTTTGGAGTATTTGTTCTTACTTCCATACCTTCATTTACTGGATATACACAGGAAGCAACTAAGCTTCTTGCGCCTTTAACTTCTACAACACAGATACGGCAAGCACCAATTTCATTAATATCCTTTAAGTAACAAAGCGTTGGGATATCAATATGAGCTAATCTGGCAGCCTCAAGAATGGTTGAGCCCTCTGGTGCAGATACATCTACGCCGTTTATCTTTAAATTAATCATGATTGCCTCCTTATTTCTTTGATATAGCGCCAAATTTACATTTTTCCATACAAGCACCACATTTTACGCAAAGCTCCTGCGAAATAATGTGTGGTTCTTTGACTGTTCCGGAAATTGCTCCATTTGGACAAACTCTAGCACATAAAGTACAACCCTTACATTTTGCTGGATCGATGTTGTAGGAAAGTAAGGATTTACAAACACCTGCAGGACATTTTTTGTCAACTACGTGAGCAAGGTATTCATCTTTAAAGTAACGAAGAGTAGATAAAACTGGGTTTGGTGCAGTCTGACCTAAACCGCAAAGAGAATTCTCTTTGATGTAATAACTTAGCTCTTCTAACTTGTCAAGATCCGCTAAAGTACCTTGTCCTTTGGTGATTTTTTCGAGAATTTCAAGCATTCTCTTTGTTCCGATACGACATGGAGTACATTTACCGCAAGATTCTTCTACTGTAAACTCTAGGAAGAATTTTGCAATATCAACCATACAGTTATCTTCGTCCATTACGATAAGTCCACCGGAACCCATCATGGAACCGATGCTGATTAAGTTATCATAGTCGATCTCAATATCAAAATGTTCTGCTGGAATACATCCACCGGATGGTCCTCCGGTTTGAGCAGCTTTAAATTTCTTTCCGTTTGGAATACCGCCACCGATTTCGTCAATTACGGTACGAAGAGTCGTTCCCATAGGAATTTCTACAAGTCCGGTGTTGTTAATTTTTCCACCAAGAGCAAATACTTTGGTTCCCTTTGATTTTTCAGTACCCATGGCAGCAAACCACTGCGCACCATTTAATATAATCTGAGGAACGTTAGCGTAAGTTTCTACATTGTTAAGAATCGTAGGTTTTTGGAATAACCCTTGCTCTGCTGGGAATGGTGGACGTGGACGTGGTTCTCCACGGTTTCCTTCGATGGAAGTCATAAGGGCGGTTTCTTCACCACATACGAATGCACCAGCACCAAGTCTTAACTCGATATCAAAGCAAAAGTCTGTTCCAAAGATATTATTGCCCAATAATCCATATTCTCTTGCTTGAGCTAAAGCAATTTTTAAACGATCAACAGCGATTGGATATTCTGCACGAACGTAAATATAACCTTGGTCAGCACCAATTGCATATCCGGCAATAGCCATTGCTTCGAATACTACGTGTGGATCACCTTCTAATACGGAACGGTCCATGAATGCACCCGGATCTCCTTCATCGGCGTTACAACAAACATATTTCTGACCGCCTTTTACTAAATCCTTAGCTAATTGCCATTTTCTTCCGGTAGGGAAACCACCGCCGCCTCGGCCACGAAGTCCACTGTCTAAGATGCATTTAATAACATCATCAGCAGACATTTCAGTTAAAACTTTACCTAATGCTTCGTATCCACGGGTTGCAATATATTCATCTATATTTTCTGGATTGATTACACCACAGTTACGAAGTGCAATTCTGTTTTGTTTTTTGTAGAAAGCGGTTTCATTTAATGATAAAACGCTGCCTTCTTCTGTTACTGTTTCATTATAAAGCAGACGTTTTACTATTCTACCTTTTAATAAATGTTCCTTAACAATCTCTTCAATATCTTCCACTTTAACCATGGAGTAAAAAGATGCTTCTGGATATATAATCATAATTGGTCCTAAAGCGCATAGACCATGACAACCTGTCTGTACGATGGAAACTTCTTCGCTAAGACCATTTTTGTCTATTTCTGCTTGCAATGCTTTAATTATTTCCTGACTTCCGGAGGATGTACAACCGGTACCACCGCAAACCAAAACGTGTGAACGATACATAATAAGTCCTCCTTTAATTATTTAATCACATTGTTAATAACATAGTCTGTAACAACCTGTCCACGGATTAGATGTTGTTCAACGACTTCTAATGCTTTTTCAGGTGTCATTTTAACATATGTCACTTTTTCTTTACCAGGTTCATATATTTCTACAATTGGTTCGTATTGGCAAAGTCCAATACATCCTGTCTGTGTTACCGCAACGTTTTTTAAATTTTTCGTTTGTACGGCGTCTGACAGAGTGGTAAGAACTGGTCTTGCACCACTTGCAATACCACAGGTAGCCATTCCTACTACAACTCTTGTTTGTGAGCTGTCTTCTGATCGAAGACCTACTTGGCCCTGCATTCTCTCTCTAATTTCTTTTAATTCTTCTAGAGATTTCATATAATCCTCCATCCTTTCTAATAGAAAGCTCCATGATCGATTTCTCGCTTATTTTCGGTTAAATACTCTTTTATATAAGCGGATACCTCTGGAGTGTTAAGCGCTACTCCGTCCAATATTTCTTTGAATTTCCTTGTATCAAGTGAAAAGCTTTCCCCATTATTGGTATAAGTGTATAAAAAATCCGTTTGTGTATTGAAGGTTATTAACATGTGAATGGTACTGGTAATATCACCCAAAGGCATACGATCAATATGGGACAATGTAAAGGTTGCTGTTACCAGGGTGCCTACATTTACCGTTGATTCAATATGAAAGGTGCCATTCGTACCAAGCGCAGCTTGCTTGAAAAAAGGGATGCCTAGTCCTACTCTTCTGGTGGTTCTAGTAGTAAAGAAAGGGTCTTCCACCCGATCTATCTGTTCTTTTGTCATACCACATCCATTATCTTTAATTGATATAGCTAAGATGTCTTTCGTTATATCAGCCAAAACGCTGATTTCTATTAGACTTGCATTTGCTCGAATTGAGTTTTGTGCTACATCCAAAATATTTAAAGATAGTTCAGGCATCATAATTTTTCACCTCCAAATTATCAAAAGATATTAAGCGTATTTTGCTAAAATATCATTGACATCATCAACGGTGAGACGACCATAAACTTCATCGTCAATAGTGAGAACTGGAGCAAGACCGCATGCTCCGATACAACGGCAAGCATCAAGTGAAAACTTACCATCTGGTGTACAGCCACCGGTTTCAATACCTAGCTTTTCTGAAAATTTACTGAAGATATCCCCAGAGCCCTTTACGTAGCAGGCAGTGCCAAGACAGACACTGATCCTGTGCTTTCCTTTCGGATTGAGTGAAAATTGAGAATAGAAAGTTGTAATACCATAAATCTTTTCTAACGGAACATTCATTTCGTCAGAAATCATAGTTTGCACTTCGATTGGTAGATATCCATAAATATCTTGTGCTTTTTGCAGGATAGGCATAAGAGCGCCTTTTTCATCTTTATGTTCGGCAATAACATTTTTTAAGGTGACTTCCTGCTCGTTCGTTCCTTTGAAAGGAACGGCTTGATTTTGTGAACCCATTTTTAGACCTCCTTGATAGTAAAAAGATAATCTCTCATTTTAAAAACAAGATTTTGTCAGAACATCTAGATTATAGCATAGGAGGTTAAAAAAATCCATGTAGATTTATGGAAATTGTTAAATAATAGATTAATTTGCAAATAAATATACCCAATGTTATAATTTTTTTTATAGAAATATGAGCAGAATTACCAAAGGAGATGATAAACTCATGACAATTGAAGATGTTAAAACCATTCTAGGAGCTCGTGTAATATGGGGAGATGAATATTTGGATCGGGAAGTTTATACTGCTTGTGGGTCAGACATGATGAGTGATGTGTTGGCATTTGTAAAAGACCATTCTTTGTTGTTAACAGGATTATGTAATCCGCAGGTGATTCGAACAGCTGAAATGATGGATATTGTCGGTGTAATTTTTGTTCGAGGAAAAATTCCAGATGAATCAGTGATTGCGTTGGCAAAGGAAAAGGAGATTCCTATTTTATCTACCGGTCATCGTATGTTTTCGGCATGTGGAATATTGTATGAAAAAGGACTTCATGGAGGTGCACCATATAATGACTGATCGAATAAATTTAAATTATGAAGTTTCTGCAGAGGACTTTACACGGGCGGGAGAAGCTTCTAGTGATGTTAAGAAAAAACTAAAACAAATGGGGGTTGATCCTTCCACTATAACAAAGGTAGCAATTGCTATGTATGAAGGTGAAATCAACATGGTGATTCATGCACAGGGGGGTGAAATTAAAGTAGTCATTTCCTCAGACGAAGTACTGATGAAGCTTGCTGATCGTGGACCTGGGATAATTGATGTTGAAAAAGCAATGCAGGCAGGTTTTTCAACTGCACCTGACAATATAAGAGCATTAGGATTTGGCGCAGGAATGGGACTTCCTAATATGAAAAAATATGCTGATGAGATGCAAATAGATACGGTGATTGGAAAAGGAACAACAGTTACGATGAGAGTGTTTCTTTCGTAAACTACCTTAGTGAAAGGTGTGTAGCAACATGGATAAGTTTTTTACTTCTGTGCAATTAGATGAAGATTTATGTAAGGGGTGTATTAATTGCATTAAGCGTTGCCCAACACAAGCAATTCGAGTTCGAAATGGAAAAGCATGTATTACAAAAAAGTTTTGTATTGACTGTGGAGAATGTATTCGGATTTGTCCACACCATGCCAAAAAAGCAACGTATGATGCGCTTAGTGTAATGAATGATTATAAATATACGGTAGCATTGCCTGCGCCTTCATTATATGGTCAATTTAATAATCTGGATGATGTCAATATTGTTCTGACTGCACTAAAACGAATGGGATTTGATGATGTTTATGAGGTAAGCGGAGCAGCTGAACTAGTTTCTGAGATGTCACGTAAATATGTAGAAAAACACCAAGAAAAGTGGCCGATTGTTAGTACGGCATGTCCTTCGATTATCCGTTTAATTCGAGTGCGCTTTCCAAATCTTTTAGATCATTTATTGCCAATTCAGGCTCCCGTTGATTTAGCAGCAGCAGTAGCGAGGCAGCAAGCAATGGAAAAGACAGGGCTTTTGGCAGAGCAAATCGGGATTATCTTTATTTCTCCATGTCCGGCGAAGGTTTCTGCAGTAAAGACTCCGCTTGGCATTGAAAAAAGTAATGTTGATGCAGTACTTGCCATAAAAGATGTATATCCAGTTTTGCTTGGGTTTATGAAAGAGGCAGTCGATCATATTGAAGATTTGTGCATATCCGGTAAAATCGGAGTTGGATGGGGCAATTGTGGCGGCGAAGCCAGTGGCTTATTAATTGATAATTATCTAGCGGCTGATGGTATTGAAAATGTAATTCGGGTACTAGAAGATCTGGAAGATGAAAAGTTTTCAAATCTTACTTTCATAGAATTAAATGCCTGTAGTGCAGGTTGCGTTGGTGGCGTTTTAACAGTGGAAAATCCTTATGTTGCGAAAGTTAAGATTAAACGTATGATTAAGTATATGCCAGTGGCAATGAGCCACTTGCCAAAAAAAGAAGAACTACAAAAAGCATATATGTCAATAAATCCATTCTGGACGAGCCGAGTAGAATATGAACCCGTTTTTAAACTTGGGGATAATCTGAAAGAGGGCATAGAAAAAATGTCGCTGGTAGAAGATTATATTAAGAAGTTTCCGGGCCTAGACTGTGGGGCGTGTGGCGCACCTACCTGCCAGGCTCTGGCAGAAGATATTGTCCGTGGCGTTGCAAAGGAAAAAGATTGCATTTATATATTAAAGCAAAAAATACACAAGCTTTCCGATGAGTTTTTTGAATTAGAGTAAAGTGCAATATTTTGATTGATAAAATAGAAATAGGTTTAAAAGAAAAGAATAAATACAAGGAGGATATTTGATTGAAGATAAGAGATTTGGTGGATGCAAATGTATTTACTATACTTAATCAGGGAGAAGATGTAGAACAAGAAATTATCAAACCGTTTTGCTGTGATTTATTAAGCATCTGTATGAGTAAGACACCAAAAGGTGCAGCTTGGGTTACGGTTATGGGTAATATTAATACGCTTGCGGTTTTATCATTGACGGATGCAGCTTGTATTATTTTGGCTGAAAATGCTGTTTTTGATGAGCCAGCATTAGAGAAAGCGAAAAGTGAAGGGATCACGGTATTTCGCACCGAACTCCCTGTTTTTGAAGCGGCACTTGCCGTTTACAGATTACTGAATGATTAGTTTAAGTTATGATTTGCATCTACACTCCTGTCTATCACCTTGTGGGGATGATGATATGACACCGGCAAATATGGTAGGAATGGCAGCATTAAAGGGATTGGATATAGTTGCCTTAACGGATCATAATAGCTGCAAAAATTGTCCACCATTTCTAAAACTTACAAAAGAATATGGCATGATAGGTATTCCAGGCATGGAATTAACGACGCAAGAAGAAGTGCATGTATTATGTTTGTTTCCGTCACTAATGGATGCATTAAATTTTGATAAGTTGGTAGAAGACCATTTAATTCCACTTCAAAACAAAGCAGAAATTTTTGGAAAGCAGCAGATAATGGATGAAGAGGAACGGGTAATTGGAACCGTTGATAATTTGCTCATCAATAGCACAACAATAGGATTTGATGAAGTTTATGATTTGGTTAGTCAGTATCATGGTATTATGATTCCTGCTCATTTGGATAAAAATTCAAACAGTCTCCTTTCAAACCTAGGTTTTGTACCACTGGATAGTCGATTTACATGCTTTGAAGTGAAAAATATGGAAAACCTACATTACTTGCAAAGTTTAAACCCTTATTTAAAAAGTTGTAAGGTAATCACAGATTCGGATGCGCATTATTTAGAGAATATCAATGAAGCAAATAATGTTTTATATGTAAAAGGAAGAAGTATAGAAGCTGTCTTGGAAGCATTAAAATAAGCTCATCAAATAATCAATTTGTAACAAGAAGGATTATTCGATGAGCTATTTTTAGTAAAAATCATTTTGTAAAGTATACTTAAATAAAACGATGGCTAACAAGAATGCTAAAGATTAGCGTTGTCCATATCTTTTAAGAATGCTTTGAATACGTTCTGTTGGGCTTAATAATTGGCTTATGGAATCATCATGATTTAATGTATCTATTAAAAGAGCAACATATTTACTCATATCTGCATTGATATAATACTCTTTTGTAAGTAATTCCTCTGGCTGATATACAAGATTGGTGGTAATAACACGGTCAATAATACCATCTTTATATGCTTTATCAAATTTATCAAATCCATTGGTAAAGAGGCCGAAGGTAGAAGCAACAAAGATTCTTCCTGCTTTTCTACGCTTTAATTCTGTTGCAACGTCAAGCATGCTTTCACCAGAAGAAATCATATCATCCAAAATAACAACATCTTTTCCTTCTAAGTCAGCACCTAAGAATTCATGTGCAACAATTGGATTACGTCCATCAATAACCTGTGCATAGTCACGGCGTTTGTAGAACATACCAACATCGACGCCAACCACATTTGCAAAATAAACAGCACGACTCATAGCACCTTCATCTGGGCTGATAGCCATCATATGTTCTGTATCAAATTTAATATCTGGGATATTTTTAAGCATTGCTTTAATAAATTGATAAGTAGGCTGAACGGTTTCAAAACCTCTCAAAGGAATGGCGTTTTGCACACGTGGATCATGTGCATCAAAGGTAAGGATGGTATCGACTCCCATGTTTGTTAACTCCTGCAAGGCAAGAGCACAATCGAGAGATTCTCTGGCACTGCGTTTATGCTGACGACTTTCGTATAAGAATGGCATAATAACGGTGATACGGCGTGCCTTTCCGCTTACAGCAGCAATCAGACGTTTTAAGTCCTGATAATGATCATCTGGAGACATATGATTAGTCTGTCCGCAAACAGAATAAGTTAAACTGTGATTGCATACATCCAATAGGAAATATAGATCCGAACCACGCACGGATTCCCGTATGATTCCTTTCGCTTCTCCAGAACCAAAGCGTGGACAACCAGCTTTAAGTAAATAAGAGCCTCTTTGATAACCGGAAAATGCAATGGTTGATTTGTGTTCGTTTTCACGTTCATTTCTCCATTGAACAATGTAGTTATCTACTCTTTGTCCTAATGTCTTACTACTTTCAAGTGCAATGATGCCTAATTTCCCAACTGGTATAGTATCGAATTCTCTGTTTTGTACTGGCATAAAAAATATCCTCCGTGTGGTCTACTTTGTTTATATCCATTTAAAGTTATATCATTGACGAAATGCTACGTCAAGGTGAAAATGCTTTTTTTAGTCGTATGTCGTCGCCAACAATTTTTATTAACTGATATTCACTAATTATTCTGGAAAAAACCCGTTCACTATAAAGAGAGCTGATATCATCCAAGGATAAATTGGTTGATATTATGGTTGATTTTTGATTTAAGTGTCGTTCGTTGATACAAAGATAAACCTGGGAAGCACTAAAACTGTTAACAAGTTCCGTTCCTAAATCATCGATAATAAGTAAATCGCTGTGTAATATATATTGAAATTTCTCATTCATTTCATTCTTTTCTTCGTATGATTTACTGAATTTGTTCTTTTCGAGGATATCAAACAATTCAAATGCAGTCAGATAAACAACGGTATGAGAGGTATCCAATAACTCTTTCGCAATACAGTTGGCTAAAAACGTTTTTCCAACGCCAGTATTTCCATATAGTAAGATATTCGAATATCGTCCATCAAACTCCGTGACAAAGCGTTTACATTCAGCTACAATCCTTTGCATATTAGCATATGGGGTTAAACCTAGTGTTGTATCTTTTGCTTGATTGTCATAATATTCCATTTTAAAATGATTAAAATTTTCTTTATTTAGTATTGTTCCCACATTTCCTTGTTCATATAATATATTTACGATGGATTGCTTGAAGCAGTGGCATTTTTCATTTTCAATGTAACCGGTATCTTTACAATCCTTGCAAGTATATAATGAATCAAGATAATCAAGCGGATAACCATTCTTTTGCAACAATTGTTTTTTTTGATTAAGTAAATCTTGGCTTTCTTCTAAAAAGTGTTTCGAATCACTCTCTTCATTATAAAGGGAGGCTTTCGCCTGCGATATACTTAATGAAACGATTTTTTGCTCGATTTTTTGATATTCAGGAATCTCTTTGTATATTTTTGATATCCGATCATCTAGAAGATGCTTATTTTTAAATAATTCTTCATCGTATTTTTGTAAAATACGAGTATACTGAAAATTCTTCAGTCCCATTTGTTATCTCCTCTATTGTCTGTTGAGCAGACGTTTCTCAATGTCTTCATAATCCTCTTTTGAGTAATTTCGCTGAGGAAATGCATTAAAACGATTATTGGCCGGTTTGGATGTCGTAGCAGGCACAGACAAAGCACTTTGCTTTGCATTTTTAATTGCATTAAACTGTGAATCCAATTTTTTGATGTCATCCAGCCTTGTTACATTATTCTGGCTCCAGTTATCAAGAATTTTGTCAGCATATTTAAAATCCGCCTTCTGTGTATTTAAAAGGGAACGATTACAAGCTTCAACTATTATTTCAATCTCAAGACCATATTTTGTCATCCACTTATCTATGTAATTTTTCTCAACCGTACCAGGTGCTCTATGTAAGCCAAAAGCTTTGCTAACAGCAGTGTAATTGCTATTATACTGAATGTTTGCTGTTTCAGCTTCGTCTACGGTTTTAATACCTTGTTCTGCCCAAGACAATGCAACTGCTTCAATGTAAGAAGCATTTTTTTTATTTTTAGAGATACAGTACTCATATAGATACATGATTAATTCGGATGAAAAGTTAACGCTGTCATATAAGAAAAGAATGAGCTGTATGTCTTTTGGCTTTAAAGGACACTCCAAGTAAAGCTCAATAATGTTCATAGTCCATTTAATTTCATCGTTATTTGTTAGTTCAGTAATCTGAGCATTTGTATAAATAGGACGCTCAGGTACATTTGCCAGATAACGAATAGGGTTCAAAGGTTCTTTATCTATGGGTTCATTCTCGCAGTAAACAGCAGTTTCAAAATTTTGCGTGGAGCAATTTGGTTCATTTAGTGTTATGGAAGTAATATTACCAGAACCATTATCAGATAGCTTAATAAGCTGCGCTTTCTCCCAATATTTTAATGCACGAACAATATCCTTTTCTGTATCATCTAAGCGGTCCGCTAAGTATGAAATTGAAAAATCCTTAACATGTCCGGAAAGACAACGAAGAAGATATAAATACACCTTAACATAGCTTCCGTTTGCTGCTGGCATGTAAGTATCGATGAAGATATTTGACACAACTGTTGCGTCAATTGTACCTGACGAATAAAGGGTGATTTGATCCATAATATATACTCCTCTCTTTCTTAGATTCCTAGTATAGCACAGAAAAAAACACTTGGAAATAGGCTATTTTAAAGGGGTTTAACTATTTGCTTTAAAGTGGATAGAGTGGATAATGTGGATAATAAAATAAAAACCTTGAATATTAGGAATAAAAAATCCACATTCTTTTCATCAACAAATTGTTGATAAGAATGTGGATAATGTGGATAACTATATACCAAGTAGCGATTCTCCAATGGTTACAATGTCTCCAGCACCCATAGTTATCAACAAATCACCGTTAGTACAATTTTCTAGTAAAAAGTTTTCAATTTCATCAAAACTTGGAAAATAGTAGACTTCTTTCCCTAAATTCTCTAATTCTGTCTTTAAATCAAGAGAAGAAATATCCCCTGGATCAGCTTCTCTTGCAGAATAAATGTCAGCTAATACGATTTTATCTGCACTCGATAGTGCACTTGCAAAATCCTTTAAGAATGCACGGGTTCTTGAATAGGTATGAGGCTGGAATACACACCACATATTCTTGCTAGGATAGTTCTTTGCAGATTCTAAGGTTGCTCTTATTTCGGTTGGATGATGTGCGTAATCATCAATTATCGTAATTCCAGCGATTTCTCCCTTATATTCAAATCGTCGATTGGTTCCAGTAAAAGTGGATAATCCGTCTTTCACCTGCTCAATCGGTATGTTGAGTTCATAAGCAACTGCGATGGCAGCAAGTGCATTCGAGATGTTGTGATTTCCAATTATTTTAAGATCTAGGTGGTCTATAAACTGACCCTTACGGTATAAATCAAAACTACCATAGGCTAAGTCGTTAAAGACTACATTTTTAGCACAAAAAGCATAACTGTCATTATCGAATCCGTAAGTTACATAGTTGCAGTTAATTCCTTGAGTAAGTTCCATATAGTCTGCAATTTCTCCGTTGATAACCAAAAGTCCATTGCTTGGAAGTAATGAGGCAAAGGAATGGAAGGAATCACGAATATGCTTTAAGTCCTTAAAAAAATCTAAATGTTCCGCTTCGACATTTAAGATGACACCAATGGTAGGATGAAATTTCAAGAAACTATTCGTATATTCACAAGCTTCTGTAATAAAGTTACTGGATTTTCCAATTCGAATATTTCCATGAATTGCTTTTAAAATACCACCAACTGATATCGTAGGATCCAAATCGCCCGCAAGCATAATGTGTGAAATCATAGAGGTTGTTGTTGTTTTTCCGTGGGTTCCGGATACAGCAATGGCACAGGAATAGTTTTTCATAACTTGACCAACCATTTCTGCACGATCCATCATAGGAACACCAGCTTCCTTTGCAGCGATGAATTCTTCGTTGTCATCATGAATGGCAGCCGTATACACGACCAAATCCATATCACTAGTAATATTGGAAGCAACTTGTTCATATATTATATGAATCCCAAGGCTTTCCAAATGTTTTGTAATATCACTTTCCTTACTATCTGAACCGGTTATTTTAAATCCCATGGTATGTAAAAGTTCTGCAAACCCACTCATGCTGATACCACCAATCCCCATAAAATGGATATGGCCGGTTTTTTCAAAATTAATTTTGTACATAGTAAAACCATCCTTAAATAAAAAATATCAATACTGTAATATATTGCTATTATAACCTTTTAAGAAGAAAATACAAATATAAATTAAGAAAGAAAAGAAACTTTACTAGTTATATAGGCAATATCTCTAAATAAATGGAAAATATAGTATATTTTATGGTAAAAAGATTCACATTTTGCGAAGTTTCTGTTATAATAAAATTATTAAACCGACAAGAGGTGATTACGTGATTAAGAAAGAAATGATAGCTATGTTACTTGCAGGCGGACAAGGCTCCAGACTCGGCGTTTTGACATCGCAAATTGCGAAACCAGCCGTTGCATTTGGCGGTAAATACCGCATCATTGATTTTGCATTAAGTAATTGTATTAACTCTGGCGTTGATACTGTAGGTGTACTTACACAGTATCAGCCGCTGCGACTGAATACACATATCGGGATTGGTATCCCTTGGGATCTTGACCGAAACGTAGGAGGAGTTTCCATACTTCCGCCATACGAGAAAAACACAAACAGTCAATGGTACACTGGAACAGCAAACGCCATTTATCAAAATTTGGAATATATGGAGTATTATAATCCGGAGTATGTTTTGATACTGGGTGGAGATCACATTTACAAAATGGACTATGAGGTAATGCTTAAATTTCATAAGGCCAACAAAGCGGATGTAACCGTTGCGACGATTTCAGTTCCAATTGAAGAGGCCAGTCGTTTTGGTGTAGTCATTACTGATGACACAAAACGTATCCTTGAATTTGAGGAAAAGCCAGAACATCCAAGAAGTAATTTGGCTTCGATGGGAATTTATATTTTCTCGTGGCCGGTACTTCGAGAAGCACTTATTACGTTAAGAGAACAGAAAGCTTGTGATTTTGGAAAACATATAATTCCATACTGTCATGGTAGGGGAGACCGCGTATTTGCATATGAATACAACGGTTATTGGAAAGATGTTGGAACGTTAGGTTCCTACTGGGAATCTAATATGGAACTCATTGATTTAATTCCGGAATTTAATTTATACGAAGAATTTTGGAAAATATATACAAAGAGTGATAAGATTCCGCCACAATTCATTTCAAAAAATGCGATTGTAGACAGAGCAATTATTGGAGAAGCTACCGAAGTTTATGGACAGGTACATAATTCAGTTATTGGTTCTGGCGTCATAATTGAAGAAGACGTCGAAATATACGATTCAATCATAATGAATACTACCTGTATTGGTGCAGGAACCAAAATTCATAAATCAATTATTGGAGAGAATGTTCATATTGGTAAGAATTGTGAAATCGGAATAGGTGAAGAAGCATTAAATACCTGGAAACCGGATGTTTACTCCTTTGGATTAGCGACGATTGGGGATAGAACTATAATACCTGAAGGTCAAAAAATAGGAAAAAACACCGCAATTATGGGTGAGACGACTCCAGATGATTATCCGGATGGCTATTTAGCTAGCGGAGGTACAATTATTAAGGCGGGTGAAAAATATTGAGAGCAATTGGTATCGTTTTAGCAGGTGGAAGCAATAACAGAATGAGAGAACTTGTAAATAAAAGAGCAACTGCAGCTATGCCAATCGCGGGTGGATATCGAGGGATTGACTTTGTCCTTAGCAGTATGTCCAACTCTCATATTCAGAAAGTTGCAGTATTTACTCAGTATAATGCGAAATCGTTAAATGAACACTTAAATTCTTCTAAATGGTGGGATTTTGGAAGAAAGCAAGGGGGGCTCTTTGTATTTACCCCTACGATTACTACAGAAAACAATTCCTGGTATCGTGGAACTGCAGATGCTATTGCGCAGAATCTTGATTTCTTAAAAAAGAGCCATGAGCCATATGTAGTAATTGCGTCTGGAGATTGTGTATACAAGCTTGATTTTAACGATGTATTATCTTACCATATTGAAAAACGGGCGGATGTTACTATTGTAACCAAACGAATTTCAGAGGGCGATGATGTGAGCCGTTTTGGTGCGATCAAAACGAATGCAGAAGGTCGAATCGAAGAATTTGAAGAAAAGCCTCTCGTAAGTAATTCGAACTTAATTTCTGCGGGCATATATGTCATACGCAGAAGACAGCTCATTGAATTAATTGAAGCAAATATGTATGAAGACCGCTATGATTTTGTAAGCGATATCTTAGTTCGATATCGAACGGTTAAGAAGATGTACTCTTATGAGATGAAAGACTACTGGAGCAATATTTCTACCGTAGAATCATATTTTAGAACCAATACGGATTTTTTGAAAAAAGATGTGAGGGACTATTTCTTTTCAAGTTATCCGGATGTTTATTCCAAGGTTCTTGATTTACCTCCGGCTAAGTATAATGCCGGTGCCCAGGTGAGCAACAGCTTGGTTTCAAGCGGTTGTATCATAAATGGTAAAGTAGAAGATTCTATACTTTTTAAAGAAGTATATGTTGGAAACAACTGTACGATAAAGAACTCAATCATTTTGAATGATGTATATATAGGGGATAATACTTACATTGAGAATTGCATCGTGGAGAGCAGAAACACAATATGCGCGAATTCATCTTTTGTTGGAGATCCAAATGACATCAAGATAGTGGTAGAGAAAAATGAAAGATACATATTGTAGACAAAACAAGGGGGTTTATAAGAATGGAAATTACAGATGTACGCGTACGCAAAGTGACAAAAGAAGGGAAAATGAAAGCAGTTATTTCAATTACGTTAGACAATGAATTTGTCGTTCATGACATTAAAGTTATTGAAGGTGACAAAGGATTATTTATTGCAATGCCAAGTCGCAAAGCTGGTGATGGGGAATATCGTGACATTGCACATCCAATCAATTCAGAAACAAGAGATCGTATTCAAAAGATTATTCTTGATAAATATGATGAGGCGCTTTTGGAAGTTGAGGAAGAAGCAATTTAGTTTTCAGAACAAAAAAATAAGGTTCCATGTCCGTAAAGTTTTGTAACGGATATGGAACTTTTTTCGTTCCGATGATATACTAAACTAAAACAAACGTAGTGTCTAAGAAGAGTAAACGAAGGGGGGATTTTTTTTGAGTAGCATTAGGGATGTAGCACAAGCTGCAGGCGTATCGATATCTACTGTATCAAATGTTTTAAATGGAAAACCCAATGTGGGAGAAAAAACAAAAGAGAAAATATTAGATATTTGTCATGAGTTAGAATATTCTCCTAATATAGCAGGAAAAGCTTTGAAACAGGGAAAAAGTAAAACTATTTTATTTAATTTTAGCGATTTTGACCGAAGCTTTTTTTTGAAAATTATTAATGGAATCTATGATTGCACAATTGAAAATGATTATGATTTTATAATCAGTACGAATAAATCCTGTGAAAAATATATGAGAGGAAATCTGACAGCTGGTTGCATCTCACTAGATGCTAAAATGCCCAATGAAGTATTGATTAAATCTGCAAATGAGTATTATCCGATTGTGGTTTTGGATAGACTGATTAGAGATAGTTTCATAAAATCGGTCATTGTAAATAATTATGACCCTATGTACCAATTGGTACAGATGATTATAGATAATGGGTATCGTAAGTTTGCTTTTCTTGGCGGACCAGAACATACGGATGACAACAAAGAAAGGTATCATGCATTTTTAGATGCATTGGAAGCAAATCATATCTCATTTAAAAGAGAGAATTATTATATGGGAGATTATCGGAAAAAAAGTGGTTATCGAACTGCCAAAATCATTATTCTTGGGGAAAAACTTCCAGACGTTATCGTTTGTGCAAATGACAATATGGCAATAGGAGTAATTAAAGCTCTTAGGGAGAATGGGCTTAGGGTTCCAGAGGATATAGCAGTAACCGGATTTGATAATTGTGACATGGCATCCGCCATGGAATTAACAACGATCGATATACCAAATTATGAGCGTGGCTACTTGGCAACTCAGTATTTGATAAGCAATATTGAGGGAAAACGGAATGTAGAACCTTTTCGCATTTCTGCGAAGGTAAAATGGAGAAAAACAGTTTGTAGTAAACATATGTAAAAAAATAAATGTGTTTTCTAAATTGTTCTTGTAAAAGCATGTGAGAAATGAATTAAAAAATCAGAATCACTTGCTTTTTTTGTGCAATATTTTGTGTAAAAGGTGAAAATTTTGTTTTGCATCGTCAATATGTATAAGAACAATTGACGAGCAACATAAAAATCAATATCATTAAGGTGTAACGATTTATAAAACGTGGAGGGAATATTGATGAGAAAAAAATTATGTAGTGTATTACTTGTAACAACAATGTTAACAGCTGCAGTTATGACTGGATGTGGAAGTAAAAATACAAGCGAAACTGGAAGCAGTGTAAAAACTGCAGAAACAAAAACGAAAGAGGAAGATACAACAAAAGGGGCTGATAAAATAATTATCTTTCAATCAAAAGTTGAAATTGTAGATCAATTAGAAGAATTAGCACAAAAGTATCAGGAAGAAACGGGTGTAGAAGTAGAGGTATGGGAGACAACAGGAGATGATTATTTCCAGCAAGTAAAAACAAAACTTGCAAATAATCAAGGACCAACGATCATGTCATATGCACCAGGTGCTGAATCTGCTCAAATGTCAGCATATCTTGAGGACTTAAGTGACTTGAGTTTTGTTAATAAAATTGCAGATGGTATGGCAGATGAAAAGGAAGGTAAAGTTGTAGGGATTCCATATACGGTGGAAGGGTTTGGAATGGTTTATAATAAAAACCTAATGGATGCGACGGCATTAACGAGTACCGATGATTTAATTACTGCAATGAAAACTCTGGAAGCGAAGGGTGTGGTTGGATTTGGTTTATCACAGGAAAGTTATTTCTTAATTGGTCATATTCTTAATACTCCATTTGCTTTGCAAGACGATCCTGAAGGATTCATGCAACAAGTTATCAATGGTGAGATTGATTTAAAAGAAGTACCAGAATTCCAAGAGTTTGCAAAAGTTTATGATGCGATCCGCAGTGAATCACAAAATCCTTTGGAGGTAAACTATGATAAAGAGTGCGGAGACTTTGCCACTGGAAAAACGGCTTCCATTCATCAGGGAAATTGGTGTTATAGCATGTTTGCTGATTATAATACAGATTTCGATATGGGGATAGCACCGCTTCCAATTAGCGGAAATGACAAATTAGCAGTCAGTGTTCCAGCCGCGTGGTATGTAAACTCGCAAGCTACGGATGCTGAAAAACAGGCAGCAAAAGATTTCTTGAATTGGTTATATACGAGTGAAACGGGTACGGATTATCTTATGAATCAGTTTGGTTTTATTCCGGTTATTGAAGGAATGACGAACGATAATTTAGATCCAATTTCGCAGGAAGTAGCAGATTATACAGCGGCAGGAAAGACAATTGGATGGGCAACAAATTATTATCCTGCAGGCATCGTAGATGTTAATCTTGTACCTGTAGCGGAACTTTTTTTTACAAGTGATATGACAACGGATGAGTTTTTGGATGCGATTACTCAGGCGTTTGTTGATGCAGGGAAATAAATCATTGTAACATAAAATATCCTGGAGTCAATGTAAAAACAAAAATTGACTCTGGGAAATTATTTATTTGATTGTCGCTAAGGCGGCAGATGGGAGCTGAGATGAGAAAGAAAAAAATAAAGAATTTTGGTTGGTATACACTGTTTGTATTTCCTTTAATGTTTGTCTTTATCACAGTTGTTATTATCCCATTTTTCATTGGAATTGGGTATTCTTTTTTTTCGTGGGATGGATTACCGTTGAATCCAAAAATATTTGTTGGACTGGAAAATTTCGGGAGACTGTTTTCTGATACTCGATTTATAAACAGTGCAGGTCATACCTTGATTTTTACCATTCTGTCAATATTATTTATTAATCTTTTGGGATTAGTATTTGCTCTTATTGTTACAACCAAATTAAAGGTTCGCAATATAGCGCGTACGTTGGTATTTATGCCGTATCTAATTGGAGGGTTAATTTTAGGATATATCTGGAGGTTTATTCTTGGAGATGCATTCACAACAATAGGAGAATTAACAGGAATTACAAATATATTCTTTAACTGGTTATTAAATTCAAAATTTGCCCTATTTGCAATGGTAGTAGTAGCAACGTGGCAGATGGCGGGATATATAATGATAATTTACATAACTGGAATTCAAAGCATACCAGAAGATGTGATTGAGGCAGCGCAGGTTGATGGATCTGGATTTTTTAGTACCTTGTTTTTAATTAAATTTCCTTTGCTAATGCCATCTTTTACAATCTGCTTATTTATGAGTCTTTCAAACTGTTTCAAAATTTTTGATGTTAATTTATCCTTAACAGGCGGTGGACCTAGTAATGCGACAGAAATGTTTGCAATGAATATATATAATGAAATATTTTCTCAAAATAATTATGGTTATGGTCAAGCAAAAGCAATTGCATTTTTTGTTATAGTTGCGTCAATTACGTTAGTACAGGTATCAATGACAAAGAAAAGGGAGGTGGAATTATAATGAAATCATTAAAAAAAATTGGAATAAACCTTTTTGTTCTTATCTTTTGCTGTTTCTATTTATTTCCCGTGTATATTGTAATTGTAAATTCGTTTAAAAATAGGGCAGAGCTTTATGAAAACATTTTATCTCTACCGTCAAAAATTTCGATGGAGTACTTTGCGAAGGCAATGGAAAAAATGAATTTTTTACGAGCTCTCGCAAATTCAGCAGTTGTAACGATCATATCCATTTTGCTTATCGTAACGCTCTCATCAATGACCGCTTGGATGTTGGTTCGTACCAATAATTTGCTAAGTAAGATCATTTTTAATGTATTAATTGCAACCATGCTAATTCCATTTCAAACGCTAATGATGCCTCTGATGCAGGAAATGGGATGGGTTCGTGATACACTGCATATCCCAATGTTAAATACACTGGGAGGTCTTATTTATATGAATTTAGGATTTGGTGCAAGTATGGGAGTATTCCTATATCATGGATTTGTTAAATCAATTCCGAAATCTTTGGAGGAAGCAGCTCAGATTGATGGATGCACAAAGTTTGGTGTATTCTTTAAAATTGTATTTCCAATGTTAAAGCCTACAACAGTTACGGTGGCAATTCTTGATGTAATTTGGATTTGGAACGACTATTTATTACCTTCCTTGATACTGTCATCAAAATCATTGCGTACAATACCGCTTTCAACCGCATCCTTCTTTGGACAATTTAATATTCAATGGAACCTTGCAATGGCAGGACTAACTTTGACGATAATACCGGTAATCATTTTCTATCTATGTGCACAAAAATATATTATTAAAGGTGTTGCAGCGGGTGCAGTGAAATAATAAGGCTTAAAATGATGGAAAGAAAGGCATTGAAACAATGGAAAAATATCGAATTTACGAAATAGAAAATAAAGAGCTTGATAATGAAGCAATGCTGTTACAAGAAACGCTGTTTCATAATGCGAATGGTTATATTGGGGTTCGGGGATGTTTAGAAGAAGGATATCCAAACAATTATAGTACCATCCGGGGAGCTTACATCAATGGTTTCTATGATACCATAAAAATGAATCAGGCAGAAAAACTGTACGGGTTAGTAGAAGAAAAGCAGACCATGGTGAATGTAGTAGATACACAGACAATTTATCTTTTTGTAAATGGAGAAAAATTTAGTTTGTTTCAGGGTACGGTATTATCGCGTAAACGTTATCTAAATATGGATGAAGGGTATACCAGTAGGGAGATTGTTTGGCGTTCACCAAAAGGAGACGAGGTGGAAGTTGTAATACGTCGAATGACTTCTTTTGCCCTACAGTCCTTATTTTTCATAGAATATCAGGTAAAGGCATTAAACTTTTCTGGTGATGTAAAGTTTGAATCAATACATAATGGAAAAGTCAGAAATTATTCAAATCCAGAAGATCCGCGTGTGGCGTCAGAAAGTATGGAGCATCTGAGGGCTAACTTATGTAATATTGAGTGTGAAACCTCATTTATTGAAATGAGTACAGCAGCTTCTAAACTGATGGTTTGTACTGCGGTAGAGCATCAAATATCAAAAGAATCAAAAAAGAAGTTTGAAGTAAAAGATAATGAAGTAATTGCAAAATTTGATATAAAAATAAAAAAAGGGGAGGGCGTTACCTTAACAAAATACACTATTTTTGCTGATTCTATAAGAAATGAAAATTGCATAGAAAAGGCAAAAAAGGATTTAAGTGAAGCGCTTTCAAAGGGAACGTATTATTTTTATAAAGAGCAAAAAAGGTACTTGAAAAATTTTTGGTGTAAATCAGCACTTGATATTGATGGAGACGATGAATTAAGCCGTGCCGTCAACTATAATATGTACCAGCTGGTGCAATCTGTTAGTAAAGATAAGTATGGAAATATTGCGGCCAAAGGATTGAGCGGAGAAGGATATGAAGGCCATTTCTTTTGGGATACGGAAATGTATATTCAACCATTTTTTGTACTAACAAATCCAGAAATTTCAAAGAATTTAATAGCTTATCGTTATGAAACACTTAATGAGGCGAGAAAGAATGCAAGGATATTGGGTCATAAAAAAGGAGTGCTTTTTCCGTGGAGGACAATAATGGGAAAAGAGTGTTCCGGTTATTTTCCCTCTGGAACAGCACAATATCACATAAATGGGGATGTTGCATATGCAACAGTTGCATACTATTTGGCAACAAAGGACCTTGATTTTATAGCTGAAAAAGGTGCTGAAATAATAATGGAGACAGCAAGGCTTTGGATGGATTTAGGAAATTACTACAAGGAAAGATTTGAACTACATACGGTCACCGGACCAGATGAATACACTTGTATGGTAGATAACAACTATTTCACCAATGCATCCGCTCAATACAATTTACATTGGGCAGTAAAATTTTACTGGATATTAAAAGAAAAGAACTTAATTGATATTTTGGCAAAGAAACTTAATTTGACAAAAGATGAGATTGAAGAGTTTGAAAAAGCGGAAAAAAACATGTATCTACCGTTTGACAAAGAATTAGGAATTAACCCTCAAGACGATTCGTTTCTTTCTAAAAAGATTTGGAATATTGCAGATACTCCAAAGAGTGAGTTTCCTTTGCTTTTACATTATCATCCACTTTGCTTATATCGTTATCAGGTATGTAAGCAAGCAGATACCGTATTGTCACATTTTATATATGAAGATGCACAGAGCCTCGAAACCATTCGAAAATCCTTTGCATATTATGAAAAAATTACAACGCACGATTCCTCTTTATCTACTTGTATTTTTAGCATTGTCGCATCGAAATTAGGTTTGACGGAAAAGGCATATGAATATTTCGGGGATTCTGCAAAACTTGATTTATTTAATACACATCAGAATACAAAAGATGGTATACATACCGCCAATATGGGTGGAAATTATATGGCAATTGTATATGGTTTTGGAGGGATTCGTTTAAAAGAAAATGGTTTATATTTAAATCCGGCATTGCCTAAAAAATGGAAAAAATATCAATTTGAAATTTTGTATGAAGGAAGTCAGATTCAAGTTAGAGTAGAAAAAACGAAAGTCTCTTTATGTACGCAAAACGATGTTCCGGTTATCGTCTTTGTTTATGGAAATAAGTATGTATTAGAATGTGGAAAAGAGGTTAGGTATGAAATATAAAGCCATTATTTTTGATCTGGATGGTGTTATTGTAAGCACGGATCAGTATCACTATAAGGCATGGAAAACCATTGCAGATCAATTAAATGTTTATTTTGATTCTAAAATCAATCATCGTTTACGCGGAGTTGGACGTATGGAGAGTCTTGAACTTATATTAGAGAGAAGTGAAAGGCAATATTCACAATCCGAAAAAATAAGGATAGCAAAGGAAAAAAATGAAATCTATAAAGATTACATAAAACAAATGTCAAAAAAAGATGTAACCAAGGAGGTGTGTGAAACTTTGCAGGAATTAAAGGAGAGAGATCTTAAACTGGCGATTGCGTCTTCAAGCAAAAATGCTACCTTTATTTTAAAACAAATCGGCCTATTTAGCTTTTTTGATGAAATATCGGATGGAAATAATATAACACAATCCAAACCAGATCCGGAAGTTTTTTTAAATGCAGCTAATTTACTCAAACTTCCACCTAATGATTGCTTGGTTGTGGAAGATGCTGAAGTTGGAATAAAAGCAGCTTTGGCCGGAAAAATGGATTGTGCAGCAATAGGGGATGCAGTGAGGTATCACATGGCAACGTTTGAACTTAAGAATTTTAACGATTTATTAGATGTTCTTAATTGAGGAAAACTATGCATACAAGTTTAATGTATCAATCAGATACAAATTGGAAGATAAGTGAAACCGAATTTAGAGAAGAATTACTTGGAAAATGTGAATCAATCTTTTGCTCGGGAAATGGTTATATGGGACTTAGGGCAACAACGGAGGAATCGTATCTTTTTGAAACAAAGAATCTGTTTGTTGCAGGTACTTTTAATAAGCCAAATCAAAACGAAGTTACAGAACTTCCGAATGCAGCGGATCTAATTGGTATGGAAATATACTTAGATGGTGAAAGATTCACGTTAGTAAAAGGTACAATAAAAAAGTACGTTCGAGAAATTAATTTAAAAAATGGAGAATTAGTAAGAAGTGTAATTTGGAAATCTTCGAAAGGGAATGAGTTTGAACTTACTTTTCGGCGTTTTGTTTCTATGGATAACTTACATATAATTGGGCAAAGCGTTGATATTACGGGCATTAATATTCCTTTGACGATCGAGGTTGAAACAGGAATTGATGGAACGACGACAAATCATGGTGTTTCACACTTTCTTGAGACAGAGAAACGATTGTATCAGAAAAAATACATGCAGTATGTTGCAACAACAAATCAAAGTCAAATAGGGTTTGTTTTTAATACGGCAATGTCTTTTGAAAAGTCAGGAAAAAATTTAAATCTTCTCGGTGAGCTTCAAATGGAGCGTAGGAAAGTTTATTGTAAATATACGGCAAATGCACAAAAACTAGAAACCTTTCATATGGAAAAAATCTCTACCGTCTATACAACCCTTGATCGAGAGCTAGAAATGCAGGATATCAAAGAAATACAAAGAGAGGCAATTGAAGTGTTAATCACTGTTGCTAAAGAAGGATATCAAACTCTTTTAAGTAAAAGCACAAAGGTCTGGGAAGAAAATGTGTGGAATCGGGCTTCCGTTTTGATAGAAAGTGAAAATTCGATAGATCAGTTGGCAATACGATTTGCACAATATCACTTAGCAATTATGGCTCCAGAGCATGATGAAAGGATGAGCATTGGGGCAAAGGGGTTAAGTGGTGAAGGTTATAAAGGTCACGTATTTTGGGATACGGATATTTTTATACTACCTTACTATATCTTTACGAAGCCGTTAGTTGCGAGAAAATTAGAATTGTATCGATATGAAACGCTAGATTACTGCCATACGAAAGCATGCGATGGAGGGTATGCTGGAGCGCAGTACCCTTGGGAATCTGCCTGGATCACGGATGGTGAAGTGACGCCCGAATTTGGTGATGCGGACATTGTTACAGGTATGCCACAAACGGTATGGACTGGGTTGTTAGAACAGCATATAACAGCCGATGTCGCATATGGTGTTTGGCAATATTACCAGGTGACGAATGATGAACAGTTTATGAAAAATAATGGATATGAATTAATTTTTGATACAGCAAAATTTTGGTACTCGAGATTAGAGTATGGAAAAGACAATAAATATCACATTCATAATGTAATTGGTCCAGATGAATATAAGGAGCATGTAAGTGACAATGCTTTTACAAACTACATGGCGTATTGGAATATTGATTGTGCAGTAAAAATATATGAACATCTTAAAAGGAGTAATATTATTCTTTTAGAAAAGTTACAGCAAAAATTAGAGCTGGAAACCATAGTTGAACAATGGAAAAAGAGTCTTTCTCAAATATATTTACCAAAACCAAATAAAGAAGGAGTTATACCACAAGACACCGCGTATTTATTAAAAAAGAATATTAACTTGGACAAGTATAAAAAACAGGATTTTGCATTAGGAATTTATGCAGATTATAATTCTGAGCAATTAAATGATATACAGGTATTGAAACAAGCAGATTTAATATTAGCTATGGTCCTTTTAGGTGATTATTTTGATGACAATTGTAAAAGGAATAATTGGAATTATTATGAAAAGAGAACGCTACATGATTCTTCACTTTCGCTATCAACACATTGCATATTAGCAAATGATCTACAATTAAAAAAAGAAGCATACGAATTGTTTCATAAGCTCATTGCTGTGGATATGGGATCAAATATGAAAACATCAGACGACGGAATACACGCCGCTTCAATCGGTGGTATATGGCAATCTGTTATATTTGGGTTTGGCGGAGTACGGGTAAGAAATGCTGGATTAACAATCAATCCGGAGCTTCCGAATACTTTTCATAAATTAGAATTTGAGATTATGTGGCATGGAAGTAAACTAAGAGTTAGTCAAACGAAGGAAAAGATGTCCTTAGAGCGACTATATGGAAGAGAGATAGTAG
Source organism: Acetivibrio sp. (assembly GCA_041739345.1). GTDB lineage: Bacteria > Bacillota > Clostridia > Lachnospirales > Lachnospiraceae > DIGJ01. The sequence continues at coordinate 2,961 of JBGSNZ010000015.1, read as the reverse complement.
AAATAACCTGTAAAGGAAACAAATATTTTGTAAAAGAAAAGATAATAGAAATTTTATTTTAAACAAAAAAGAGGATTCTAACCAAAAAATGATTTTAAATCAAAGCTGGTGAGAACCCTCTTTACTAATCGTGTAAACGGTATGCTGTTTTTTCTTTGTATTCTTGATACCAAACTTTTATGCTTGAATAATCAATGGTATATACAAAGAAATACATGACGCAAGCAAGTGCGAGCGCGCATAATCCATCTATGATTGAATGCTGCTTTAAAAATACGGTAGATAAGCAGATACTAAATGCAAGAATAAACGATGCGGCTTTCATCCATTTATTATTTCTAAATTTCTGGCTGTTAATGATGGTAATATATGCTCCGATTGAGTTGAAAACATGGATACTAGGACAAACATTTGTTGAAGTATCAAAAGTATACAGTTGTTTAATTATCGTCACCAAAATATTATTTCGGTCAAAAGTAACTGGTCTTAAATCTTGCTTTGTTGGCCAAACCGTATATATTATGAGACATATCGTCATACCAACAAATAAAAATGCACAGGTTTTATAATAGTCTTGTTTTGATGTAAAGAAAAAATATAAAACCACAGAGGGTATAAATGCAAACCATAGTACATATGGTATTAGGAAAAATTCGTTGAATGGAATTAAATTATCAAGTGATGTATGTATTGTCTTAGTGGGTACCCATCCACGATTTTCCAATGCAAAAAACCAAACTAAATAAAGAAACAAATAGGACATAAGCCAGCCATGTTTGTATTTCAAAATTAATTCTTTCACAACAATAATCTTCCTTTCCTTATGGTTCGTATGGATTATAGCATAGTATAATTATACTTACAAGTAGGTTTATAAAATGTTAAGAAAAAGTTAGGAATATATAATATCCTCAGCTAATTACGGATGCAAGAATATATTTCTTTAGATATGAAGAAATGCTATTTCCTATTAATGCATATCCGGTATCATTTGGATGCAACATATCATACAGATATTCCTCTGCATTCGATTCGTTAATAATATTATAATACTTGGAATCGTATACATAGACATTGTCATATCTGTTCGGCATATCTTTTATAGTATTGCCAATATCTCCTAAAGTATAACCAGAAGAATTCTTTGCATTATAACCAGCAGATATTTTAGCATGTTCTCCTCTATAAATCGGAGTTATTAGAACAATAGGAGAATTATTATTCTGACTACGAATTTCACTTATCAGGCTGTTCATGTATCCATTGAATGACTTGTCTTCTTTTGTATCACTAGCTGATCCAAGTTTCTTGCCAAAAGCATAATCATTTGTTCCAATTGCGATACAAATTACATCATAATTTTTATAGGTTGTAATACCGTTTTCTAACCGATATAAAATGTTGTTATTACTCGTATTTTTGTAAGCACCGGCAGTCGAACCATTTATAGCTTGGTTGCTTACATTACATCCAAGAATAATTTTTACGCGATTTGGATATCCAGATGTTCCATATTTACCATAGGTAATACTATCTCCTTCAAATACTATATTTAAATCAGAATAATCATTATATGGTGCAGTAATGCCTGAACTTTCATAACTGCCATATATCCATGAGTTTCCAGACTTTCCAACTGCTTTTACCGTATAAGTATTTGAGTTTTTATATACAATATCAGTAGTACATGAAGTTGATGAAGTTGTAGCTATTTTTTCCCATGAGCTATTATTTTTTTTGTAGACAAAATACATATAGGCATTCTTGATTTTTTTCCACGATAATGTAATACTAGTTTTTCCCTTATTATATTTCAAATTAATAATAACAGGTGTTTCCAAGATTGATGCAAAATTTTTTTTGCTGCGAAAATTTTCTGAATATGTAACGTGATTTATAGTTTTTATTGACGGAATGTCTTGCTCAATAGACTCTCGTTTTAAATCTGATTTCGGCCCGTTTGCGGCGGAAATGGATGATAATTGTGGTGCAACTAGTTCGGTATCTTTATTTGCTGCGTAACAACTTAATCCGAATATATTTGAACAAAACAGTCCACATATTAATCCTAGCACCATTGATTTTTTAAACATTTTCATATCTATTTCTCCTATGTATTCAAAAATATAATAATTTTTCCTCTGCTTTTACAATATTTAGGCGCTTGCTAAATATCATACCTATAATACGGGATATTTTAATATTATAACATACAAACTATTTTCATCGGCAGATATTTTTTCGAATTTTTAGAAAATTATAGAAATACACTCAACCCTCATGTCATTGACAAGGTTTATAATCAATGCAATAATAGTAGAATATTTAAGGATTAAAGGAGATTACAAACATGAAAATAGCAATTGGTAATGATCATTCAGCAGTAGAGATGAAACAGCAGATTACAGATTTTTTGAAAGAAATGGGACATGAAGTCGTAAACCATGGTACCGATTCTTTTGATAGCTGTGACTATCCATTATATGGTGAAAAAGTTGGAAATGCAGTGGCGAAAAAAGAAGTTGACTGTGGTATTTTAATTTGTGGCACCGGTGTTGGTATCTCTCTTGCAGCAAATAAAGTAAACGGTGTTCGAGCAGTTGTATGCAGTGAGCCATATTCTGCAAAATTATCAAAGCAACACAATAATACGAATATCTTAGCATTTGGTGCGCGTGTTGTTGGTATTGAGCTTGCGAAAATGATTGTTGAAGAATGGGTAAATGCAGAATTTATGGGTGAAAGACATCAGCGTCGCGTGGACATGATTAATGACGTTGAAACTAGAAATTAAATCTGGTTTACCTACGAAGGACGGACGCGGGGCTTTTGGAAAAGTCACGCAAGATGCGCGGTGGGGATATGGTTGTCGAAATTCGAATGGAGCACAGGGGCTGGTCTTAAAATCAGACGCATTAAGCACTCGGCAGAACCTCTAAGCAAGGCAGAATGAGCTCTTAT
>JBGSNZ010000013.1:0-7614 GCA_041739345.1 Acetivibrio sp. | reverse complement strand
CCAAAACAAGATGGCGACATAGCCAAGTGGTAAGGCATGGGTCTGCAACACCCTGATCACCAGTTCAAATCTGGTTGTCGCCTTAAAGATTGCAGAAGACTTCAGTCAGATTTGAACTTATTCAACATCTGGTTGTCGCCTCTCTTAGAGAAGTCTCTAAACCTTGAAATTACGAAGGGTTAGAGACTTTTTTTGTTTGATTGAAATGGGTGCAAGTAGGTGAAGGCTATTTTTGGCTGATAACTGCACTTGCTTTTTGAACGAATAACAATCCAAAAAGGAAAGTATACGCAGTTTTCAAAGGTGTGGATAATATATATTTATAAGTAGGATATACAAGTCAGTAGGAACTTTTAGCTTGAATAACAAATTTAAAATGATATAATTAGTTTTGAAATGTAGCAAGCAGAACGTTATAGAATTCAAAATTATTAATATAGCGAAGAAATTACAATTTACTTATGAGGATGAGACATATGAAAAAATTTATTAGTGGTAATACTGAATATGAAGCAATGTTAAATAAATATTCTATGAAAGATGGTATAAAAGCACTTGGACTTTATGTATGCGCAATGATAATGACGGTATTGGTGGGTATTTCATTTTTAACGAATCTTAGCTCTGAAATACTCACAACGATTCAAGTATTAGAGAATTTTACTGAAATCTTTATATGCTTTATTTTTATAAAGGCATCAAAAGAAAGTTTAAAAACGATAGGTCTTACTATAAAGAATTTAAAGAAAAGCATTGTTATGGGAATTATCGGAGCAATGTTATTAACATTATTTTTGGCTCTTCTTGCTTTGGTAAAAGATTCTTTAAAAATCAATAATTTAATGGCTATACAATCCGTTATAGTGATGTTGACTTTTGCTGGATGTGCATTAGGTGAAGAGATAATTTATAGGGGCTATATTCAAACAAGAATATTTGGCATTGTTAGAAATAGACTATTTGGGACAATTCTTAATTCAATTTTATTTTTATTGATTCATTATCCTGTAAAGTGGATTGCTTTTGGAAGCATTTCGCTTAACGTAATACCTATATTTTATGCTATTTTTCTTTTACTGTTGCACTTTTTATGTGATTATGTTTACAGAAAAACAAATTGCTTATGGGGAGCAATTGTATTGCACTTTTTATTTAATGTACTACAAGCCATGTTAGTGATTGTTTAATTTATGTATCTTTTCGAGGATTTTTGGTTCGATTCCCGCTTTTTATTTAGGCGCAAAACGGGTGCAACCAGTATCAGAGATTGAAAACCTCCTTTCCATGCGAGTTTGCGAACTGTTCAAACAGTTCGAATCTGGTTGTCGCCTTAAAGATTGCAGAAGACTTTAGCCAGATCAAAAAGTTTAAAATGAGATTTGCCTCGTCTTTTTGAGCATGCATTTACAAGTAAAATAAAAATAATTGCACTTAATATTTAGTAAAATTTAACATATATGATATAGAAAATTAAGAAATTGCTGATATAATATACCTTGATATAAATAGTATTAGAAAGGCAATTTAGGCAGTAAACTTAGCTAATGTTCCATTAGGAACTATTTTAACAGTAGGATGATTCTTTATAAAAAGTAACTGTAAACCGCATAGATTAAGAGAAGGGGTATACTAACAATGTTTGAGGAGAATCCTCCAGATAAATAGAAAGCCCATTCATCTATGCAACAAAAGGAATAAGTCTATAACCTGTCATTTACTAGGCTATAAACTTATTATACAAGGAGTTTATGATGATTAGGAAAAAACAAATAATATGCATGGTAGTAATTCTGGCACTATTATCTGGTGTTGCAAATAGCTCAAAGGTAAGCGCGTCTACTCCGAGGCAGTTTAAAGAGTTGGAATTTGAAAAGGCATACAATGAGGATTTGGATTGTGATGGAAAAGACGAGAAAGTAATTTGTAAGCAAACAGATGTGGATGATAATAATAAAACATTAACTGTATATATCAATGATAAAATTGTATTTGAGAAAACTCTGAAATGCCAGTATTTTACCGTCCATCTAGAGGATATAAATGTGGATGACAATGTTCAGGATTTTTTCATTACTAGCAGAGATTACAGTGCCATCTGTTTGAAAACCTTTTATCTACAATATAGAGATTCCAAACTTAAACTAATTCAAACGATAAAAAGAAAGGATAGTCCCAAATACTTAAATATGGCGATATTTTTTTGGGGGCAGGTTACCGATGATGCATCATTTCAGGTGATAGCAAACAGACCGATTGGAGATGCAATAGGTGATTATGAATGCATTATACCTTATAAATTAATTAATGGTAAGATAATTGCGGTAGAAACGAATACGTATAACCTGACGCCCAATTCCAAAAAGTATGTATATAAAGCAAAAAAGAAATTTGTGACTTACAAATCTGTTAATAAAAGTACAGCAGCATTTAAGGTAAATTCAGGGGATAAAGTAACAGCAGATAAAGTATATGTTTCAAATAAGGGAAAATGTTATATAAGAATCATCAATACTAAAAATTTGAAGGGATGGATTGACGGTTCACAGGATGATTTATTTGTAAAAGCTCCTATTTGGGACTAATCAAGAACGCATTATCACAAGAAAATAAGTATGTAAGTTCATAATCTAAAAGGGCTCTTTTCTTTACTGGATTTTTTGTGACAGGAATGAATACGAATTCAGCCTCCTTAATAACAGGTGCAAATTAGGTGCAACCAGTATCAGAGATTGAAAACTTTCCTTTCTATTTGAGTTTAAAACTGATCCATAAGTTGAAATTTCCTTGTCGCCTTAACAATGTAGAAGACCTTCGTGGGATAGTAATACGATCCAGCGCGGGTCTTTTTTTATAGAAAATGGCTAAAATCTCTAAATACAATTATAATTTTTATTTCAAACAGCGTAGAAACAAAATGGTTTTAATTGAAACTAATAATATGAATAACGTAAAAGTAGAATAGAATTGTTCTTGCAGTTAATAAAGTAAAGTGCTATAATTTCAACATTAATTTCAAAAATGAGGGCTGTTTTAACAATAAAAGCTATTATTTTATGTTAAAACAAGGAGGGTGATATATGAAGAAAAAGGCACTTAAACAAGAGAAAATGAAGAAAACCAATGAAAAAAAGAAAACAGCAAAAATTAGGAAGGAAAAAGAAAGGAATATAAAAAAGTTACAACAAGTATTTAAAAAATCTAAATTCAGTTTAAAGGCAAGAATTCTAATGATTATTATTCCGGTAATAATTGTTACTATTACTTTTGCAATGATTACAACTTTTTTGAGAAATCAGGAAATTATTATAAATCGTACTTGTAATGTGATTACAAATAGTACCGAATCAAGTGGATATAAAATCGAAAACTCTATAAATGGAGCTTTAAAGGAATTGGAAGTATATCGCTTGAGTATTACAAACGCTCAAATGTCAGAGGACCAATTAACAAAGGTAATAAAAAATACATATCAGATAAGTGATTTGTATCCAAATGGATTGTACTATGCGGACAGAAATGGAATCTGGATTGCCGGAAATGGTTGGGTGCCAGAAGAAGATTATAAGCCTTACGAGCAAATGTGGTTTATTGAAGGGGTCAAAAACACTACAGGAATTGCCATGGGACAACCATATAAAGATAGTGAAACCGGTGAATATGTAGTAACCGCTTCAGCAAATATTACAAGTGAAGATGTTACAAAAGTTCTTGCAGCAGATATACCATTGTCTTCTATTATTGATTATGTAAAGAATATTTCGTTTATTGATGGGAAGGGAGGATTTTTATTGATTTCCTCCAATAAATTAACGATTGCTGCAACTACAATGGATGAGACAGGTGCCATGGATGTAGATAAAACTACTAAGAAATTATATTCTAAAATGGCAAATACCCAATTCTTAGAGTCTATTTCTAAGGCGACGGAAGTGGAAATTGAAGGTAAAACTTATTATGTTGCAGCTCAAAAGATTGAAGGCTGTAATTGGAATTTAGTTAGCTATGTTTCGAAAGAAGATGCTGTATTGGCGGAACTAAAGGATTCATTAGTCAAAACAGCACTTCGAATTTTAATCATTCTTATCGTTGCTGTGATAATTGCAGAACGATTTATACATGTTAAAACAAAACAAATCAAGAGTATTACTGGTTCGATTGAAAAAATAACGAAAGGTGATTTTACCGAAACTCTGAAAATGAAAAGTCATGATGAAACTGGTTATATGGCTTATTCATTACAGGAATTTTTGACCGTTATGAAAGATGTGTTAACGAAGCTAAAAGAAATGACTTATCTTTTAATGGAACAATCCGGACATAGTACTGAAATGAGTACTGAATTATCAAATGCTAGCATATCTCAGGTCGATGCGATGCAAGAAATGATTCAAACTCTTACTCAGTTGAACAACAGCGTGGAGGAAATTGCAGAGGGATCCTCATCATTAGCATACAATGTAAGTAGTACCAATCAACGATGCACCCATGCAAATGAAGTACTTGTAGAGACGGTATTATTATCAAGTGATGGACGAAAAGAAATGAATGAAGTAAGTAGTTGGATGAACAATATTCAAAATATGATTAATGACTTATCAAAGACGGTGGAAGAGGTAGGAAAGGATATGGGTAACATAACTCATATGGTAGAAATCATTGGCGATATTGCAAGTCAAACAAACTTACTTTCGCTAAATGCTTCGATTGAAGCAGCTCGTGCTGGAGATGCTGGCAGGGGGTTTGCTGTGGTTGCAAAACAGATTGGGAGTCTAGCAGACAATAGCTCAAAAAGTGTAGTTGACATCAAAACCATTACCGATACTATCAGTAGTGAAGTCTTCGAAATGGTTCAAAAAATGAGAAATTCACTCGAATCAATACAACAATGTAGAGTAGTTGTTGATAAGACAAGTGATACCTTTCATAATATTAACGATAAAATCATAAACACAAAGGAAGAGGTAGTCTCTATTATTGGAAGTATTAGTGAATTGGATACTATCAGTCAATCTCTAGCTGCCATAACAGAAGAACAATCCGCTTCCAGTGAAGAAATGTTAGCGACAAGTGAAAATATCTTAGGGCATTCAGAACTTGTTAAACACAATGCAAGTGAGGCTGAATTAGAGGCGAGCAAACTTTCAGATATTGTTAATGATTTAAATAAGTTATTGGCATTTTTTAAATATGAAACAGAAACAATTGAATAGTATTTTAAACCGGGGATTTAAATATATGTGCAATATAGAGACGAATTAGACCGTTAAATATACAACAAAATAAATAAATACAACGAATTTATAGAAAGTGAGAAGTAAATTGTATACTATTACCAGTCTGACCATGCTAAGATAGGATTGTATCTTTATGGGGATGCAATAATATTGGAGGAGGACAATAGTAATGAATGATTTCAAGAAGTCCAAGATTGGGTTGAAGGGACGAATACTCTCACTTGTTATTCCAATGATTATCTGTGCCATTGCGGTAACGATGATCGTAACATTTGCAAGAAGTCAGGAGATAATTGTAGACCGTACCTTAGAAATTGTAGAACATAGCGCAGAAGCAAATGCAAATGAAATTGACACTGTACTGGGAGGCGCATTGAGGGAACTTTATGTGTATAAGCTAAGCATGTCGGATGGTAGAATGACTAAAATACAGCTTTCTCGTATGCTAAAAAGTACATACCAAAAAAGTGAATTATATCCAAATGGTCTGCATTATGCAGATAGCACCGGCTCATGGATTGACGGAAGTGGTGTGAAGCTGGAGGAAGGAAATGTTCCGACCGAACAGGATTGGTTTAAAGAGGGACAAACACATACGGATAAATTTGAAGTGGGAAATCCTTATTTGGATGCAAATACGAATGAATATATTGTAACAGCCTCCACTAATATATCCGATAGTACGACGACAAAAGTATTAGCGGCGGATATTCCATTAACATCACTTATTAATTATGTAAAAGGAGTAACCTTTTTTAATGGAAAAGGTGGCACTTTACTTGTAAATACGAATACGCAAAGTATTATTGCAGCGAGCACAATGAATGAATCTGGGGAAGTAAATGTAAATTCAAAAGTACAAGGACTTTATGATAAGATTTGCAGCACAGACCTACTTGAAAACATAGATGGAGCGACTCAGGTTAAGAGCGGGAACAGTATATATTATATTGCAGGCAAGCAATTAGAAGGATGTGACTGGAAGCTAATTAGCTATGTTTCAAGAGATGATGCAGTTTTAAATGATCTAAAAACCTCAGTGCTTGTAGTATCACTGGTTGCGATTGCTATTATTTTGATAACGGCAATTATCATAGATCGTTTTATCAATCATAAAACAAAGCAGATTAAAAAGGTTACAAAATCGATTGAGCATATTACGAGTGGTGATTTTACAGAATCCATGACGATTACTAGCTATGATGAAACGGGAGTAATGATTTATTCGCTTCAACAATTTTTGTTGGAAATGAGAGAAGTACTTAAGAAACTTAAGAGTATGGCGGCTAAGCTTACAAATCAATCAAATAGCAGTATGGATATGAGCCGTGATCTTGCGCAGGCAAGTGCATCTTCGCATTCAGCAATGGAAGAAATGATTAATACATTAGAACAATTAAGTAATAGCGTGGAAGAGATAGCTGAAGGATCCACTTCATTAGCAAATAATGTTGGGGATACGAATAACCGTTGTAAGAAAGCAAATGATGTACTTTTAGAAACGGTTTCACTATCCAATGAAGGAAGCACAGAAATGGAAGAAGTCAGCGTATCCATGCATGAAATCCGCCAGATTATCGATGAACTGGGCAATGCAGTAGAAGACGTTGGAAATAACATGAAGAGCATAACAGAGATGGTAAATGTCATTGGTGATATTGCAGATCAGACGAATCTATTATCTTTGAATGCCGCTATAGAAGCAGCAAGAGCAGGGGATGCTGGCAAAGGGTTCGCGGTTGTTGCTCAAGAGATAGGAACTCTTGCAGTGAATAGTTCAAAGAGCGTTGTTGATATCAAAGAAATTACAGATAGTATCAGCAAGCTAGTATTTGAAATGGTAAAGAAGATGAACAAGAGCATTGAGTCCATCAAGGAATGTGGCATTGTAGTGGATAAGACGAGTAATACATTTCAACATATTAATGAAAAGATATTAGATACGAAGGCTGAGGTCGTATCGGTTATCGGTAGCGTAGCTGAACTTGATAATATAAGCCAATCCCTTGCTGCAATTACAGAAGAACAATCTGCTTCCAGCGAAGAAATGCTCGCAACCAGTGAAGATATCTTAGGACATTCAGAGCGTGTAAAGGTAACTGCAGGAAATGGTGAAAAATCAGCTGAGGAACTTATGGAAATTGTGAAAGCGTTAGAAGGTTTGTTAGAATTCTTTAAATTCGAAGACTAAGTTTTATATTTAAAGCATAAAATTCTGGTTTACCTACGAAGGACGGAAGCGGGGCTTTTGGAAAAGTCACGCAAGATGCGCGGTGGGGATATGGTTGTCGAAATTCGAATGGAGCACAGGGGCTGGTCTTAAAATCAGACGCATTAAGCACTCGGCAGAACCTCTAAGCAAGGCAGAATGAGCTCTTAT
>JBGSNZ010000008.1:0-25254 GCA_041739345.1 Acetivibrio sp. | reverse complement strand
TCGATTATGAGCGCGTGGAGTTTCTCGAACAGGAACTCACACAGCTCTTTCCCGAACGAGAGGGAAAGGACCGCCGCGTGGACAAACTGGTGAAAGTCTGGCTGCGCAACGGCGAGGAAAAATGGATGCTCATACATCTTGGGTTTATATAATTAATATAGTTCGTTTTTTTATTTTGTCTTTACTTTTATACTAGTCTTTATTTTTAAGGCTATGTCACAACAAATAGTTGATAAATGAGATTTTTTGTAGGAGAGCCTTAAAACTCTCCTACAAACTGGAAGTTGTTATTCTACTTGTTATGACCAATTATTTTCTTAGCTTAGGTGCAATAAGATATAGAAGACTCATAATTACAAAATATGCGACAGTAGATATAACGATTTCAGCAACATCTACAGTTTTATCAAATAGATATGAAATCAAAGCATAACAAACTCCAAAAGTAACTGCTGAAACACCATTTCTAATTAAATTTTTTTTATTCATTTTTCCTCCGTTAATTCTATCGAACCACTTAACTCAGTAAATTCCGATTTGTAAAATTTTTTAAGGCTTTCCTGCTCTGCAAGTGTCAATTTACCGATAATATCTAATGCGTCTTTGATAGTAGGCATATCCAATCAACTCCTTTTTGGGGTACTATTTCCTACTATTATTATACGCTTTTTATTGTTAAAATCAACCGTATGTTGTGACATAGCCATTTCTAAATTAGTCTCTATACTTATATGCAATGTCTATAATGGAATCAATAATGTCCTTATCAATGTAATATCTTTGATTGTCTACAACCATTTCGCCTGACAATAAACCTATGTCTAAAGTTTTATCACTTGTTACAATTTTAATATGATGATGTCCGCATTTTATTGGTTCTTCGTCGGGCACGTCGGTTAAGATTAGTGATGAAAAATTTCTGAAAATATTTTTCATATCGTCTTCGTTGTTAATAACTATTTTTTCATTACCTACCCAAAAATCTACTTCTACTAGGCTATTATACAAATCTTCTGTAAAAATATCATTATTATATTCAACAGAACTAACTACATCTTCACTATTGTTTGCCCCACAGGCCGTAAAAGCCAGAATAACAATAAAACCTATAACACAAATGCTAAAACACTGTGTTTTATTCATTTTATTAACCCCCTTACATTTTTACTATAAATAGATATCTCCACCATACTGACTAATTTTCTCTCGCAGATTCTCGTATTTTTTTAGCATTTGTTTGACTTCATTTTCTTTCCATTCGCTTGCTGCTTCGTTGGCTTCTATGAGTAGTTCGGCATCGTTAAATACGTCGGCCATTTTAAATTCTAGAAGTCCACTTTGACGAATACCAAAGAAATCGCCTGGTCCTCGAAGGCGTAGATCTTCTCTTGCAATGAAGAATCCGTCGTTTGATTTATTTAGGATTTCGAGTCGTTCCATGGTTGTTTTGTTTTCCGTACCATGCACTAAAATACAATACGACTGGTGCTCTCCTCGTCCAACTCTTCCTCGAAGCTGATGGATTTGCGCTAAACCAAAGCGTTCTGCATTTTCTATCATCATTACCGACGCATTCGGTACATTAACGCCTACTTCCACTACGGTTGTTGAAACTAAAATTTGTATTTCTCCTTTTGCAAACCGTTCCATTATTTCATTTTTCTCCGAGGCCTTCATTTTCCCATGCAGATACTCTACAAGAATAGAAGGTGCTACGCTGGTCCTTACTTTTTCCGTATAATCTATTACATTTTCTGCTTCAAGTACTTCACTTTCCTCCACCATCGGACAAATAATATAAGCCTGTCTACCTTTTGCAATTTCTTTCTCAATAAAATGATACGCAGTTGATCGATAGTTTGTATTTACCACACAGTTTTTAATTGGCAAACGCTCGGCTGGAAGTTCATCAATAACTGATAAATCAAGGTCGCCATATAAAATAATGGCAAGTGTCCTTGGAATTGGTGTTGCGCTCATGACAAGAATATGCGGTTCATAACCTTTTCCTGATAATGCTTCCCGCTGTTTTACGCCAAATCGGTGCTGCTCATCGGTAATAACAAGCCCAAGATTATCGTATACTACTTTTTCTTGTATAAGCGCATGAGTACCAACAACAACATCCACCTCGTGATCTTTTATTTTTTTATAGCATTCTCTTTTTTCTTTTGCAGTCATAGAACCTACTAAAAGACATACCTTTACATCAAATTGCTCTAACATCGGAACAAGTGTTTCGTAATGCTGCTTCGCCAAAACTTCCGTAGGTACCATTAAAGCACCTTGAGCCTTGTTTTTTGCGGCTTTTAACAAGGCTAGTGCTGCAATAACCGTTTTACCAGATCCAACATCACCCTGAATCAGACGATTCATAATACTACTAGAGACGATATCTGCTTCGATTTCATTCCACACCTTTTTTTGTGCATTCGTAAGTTCGTATGGAAGTTGATAAATCAAATCATCACATTCCGGCGTTTTCTCCCAGACAAAATCACTTGCCTTTTTGGTTCGTTCCTTCTTCATCTGATGCAATGCCAGTGTAAATAAAAAGAATTCATCAAAAACAATTCGTCTTCTAGCTTTTTGCATACTATCCTGATTTTTCGGAAAATGAATTTCACGGATTGCTTCTTTGTATCCAATTAGATTATACTTTTTACGAATTTCCAGCGTAAGATAGTCTGAGTCAAAATTTGCTTCTTTTAATGTGGCTTTGATTGCTTTTACAATATTATTATTATGAAGCCCTTTGGTTAACGCGTAAACAGGTTGCAATTCGTGCAAACGGTTAACGTATTCCTCTTTGCTTAATATCTGCGGTTGATCCAGCACATATTGCTGATTCTTTCTTGATACTAATCCGCGAAATAAATATTTTGTTCCAAGTGTGAGTGTTTTCTTAAGAAATGGCATATTAAACCAAGTAACCATAATATCCCCAGAATAATCCCGTACCCTTCCGCTAAGAATATTTAGTGCACGCACCCTTTTAAGCTGTGGTAAGGCTACCAGTCTGCATTCTATGGTTACTGTCATACCTTCCCTTACTTCGCTGATTGGTACAATTTCTTCATAAGTATCATAATTTCTTGGATAATGCTCGAGAAGATCTCCAATTGTAAAAATATCTAATTTATGGTACAAAAGTTCTGTCTTCTCACCAATACCCTTAATCTTGCTTATTTGTTCTTTCACATCCATATTATTGACCTTATCCTTTATTACTAGAGTATACTCACATACACAAAGAGAGCGATTCCACCGAGCCGCTCTCTCATTGCATTTATATCTTTATTTTAAAATTATTATTCAACTGATAAAACATAATAGTAGATTGGCTGACCCCCAGAGTGGGTCTCTACATCAACATCTGGATACTTTTCCATAATAGCATCCGCCAATTCATTGGCAACCGTTTCCGAAATTTCTTCACCAAAATAAAGACTTACCAGTTCGGAATCTTCTTCTACTAGTTCACTGATTAATTCTAACGTAGTTGATTCGATTTCTTTACCAACGGATAAAATACCTACGTCACCAATACCCATGATATCGCCAGTTGTAATTGTCTTACCATCGATACTAGTATCACGAACTGCATAGGTTACCTGACCTGTTTTTACATTTTTCATTTCTTGTGTCATATGCTCTGCATTTTCCAAAGGTGTCTTATCAAATACATAATTAATAATTGCTGTTATTCCCTGTGGTATGGTCTTTGATGGAATTACAATAATTGTTTTATCTTCGGTAAGGCTCTTCGCTTGTTCTGCAGCAAGAATAATGTTTTTATTATTCGGAAGAATAAAAATCGTATCTGCATTTACTTTCGTAATTGCCTCTAACATATCTTCTGTACTAGGATTCATTGTCTGACCACCTTCAATTAGATAGTCTACTCCAAGTCCTGTAAAGATTTCATTGATTCCTTCACCAATCGATACACTAATAAATCCAACTTCTTTTCTAGGCATCTGTTGCACGTTTTTACTTTCTTCTAAGTTTGCTTTCTGCGTTTCGCGAATTACTTTTTCATTATGTTCTTCACGCATGTTATCTATTTTCATACTAGTAAGAGAACCATAAGTCAATGCTCTTTGAATGGCAAGACCAGGATCATTGGTATGAACATGAACTTTAACGACATCATCATCTGAAACCACAACAATAGAATCACCAATTGACTCTAAAAAGCTTTTTAAAGCAAGCTCGGATTTTTGAGTAAATTCTTTTTCTAATAATATAATAAATTCCGTACAATATCCAAATTTAATATCTGCAGTGGAAACTTCGCTGCTGTTTAATTTTGCAGCTGCACTACTGCCAGTAGTAACTGGTATATCGGACAAATCGATTTCTTTTCCAAGTAAGGCATCATATGCACCACGTAAAACTGTTACCAAGCCTTCTCCGCCTGAATCTACAACGCCAGCCTCTTTTAATACTGGTAACATTTCAGGTGTCTGATTAAGAACTTCTTGCATATAAGTCAATACCTCACCAAAAAAATATATCAAATCGTCCGTTTCTTCAGCTAAAACTAATGCTTTTGTAGCGCCGCCTTTCGCAACGGTAAGTATCGTACCTTCTTTTGGTTTCATAACCGCATTATATGCTGTTTCAACAGCACGCTCAAATGCTTTTGCAGCAATTTGTACGGTAATTTCTTTTTTATCTGCAATCTCTTTTGTAAAGCCACGGAAAAGCTGAGATAAAATAACACCTGAGTTACCTCGTGCTCCACGCAAAGAACCACTTGAAATGGCTTTGGATAAATTTTCTATTGTTGGATTCTCAATTGCGCCAACCTCTTTTGCGGCTGACATAATTGTTAATGTCATATTTGTTCCTGTATCACCATCTGGTACTGGGAATACATTTAATTCATTAATATATTCCTTTTTAGCCTCGATATTTTTTGCTCCTGCTAAAAACATCTTCTGAAGCATTTTTCCGTCTATTGTGTTTATAACCACTGATATGTTCCTCCTTAAAGCGATTTCCTTGTAGCCCTATTAGTCTACGACGCGTACACCTTCTACCAAGATGTTAATTTTTTCAACTTCCATTCCAGTAAACTCTTCGACTTTGTACTGCACATTGCTAATAAGATTTTCTGCTACTGCGGAAATACTTACACCGTATGCAACAATAATGTGTAAATCTATCTTTATCTTATTTTCATCAATAATTACATTTACTCCATGGCTAATATTGTCTCTTTTTAATAGTTTTACAAGTCCATCTTTCATATTAACAGAAGCCATACCTACAACACCAAAACACTCAACGGCTGCAGAACCGGCATATTGACCTAAAACCTCTGTGTCTATGACGATTTCTCCCATTTCAGTAACCATATGTCCTTTCATATTAACCCTCCAATCTGTTATTTCTGATATATGTTTTATATTATTTCCAAGCAAAATAATTATACCCTTTTCTTTTAAAAAATGAAATACATATTTCTTCATTTGCATATTATGATATTATAAAAACAATAAGGATACTCTTTTGCTATGAAACCAATGTGTGGTTTTATTTTATTTTGGATAGCTGTTGGAATGACAATTACATTTTTGCTCACCAATCGCCTTCTTGCTTTCCTCGTCATTGCAATTTGTATAATTCTTGGATTCAATTTTTTTTGCTGCATCCATACATTGAAACGAATGTGTGGCTTTATATTATTTTTGATTGCTGCTGGAATGGCAATTATGTTATTTTTCCACCATTTCTTCTTTGCAATACTCATTATCATCCTTTGTTTTATTCTTGGATGGAAATTCTTTTGTTGCTAATTATTATGCTGTCCCAAGTAATAAAAAAGGTGCCTCAAACATCGACCTAATCTCTGTTTTTGACACCTTCTTGTCTAACCATACTAAGCACGTACTACTAAACCTGTTCTTAAGCAAGAAGTACATACATACATTCTTTGAGCTCCACCGTTAACTTTAACTCTTACAGATTTTACATTAGACTTCCACATTTTATTATTTCTTCTATGTGAATGGCTTACTTGAATTCCAAAGTGAGCACCTTTTTCACAAATTGCACATTTAGCCATTAAACGCACCTCCTTAATACTACATATTGTATGAAATTCATACATCAAACAAACCTATCTTACCAAATATTCCAAAAGAATGCAAGCACATTTTTATCTTTTTTCTATTTTATTATTCTGCATCTAGAATAATATGCTCCACAGCATCTTTTACTTCCTTACTTTCTTCTGGCTTTTTCTCATCTTTTTTAAATCGATTGATCAGATCTGGAACCATATCAAGAACTTTTGTTACCGTATCCTGATTTTTAATATTTACTAATCTTGTATTACCATCTTTTATGACAAGTACCGAACTTGGTGTCATTTTACCACCCATACCACCACCGGCATTGTTTTTCTTTTTGTCATCCTGTGAAAATGCACCGGCACCTACTCCAAAGCTTACATCTACTAAAGGTAACACAATTGTTCCATCTTCGAAGCGAACTGCGTCTCCAACTACTGTTTTTGTTGTCAAAAATGCGTCCATACCTTTAAATAGTGATTCTACGGTATTGTTGAAATTATTTTCTGCCATTACAAAGCCTCCTTCATTTTTTCAAAATTTATCTTTAATCGTTTAAAATTGTCGTCTAATAGTAATTTAATACAGATTACAAGTAATGTAAATACTCGAATTCTACCTTTTATGAAAATTTTACCATTTATACACGATTCCTCAAAGTTTGGTATAATCCGAATCGACTTTCCATAGATAGAAAACAATACACTTACCATTCCAAGTGCCTGTCCTGTCTGACAAGGATCTTCAAGTCCAAATTCAATGTCTCCTTGAATCTTTGACGGTGCAATATGTTTCAAAATATGCTTGAAGGAATTCCAAATATATCGTAATCCCTTTTTATTTTCTTCCTGTTTTAAAAATTCAATAATCAAGTCACCTTTTTCTTTTAATGTTAGCAGCTTCTGAAAAAATAATGCTAGTTTTTCTTTGATTATCTCAAATCGACCCATTTTTTCTTTCGGCCTATTTACATATTTTGATTCTTTGGGCTCTTCCGCCATTTTAATCTTCTTTTCGGTCTTTTTTAACTTCTCATCCTTGTTTACGATTTGAACCTCTGTTATTTCTTCCTTTTCTTCCTTTTTATTAACCGAAACTTCCTCTTTTTCTAGCTTTGATTCTATGCTTGTGTTGGGAATTTCCATTATTACTAAATCAGGTTCTTCCTCTGATTTTCTATTCTTCCTTCTTTTTTGCTTTTTTGGTTTCACTACTTTTTCTTTCTTTATTCTTGGATAAATAGTAATACCTAAAATACAGATTTGGTAAGTAATCGATTCTCCTAAGTAATCAACTTTGGCATAAAGAAGAGGAAACAACCATTTTGCAACTGCTCTTACTTTGATTTTTTCCTGTTTTTCTGCATTTGCGCGATATTTTATTGGCACAAATAAACATAACAGAATAATCAAAAGCAATACTAATAATAGAACAAGTAATGTAATTCCAATTATTTTCAGTACAAGTAAAATTATGTGCACCTTTCAACCATCCTATCCTTTTTTGTAAAAACTAACCTATTATGAAAAGGTAAAATATTCCCTTACCTTAATATCTCCTGTTTCCCTATAGATATCTTCTAACATATCTTGTAACAAATCGATGGCATCTTCTCTCGACTTAGCGAGACCTGCAATGTATAAATCATTTTTTTTGTAATGATGGAAAAAAAATTCATTACTATTCATAATATCAAACAAATTTTTTTCATTCGAAGCAAGACAAATGCAAAAAAGGCTGTGAGAAAGCTTTCCATTCTCCACTCTCTTTTTCCATTTATCCGGTTTCTTTTTGATTGAATCATCGAAATATAATTCATTGCTCCATTTAATCATAAATGACCCCTGTTTACTTCTCATCCATTAAATCACTTAAAATTTTCATAGATGCGTTTTTCTCTGAACTATCACTGCACTGTTCTAAACTATTTTTGATATAATTTTTTACTTCCTCTGTACTTTGAAAAAACATTGGCATTTTAGTCATTGTAGCCGCCATAACAGCTCGTGATACCAATTTGGTGTTGCGTCGAAACAATTCTGATAGTTCTTCTACTAATTGTTTTGTTACAAATTCTATTTCGGTATCTTCCACTTTATCCGAAATTTCTTTCTTATCTAGATCAACAAAAATACTCGATGACATAAGTTTTCCCATTTTTTCCAGATTAAGTAAGTTAAGGTCAGTATTTTTTTCATATTCAAATGGAATATGAGCTTCTACCCTTTGAATTACATCATGCGCCTTTTCCTGCTGCCCTTCTAAAAGAGAAAGTTTTACTTCTGCCATATCAAGATTTGATTCGTCCGTTGCATTAGTAAATAAATGATAGACATAAGATAATATTTCCTTACACTCAACTTCTTTGTCCCATTCTTCTTTTTCCATATGTGTAAGAGATATAAGTATTGTATCGATACTATTTAATAATTCCTGTGCACTCACGTAAAAATCTGTTTTTTCAACTAAATCAGCAGCCAACTTAGATAGCAAAAGGGTAAGACGACTATACTCCTCTTCGGTTAGTGCATTATAGTCTGCGGTCTCAAATTGGTTAAGTAACCCCTTATATTCTAAAAAATATTCAGGTAGCCCATTCGGTTTATATAGCATTGCACCGGTTCTTAGCATATATAAATAGGAATCTAATGCCTCCTTGCTGCTGCCTTTGTATAAACCAATGCTTTGTCGTATCAAATCAAAGTATCGATTTTTTGTCATGCGAACTGGTAACTGGCCAATACTCTCTTTGATATTTTCATTGACTATCATATTATCTTTTACAGAAAAAATGTACTGGAATAATTTGTTGGCAAACAATTCTTCATTTATCATCTCTTCTGGATGATACTTTTGCTCCATTCGATTTAAAACATATTCATAAATCTGAAGTCGATCTGTATATGCAGTAAGCACCTGCATTTTCTCAATTATGATTGTTCTTAGTGTTTCCACTTTTTTTATCTGTTCGTTAATCTCTTCCATGGATGCAGATAATAAGTAGAAAATAGTAGAATGAATGGTATCTAGTACTTTTTGATCAACTACTTCTTTTTCTGTCTCTTTTTCATAAAGCATATAATACTCAAACGTTCCTTTAATAAATGCTGCCTTGTAGTAAGCGTTATAAAGCGCATTAATATCATTTTTCATTTTCATTTGAATATCCTCTCCACTACATCTATTTTAATTATTATACCTATAATAATACCCAACTGTCAAACCATCGTAAGAATGTGGATACGTAAGATACGGATACTGGCATTCCAGAAAGTACCGGATAGAAAGCTGCAAACAAAAGAACAGTACAAACCGCATAAACAGTAAACCATTTTCTCCATACGAACTGATTATTTACATATAAATTTTTCATTCCATATCCAATCATAAGTACAACAAATGGTACACTTGGAAAGTAATGATAAATAAAAGTAATTCTTGTTACAAAAAACCAAGGAACGTACTGCGCTAAATAGCCAATACATAAATATACTGCCGTTTTATCTTTTTCTTTTATTCCTTTGTATCCACAGTAGAAAAAGGCCGCAATCCCCGTCCACCAAACCAATGGATTTCCAAATGCGCTAATTCCTTCTTTTAATGAATCGGATATAACGCCAGAATAATACCAAATTGGACGATACATCGTAGGCCATTGATACCACCAGGAAGAATATGGATGTGTCGCATCCACGTTCGCATGATAATTATACATAGAAACCTGATTGTGTAGCATGCGTGCTATAAGTCCTTGCTGCGTACCATCACGAAATGGAATGTAAGATAATGTATAAATAATTGCTGGTATTATTACAAAAAATACAATACAAAATAAGCAGGTCTTAATGATAGTTTGAATCGTTTTCTTTTTATCTGTTGCTGTTTTATATTTTTGAAATAAATGAATAAAAAAGAGTAATGCTAGTCCAACGCCTGCATATGCGCCTGTCCACTTACAAGCAACACCAAATCCCATACTAATACCACTTAATGCTAACCATTGTTTTTTATCCTCTCGCATATATAAAAACATAAATAAATACATGAGCATGATAAAGAATGTAACAAACACGTCTATGGTCGCAATTCTAGTTTGAACAAAATGCATAAAATCAAAGGTAAATAGTATACTCATAATCGTACTTAAAAAAGTATCATTTACTAATTTGAATGCAAATATATAAATAACTGGAATCATTAAAATTCCGAATAAAGTTCCCATGAATCGCCATCCAAATGGGTTCATGCCAAATAGTTTAATACCGAGTGCTATCAATATTTTTCCGAGGGGTGGGTGGGTGTTTTCGTAACTATATTCCCCGTTCAAATACTCGTAAGCGGTCCTCGCGTGATAAATTTCATCAAAATAGGTACCATTTCGGAAACTGCTTCTACCATCATATATAGACTGCTCATCATATAATTCATTTGCTTTTGGAGTACTTTGAACCGGAGTAACCTGTTTCCCATCAAAATCATAGAAAACAAGTTCTTCAACCACAGCTTTTTCGCTAGTTGATGTTATCCTATAATATTGCCCTTTATCATTTATGTCAACGCTTCCCCAGCAAAATACACTATTCATATCCCATTCCGTGACAAAATGATAAGGTCCCTCAGCATCTTCTGCCACTTCTAAACGAAATCCTCGATTTTCTAAATTGCCTAGATAATAATTAATTTTAGAAACGTAAGTAGACTGTCCCATATCAAGTACGACACTTTCACTCTCAGTTGTAAATCGATAATCAGAATCACAGGCGTTTTTTTGACCTAAATCATAAAACGCTATAAATGTATATACGATAGAAAGGATAAGTATAATTACATAATCATTCCTTTGTAGTTTTTTCATATCTTCCTCTATTTTAAATGGATTTATTATAAGTGCTTTCTCTTTTTCTTTGTTCTGTTTTTGCTTAATTCCAAAACTTATGAATATTTGATAAATAAAATATGCATATGCACCAATTTGAAATACAGAATCCAAGTATGATATTGCATTAAATTTACCCACTTCATTGGAAGCAAAATAAAGGACATGAAAAACATTGATAAATTGTCCGATTGAAAATAGGATATATGAAATAAGCCATTCTCTCTTTTGCGTATAAATGTATGAAAGTAGTAAAATTCCTAAAATTGGATATAAATAGCGCTCATGCATACGAACTGAAAACAGGAACATTCCACCAATTATCACAGCTCCAGCAATTATAAACCGCTCTTTTGCTTCTCTTTTTTTCATACAAAGAAAAGCAGCTAATATAACGGTTAAAATAATAGCAATGCTTCCTAGTTTGCTATATGTTATTCCAAGGAACGTAGCATCCTGAGATCCCCAGTTTTGTCCAAAAAGATTCCATATATTATACGCATTTACTGATGCATAAGGATAAGATGTCATTGTTTGTGCATATTGCGTTATTACTTTTATTATACCAAAAGGTAGCATTCCAAGCAGCAAGCTTAGTAAGGCAAGTAATGCCCAGATTGATTGCTTTGAAAATTCCTTAATCTGAAACTTCTCATGTTTCCATACTGCATTCCATACTCCAAATAAAATAACAGGAGTAAAGACAAGCGTCTGAGGTTTTATTAAAATACCGAGTGCAAATACAAAATAGGACAAAGGCAGCTTGTTTTCTGATACCAGATAGCATACTAACACGACACATAACGTAAATATTGAATCAACTTGTCCCCATACTGCACTGTTTATAAATATAGCAGGGTTAAGAGAAAAGAATAAAGCAGCATAAAATGCAAGCTTCTCGCTCTTTTTGAGCGCTAGTTTCCATAAAAACAGAACCGTTAGTAAATCACAAATAATTGCGGGCATCTTTATAAGAAGTAAATTAGTACCAGAATCCCATGGTAAAGTAAAAATCTGGCGAAACTTTCCAATGATCCATAAAACATACATATATCCTGGTGGATAATCCGTAAACACCTCGGTACTATAAAAAGTATGGCAACCCGTTTGCACAATTCGATCCGCCCATGATGTAAAACAGCCTACATCTGTTTCATGCCCCTTGCAAAGTACTGCCAATATGATCCGAAGGATTACTCCTATGCATATCCATTGGATGGAACGATAATATGCTACTTTCCTTCTTTTCTTTGTATGCTGTGACGCCCCCATATCTTTTTGAATCCCCTTCCACTGCTATTCGCGTAAAAATAAGGCCGACACCTTCTATGAGAATTTGTCGACCTTAAAGTCTCATTATTAATGTTTTTTCACATGTTCATGTGTAAACAAATGCTCCATGCAATATTCATAATTTCCTTGACATTTTGAACAAAATCGAAATTCTAAATTTTCATCATCTAATTCCGTTCTTCCACATACCGCACATTTATGCCTTGTGACACCGTTATTGATTCGCACTTCTTTTTTAAACTTGGCTCTCCTATATTGTTGCTTTGGAGATACTTTTTTGTAATTTCGAGTCATGAGAAAGAAAATCAGGAAGTTCGTAATACCTGCAACTGTTGCAAGTGCAAAAGCAAACTGTCTCATTGTAAGATAAGAAATTACTTGATACCCTATGATTACACCATACAAAATGCCTAGCCACTTTACTTTGATTGGTATAACAAAGAAAAGTAACAACTGAACATTTGGATACAATACTGCAAATGCTAAAAACATAGCTTGATTGATTGCACTTAGACCAATCGGGAAACTGCTTCCAACTGCTACATATATTATAATAGAAGCTACAATATTTAACAATAAACCGGATAAATAATACAAATTGAAGCGAAATGCACCCCATGCATTTTCTAGAGAATTACCAATCATATAATACAGATACATCTCAATTGCAAAGAACAGGATATCCATCGGATTAATAAACCCCGAAGACGTTGATAAACCAGGATATAAAATAAAAGTAACGAGTCTCCAAATTTGCCCATGAAGTATCTGTCCAAAGTCTAACGAAAGATAGCTATAATACAACTGTGGTGACATTATTCCAATAGCTGCACCTATTACATTGATGATAACTATATATCTCATTAATCCTTGAATGGCATTTCTTCCAAATTTTCGTTCCAGTTTATTTAAAAACTTCATTTAGTAACCTCCGTCTTTTACCGTTGTATTTGAGTCAAAGTGAATAATGTGATTATATACTTTTTGACTTTCATTTGTCAAATTGGAATCAATCCTATTCTTCGTCGCTTTTTTCTGGAATAATAAGGGTTGAACCTGGTTTTAAATGTATTTTGTTTGAAGTATTAAATTTTAATAAATCTTCTACACTAATTCCAAATTGTTCTAATAATCCTTCCAATGTATCTTCGTCTTTCACGACATACGAAATAATTGTCTCTTGCATATCTTGAGACATACTAGGCATTGTAATTTGTCGGATTTGATTCGTTGACTGATTCATCGGCTGATTCCTTGGTTGATTCATTGGTTGATTCATTGGCTGATTCATTGGTTTTTCCATAATAACAGGAACGCAAATTTCTGTTCCAACTTGTAAGTTATAAACATCAACATAGGGATTTGCTCTCATAATTAATGCAAGTGGAACCTCATGCATTTTACTAATTTTATAGAGAGTATCTCCTTCTTCTACTACATGTACCTGTCCTTCACAATATTCAAAATTCATAAAATAAATCCTACTCTTTTTGCTACTAGTATATTCAATTTGTACGAAAAAGTTCATCTTACATTACTAAATTTTATCAATTCCTTGCTTGCTAATCACAAACCATTATCGTATAATTACTTTGTATGTTCAAAGACAAAAGGGGGGACAGCTCTTCGCTGATAAATATGAGTAAAGAATATAATACACTTGGTATTGACATTGGTTCAACAACTGTCAAAATAGCCATAATAGATAAAAAAAATCAGGTAATCTTTTCCGATTACCAAAGACACTATGCAAATATTCAAGAAACACTTAGTCGAATATTGCAAGAAGCTTATAATAAATTAGGAAATATAGATTTTGCACCGATGATTACTGGTTCTGGAGGTTTATCGATTGCTAAATATCTTAATATCCCATTTATTCAAGAGGTAGTTGCTGTTGCAACAGCTCTGGAAGATTTTGCACCACATACCGACGTTGCAATTGAACTTGGTGGTGAAGATGCAAAAATTATTTATTTCACAGGTGGAATAGACCAACGAATGAATGGTATCTGTGCAGGTGGTACAGGTTCCTTTATTGATCAAATGGCAACACTTCTTAAAACAGATGCTGCTGGTCTTAATGATTATGCTAAAAACTATAAGGCAATTTATCCGATTGCTGCACGTTGTGGTGTATTTGCAAAATCAGATATTCAGCCTTTAATAAACGAGGGTGCAACAAAGGCTGATCTTTCCGCTTCCATTTTCCAGGCAGTTGTAAATCAAACAATTAGTGGTTTAGCCTGTGGAAAACCGATACGCGGAAATGTTGCATTCTTAGGGGGACCGCTTCATTTTTTAACTGAATTAAAAGAAACCTTTATTCGCACCTTAAAATTAGAAGAAAATCAAGTAATTGCACCTTCCCATTCCCATCTTTTTGCTGCCATTGGTTGTGCCATGAATTCAAAAGGTGAGAATGCTACGTCCATTGAAGAATTAATAAATCTATTAGCTTCTAATATTCAGATTGAAATGGAAGTTTCTCGAATGACACCATTATTTAAAGACAAAGCTGAATATGATGCTTTTATAGCAAAACATTCTGTTCATGCCGTTGTTAAAGATGACCTTTCAAATTATGAAGGAAACTGTTTCCTTGGTATTGATGCTGGCTCAACTACGACAAAAGCAGCTTTGGTCGGTGAAGATGGTTCTCTTTTGTACTCTTTTTATAGTAACAACAATGGTAGTCCATTAAAAACAACAATTAAGGCAATTAAAGAAATTTATTCCCTTCTTCCCGACAGTGCGACCATCGTACGTTCTTGTTCCACTGGTTATGGAGAAGCTTTGATTAAGTCCGCTCTTCTTTTAGATGAGGGTGAAGTTGAAACCGTAGCACACTACTATGCTGCTGCCTTTTTTGAGCCTGAGGTTGACTGTATTCTTGACATTGGTGGTCAGGATATGAAGTGTATAAAAATAAAGAACCATACCGTAGACAGTGTTCAATTAAATGAAGCCTGCTCTTCTGGATGTGGTTCCTTTATCGAGACCTTTGCTAAATCCTTGAATTATGAAGTTGCTGATTTTGCAAAGATTGCTTTACTTGCTGAAACCCCAATCGATTTAGGCTCCAGGTGCACTGTTTTTATGAACTCAAAAGTAAAACAGGCTCAAAAAGAAGGCGCTAGTGTTGCTGATATTTCTGCAGGTCTTGCGTATTCTGTAATTAAAAATGCTTTATTAAAAGTAATTAAGATTACCGATCCAAAAGATCTTGGTAAAAAAATTGTTGTACAAGGTGGAACCTTCTATAATGATGCAGTACTTCGTAGTTTTGAAAGAATCTCATCATGTGAAGCAATACGTCCAGATATTGCAGGAATCATGGGAGCTTTCGGCGCTGCTTTGATTGCACGTGAGCATTATGATGAAACGTTAGAAACATCCATGCTTTCGATTGAGGAAATTAATGCACTTCGTTTTGAAACCTCAATGTCTCGCTGCAAAGGATGTACGAATAGTTGTCTTCTTACCATCAACCGTTTCACTGGTGGACGCCAGTTTATTTCCGGCAACCGATGTGAGCGTGGTCTTGGTAAAGAAAAGAAAAATGAAGATATTCCAAACCTATTTGAATACAAAAAGAAACGTCTCTTCCACTATGAACCTTTGGAAGCCGACAAGGCATATCGTGGAGAAGTTGGTATCCCTCGTGTTCTGAATCAATTTGAGAATTATCCATTTTGGTTTACCTTCTTTACTAAATTAGGTTACCGTGTGGTTCTTTCCCCTGAATCAAATCACAAGATTTATGAGCTAGGAATCGAATCCATACCAAGTGAATCCGAATGTTATCCTGCAAAGCTTGCTCATGGTCATGTAACCTGGTTAATTCGCCAAGGATTAAACTATATATTCTATCCATGTATTCCTTATGAACGGTTAGAAGTAAAAGATGCAAATAATCATTATAATTGCCCTATCGTAACGTCTTATGGGGAAAATATAAAAAACAACATAGAAGAACTGTTTTCAGACCAAATCAAATATCAGAATCCATTTTTATCCTTTGAAAATGAAGAAATTGCTACCTTGCGTTTAATCACATTTTTCAAACAAGAAAATCAGATTCCAGAATTAGAAATCAAAACAGCAGCTCATGCTGCGTGGTTGGAAATGTTAAATGCAAAGAAAGATATTGAGAAAAAGGGAGAAGAGACAATTGCTTACCTTGAAAAAACTGGCAAAAAGGGAATTGTGCTTGCTGGTCGACCATATCATATTGATGCCGAAATTAATCATGGTATTCCAGAACTCATTACTTCCTATGGTGTTGCCGTTTTAACCGAAGATAGTATCAGTCATTTAGGAAATGTTGACCGCCCTACCATCGCAATGGATCAGTGGATGTATCACTCACGATTATATCAGGCAGCTTCTTATGTTCGTACAAAGGACTGTTTGGAATTGATTCAGTTGAACTCATTTGGTTGTGGTCTTGATGCAGTAACTACGGATCAGGTAAGTGATATATTAACAAAATCCGGAAAAATCTATACCGTACTTAAAATTGACGAAGTAAATAATTTAGGTGCTGCACGAATTCGTATTCGTTCTCTCCTATCTGCCATTAAAGATCGTGATGCAAAAAGTGTTTCCTCTCATTCGCAAGTAGATACAGCACATCATAGAATTATGTTTACCAAAGAGATGAGAAAAGATTATACCATTCTTTGCCCACAGATGTCGCCGATTCATTTTGACCTTTTGTTACCAGCGTTGTCTTCTTGTGGTTATAATCTTGTTGTATTACCAGAAGACAATCGTTCCTCTGTTGATGTTGGTTTAAAATATGTAAATAACGATGCTTGCTTTCCTTCGTTAATTGTGGTTGGTCAGATTATGGAAGCACTGCTTTCCGGCCGTTATGATTTAAATAAAACCGCTGTTATTATATCTCAAACTGGTGGTGGATGTCGTGCAACCAATTACATCGGATTTATCCGACGCGCTTTGGAAAAAGCTGGAATACCTCATATCCCAGTAATATCGTTAAGCGCCGGTGTAGAATCCAATCCTGGTTTTAAAATTAGTCCCTCCATGATAAATCGTTCTCTTCAAGCTTTAGTTTACGGCGATATTTTTATGAAAGTTGTTTATAAAACGAGACCTTATGAAAAAGTACCAGGTTCCGTAAATGCTCTTCATGAGAAATGGAAAAAGAAGTGTTCGAATGATGTAAAAAAAGGAAATATTTTAACATTTAAGAAAAACGTTCAAAATATTATTGAGGACTTTGATAACATTCCATTGACCGATGAAGTAAAACCTAAGGTTGGTATCGTTGGAGAAATACTGGTTAAGTTCTTGCCGGCAGCAAACAATCATATTATTGAGTTGCTTGAGGCGGAAGGTGCAGAGGCTGTTTGCCCCGATTTGACAGACTTCCTTATGTACTGTTGCTACAACTCAAATTTCAAAGCTGAATATTTGGGAAAAAGTAAAAAATCTGCGAAAATAAATAATTTCATTCTTTGGTTTATTGATGAATATCGTAAACCTGCTAAAAAAGCCTTCGATCAGAGCAACCGATTTAAATCCCATGTTCCAATCGAAAAATTAGCCGAATACGCGACTCCTCTCGTTTCTTGTGGTAACCAGACTGGTGAAGGTTGGTTCTTAACTGGTGAAATGATAGAATTAATCCATTCCGATGTTCCAAATATCGTTTGTGTACAACCATTTGGCTGCTTACCAAACCATGTAGTAGGAAAAGGAGTTATCAAAGAACTACGGAGAGAATATCCGCTTTCAAACATTGTAGCGGTTGATTATGATCCAGGCGCCAGCGAAGTGAATCAGTTGAATCGTATTAAATTAATGCTCTCAACCGCAAATAAAAATCTTGAAAAATAAATAAGCAATACTCTGGCTGTTATTTATTTTTCAGCCAAAAAAGTTCCGAATGAGGTACGGTTTATTGTAAAAACTGTACTTCTATCGGAACTTTTTTATTATAAAGATTTTGAGATACTATTCATTTCATCTGTCATAACGGACAAGTCTTCAATACTAGCAGAAATTTCTTCTGTTGCAGCAGCCTGTTCTTCACTGGCTTGTAAAGAAAACTTACACTTTTCATTAATATCTTTTATTCTATCTTGTATATCTTGTGTTAACAGTGTAATTTTGGGTACCGTTTCTTTTGATTGAATGGATAATTTTCTAACTTCATTTGCAACTACTGCAAATCCTTTCCCCATCTCTCCTACACGTGCTGCTTCAATGGATGCATTCAGTCCGAGCATGTTTGATTGATTTGCAACAGCCGATATAAATTCTGTCACTTTATTAATCTGATTAAGAACATCATTTACCGAGCTAATACTAGTATACAAACTTTGTTCATTTTCATGTATGTTCATAGCATTTTGAGCCAAATGTTCCACCGTTTTTGATATCGCATCTAAATTATCTGATAGGTTTTCCGACATATTTCTAAGTTTTCCAGCAGATGCCTTTGGAACTACAACTCCTAATGTTGCTACAATCTGTCTACCTCCATCCTCTTCATCAAATAGTGGATAATTCGCTATATATACAGGAACACCATATCGTTCCTCTCCTACTTCTCTCGTTTGAGCTAAACCTGTATGTATACTCTGGTAAGCAATATCAGTTTCTTTTAATTCATATCCCACATGCATATTTGGTAATGTAAACTTCTTTGATGGCTGTGTATATGCAATTTTAGTTAAATCTGACAAGTATATAAAAGCACCTTCTGGAAATAATTCTGCTACAATAGGAGCAAAATTATTGAAACTTTCAGCCACTGGATGAAGTTTCGGTACTACAATAGAAAATGCTGCAACTGGATAATTATTCTCATCCACAATAGGAATTGCAACGGTTAGTAGTCTTTTACCGTATTTTTCTCTTGGTACCTTTTCCGTTAAAATTTTATTTTCCCTCATTGCTTTTACGGCAATTGCTGAATCAGACACATCTGAACCAACTTTAAAGACTTCCATATCAAATTTCTTGGATGCAACTTTCCACTTTATTGTACGACCTTCAATAAATAGAAATAGGATACCTGTTGATATAATTTCAGCCTCCAATCCTGCAATGATTTTTAAAGTTTCCTCGTTTTTAATTGTAATCAATATCTTTTCCCCCTTAAATAATCTTATATACAATACAATGATACTTCAATTTGAAAATATTACAACATAAAATTACATATTTCGTCAATATTTTCCATAATATTTTATTTTTTTACAACTACTCTTGTTATGTGATATCATCACATAATATTTTCGTTTTACTTGATATACTGTAAATAAGAAATAAATAAAATTAAAGACGAGGTGAATTGTTAATGTTAATAAAAACAATAATAGGAATTGTAATTGGAGGATTTTTAGGGTATCTTTATTATAAAAAAGTTGGCTGTCCAAGTGGAACGTGTCCGATAACATCAAACCGATACAGTTCCACAATTTATGGAGCTTTAATTGGCTTTATGCTTAGCAGCTACTTTTAATATTCGTCGTTTATTTTTTCAAAAAAACTGGCGCAAAATTTAAATTTATTATTTTGCGCCAGACCCTTTATGATGTTATATATTCTCTATCTGCCAGTCAATTGAATCCATACCGTTTTCGATTAAGAATTTATTCGCCTTGCTAAAATGCTTGCAACCAAAGAAACCACGATAGGAAGATAGCGGGCTTGGATGCGGAGCCTTTAAAATCATATGTTTTGGATTGGTAAGCATTGGTATTTTACTTTGTGCCGGCTTTCCCCAAAGCAAAAAAACAATTGGGCGGTCTTGTTCATTTACTGCATGGATAATAGAATTCGTAAATGTTTCCCATCCATGTCCCTGATGAGAATTTGCTTGATGAGCACGAACCGTAAGTACTGTATTTAACATAAGTACACCCTGATCTGCCCATTTCTTAAGATATCCATTATTCGGTAGATAACAACCTAGATCACTGTTCAACTCTTTATAAATATTTTGAAGAGATGGTGGCAAATCCTTTTGTTCTGGTAGTACTGAAAAGCTCAACCCATGAGCCTGATTAACATTATGATATGGATCCTGACCCAGAATAACTACCTTAACTTTACTTAATGGGGTAAAATGAAATGCATTGAATATATCATCTACCGGTGGATATATCACCGTTGTTTCATATTCTTGCTTTACAAATTTATATAGTTCTTTATAATATGGTTTATTAAATTCATCCATTATTGAATCTAGCCAATCATTGTTTATTTCACTCATTTTTCCCCTCATTTCTGCGCTGCTCTTTTCACACCAAGTAGTTCCTATATTCTAATACTAATTCCTTTGTCTCTTAAATATCCCTTTAAATCCATTATTTCCAATTCTTTATAATGAAACAAGGAAGCAGCCAGTACTGCATCTGCTTTCCCTTCTGTTAAAGCATCATAAAAATGTTCTTTTGTTCCCGCTCCGCCAGAAGCAATTACCGGTACACAAACATTTTCAGAAATCATACGAGTTAGGGGTAAATCATAACCATCCTTCGTTCCATCACAATCCATGCTGGTTACCATTATTTCACCTGCTCCATATTCAGTGGCTTTTATTGCCCATTCAACTGCATCAATTCCCATATCAACACGACCACCATTTTTGTATATGTTCCAGCCACTTCCGTCCGCTCTTCGTTTCGCATCAATTGCTAAAACAACGCACTGATTTCCGAACTTATCTGCAGCTTCTTTAATTAAATTTGGATTAAGAATCGCTGCTGTATTTACAGCAATTTTGTCAGCTCCCTCACGAAGTAATAATTTAAAATCATCCACGGTACGAATGCCTCCACCTACTGTAAATGGAATAAAGACCGTTTCCGCTACACGTCTTACCATATCCAGCTTTATATCTCTCGCATCAGAAGACGCGCTAATATCCAAAAAAACAAGTTCATCCGCTCCTGCTTTATCATAGGCAGCAGCGACTGCGACTGGATCACCAGCATCTCTTAAATTTACAAAGTTAATGCCTTTTACCACTCGACCATTGTGTACATCCAAACAAGGTATTATTCTTTTTGTAAACATATTTATCCTCATTTCTGCGCTGCTCTTTGCGCTTATCAAGTTTATTTGCGCAGCGCAAACACAAACTTGCTGAGTGAAAATATTCCTATTTCCCTCTTATCCCGCTCTTCTTTCCATGTAATAATTCATCTTACAAATCAGCAAAATTCTTGAGAATTTTAAGACCTACCTCACTGCTTTTTTCAGGATGAAACTGGCAGGCAAATATATTGTCTTTTTCAACCGCAGCATGAATATTAACGGAATAATCGGTAGTAGCTGCTACTGCGTCTTTATCTTGCGCAATAAGATAGTAAGAATGAACAAAGTAGACATATGCATTATCCTCAATCCCTTGAAACAGGCGAGTCCCTGGTTTTATTGATAAAGAATTCCATCCCATATGAGGAATCTTAATTCCGACGTTTGGCGGTATCTTCGTAATATTCCCTTTTAATATAGAAAGTCCCTCTACTCCAGGACATTCATCGCTCGATTCAAATAGCAACTGTAATCCCAGACAAATACCGAAAAAAGGTGTCCCATTATTGGTCACCTTCTTCAGTGTATCTACTAAATTATATCGATTTAATTTTTCCATAGCGTCACCAAACGATCCGACACCAGGTAATATAACTTTGTCTGCCTTTAAGATTTCATTTGAATCTCTGGTTACTAATACCTCTTGTCCTAAATAATTTAATGCTTTTTCAACGCTCCTTAGATTACCCGCGTCATAATCAATCATTGCTATCATATGTCGTCCTCCTAATTAATGGATGCGGCCTTAATTACTTTTTGACTATAGTTTTCTTGGCTATCACTTTGAATAATACTATAAGAATCCTCTTCCGTTAATCCAAAAATAGAATTAAGCTCCCCTAAAATCTGTTTTCGAACATAGTCCAAATCGCTCTTAATGCCCAATTCTTTTGCAATGCTTATATATTCATCATATCTTTGAAGTCCTTTTAATAAAGAATCCAAAGCTTCAGGATACATTTCCATATTGTAATAATTATTATAAGAGTTTAGTTGTTTATTTACAAACATAACCGTCATAATTTTATCATAAATTTCATAATCTTTATCTTTTACATCAATACCACGGACTTCGACATATGCGCTATTATATTTTTGCTTCCCAAAATATTCAGTTGCTTTTGTAATACTATGCGTATAAGAAAAAGAATCTGTACCTAGAATAATACAAGCTGCAATGATACCAAAAAACATAAATATAATCGTAGCTCCAACTCGATTGATTCGCCCTTCATCCTCTTCTATCACAACCTGCATTTTTTTCTCTTTTTTTGCTTGAGCTTTTTCTTTCTTTTCTATTGCTTTACTTGCCTTAATTTCTGCTGATTGGGATGCTTTTTCTTTTTTTAATTCGCTCTTTTCTTTCTTTTTCGCTTCTTTTTCTGCTTTTATTTCTTCCTTTGGTTTTACCGGCTTATTAATTGGATTTCCATCTTCATCAACCGGTCCTTTAGGCTGATTTTGTTTACGAGCCTTTTCATCATGTATATTGCCAAACAAACTGGCAAAAAGTCCAGCTTTCTTTTCCTTTTTCTTCGGTTCCAAAAGCTCTTCCATAGAATCGTTTAATAAGTTTTCTTCCTCATGCAAATCCTTCTCTTCTGATTCTTCATCCAAAGAATGAATCGAAAATACATCATCTAGTTTATTTGTCGTATCTGTAGAATCATCAATTGCAAACATATCTAAATTCTCTAAGGCTTGCGGATTTTTTTCCTCTTCTGATAATAATCCAAGTAAATCTTCAACATCAGCCATTGGATCGCTATAATTTTCTTGTTCTTCTGTTTCTTGAGTTGTATTTATTCCCAGGTCATTTGCAAAAGGTGACTCTGCTAGTAGCGATTCCATTAAATTATCTTCGAATGGGCTGTCCTCTTCATTTGATGATACATCTGATTCTGGAAAATCAAGTACTGCAATTGATTCTCCCTCTTCTATAGAATCTTCCATTGGAATATTATCTTTAATCCCTTGATCCATTTGATCCATTGGACTCAGACTCTCCTTTTGATCCATAGATTCCATTCGTGATTTTTCTTGTGGTTTATCTATTACATCATTAATCTCATTTTCAGACATTGGTTCCAAAATATTATCTATATCTATATTTAATGAATCATCTAAATCATTCCGTTCCATTTTTTCTTCTTGCAATTTTACAGTTGTTTCAGATTTATAATCATTAAACTCTTGATCCATTCGATGAAAAGTTTCATCAAAATCCTCAAAATCTTCTAAATCATCAATAGCGTCAAACTCGTCAAAGCCTATATCACTATCCGTGTCAAAAGAATTATCTTCCATTATATCGTTAAAATTAATATCTTCAATTTCTTTTTCGTCTATTTGAAAAGAGTTAGCATTACTATTTAATAAATTATTGTATAAATTGTCTGAACTATTTGATACATCATCAAGCAGGCTATCCAAATAAGACTCGTCTTTATGTCCCATAATAACACTTCTCCCTTCTCATTTTCTTCATTCTATTTTAACATAATCAAATCTGTTTAACAAGTAATTGATTTGCAAATTGTAGCAACAATTTAATATCTTTTAGTACTAATCTACATAACATTATTACTGTAATTACAAAATTTATTATTTAAACTTTAGCTAATAAATAAAAAAATACCTCAATTTTTAAAAATGAGGTATTTTTTTATTTATTAATTTTTTACAATCAATTTATCAATTGCATCCACTAAAGAAGCAATCTCTGGTTTCGATAATTGTGCATCTACGCCCAACGACTCACCTTTTTTCCTCATCTCCTCGTTTACCAAGGATGAAAAAATAATTACAGGAATCTTGCTCATTTTATCATCTGTTTTAATTAATTTAGCCAAACGGTGTCCATCCATTTGTGGCATTTCAATGTCAGTAATTACACAAGCAACCTTATCCTTCAAAATATCTGCCGACTTATATTCACAAAGTTTATTCCATGCTTCAAGCCCGTTATTACATAGTGTTAAATTAGTGTATCCTGCTTTATGTAGACAATCAGAGATTAAACGAATCAATAATTGAGAGTCTTCTGCAATTAAGATTGGTGCATTATTTCTGTTTCTCGCACCCATATGTTCTATATCCGATGTCCTTAGTCCTGTTTCTGGACTAATATCAGCAACTATTTTCTCGAAATCTAATATTACAATTAATTTATTTTCTAAACGTATAATTCCGGTAGCTACACCATTTTGTCCAGTATTTATAGTTGCATCTGGCTTTGCAATATCTGCCCAAGATACTCTATGTATTCCGATAACTCCATGAACATGAAATGCAGTGTTCAATTTATTGAAATTCGTAACAATAAACATATCTGATTTATTCTCACTTACACGCTTTAGGTTCAAACATTTTTCTAAATCAATGATTGATATTATTTCATCTCTAGGCATAAAAATACCTTCAATACATGGATGTGCATTGGGAATTGGTGTCGGCTGTTGATAAGGTAAAATTTCCTTTATTTTAGCAACATTAATACCATAGTAATTATTTTCAACTTTAAATTCAAGTATTTCTAGTTCATTGGTTCCACTCTCTAATAAGATGCCTGTTTCCATATTTATTCCTCCAGTACAATCAAATATTGTTAAATTCAATACTATATTTCTATTATAATATATTTTTTTTGAAAATACAAACTATATTCCATATAAATTCATTTTTTCAACAAAAAATGAAATATTTATATACATTTTGATTTAATATAAAAAAAAAAGAGATAAAAATCACTCTTTTATCTCAAATAAACATAATATAATCGATACCTTCAAAACTACACATTGTAAGAACATCATCCATTTTTCTAAAACCGAACCATTTGGTCAAGCCCTCGACCTATTAGTAACAGTCAGCTACATGCATTACTGCACTTCCACCTCTGCCCTATCTACCTGATGGTCT
>JBGSNZ010000003.1:0-55574 GCA_041739345.1 Acetivibrio sp. | reverse complement strand
TCATAGCATGAGCCTCCGGTTTTTATGATTTTGTGTGGTAACTTAATTATACCAAAACCATTGGTTTCATGCTATTTTAATGCCAGTTATTATTGAATTTTCAAGGTGCATAGGCACTTATTCAAGTGCGAAGTTTGAGTTATTGAATATTATTTCACTTTATTTGTAGCCTTATGATCGCAGTAGATACAACGATAGATTTGTTTGCTTGGATCAGATAACTTAAATATATGTTGGAGCTCTTGCTCTACCGAGGTAATACATCTTGGATTTTTGCAATGAGCTACATTTATGATACGTTGCGGTAAGGTTAGCTTCTTTTTCTCAACGGTTTTACTGTCTTCAATGATGCTTATGGTAATGTTTGGATCAATATAGCCTAATACATCTAAATTGATATCAATATTATCATTAATTTTAATAATATCTTTGGAACCAAGTTTATTGCTTTTTACATTTTTTATAATTGCAACACTGCAATTTAAGGAATCTAAATTTAAATATTGATAGATTTCCATTGCTTTACCTTCTTTAATATGGTCTAATACAATTCCGCGTTCAATACTATCTACGTTTAACATATGGGTCCTCCTATTTATCCAAATCCAATAACTTAATGATAAGTGCCATACGAACAAATTTTCCGTACTCTACCTGATCAAAGTAAACAGCTCTTGGGTCGTTGTCTACTTCAACTGAAATTTCATTCACACGAGGCAGTGGATGCAAGATTTTAAGATCTTCTTTTGCAGTTGCTAATTTGTCGAGTGTTAAGATATAACTATCCTTTAAACGAATATAGTCTGCCTCATTAAAGAAACGTTCTCTTTGTACGCGAGTCATGTATAGAATGTCAAGTTCTGGGATCACGTCGTCCATGTAATTAACTTCAGTAAAAGGAATGTTATTTTTGATGAGATCATCTTTGATATAATCTGGAATTTGCAGTTCATCGGGAGAAATTAAGAGAAATTTGATATTTTCAAATAGGGAAAGTTGCTTAATTAAGGAATGGACAGTACGTCCGAATTTTAAGTCACCACAAAAGCCAATGGTCAAATCAGTTAGACGATGTTTCGTTTCACGTATTGTAAGTAAATCGGTTAAGGTTTGCGTCGGATGATTATGTCCTCCGTCACCTGCATTAATAACTGGGATATTTACATGCATCGATGCAACAAGTGGTGCACCTTCTTTTGGATGTCTCATTGCAATGATATCGGCATATTTTTCAATGGTTCGTGCAGTATCAGCAACACTTTCGCCTTTCGCTGCGGAACTGGAATCGGCCGAAGAAAAACCAAGTACATTACCCCCTAGCTCCATCATTGCTGCTTCAAAGCTTAATCGGGTTCGTGTACTTGGTTCAAAGAATAGAGTCGCTAATTTTTTGCCCTTGCAAATTTCAGAATATTTGGTTCGGTGTTTAATAATATCTTCAGCTAAAACGAGAATCTCATCTAACTCTTGAAGTGTTAAATCCGTTGGATCAATTAAATGTTTCATAAGTCCACCATTCCTTTCATTATTTATGCCTGTTATAAAACTTTGTCATGGCAAATTTTTTTGATTATACATGTTTTTGACCCCATTTGTCAATGGAAAATTGTGGAAAATTAAAAAAAAGAGACGGATGGGTTATTATACTAAAAAATAGTGTGGTATGATAAAAATTATTTATCAATAATATAATATAGAATACAAAGGGGAATACAGTATAAAATGAATAAGGAATGGATTTACGCTTTGCCGAAGGTAGAATTACATTGTCATCTAGATGGATCATTATCTGCCCAAACAGTAAGAAAATTGGCAAAGCTATCTGGAATAATAGTTCCAGACAGCGATGATGATTTAAAACAGTTGTTACAGGTGAAGGATGATTGCAAAGGCTTAGTGGAATATTTAGAAAAATTTACGTTGCCACTTGCATGCTTACAGACAGAAGAAACACTTGAGTATGCAGCGTATTCATTAATAAAAGACGTCGCAAAAGAAAATGTTATTTATATTGAAGTTCGATTTGCACCACTTTCTTGTATGGAAAAAGGTCTAACTGTGAAACAGGTAATAAAAAGTGTAGTAGATGGATTAAAGCGGGGATACGAAGAATTTGGAGTAAAAAGTGGAGTTTTAGTATGTGGAATGCGGCATGATCAAGTAGAGAAAAATATTAAAATGCTAAATATTGCCAAAGAATTTCTTGGTAAAGGAATTTGTGGTGTTGATATAGCTGGCAATGAAGTGGATTTTCCACCTATGATTCAAAAACAGTTTTTTGATGAAGCGAAGAGACTGGGATTTCCAATTACTATTCACGCAGGAGAGTGTAAATGCGCAAATAACGTTCATGATTCCATTTCACTTGGAGCAAAGAGAGTGGGACATGGAATTGCAATTATGAATGATCAAGAAATTTTATATGAGGTAAAGGAAAAAAGGATTGCGCTTGAACTATGTCCATCCAGCAATCTGCAAACAAAAGCAGTGGAGGATATGAAACATTATCCAATTAAAAAATTCATAGAAGAAGGATTATGCGTCACACTGAATACAGATAATCGTATGGTAACAGGGACTACCCTATCAAATGAATACGAGTTAATGGTAAAACACTTCAATTTATCTACTAAAGATTTAATTAAAATCACGCAAAATGCAGTGAATAGTGCATTTATAGATGATACAGAAAAAAGAGGACTTAATAAAATAATAGAATGCTATAATTAAATATTGGATAATATAAGGTAAAAGGCTGCTATGAATACAAATAAAGGTAAAGCGTTGTATTTTTAGCAGCTTTTGCATAGGTATAAAAAATAAATGTATAAATATACTAATATAAATGAATAAAAATAATAAAAATGTCTTGCTTTCTATATTAAAATAGGATATACTTAGTGAAAAATAAGGGCAAAAGGAGATAAATTATGGCTGTTAATTTACGAGGAAAAAGTTTTTTGAAACTGTTAGATCTAAGCTTTGAGGAAATACGTTATCTTTTGGACCTTTCTAAAAATTTCAAAGATTTAAAGAGAACGGGTACTCCCCATAAATATTTAGAGGGTAAAAATATTGCATTATTATTCGAAAAGACTTCTACTAGAACCAGATGTGCTTTCGAAGTTGCGGGTATGGATTTAGGGATGGGGGTTACTTATTTGGATCCCGGCAGTTCTCAGATGGGTAAGAAAGAAAGTATTGAAGATACTGCGCGTGTATTGGGTAGAATGTATGATGGTATCGAATACCGTGGGTACGACCAAAATTTAGTTCAGAAATTATCGGATTATGCAGGCGTTCCAGTTTGGAATGGTTTGACAGATCAATTTCATCCGACTCAAATGATAGCAGATTTACTTACCATAGAAGAAAAGCTTGGAAGATTAAAAGGTGTAAACTTCACTTATATGGGTGATGCGAGAAATAATATGGGCAACTCCTTAATGGTTGCCTGCGCAAAAATGGGAATTAACTTTACAGCGTGTGCACCAAAAGAATTGTTTCCGGAAGAAGATCTTGTAAAACAGTGTAAGGAACTTGCAAAAGAGCAAGGATGTACCATAACATTAACCGAAGATGTAGCAATGGGTACAAAAGATGCAGATGTTATTTATACGGATATATGGGTTTCAATGGGTGAACCAGAAGCGGTTTGGGAAACCAGAATCAAGTGTCTAAAACCTTATCAGGTAAATAAAAGTATAATGGAGAATGCAAAGGAAAGTGCTATATTTATGCACTGTTTGCCTTCTTTCCATGATAGAAATACGGCAATAGGTGAACAGATGTATCAAAAGTTTGGTCTTTCGGAAATGGAAGTTACCAATGAAGTGTTTGAATCCAAACAGTCCGTTGTTTTTGATGAAGCAGAAAATAGAATGCATACGATTAAAGCGGTTATTTATGCAACACTATCGTAAATGCTAGGAGTTACTTATAAGCTAGACAAAATTAAGCTATTTACAAAGAAATTATTAATTTGATTTTAGAGTAAATAGCTTTTTTGTTTGCTTCATTTTATGGGCTATTTTTTAATTGTATTATATGCATAATTATGCTATGATAAAGCAAGAATTTAGATATTTTGATCGTTGATAGGAGTATAAAATGAAAGTAAAAGAAACAGCCAATGCAAAGGATTCTAATAACCTTAAGGTTACTCGGCAAGAGGCAATTATTAATCTTATAGAAAATGAACATGTAGGGACACAAAATGAGCTTTTAAAACG
The DNA here is from genome assembly GCA_041739345.1 of Acetivibrio sp. GTDB lineage: Bacteria > Bacillota > Clostridia > Lachnospirales > Lachnospiraceae > DIGJ01. Next base: position 51,342 of record JBGSNZ010000003.1, on the reverse strand, counting down.
GCTGGAGGAAGCTGGATTTGCGGTCACTCAGGCAACAATTTCGCGAGATATTAGAGAACTTCGTTTAGTTAAGGTGGCGAATCCAGGTGGTAGCTATCATTATGAAATTAGCAAATCAAATGATAATTCTTTGGATAGCAATAAGTTTTATTCCATTTTTACAGCGGGTGTAAATAAAGTAGATTATGCAAATAATCTAGTGGTTGTAAAATGTTTCACTGGTTTGGCGCAGGCTGTTTGTGCCACGATGGATGGAATGGACTGGCCAGGCATTGTGGGTACGGTTTCTGGAGACGATACTATACTAGTTGTAATGCGTGATGAATATTGTGCCATGGAATTAGTACAAAAATTAAAAGAGATTCGATAAATGAATAAACGATGGAAAATATGTTTATGGCTGCTTGTGATACTACTAGTAGCTAGTTTTTTTAAAACAGTGAAGATTAACGAGATAAAAGCATTGTGGTTTTCTTCCAAAGCTGCGCAGACGACGGCCAAGAATGAAGAAGAGTTTATCCAGGCCGTTTATAAAGGGATGCTAAGCGGGGAAAAAGAAATCACGATTAATTATTATGGAAAAGATTATAAAGAAATACATAATGAGTTTTTGGATCGCATTCTTCCAAAAGTGTTTGACATCGATAGAAAAGAGACAAGTGATGATTTTGACTATATGAGCTATAATTTGGATGAGGTTGGAATTAATACAAGGTCAGACCTCTTAAACTTTGTAACTATAATCATTACACCAAAGTGGAAAGAATCGAAAGAAGAAACGCAATATGTCAATCAGAAAGTGAAAGAAATCATTGAATCGCTCTCTCTTGATAATGATGCGGACTATGTTAAGATACAAAAGATTCACAACTACGTAGTTAACCATTTCGAATACGATGAAACTCTGGAAAATTATACAGTATATAAGGCATTAAAAGAAGGAAAAATGATTTGTCAGGGCTATATGCTACTAACCTACAAGCTTTTGTTGGAAGCAGGAATTGAGGCCAAATGTATTGATGGGATAGGAACGACTGAGTATGGTACACAGACACATGGATGGAATCTTGTTAAATTAGGAAAGTATTGGTATAACCTTGATACAACCTGGGATGATCCAGTTCTTATCGGCAAGGATGATTTTGAAATGCCAGAAAAATTGCCGATATGCTATGATTATTTTTTAAAAGGAAATATAGCCTTTTTAAAAGACCATAAAAGAAACAGTGAATTTGAAACACTTGCATTTAAAGAAAAGTATCCCGTATCATCTGAGGATTATGTAGAAGGTGTCAAAGAAAGCAATAAAAAGGAGATAAATAAAACGTCTAAGACAGTTATGGTTAAGGTAGTTAAAAAAGAGGAGGAAACTAGGGCAATTAGTTTGGATGTTACAAACAATCTAGAAATATCAGCTGTTATTTTTGGCACCTTGATTATGACTATTCTCATTGCAAAGAAAGCTGCGAAAAAACAATGATTTTCTTTTGTATTTATAATAATTATAGTATAAATTATTGCCAAAAATACATACTATCCATGAGGTGATAATGAATGAAAAAACAAAATAATGAAACAATTTATAATGAAGAATTAGCTCGTCAGGCTGATTTGAATAAGTTCAATAGTATAACACAAAGCGTAAAACCAAAAAATCAAAATCAGGAACACAATGTTAAAAGAGAAGGAACTGGTCCTATAAATCAAACGAGATAGCATCCGAAAGGATGCTATTTTTTGGAGAAAACAATGAGATTATTTATTGCGATTAATTTTAACGATGATATTAAAAATGAATTAGCGAGCGAAATTGCTATGCTGAAACAACATTCATTGTCTGGAACCTTTTCAAGAAAAGAAAATCTGCATCTAACTGTAATATTCTTAGGAGAGGTATCTGAAAATCGGTTGAATGAAATCCAAATTGCCATGAACAAGGTCTGTGTAGGACACAGCACTTCCACTGTTACAGTAAAAGGGTTTGGCAAGTTTTTTAAAAATAAAGAAATTCTGTATTGGCGTGGAATGGAATGCAGCAATGAAGTTTTAGAAATAAGATCAACACTGATGAAAGAGCTTAAACGGCTTGGATTTAAGCTGGATCAAAAAGCCTTTGTACCACATATCACTATGGGGAGGCGAATCGTGATGAATGAAAATTTTGCAGAGGAGGATTATGAAAATTTGTTGCAAAAAATGGATATGTTGGTTGATGAAATCTGTCTGATGAAATCAGAACGAATAAAAGGACGAATGGTGTATACGAAGGTTGGTGCAGCTGCTACCGTGTGATTTCTCTATTATACACTTTTGCCAAATAAATGGAAAAAACATTGTCAACAAGCACTATTGAATAGTTAGTAGTAACATGCTATCGTTATAAAGAGCAAACGATTGCGCATAGACATGTGGTTTTTACAAGCATGGATGTATAAGAGGGGACGAAAACTATGTCAACAGAAAATAAAAATATAGGTATAAATAATAAAAAGCTTACAATAGCTGATATAGCAGAGGAACTAGGCGTTTCCAAGACTACAGTTTCTAGATCTATATCTGGAAATGGACGGATAGGTGCCCAAACGAAAGAAAGAGTATTAGACTATATTGAGAAGCATAATTATAAGCCAAACGTAATGGCTAAAGGATTGGCACAATCAAAGACATTTAATATATGTGTGGTATATCCTACAGATTGCGCAACAAATGAACTTCCATTTTTTCAAAAGTGCCTTATAGGAATAGTACAAAGAGCTGCAAGAGAACAGTATGATATTTTGATGGCAATGGTTAGTAATACAGATATTTCGCAGTTAAAACGTATTATTCAAAACAATAAAGTAGATGGTGTAATTACGCTACGAACATTAGTGGATGATAATGCGATAAAATTTTTAAAACAAAGTGATATTCCATTTGTAACAGTAGGAAGTACTTCTGAAAAAGGTGTTATTCAAGTTGATAATGATAACATGGCTGCATGCCGAGGACTCACCATGCTTTTACTTACGGAAGGAATGGAACGAATTGCTTTAATCGGCGGAAATACGCAGCATGTCGTAACGCAGAATCGTTATCAAGGATTTAAGGAAGCATTTGAAAAATGGGGCAAGATGGCAGACGGTCGTATGGTTTATCTAGATATGGAGGATGACCAGTTGGTTGAAAAGTGTGTAGAGGATGCATTGCGTAAGCATGCAGAATGTATCATTGCAATGGATGATAATATTTGCAAGAAAATTTTAGATAAATTAAAACAGGATCTAATAGAAGTTCCGAAGGATATCAAGGTAGCTTCTTTTTATTATAGCAAGGAATTGGAAAAAAATAATCCGCCAATTACGTCTTTAAAATTTAATGTACCAGAACTTGGGACGGCAACATGTAATACGCTTTTTTCTATTATGGATGGGAAAGAAGTGCAGGACAAAACGGTGCTTGGATACGAGCTGGTGTTGAAGGAGTCAACGGCGGCAAGATAAAGATATTTAAAAACGTTAGGAAGATTTTGTGAAATAATATAGGTTGTGTTCAATTTGCGGTCCAAGGCTCGAATCACATACGTTCGAACCTCAGCACGATTATCAATTTTAATAAGCTATAGACAAGGAAAAGAGTGATTGGCACTCTCTTTTCCTTATTATCTTATTAAAATAATCATTTAAATTCGGTTTGAACGTATGCGATTCGAGCCCTAGACCGCAAATTGGGATAAAGTTTACTGATTTTGTAAAAGTTCAATTTTTTCAAGATTAAAGTTTTATGATATATAATATAAAAGCTATGTTTTACACACCTTTCTATGAAACATTTAGTGTAACTTTTTGTGCTCATATTTATACCATGCAAAATAAAAGTCTTGAATGCAAGCTGGATAATAGTTTAGAATGTTGCAGGTCTTTTATGTATGTTTAAGGACTCTCACGAACATTCAACTTATTTTTTTAGTAGTATAATTACATCCCAAGGTGCTAATGTTATGGATTCTCCCTCAGGTAGTATTCTGTTTTCAAATACATGAGTTACTTCTTTGTCATATACTTGATAAGTAAGTGGGTCATTGGAGTAATTAAATAGATAACGTACAAAATCGCTATTATCATTGGTTCCTTCTTTTATTATCAGAGGGTAATGATAGGGGGACTTGTTGATATTCATTTTGTTACATAATGTGTCTAAGAGCTGTTCGAGTGTGCTAGAGTCAAAATAGCATCCGATATAGGCACTTGATCCAGCACCATAGGGATGGAAGGTTACGGCAGCGTTGGAATTCCACCATTTGTGATTGTAGCTTGCTAGCACCTTGGTGGTATTATCAGTTGTCTGTAAGAGCTCCATCCACTCTGATACGTTGCAGTTGGAACAGTCAAATTGACTCGATTTTAATCCGGTTTCTTCGGTAGGGACGGTAAATTGGTTGTAAGTTATTCCAAGACATTTTGTTAATCCGTGAGGCTGTGGATCGGTATAGATTCCCAAATATTCATCTGAAAATCCAGTTTTAAATGTTGCAATGAGGTGTCCGCCTTCTTGCACATAATGATCGAGTCTTTCGGCTAAATCGTCTGTCATACTATATAAGGCAGGAACAACAATCAGGGAGTATTGTTCGAAATCGCGATCCTCTGGATATAAAATATCGCACTCTATGTTCATTCGATAAAAAGCATCGAAGATCCAACGTACAATATCGTTGTATTTCAGTTTATCATCAATCGGAAAATATTTCATTCCAGTAAGTGCTTCATTACTAAGCAGAAGGGCTACTTGGCAATCCTTTTTTATGTTTTTTAGCAAGTTTCCGTGCGTATTCCATTCCGAACCAATTTTTAAGGCTTCTAAATACGTTTCATTTACCGATAAATCGTGGCTTAATACTCCCTTCCAATAGGACTCAAAGGAATGATGAATGGAGTGCCAATGCCAGTACAATACGGAATTTGCACCATATGCAAGATGGCTATAAGCCTGAAGGCGTAATTGACCCGGATAAGGAAGCCAGCCTGGATTTCCTTGAGCCTGGGTTTCCAAAACCAGATAATTGTCTTTTTTAATAGAGCGTCCGATTGTCCCTCCGAAGGCAATCTGCGCTCCAGTTAGAGCACCGGCTGAGGGGTGATATATATCCACTCCGGCTACGGTTAAGGATTTTGCAGCATCCGGCTGGTTTACATCTGGTTGAAGGCCATGGGAATAATTTCGCCATTCAAAATCAAAATTCTGAGTGACAAACTGGTCCTCTCTTTTATATTCATTTACAATATTAGCTTGCCAGGAAAGAAAGTTGGTTACTAGTTTTCTTTGGAATTTTTCGAATTCAGCGGCAAGACTTCCGTTAATGGTTCCTCTTATATCAGGAAAATCATCCCAATTATCAATTTGATTGCTCCAATAAGATAGCCCAAATGTTTTATTAAGTTGGTCTGTAGTATGAAATCTATCTTTCAATTCGTTAATAAATTGAGTTTGAACTCTCAAACTACAAGTATCATAGTGTTTGGTTTCGTTATCAAGTTGGTATCCAATTACCTGCTTGTGATTTGCGCATTCTATCATTAATTTGCGTATGATGCGCTCTGCATGATTTAAATAATCTGGATGCGTGATGTCCATATTTTGCCTATGACCATAAAGGGAAGTTCCACTATGCGTTTGGGTGAGTATATCGGGGTATTTTTTTGCCATCCAGGATGGAATGGCATAGGTTGGAGTTCCGATGATAATCTTCATGTCATAGGTAACAGCGGCATTAAGAACCTCGTGTAGTTTCGTAAAATCAAATATATTATCTTGTGGTTCATAGGTACTCCAAGTTGATTCAGCAATGCGGATTACATTCATACCAGCATTTTTCATCATTTGAAAATCTTCTTTGACTCTTTCATATGGCATATATTCATTGTAATAAGCTGCGCCATAGTATAATTTATCTACCTTCATAAACTTTCCTCCAAGTATCCTTTGTTGCGACGAACAACCGTTTGCGTAGAGTTTATCATGTTTTTTGATATCGGTAAAGACTTAAAGCAAATATTATTAAAATAGGCGAAAAATTACACATAAAAATGTGCGATTTTAACATAAGTGAATGTAAATTTTTGACGAAATAGTACATTGACTAATTTTTTTATTATTGATATTCTTTAAATAGACAACCGATTGCGCCATCATAATTACCTTTTGTAAAAAAAGGAGAAACAAGTAATAATAGTTAGGTCAGTCTGTGACAAAGCTTACTGTATAAATAAATAGACAGAATAAATATATTGTGTACGAAAAAAGGAGGAAGCACAGTGACATTTAATTATCAGAACATAAAGAATCCGGGATATTTCAGAGAAAATCGAATGGAAGCACATTCGGATCATAAATTCTATCGTTGCTTATCAAATGCAATGGAAAAAGAAGAGGATTTTCAAGTATCGTTAAACGGTTTATGGAAGTTTAGCTATGCTAAAAATATAGAAAGTACAATTCAAGGTTTTGAAAAAAATGAATATGATTGCAAAGCTTGGGATGATATAAAGGTTCCATCACATATTCAGCTAGAAGGGTATGATAAGCCAATCTATAGCAATTGTCCATACCCTTGGGAGGGACATGAAGAAGTTAAACCAGGTGAAATTCCAATTTTGTTTAATCCAGTAGGAAGCTATGTGAAATATATTAATCTTTCGGATGATTGGAACAATCAAAGAGTATTTATATGTTTCCAAGGAGTGGAAAGTGCAATGGCAATTTGGTGCAATGGCCATTATATAGGGTACAGTTCAGATTCATTTTCACCTTCTGAGTTTGAACTTACAAAGCATCTTAAAGCAGGAGAAAATAAAATTGCTGTACAGGTATATAAATGGACAAGCGGTAGCTGGTTGGAAGATCAAGATTTTTTCCGTTTTTCGGGAATTTTTAGAGATGTTTACCTTTATACAATTCCAAAGATTCATGTATATGATTTGGACATTAGAGAGAATCTTTCCAAAGATTTCAAGAAAGCAAAACTATCAATAAAACTAAAATTAATTGGAGAAAAACAAGGTTCAATAGAAGTTACTTTTGGCAAGGATAAAGAGTTGATAGCGCGGCAAAAAGTGGAGCTTTTGAATGATACGGAACAAGAAATTCAAACGGTTTCGATGGACGTTGAAAATCCGATGCTTTGGAGTGCAGAGAAACCGTTCCTTTATGATTTACTAATTACCGTCAAGGACGAAGAAGAGAACATATTAGAATTAATTCCTCAAAAAATAGGTTTTCGAAAATTTGAACTAAAAGACGGTATTATGCATTTAAATGGAAAGCGAATTGTTTTCAATGGAGTCAACCGTCATGAATTTAGCTGCGATAACGGAAGAGTTGTATCGGAAGAAGAGATGATCAAAGATATCAAAACAATGAAGCAGAACAATATAAATACAATTCGAACTTGCCATTACCCGGATGGTCAAAGACTGTATGATCTTTGCGATGAATATGGACTTTATATGATTGCAGAAGCAAATCTGGAAACACATGGAACGTGGCAGTATTACGAACTTGGGCTGACCGGATTTGATGATATACTTCCGTGTGACAAACCAGAATGGCATGATATTGTGATTGATCGTGCGAATTCGATGTATCAGTTGCAGAAAAATCATCCGGCAATTCTTATTTGGTCTTGTGGAAATGAATCCTTTGGTGGAAAAAATATTTTTGATATGTCAGAATTCTTCCGCAAAAATGATAGTGACCGCCTAGTGCATTATGAAGGTGTTAAACATGACAGAAGATATAATGGTAGTAGTGATATCGAAAGCCAGATGTATCCATCAGTAAAGGATATTGAGGAATTTTTAGCGCAGGATAAAAGTAAGCCATTTATCTGTTGTGAATATACGCACGCCATGGGAAATTCAAATGGAGCCATGTTTAAGTATACCGATTTGGCAGAGTGGGAACCATCCTATCAAGGAGGTTTTATCTGGGATTATATTGACCAGGTAATTCGCAGAAAAGATCGATTTGGAAATGATGATTTGGCATACGGTGGGGATTTTGACGACAGACCAAGTGATTATGATTTTTGTGGAAATGGAATCGTCACTGGTGATAGAGAGCCATCACCCAAAATGCAGGAGGTTAAGTTTAATTATCAAACGATACGAATTGTCGTAGAAAAAAAGCGCGTTTTCATAAAAAACAAGAATCTTTTTATAAATACAAAGGACTATGACTGCGTGGTTCATCTACTTCGAGATGGAATACCAGTTTACCAAAATAAAATAGAAACAAACGTGCAACCATTGTCAGAAGCGTATTATGATTTAGCCATCCCAGAGCAAACACGTGAGGGAGAATATTGCATAACTGTATCGTTTGTTTTAAAAGAAGATACAATATGGGCAAAGATGGGACATGAAGTTGCCTTTGGACAGGGTATTTATGAGGTTAAAGAAAGTGGCGCATCTTATATTCCAAAGCTAGCACCAGAAAGATTTAGGGTAACAGAAAGTAACAATGCAATTGGAGTACAAGGCGATGATTTTGAAGTCCTATTTTCTATTGCCAACGGGGGAATGACATCCTATGTGTATGGGGGGACTGAAATGTTAAAGGCGATCCCTAAGCCGAATTTCTGGCGTGCGCCTACTTCAAACGACATGGGGAATCGTATGTCGGCACGCTATGGGCAGTGGAAGCTTGCAAGTATGTATCTCAACCATAATAATGGAAATATGTTTGATTATTCAAAAAATCCGATTGTCACAAGAAAAGAGCAATCGATACTGGTAATGTACACCTATTATATGCCGACTATACCGGAAAGCAGTTGCGAGCTAAGTTATGAAGTATTCTATGATGGAACGGTTGAAACAACGCTTACGTATGACCCAATCGAGGAATTAAAAGATATGCCGGAATTTGGGGTAATATTCAAATTGAGTGCGGATTATGACCATTTGGAATGGTATGGGAATGGACCAGAAGAAACCTACCAGGATCGTAAAATGGGCGCAAAACTTGGCATCTATCAAAATCTTGTGAAAGATAATATGGCGAAGTATCTGGTGCCGCAGGAATGTGGAAATAAAACACAGGTCCGTTATGCAAAGGTATTGAACCATCGAGGCCGGGGATTACTATTTAGCGGCGATAAGATGAATTTTTCTGCACTTCCGTATTCTCCTCATGAATTGGAAAATGCAATGCACCATTATGAACTGCCACCAATTAATTATACGTATGTCCGCGCATCTTATCAACAAATGGGTGTAGCTGGAGATGACAGCTGGGGTTCTAGAACACATGATGAATTTTTAATTGATGTGAGCGAAAAGCTAAAATTTGTTTTTCGTTTTAAAGGAATATGTTTATAAAAATAGGGCACTTTGTAGAGGAGGGGATTTTCAGAAGAAAATGCCCTCTTTCCCTAAATATCGATTGGTCAATCGGTTGTACAATAATTAAAGTGGGAAAATGTAATTTGTGAAATATGCACAAATAAATTAGAATAAAACTATACAAATGATGCATTGACGATAGTACAAGTGGGTAGTATACTTTAAACATAGAACAACCGATTGCGCAAAAGTTGTTCGCAAGAAGGAAACAAAATAATATAATGTGGAGGATTTTTTATGAAGAAAAAACTTTTATGTGCCGTATTAACAGTGGCGATGGTATCATCTATGTTAGCAGGATGTGGAAGTACAAATAAGACGGAATCAACCGATACAAGCAAAAACACCGCAACCGAAGAAGGCAGCAGTGAGGAAGATAATACATTAACCGTTTGGTGCTGGGATCCGGCATTCAACATTAACGCCATGGAAAAAGCAGAAGCAATCTATCAAAAAGAAAACCCTGATTTTAAATTAAATATTGTTGAAACTCCTTGGGAGGACGTTCAGACAAAACTTACAACTGCAGCGACTTCTGGTCAGCTTGATACGTTGCCAGATATTATGTTAATGCAGGATAATGCATTTCAGAAAAACGTAATTAGCTATCCAGATACATTTGTAGATTTAACAGGTTCGGCTGTTGATTACACACAGTTTGCAGAAGGAAAAACGGGATTCTCTTCTGTAGATGGAAAGAATTATGGCGTGCCTTTTGATAATGGTGCAGTTATTGCTTGCTACAGAACCGATATCTTAGAGCAGGCTGGTTATACAGTGGATGATTTTACAGACATTACCTTTAGCGATTATCTTGAAAAGGGAAAAGTTGTTCTAGAAAAAACTGGTAAACCATTACTTTCTTGTATCGCTGGTGAATCCGATGTTATCGTTATGATGCTTCAATCTGCAGGCGGAAGCTTCTTTGATGAAAGTGGAAAAGCTAACATTGTAGACAATGATATTTTAAAAGAAGTTATGACAACTTATCAGCAAATGGTGGAAGCTGGAGTTTTAGTTGAAGTAAACGATTGGGATCAATATATTGCAACCATTAACAATGGAACGGTAGCAAGTGCTGTGAATGGATGCTGGATTATGGCTTCTGTACAAGGAGCAAAGGATCAAGCTGGTAACTGGGATATAACCAATATGCCAAGACTTGACAGTGCTGCAACGGCAACAAACTATGCGAACCAAGGTGGTTCCAGCTGGGCTGTAACATCGAATTGTAAAAATGTAGATCTTGCAACGGATTTCTTATCAAAAACATTTGCTGGAAGTACAGAACTTTATGATCAGATTCTTGAGACAGGTGCAGTTGCCACTTATCTTCCAGCTGGAGATAGTGAGGCATATGCTAAAACAAACGATTTCTTTAGTGGAAAACCGGTTTACTCTAAAATTGTAGAATATGCTGGAAAGATTCCTGCATGTGGTACTGGTGTATACTTCTACGAAGCACGTGATGCAGTAGCAACTGCGATTACGAATATCATTGGCGGAAGCGATATTAATACAGAATTACAAACAGCAGAGGACACTGTAAACTTTACAATGGGTCAATAATAGCATATTTCGTAGATAATATGATTTAGTTGATAAAATATGGGGGATTGCTTGTTAAACAGGTTATTCCCCATTGCTATCAAAAAATGGCTGCAAAGGCAGGCAATTTCATTTATAAGGAGGTAGTCAGGTGAAGGCAAGTAAGAAAAAATTAACTCTGGCTAAGAAACATAATTTAACAGGTTGGGCATTCCTTTTTCCTGCCACTTTGTTAATTGTAGTCATGAGCTTTCTCCCAATGATCAAAGCATTTGTTCTATCGTTAAAAACCGGAATTGGTGTGACAATGAAATGGGCCGGCTTTTTGAACTATGCAAGAATGTTTAAGGATACTGTATTTATGCAAGCCTTAAAAAACAACTTTATTTATCTTATTATTCAGGTTCCAATCATGCTGATTTTAGCATTGATTTTGGCATCGATGCTAAATAATAAGGATTTAAAATTTAAAGGATTTTTCCGTACAGCAATTTTTCTTCCATGTGCTACTTCGTTGGTTTCTTATGCGATTATCTTTCGTTCTTTATTTGCAGTAGATGGGTTGGTAAATACAATTTTAATTCAATTCGGATTCCTACATACTGGGTATAATTTTTTAGGTCATGCAACCAGTGCCCGAATTATTATTATTATCGCATTGATATGGAGATGGACAGGATACAACATGGTATTTTATTTATCTGGACTTCAAAATATTGATTATTCGGTTTATGAAGCGGCTAAAATTGATGGAGCATCACCGTTTCAGACATTTTGGAAAATTACAGCTCCACTATTAAAACCAACAATTTTATTAACAACAATTATGTCAACAAATGGTACATTGCAGTTATTTGATGAGTCTGTAAACTTGACAAATGGTGGACCTGCAAATGCGACGATTACAATGTCCCATTATATATATAATACATCGTTTAAGTATGTGCCAAACTTTGGATATTCGGCAGCAATGTCGTATCTAATCCTTATATTGGTAGCCGTCTTGGCATTTGTTCAAATGAGAGTAGGTGATAAACGTGACTAATAAGAAAAATAATAGCGTTACTTTAAAAATGAAGAAACGAGTAAGAAGTGCAGGAAGATATACCTTTTTAATTATCATTTCCCTATTATCTATTTTTCCGCTTTATTATATGGTCTGTGCTGCTACCAATATGAGCGTGGATGTCATTCGTGGAAAACTGATTCCTGGTACTTACGTGATTGAAAACTTTAAGAACTTACTGGCGGCTCAGAATGTGGCCTCCGCTATGCTTAATTCATTCAAATATGCGACTATTTGTACGCTTGTATCACTATTTATCTGTTCTTTAGCAGGCTATGGATTTGAGATTTATCATGATAAAGGAAAAGATGCTATATTTTCTGTTTTGTTATTGGCAATGATGGTACCATTTGCAGCAACAATGATACCGTTATTCCAGATGTTCTCAAGTGCAAATTTACTGAATACGACCATGGGATTTATACTACCATTTATTTCAACACCTTTCCTGATCATGATGTTTCGACAGAGTGCTCGTTCCTTTCCTCATGATTTAATTGAAGCGGCAAGAATTGATGGTGTAACGGAAATAGGTATTTTCTTTAAAATGTTTTTCCCTACGATGAAATCCACATATGCTGCAGCGATGACAATCACGTTTATGAATGCATGGAACAATTATCTGTGGCCAAAGGTAATTATGATGGATGATAAAAGTATTACCATGCCTATGTTAATAGCCAATTTAACAAGTGGCTATACCACAGACTATGGCAGCTTAATGCTAGGTGTATTTTTGTGTACAGTCCCTACTGTTGTCGTTTTCTTTGTTTTACAAAAGAGCTTTGCAAATGGTATTACGGGCGCAGTAAAGGGATAAAGAGAAATTGAATTTATATAAAAAGGAGTTTTAATGAATGGATAAATTTGTAGTTAATATCATCCATCGTCCGGAGATGGTTCCTGAATATGCTGAAAAAGTAACCGGACATGGGAAAGAGGAAGACATCAGCAGAAAAGCTTTGTTGACGGAGTCTTTGGATATCTTTAAAACGCAGCAGTCAATTGCTCACAAAAATGGATTAAAAACCACAATCCAAATGACATACGCAAGTCTTTTTAATAAAGAAGCGGTAGAATTAGCAAAAAAAGATCATGATCAGTATGGAGATGAGATTGCACTTTCTTTGTTAGGACTTCCTTGCAAAGAATTTCGTGAGAAATATAAAACCAAAGATTTCTGTATTTGGATGTTTTCGATGGAAGACAAAAAGTCGATTGTTGATGATGTGTTTCAAAAATTTTATGAGTGCTTTGGTGTATATCCAGAATCAACGGGGTCTTATTATATGGATGCAGAGCTAATTAATTACATCAAGGAACAATATCCTATGGTAAAATGCGCTGTTGCAACTTGTTGGGAAGAAGGTCCAAAGGCATATCATACTTGCAACAATTCCTGGTATACATTTATGGATGGAGGACCATGGGCACCTTGGATTCCATCAAAGCAAAATGTACATGCGCCTGCAGCAGACGAGGCAGAAGACAGTGGAATTGTAGCAATTCCTCATTTATCAAGGGATCTGCTTGCGTGTTATGATGGAAATGGATCTAACTTTGGAACACATCCACAGAATGTTCTTCGTGGTATGATTTATCAGGATGATGAATTTCCGTATTTATATAACCTAATTGATCAATATCGTCACTTGGAAAAGTACAATAATGGCTATGCATATAACATGATGTTTGTTGGGCCTGGTTGGATGAACAAGATGGGACGCTGGGAAGCTCCTTATGAATTGCTTTTAAAGTCCTATGAAGAAGGCATGGCTTATTATGGAAATCTCAAAAAAGAGGGCCAGCTAGACGATATGACAATGGCTGAGTTTGCAGATTATTACCGCCAGAAAAAGACCTATAGCGAGCCAGAATGTGCCCTTTGGAAAGATATTCTTTATGGTTCGGATAAACAGTTATTTTGGTACTGTGACCCATATTTAAGAGCCTGCGTGAATATGGATCAAGGTGGTGCAATTGTAGACCTTCGCCCTTATGCGGCAAAGCTTAATTGGCCAGTTGGTATCGGGACAAAACATGTGACGGATGCCTCTTACCCATTTTTAATTCAAGAAAAGTATCGTGCTGGATATTTCACCCATTATGCGGGTGAAGGTACGATTCGTAGTGCAAAATTAACCTACAATGGGGAAGAAGTAGATTTATGTTTGTGTAGGACGAAGGCTAAATTTTCGGAAGATATCATAGAAGATGGAAAGAAAACCAGAATTCTTACACTGAAACCAGTAGATATTGAGTTTAGTGATTTGACTGTAAAATTGCAAACCAAGATTTTGTTTGAGGAAGGTAGTTCTGGTATAAGGATGGAACGACACATCCTAGAAATGAGCAACCCTAAGGCAGAAGTCGGCATTAATGAATACATGGTAGCATGCTATGGAACAACCGAGTATGCAGAAGATATGACACATATTACCTTAAGCTGTACCGACGGTAGCGAAAACAAAGAAATCAAGTATGCATATAAGTGTAGGGAGGAAGAAATGGCTGGTGCAGTGGAAGTGTCCGCTGTGATTCCGGAGATTGAAACAAGAGTAAGCCTTACTTCAAAAAATGAAGGGGCAGTTGGATATATAAAGGAAGGCTATGCGTTCTCTCCTATGTTTACACTCGGATATACATCTACGTTAAAGGATAAGGAGGTATTTGCAACATGGCTCAAGCTGGAAAAGGCAAATTAAATTATCGATGTCCTTCCTGTTTCATGAGAGATTTAGATATCGATATGTTCTATGATGAAGACAAGAAAGAATATTATTGCATACGATGCCAGTACACGGGATCGGAAGAAGATGTTCTGGAAAAAAACCAAATGGCAAGATTCCGGTATCGTAGTATGATGAAACGAATTACGGAATTTGAAGATTGATAAATAAAAGGATAATGATATAGTCTGTGATGAAAGGCAGCAAAAGGAGATAGTATGAAATTTATCAAAGGAGTGGATCTATCTACACTGAAAGAAGTGGAAACCTGTGGTGGTAGATTTTTTGATGAAGGAAACGAACAGGATGTTATTGATATACTAAAAAAATACGACATAAATTCGGTGCGTCTTCGCCTTTGGAATCACCCTTTTACGAAGGAGGGAATTCCTTATGGTGCAGGAACCAATGATTTGTCGACAACAGTGGAGCTGGCAAAGCGCTGTCTTTCTAGAAATATGGGATTTCTGCTGGATTTTCATTACAGTGATTTTTGGGCGGATCCTGGTAAGCAAAATATACCAAAAGAGTGGCAGGGATTTGATGAGGGACAACTAGAAAAAGCAGTTTATAAGTATACGCTCGACGTAATGAAGACACTCAAACAAGTAAATGCTTATCCGACTTTGGTCCAGATTGGTAACGAGGTGACGAATGGACTCTTATGGCCATACGGAAAAGTACCAAATTATGATAGTATTGCTAATTTTATTAGTGCGGGCATTCGTGCTGTTCGAAGCATGGATAAAGATATTCCAATCATGATACATTTGGATAATGGTGGAAATAATGCACTTTATAGAGAGTGGTTTGATAATTTTATGCAGCGAGGCGAAGATTTTCAGATAATTGGGCTCTCGTTTTACCCTTTTTGGCATGGGACACTGGATGATTTGAGTAATAATATGAAAGATATTGCGAAACGTTATGGTAAGGAACTTGTCATAGCGGAAGTGTCCATGGGCTATACAATGGAAGATTATGCTGACTATGAAAAGCTTCGACCATCCGAAAGAAAAGGAATGGCTACTAAACAGGAATTACTTAAAAACCTGGATTATCCAATGACACAAGAGGGTCAGGCAAATTTTATGGAAGGTATTATGAATCGTCTGCGGGATGTGCCCGATGGATTGGGGAGGGGTTTTTATTATTGGGAGCCTGCCTGGATTCCAGTACAAGGATCTGGTTGGGCTACGAAAGAGGCTCTTGAATACACCAAAGAGGCTGGTCCTTTAGGTAATGAATGGGCCAATCAGGCATTGTTTGATTATAATGGAAATGCACTTCCTAGCCTTCGAGTAATTCGTGACTGGAAAGAATAAAAATAGGGTCTGCAACGAAGTAAAATGGTATTTTACTTCGCTGCAGACCCTATTTATCATCAGAAAATATAGATTTGTAAATAAATTGTGCAGTTAGATTTACAAGGTTTTTACATCATGCAGACACTTCGATAATCTAGACTTGATAAACTAAGGAAAAGATTATTGAGGTGAGAAAACATGAAAAAAAGCAAATCATTACGTACTCTCTTTTTTAGAAACTTTCTGGTAGTATTTTTAATTCCCTGCATATGTATTTTATTAGGAATCGGAATCTATATATACCAAAAGTCAAGAGATGAAAATACGGAGCATAGCAAGATGTATGCATCCATGTTAAGCAATCAGATGAAAGAAACCATAGAAAAATATAAAGTGGTTGTTGAAATGGCTGCGACTCGTCCGGAAGTAAAATCACTCGATTACACACAGGCAGAGCCATATTTACAGGAACTAATTAAGATGGAAGGAAAAGAGGAATGGTCGCATTTTTTAATTACCAATCAAAATGGAACAGAGCAAGCACATTCCGAGGGGGAAATGGGCCATGGAATTTCTTTAAGATTTGATGAATGTTTTCTGCGTCCATGGGAGGAAGAGTCTACCTTTGTTAGTGAACCTGCTATTTCCAAAAGTACTGGACGTGCAGTAATGGGTATATCTACACCAGTGTATCGAGACGGCGTAAAAGTGGGAGTTGTTATAGGGTATATATGGTTAGAAAGTATAGCGGATACTTTAAATGATTACAGTTATACGAGTAATAGTTATGCATTTATGATAAATTCGGATGGAACAATTTCTGCACATCCAGATCAGAAATTGATTCTTTCGGAGAAATGGGAGAAAGGAAAAGAAGAAAAAGGTTATTCTTATACATACAGTGCAATTGGTGATACCCCAATTACTATATGTGTCGTTTCACCATATAAAGAATCATTTGCTATGGTAAATGCGATTATCAAAATGCTTATATTTGCATTGATAACAATGCTGATATGCAGTATGGTGGGAGCTATTTTAATATCCTCCAAGATGGTTGCTTTAATGAACTGGATTATAGAGCAGCTAAGAAATTTGGCCCAAGGAGTAACGAGTATACAGGATAAAAAAGTAGCATATGGAAAAGCAAGTGAAATAAAAGAACTAAAAAAAGAAACGTTTTTATTAGCAAAGACGTTAAATGGGATTATGCAAAAATTAGAAAATCAATCTTTGGAATTAAGTAAAGTAGTAAAAGAATTGTCAGAGCGTATCAATGAATCGGATGGAAGCATTAATAAAGTGGCAGATCATACAAATGAATTTGTCGCTGGAATACAAGAAATATCAGCTACAACCGAAAATCTCAAAATTCATTCTGCTTCAAATCTGATGTCTTCATCTACCATTGCTACTGATGCAAAAAAAGGGAGCGCTGCGGCTGTTATAATGGTAGAGAGGGCTAAAAAATCATTATGGGATGTACAAAAGGGTAAGATGGAAACCTTAGAAATTATTAGTAATATACGAAAAGAACTTAAGATTTCCATGGAGGAGAGTAAAAAAACAAAACTGATTAAGGAGTTAACTCAAGAGATACTAGAGATAACAGAGCAAACGAACTTGCTTTCTTTAAATGCTTCCATTGAAGCGGCACGTGCGGGCGAGACGGGGAAAGGATTTGCGGTCGTGGCATCTGAGATGGGAAAATTAGCTGAAAACTCGGAAAAAATTGCAAATCGTATTCAAAGTATCAGTAAGGTTGTGATGGAAGCAGTTATGAAATTAGAATTGGAAGCAGGTCAATTACTGCAATATGTTGATTCATCAGTTTTGATGGATTACGAAGAGTTTGAACGGATTACAAAAGAGTATAATTTAGATGCAGAAAAAATGGGAGTTATAATGAATGATTTTTCAAATCATGCTAAAAGCTTAGATGATTCGTTTTATGAAATGAATGATAATATCTCTCAAATCGTAGAAGCTATGTCGGAAGAAACACAGGGGATAGAACATATTTGTCAAAATACTACCTTACTTGCAGGATACTTACATGAAATTTCCGAAGATACCAGTCAGTGTGAACAGATTGCAACTTTGTTGCATGAAGAAGTGCTTTGTTTTTATCAAAAATAACATAATCTAAGGCGCTGCATAACTTGCAATATGTACTTTTGTAGATTCTGAGCCACAGGATACCGTGATAAGGATAAGCTTAGAAAGAAAGTACCAGATGCGATGATGCTAGAAAGTGTAATACGATTTGCATTTGATAATATTGGGAATCTGGCTTCGACTAAAAAGATCAGTAATACCATGACTTCGGATGGAAGAAAGATAGATGTAAAAACGGTTGAAAAGTATATTACTGCATTAGAAAGCTTTGTTGTATATCAGGCAAAACGATATGATGTAAAAGGCAAGAACTATCTAAAAACACTGGATGAGGATTTGTAGCCCCATTTTAAAAACCTTTTATTTTAATGAGAATTATATATTTATTTAGAATGAAGCGAATGAACCATATCTAAGAAAGCAACTGGTAAGTCTACAGACTACACAAAGAACTTCTATGGTTTGAAAGGTGTAACTTTTGATGGTAAAGCTATACCTGAAAAATGGTAGAATTGGAGCAGTTTTCGAGCTTGTCTTGGAATGGAAGAACAATCACTGGTTGCCACAGCATTATCCTATTTTCAAAATAGTATGGAGTAAGTTGGTGATACGATTCGTGTCACTGACTTTTTCTGTATAAGTGGATGAAATAAACACAGAAAAACATACAAAAAGCACACACATACGTTTTAAACGCATCATGAAGTGATTTTAGGGACAAAAACCGTAATCGAAAGTGTGAAATGGTGCAAAAGGGTACTGCGAATATTCCTTGACATTTTTCATATAATATACAATAATTAGGTTAATCTAAAACAACTTAATCGTAACACACATAATATTATTTGAGCAAGGATATTGATGTACAAGAAGGGAAGATCGCATGTTCATTGGGAGAAAGAAAGAAATGGAATCGCTAGAGAAGAACTACCAGAAAGATACATTTGAATTTGTAGTTATTTATGGTCGCAGACGAGTTGGTAAGACAACCTTAATTAATGAGTTTATTAAGGACAAAAAGGCTATCTTTTGCCCAGGCATTGATTCAAATGAAAAGCAGAATCTTGAACTTTTTAGTAGCAGCGTAATGTCAGCTGCTACTGGCACAGAAACCAATACCATATTCAAAGATTTTAACGATGCATTGGAATTTGTATATCAGATGGCACAAAAAGAGCGTATTGTTCTCGTTATCGATGAGTATCCATATCTTGCAAACTGCTATAGTGGTATATCCTCTTTATTAGCATTGTTTATTGACCATAAATTTTTGAATTCAAAGCTAAT
This sequence comes from Acetivibrio sp., assembly GCA_041739345.1. Classification (GTDB taxonomy): domain Bacteria; phylum Bacillota; class Clostridia; order Lachnospirales; family Lachnospiraceae; genus DIGJ01. The sequence goes on along the minus strand of JBGSNZ010000003.1, from coordinate 31,904 downwards.
GCTCATTCTTTGCGGGTCTTCGCTGTCGTTTATGGAAAATCAGGTTCTTGGATATCAGAGCCCTTTGTATGGAAGAAGAACAGCGCAGATGAAGATACAGCCCTTTACATTTTCTGAGTGTACAAAGTACTACCGTAATTTTGACAAGGAGGAACTGGCACTAGCATATGGTGTTACCGGAGGTATTCCACTTTACATGTCTAAGCTTGATGATAAAGAATCAATGGAAGATAATATCAAGGATAATTTCTTTGATACTTCTGCATATCTATTTGAAGAACCAGGCAATCTGATCAAACAGGAATGCAGGGAGCCGATGCAGTATAATGCAATTATTAAATCGATTGCGACAGGTTCTACGAAGATGAGCGAAATATCTGGTGCATCCGGACTTAATGATACGAGTGCTGTCAGTAATTATATAGCAAAGTTAATGTCACTTGGAATTATTGAAAAAGAGTTTCCATTCAAAACAGAAACGACCAGAAAGACAATTTATAAACTTTCCGATAGTATGTTCCAGTTCTGGTACCGATTTATACCTGCCAATTTGTCATTAATAGGACAAGGTGCAAAAGACAGAGTATATAGTCGTGTAGAAAAACAGATTCCCGCATATATGGGTTTTGTTTTTGAAGAAATATGTAAGCAATATCTATGGCAGGAAAATTTGAAAGGGAATCTTCCAATCGATTTTACCGATATGGGACGCTGGTGGGGTAATGATCCGACCGAAAAGAAACAGACAGAAATTGACATTCTTGCAGACAATGAAGAAAACGAAGCAATTTTTGCAGAATGCAAGTGGAGAAATGAACCAGTCGGAGAAGCAGAAATGAAGGAACTGCAGCATCAAAGCACCTTGTTTCACTATAAAAGAAATATATTGGTACTATTTTCAAAAAGTGGATTTACAAAGGGTTGCGTGGAACTGGCGGAAAAAATGGGTAATACGATGCTAATTGATTATCCTGATATGAAGTGGGATTAGGTTCCAGGTACCATGTAAAGGCGGGGAAAAAATGGCAAAACGACAAAGAGTACAATACGAACTTGACAGTGGAGATGTGAAGAGACTTTCAGAAGAGGAAATAATAGCTATTCTGCGGGCGGCAGATGAGTTAATCAGCATAGGCGGGCGAAGCATGCTTGCCAAGGTATTGAAAGGATCAAAAGATAAGAAGGTGTTAGAGTACATGCTGGATGAATGTCCAGCATATGGATTCTACCATCAGCTGACCCTTGTCCAGATTACAAGTCGAATTGACTTTATGATAAGGAAAGGCTATCTTAAAATTGAATATAATGGAAGTTTGCCCATGTTAGTATTTTCAGAAAAGGGATGGGAAATAGAAAAACAAACCTATACAAAGGAATGGTTCGAAAGACTGACTAATATGGTTCAAAAAAAGGAAATACATCGGGAGACATTTCAGGAACTTCTTAAGGTAAACCGGCAGGTCGTATTTGATCTTCTGGAATTAATTCGTAATACAAAGGATGAAAGTTATTGTCCGATACTTTTGGTGTGGAAACAGGATGAGGTGCGTAAAGTAAGGGAACGAATCCAAAGTGTAATTAATAGCCTTAAAGAGAAGGACGAAACGTAGAAAACACATACTTGAATATAAACGCCGGCTTCGGCTATGTAAAAAAGCTGGCATATGGAAAAAAGGAGAACAAATGGAACGATATTATCTAAAAGTGAATCCAACTTACCAGACCGATACATATCGTATGATAGAAATCGATGGAACAAAATCGCTTGATACCTTATGCAGCGTTATTTTAAGAGCATTTTATTTTGATGAGGATCATTTATATATGTTCAGTGTAAAACGAAAGAGATATGATCCTGAAGGCTATTATGGACCAAAAGCCGGTGAGGGAAGAGAAAAATCTGCGTTAGCGACTAGGCTTTCGGATCTGGAATTGCATGTTAGAAATAAGATCCTCTTGCTATATGATTTTGGTGATGAATGGATGTTTGATATTGCGGTGAAGAAAATTGTGCAAACACAGAAGCTGGAAAAAACGAAAGTAACGGAAAGTAAAGGGTTTATAAAGCAATATGGATATGAAGAGGAGGAGTATGAGCTATTTCCCGAAGGGGATTTATTGGATGTGGAAGAAATCGAGGATGACGGAGTAGAATATAGTATCAATGACTCTGCTAAGAATACAAAAGTAGGCAACCTTTATGAAATGCAGGAAGAAGAATTGCTCAAAGTGCTTACACCGTTCATGGTATCAGCGCTTCAGGCAGTTTTTGAAAGAGATACGGTCAGAGTGATTGACTTGTGTCAATGCACCGATGCGTTTTACTGCCTAAACAAACTTGGGATGATAGGCTATAGCATAAAACCAGAGGATGCCATAAAGATTGAATTCGATGACTGCTTTGATTCCTGGGTGGAAATGTTATTGAAAAGTCCTCTCTTTCATGATAACCAAAGCCGCTTAAATTTGTTTCAAAGTATGGATATACTATTGCATGTTTATGGAGTGATAGAGGCTGAGAAGTGTTGCGAATTATTGAATCAATATGAGAATGCCGCTTATTCAGTGGAAGAAATTACAAAAAAGGTAATAGAGTCCAGATTAACCTATGAAACTGTAATTTATTATGTGGACGAGGAGTACAAACATTATTGGTCTCTATTTGGGAATCTGGATACTGAGGGAATCCTATTTCGACGACAACAGTATTTGGTAAAAAACTATCGAGAGTTTAGCAAAGAAGAATGGATTGCCATGAAAGTTCAGGGATGGCAGTCGATCGCTCCTATGTATGCAACGTTATATACTGATTTAATGTTCTCTTCCGATCTATATATTGAAGAAGTGAAAGCTTATCTTTGTAGTTTGTCAATCGCCTGTCTTGAGGATGAGGATGAATTTGTTTTATTGGAATGGGCACAGGAGGAATTAAGGGCGGAATATGGCGGGAGATGGAGTAAAAAGCTTTCTGAAATGATAACGCAACTTTGGAAGCAGCATCCGGCCACAGTACTAAAGGGATACACGTTTGGAGAATACCAAACAATAAATAACCATGGATTTCGGCAGCTGAGTTTATTTGACGAAGAATTACCGTTTTAATTGGAGCGTAATAGAAGATTGAGAAGGAGGAAGGAAAGCGTATGATTTTACAATGCACGAAAGCAGTAATCGATAAGTTACAAATATCAAAAGAGGATTTGTTACCATCTGAGGGCTATGATCAATATCCAGCAGGGTTTTACGCATGGCAGGTTAATCTGGTTAGTATCAATCGAAGAAAAGCTCTTGTTTTTATAAACAATCTCACAAAATATCCGGTTGTTATATATCGTCCAAAGGAAAAAAACTTTGTTCATATTGCGGAGCATTTAAAAGAAGGAATCAAGGCGGCATTTGAAGCAGAAGGGATTAAACCGGATATCATTCAGGCATATCTAATAGAGATGGGAGAGTTGCAATATTCCAAAACAGCTGGGAGAAGCCTTGTGGCTAACTTGAATGAAGTTTGCCGAAATGTTGAATATTACGTAGAGTGCTTGGATGAAAACCAGATTATTCAAAATAGTATCAGTCTTAAAATGGGTAGATATTTGCTAAAATACGAAGGGAAATATGAGTACCCAAATGAGCAGCTCTTTCGTGCAATATGCAAAATGATGGGATATCCAGAAGACAGTTATGACAGAGTAATAGAAATTAAGACGTATCGGATGAAAATTAAAATAGACTTGGAGCGCTTTGATATCTGGCGTCGGATTGCAATTCCGGCAAATTGTACCTTTGGGGATTTACACAAGGTAATTCAGCGGGTATTTGGATGGTTAGATTATCATTTGCATGAATTTCGAGTCATAGATGATAAGGCGGATGTTGAAAGAGGAACACCGCTTTATGCTTACCCAATTAAAATAAGGATTGTGGATGGAAATGATTCTGATGTTGATGAATATCTTGAACGTGATAAGTATGAAGTATATTATGATACGAAGACGAGATTGAAGGAAATTTTTGATAATTACAAGGAATGTATCTATACGTATGACTTTGGTGATAATTGGGAGCATGTGGTTACACTTGAAAAAACAATAACAGACGGAAAGAGTCAGTCACCGGTATTATTGGAAATGCAGGGAAGGCGTCCTCCAGAAGATGTAGGAGGAGAGACGGGATTTGAGGAATATATGAAAGTGATCTCGGATGAAAGTGATCCGGATTATGAATCAATGATGCAATGGGCAGAGGGTTTAAAAGAAAAAGAACTGACGATAGAAGAAATAAATCGTAGCCTCAAGATGCGAATTTGAACAAAAAAATTACCGAAACTTACACAGATGCAATTTCAAAGAGATATAATTTAGGGTTTTTATGGTATTAAAAAATGTTATTAACATGTGAATTGGTATAAAAAAGTAATGCCATAGGTTGGAAAAAGATTAGGTTAGATTAGGTTCTAGGTAATGTGAATATTGTGTGTGCTTATCGCATAAGATTAAGAAACAAGTTATCTTAAGGAGATAGGGTGAAAGGATACATAGAAGAGCGGGCAGTAAGTCTGGCAAATTATATTATTGAAAATAATGCAACAGTCAGACAAACCGCAAAGGAGTTTGGGATTAGTAAAAGTACCGTACATAAAGATGTAACGGAACGACTTGATGTTGTAAATCCCGCATTAGCAAAAAAAACTCGTAGTGTATTGGATGTGAATAAATCAGAGCGTCATATACGAGGAGGCCTTGCAACAAAAGAAAAATATTTACACAAGAATGGTTGAATCAATAAAAAAGAGTGTTGTATCGTAACTTAAAAGTTACAATATAACACTCTTTTATTTTATTAAATGGTTAGTTATTTTAATCGATAGAAGTTTAAACTACTAAAAGATAAAGTGCGGTTTATCTTGCATACGGTTTGGCCACCTTGCTGCCACTTCCAATTTTGCTCGATAAGAACGACTTCTTTGTTTTCTTTGTCAACACTTTTAACAATTGCCCAATGTGAACTGGTTGCGGCAATATCGCCAACATTTGGGGTGTCAACGGATTCAAAATCGTCCCCTTCATAAGTAAGAGGAGTAGAGCCGCCATACAAATTGTAAACGGATACGTCATAAACTTCTTTGTAGAATTTTTTGATAAATGCTGCACAAGAATAAGTCGCGTTTGTACCATCACTTTTGCCTGGACGATATATCGCATCCACACCTTTGAATGTATCAGATACATAACTATCATTCTTTACAACTAAAGTATCTTCTTTATAGGAAACCTCTTTTTCTGTGGCATCTTGACTTGTTTTTGTAGTTTCTGCTGCATATGTAACGTAAGCTGGTGTAACATTCCCCAAAAATAAGGTAGCTGCTAATGCTACCATTAACAATTTTCTGCGCATCTCGTTTTCCCCTTAACATTCTTCTATGTATGTAGAACTCTGTAAAACTAATATAACAAAATTTGAGGGAAAATGCAATGAAAAGTTAACAAAAATGTAATATATTTAGTAATAATTAATAAAAATAATCTTCTGACAATTCAGCGAGGTATCCGGACATATTCTCACTTGCAATTAATCGAACTAATACATCACGATCCCAGAGAATGATATCGTTTGCATGAGCCAGTTTCTTGGAGTTTAGCGTATAGGTTGAATTGGTGACAACGAGTCCTTTTTCGGCTTCGTAATATGCCATAGAGCCGATGACTTCCTGGAATGCTTTTACCCCTATTTTACCTTGGTAAGGCTTTGCCTGAACGGCTATTTTTTTATTCTTCTTTTGTAGAATCAAATCTGCGCCATAATTACCAGAGGTTTATATAACGTTTCATAATTTTATTACAATATGCCAAACAAGTGTTTGCGAGGACAAAATTAATATAGTATAAACTTTTTTTATGTGTTAAACTACAAGTAGAAATGGGAAGTGATAGAAAAATGCATATGGGAGGAGACGCGATGCACGTTGTTGTAGCAGATAACGAAGCAAAAACGGTACTATCCATTAAAAAAGTACTGGAGAAACAAATCAAAGGAGTAAAAGTTTTTATAGCACTGTCAGATACAAAGAGTGTGTTACAAAAAATAGAAGAAGTTTCTCCCGCACTTATTATATTGGGGGTTAATCTTAAAGATTTAAATGGACTTGACATAGCGAAATATTTATATTCAACGGGGAATAAGTCAGAGGTCATTTTGATTTCATCGTATAATTATTTTGAATTTGCAAGGGAGGCGATTCGGCTTCATGTACATGATTATCTATTGAAACCATTAATAGAAAGTCAGTTAGTGGAATCGTGCATCGATGCGCTGGATAAATTTAGCGAGAAAACAGAACGTGCATCAGAAACCGAAATTAAAGAGAAAAATATCCAGGAGGCAAGAAGGCATGTTGAATATAGCCTAATGTACTCCGCATTATTTAATGGAGAAGCATCGGAAGAAATTAAGAATTATAAAAAACTTTTTTTACTTGGAGATATTGGATATATCTTAAATATTGAAATTGATTCCTTTGATTCGGACAGTTTAATTAATTTAAAAAAGGACGATGTCAGAATCAATAATTTTTTGCGTAAAATTGTTTCGGAACATAATAATTGTATTGTAGGAGCTAGAATGTTAAACCGTATCCTTATTTGGGTCGATTCTTCAGAAAGAGGAAGAAAGGTTCCAGAATCGCCTATGGCAGATATAAAATTGGCAGCACATATCATTGTATCGCTAAAGGAACGTTTTTTTGTTAATGTATCCATTGGTGTTGGGGGAGAAAAGTCAATTTTAAATTTGCATGGTTCTTATGAAGAAGCAGTACGCTGTCTTCGCTACAAAGGGGTTCATAATGTAGTGCGTATTCGAGATGTCGAAAAGGCAGAGATATCACCTACGGAGTATAATGAGTTGGAAAATCGACTACTTAAGAGTATTAAGTTTGGGAAAGCGGAAATTATCAACCTTTTTGTAGAACTCTTAGATCAGATTCGAGGTTTGGAAGAGAATGTATATCGGAATAAAATATTTGAAATACTAGTACTTGCATCGCATGAAGCACGGCTTGCAGGGCAAAATATACTTGATTACATTGATTTCAAGCAGTATTTTGAAAGTAACTGGGATTTTCCAATTGAGCAGGTGGAAAGATGGGCATACCAGCGATTTGAGTATCTAATTAATTCGGTGCAGACGAGCCGTTTGGAGATTCATTCAGATGCAGTAAATAGTGCTATACATTATATGGAAGAACATTATATGGAAGAAATTACACTGGAAGAAATTGCGCGGTATATTGGAATCAGTCCACAGCATTTTAGTAAGATATTTAAAGAAGAGACAGGAATAAACTATATTGAATGGCTGACAAATCTACGTCTTGATATTGCAAAGCGTCTGTTAGCAGAAGGTGGAAAGACAGTCAAAGAAGTGTGCTATCAAGTTGGATACAATGATCCAAACTATTTTAGCAGAATCTTTCGCAAAAATATTAAAACTTCACCAACTGAATTTGCAAAGGGCATTCTTCCAAATAATCAAATAAAAAATAACCAATCAAGAAAAGATTCCTGATTGGTTACAAGCAACTGAAATTGCTAACAATAATAATTAAATAACATGCCGCTATATATTGATGAGACGTAAGAATTAGAAGTACTAGCCTTTGTAAAGTTTGGGTAGGTTACAAGTGTTTTGTCTACATATTCCATTGGATTTATAATAATGGAAGAGACCTGTTTGTCTACCCTATTAAGATATCCATTGCTAGAGAATAAATCGTTTATTTCTTTCGATTCTATGCTTTGAGTAGAAAGGAACTCATCCATCTCAATTTTGCCGGATTTGTCGAATGTAATTCCACATGATTCAAGTTCGTTCAAATATGGAGCAGCGGTTTTTTGTAATTTAAAAAGTAATTTCTGAGACATACCCTGAACGGAGTCATAAGCATTTGCCAAATCTACGATTTTGTTATATTGAGAACGAAAGCTGTCGATGGTAGATAAAATAGCTTCACTATCGGGTAAATACCCAATTTTAGCAGGTGTTTGTGATGGATTAATAAAATCAATCTCCAGTGCTTTGTTCAATAATATTTGATTGGACAGAGCTTCTTTTGGTTCACCATTAATTTCAAATTGGGCATTTTGTGAATTTTTAATATTAGCATTTAGACCATAGAATTCGATTAAACCATTAGCATTTCCTGGTGACTTTGTGTCATCTAATGTAAAGATAGGTTCACCGGTCGTTCCAGTTTCATCAGATTCCAGTATCATTTGAATCGTATTGTTCTCATTTTTTATGGTGGAACAGGTAAGACCAATGCCTGACTTGTTAATAAAATCGGATAGTTTAGTAAGCGTATCTTCGTTGGTGGTATTTTCTTTTATATTGTATTGGAATGAGTAGCTAGTTTCATCGAGAGTAACCGTAAAGGCGTAATTTCCTGGAGTTGGACTCGTGGCATTTGAAAAAACACTTAAGCTTTTGTTTACCTGATTGGTTGCAAGTGAATTAACCTTTAAATCAAAGGATTCTGGAAAACGGGATTTATCATCCGTTACTAAATGGACAGAGGCGCTCGATTCATCCTCGGTGTATGCCTTCGTGGAATTGAATACAGAGTCTGGCGATTCGTTATACAAAGACTTTGCAGTGTCAGAAATCTGCAGAGAAAGATCTTTTATTCCAATTGCAAAGGTTTGGTTTTCTTTTGTTAAGTCTACCTTATATAAAGGAGAATTCTTATTAATTTTTATAATGGTATTATAAATACTACGCAGTTCACTTCGTTTATGTACCTTGTTTGAACTACTTAAGCTTGTTCCGTTCATATAGCTGGTAATCAGGTAATTATAAGCGACAGATGCCATAAGAATTCTCCTTCCTTTAATATAAGAAACGAATGCATTTTTTCATAGTTTAATTATAGCGCAAAGTAGTCTATCTGTCGATAGAAAAATACTTGACGAAAAAAGAATACTATGATATAGTGAGTGGGCGAGATGAAATAGGTCTTTTTTTTATGCCTAAAAAACTGAAAATAATCAAAGTAATTGGAGGTGCCAGCCGTGCGTGTAAAAATTACACTAGCGTGTACAGAATGCAAACAACGTAACTATAATACTACAAAAGAAAAGAAATTACATCCGGACAGAATGGAAACTAAGAAATATTGTAAATTCTGCAAATCACATACATTACACAAAGAAACAAAATAATGTATTGAGCAATGCATGAAAGGAAAGAAAAGATATGGGTGATACTGCAAATACAAACGAAAAAGCGCAAAAGAAAAGCTTTTTCAAGGGTATTAAATCTGAGTTTAAAAAGATTATTTGGCCTGATAAAGACTACCTTGCAAAACAATCCGTAGCGGTTGTTGCTATATCCATTATTTTGGGAATTATTATTTCTGTTATTGATTTAGGAATCAAGTTTGGCGTTGATAAAATTCTCAAAATAGGATAAAGGTGATTATATGTCAGAGACAAATTGGTATGTGGTTCATACTTATTCCGGTTACGAGAATAAGGTAAAAGCCAACATTGAGAAGACAATAGAAAATAGAAAACTTCAAGATCAGATATTGGAAGTATCCGTTCCTATGCAGAATGTTATAGAAGTGAAAAACGGTGCAAAAAAACAGGTTCAGAAGAAAATGTTTCCTGCATATGTTTTGATTAACATGGTTATGAATGACGATACATGGTATGTTGTTCGTAATACTAGAGGGGTTACGGGTTTTGTTGGACCTGGTTCCAAACCAGTCCCTCTGACGGAAGAAGAAATGCTCAGCATGGGTCTTAACGACAAAGCAGAAGAATTATCGGTTAATTTTGAAGTTGGGGATACAGTTGTTGTTACTTCCGGTGTATGGGAAAATACAGCAGGTGTTATCAAATCCATTAATCATCAAAAACAATTTGTTACGATTAACATTGATATGTTTGGACGTGAGACACCGGTTGAAATAAGTTTCTTAGATATTATAAAAGAGTAAGTTTGTGGAAAAGAGGTTACCATAATGGCGAAAAAAGTTCAAGGTTATATTAAATTACAAATTCCTGCTGCAAAAGCAACACCAGCTCCACCAGTTGGACCAGCTTTAGGACAGCATGGTGTTAATATTGTTCAGTTTACAAAAGAATTTAATGCTAGAACAGCAAATCAGGAAGGAATGATTATTCCTGTAGTTATCACTGTATATGCAGACAGAAGCTTTAGCTTTATTACAAAGACTCCTCCTGCAGCAGTATTATTAAAGAAAGCATGCAATCTTAAGTCTGGTTCAGGCGTTCCTAACAAGACAAAAGTTGCGACAATCAGCAAAGCTGAAATTCAGAAGATTGCTGAACTTAAAATGCCAGATTTAAATGCAAGTAGTGTTGAATCTGCAATGAGTATGATTTCAGGTACCGCAAGAAGTATGGGTATCACAGTAGTAGATTAATTAAGGTAAAAATTAACAATCATTCAGTTTTTTCGCAAAAATAAGATTGATTTTCGATGTCCGTAAATAGTGGGAGGAATGGTCTTACTATTGAGATATTATCCCGATAATACCACAGGAGGTTTTAGAAATGAAAAGAGGAAAGAAATATTTAGAAGCCGCAAAGCTTATCGACAGAGTTGCTCAATATGACCCTGAAGAAGCAATCGGTTTAGTAAAGAAAACAGCTGTTGCAAAATTCGATGAAACAGTAGAAGCGCATATCAGACTTGGCGTTGATGGACGTCATGCAGACCAGCAAGTTCGTGGAGCTGTAGTTTTACCACATGGTACAGGTAGAAAAGTTCGGGTTCTTGTATTTGCAAAAGGCGATAAAGTAAATGAAGCTGAAGCTGCAGGTGCAGATTTCGTTGGTGGAGAGGAATTAATTCCTAAAATTCAAAACGAAGGATGGTTTGAATTTGACGTAGTAGTAGCTACTCCAGATATGATGGGTGTTGTTGGTCGTTTAGGACGTGTTCTTGGACCAAAAGGCTTAATGCCAAACCCAAAAGCAGGTACTGTAACAATGGATGTTACAAAAGCTGTTCAAGATATTAAAGCAGGTAAAATCGAATATCGATTAGACAAAACTAACATTATCCACGTTCCAGTTGGAAAAGTTTCTTTCACAGAAGAGATGTTAAATGATAACTTCAAAGCATTAATGGAAGCTATCGTGAAAGCAAAACCATCTGCTGCAAAGGGACAGTATTTAAGAAGTGTTACTGTAGCTTCTACAATGGGACCTGGTGTGAGAGTTAATACAGCAAAATACTAATTTTCAAGAAGTTTCTTGACAGTTAGTTAAATATATGGTATATTAATTAAGCTTTGTGCAAACAAAGCTAACTGCCGAAGACAGTAGGTGCCGAGCGTATGCTCAATGGCATAAGTACACAAACGCCTACCGAGGAAGAGCAAAATGACTTTTCGCCCTCACTGTCTAACAGTGGGGGCTTTTCGGTTTAAATCTTATAAGGAGGTAGACTTAAATGGCAAAGGTAGAAATGAAACAACCTATCGTTGACGAAATCAAAGGATACGTTGCAGAAGCAAAATCTGTCGTATTGGTTGACTACCGTGGATTAACAGTTTCTGAAGACACCGCACTTCGTAAAGAGTTAAGAGATGCTGGAATTGTATACAAAGTATACAAGAACACTTTTATGAAACGCGCATTCGCAGGAACTGATTTTGCACAACTTGATCAACTCTTAGATGGACCATCCGCAATTGCATTTAGTATGGACGATGTTACAGCTCCTGCTAGAATTCTAAGCAAAGCGGCTAAAACTATGAATGCTTTAGAATTTAAAGGAGCAGTTGTAGAAGGTACATTTTATGATGTTAAGGGAGTGGAAGCACTTGCAGCTATTCCATCAAGAGACGAACTTATTTCCAAGTTACTTGGAAGCTTACAATCACCTATTACCAATATGGCTCGCGTTCTTAATCAGATCGCTGAGAAAAATGGAAGCGAAGCAGTTGCTGAATAGTAGGAATTAGAACAATTAATTAATTAAAATTTAATCGGAGGTATTTAAAATGACAACTCAAGAATTTATTGATGCTATCAAAAGCATGACAGTTTTAGAATTAAATGATTTAGTAAAAGCATGTGAAGAAGAATTTGGTGTATCCGCAGCAGCAGGTGTTGTTGTAGCAGCAGCTGGAGCAGCTGAAGCAGCTGAAGAAAAAACAGAATTCGACGTTGAATTAACAGAAGTTGGACCAAACAAAGTTAAAGTTATCAAAGTAGTACGTGAAGTAACTGGCTTAGGATTAAAAGAAGCGAAAGAAGTAGTTGATGGAGCTCCTAAGATGGTTAAAGAAGCAGCTACAAAAGACGAAGCTGAAGACATCAAAGCTAAATTAGAAGCTGAAGGTGCTAAAGTTACTCTTAAATAATTTTATTGAGTAATTAATAATAGTAATAAAAAAGTCCTGATACAAGTTTACTTGTGGTCAGGACTTTTTTTATTAAATTCTGCTTTAACAGTGCGGGACGGACGCGGGCAGTTTTGGGAAAGTCACGCAAGAAAGCGGTGGATATATGGTTTTTGAAATTCGAATGGAGCGGATGGTCTGCTCTTAAAATCAGTTGCATAAACATTCGGTAGAACCTCTAGGCACGAAAGAATCAGCTCTTTGGGAGCTGATTCTTTCTAGAGTTTCTGCCTCATAATGCTAACATGATTTTAAGAACAGACCATCCGTTCCATTCGAACTATAAAGGTTATGTATACTGCTTTTTGCTGATTTTGAGAGAGTGGCCCGCTACTGTTCATAATGATAGAATTAACATAGAATTTATATAGGAAGTAGTTAAAAAATGCAAGTAAATTTACTCTTAATTCTGTTTGTACGAAACGCTTGAAGAACAGCGAGTCCATATTTAGAAGTCAGCAATGAAAGGCTGAGTTCATAACCTATATTCAATTTACACGGCTCCCATGCTAGGGTTTTATATCATTAGAGTATATGGAACGTAAACTCTATCGTTCAGAGGTTACGTGGAATGCTTATACGATTGATATAAAATCCTAGCATGGGAGCCGTGTGAATTGTAGAAAGCCAAAATTGCTCAGGCTTTCATGACGTCACTTTCCCCAAAAGACTCGCGTCCGTCCTGCACCGTTAAATTGGAAATTAGTACAATTTGCCTTGTTTTAAGATATGAGTTATACTAGTAGGAAGAAAGAAACATAAAGTGAATAAATACGTGGATGATTCTCCCCGTAAAGCAGGAGATTGTGGATAAAATGGAAATGAAACAACTTAATTTAAAAGAACGAGAAGAACTTTATAAAAAGCATTTATCAAAGGACTTTCATAAAGATGAAGTGAAACCATTTGAGATGATAGAAGCATTAATTACTCAAAATAAATATCGATGTTATGGGTTTTTTGAAAATGAGGTGCAAATGGGTTATGGCTATTTTACAAAAGCACCAAATGGAAAAGCTATTTTACTTGATTATTTAGTTGTGTTTGAACAGAATAGAAACAAGGGACTTGGATCTGTTTTTTTGGGGCTTGTGAAAGAAAGGCTACAAGAAGAAGGTGCGTTTTTGCTCGCCGAAGTAGAAAATCCGGAGTTTGCCCCATCTGAGAGAGAGAGAACAATCCGTCAACGTAGAATCATATTTTATCAAAGAAATGGATTTGGGATGACGAAGGTAAGAAGTCGAATTTTTCAGGATAATTATCATATTATATTCTTGCCATTAAAAGAGGATGCATCAAATGAACTAGCATTGTTGGAACTCAATCAGATTTATCAGGCGGTATTTGGTGGTGAGTTTTTGAAAAAAAATACAAAGGTAGAACTTGAGGCATAAAAATTAATAAAATGTTTATTGATATTATTTTCATTTTGATATATAGTGTCCTTGTAAAGTAGCAAAAGGAAGTGAGAAGTAAGTATGGAATTTAGTAGATTAGATGATGATACGATCCGTTGTGTATTAACGGAAGAAGATATGAAAGAACATGGCATTGAGTTAGAAGATTTCTTTAAAGATAAAGAGAAGACTCAAAGCTTTTTTGAAGAAATCGTAGAAGAAGCAAAAAAACAAGTTTCCTATGAAGCAAGCAGTGGTGTTTTGGCTGTTCAAGTAATGCCATTGCCTGAGAATGGACTCGCAATTGTTTTTTCTGAAAATAGAGAGAATGAATTTGAAGGATTAATAAAAAATATTAAAGATATGGTTGGTGACTTGAAGCAGGATATAACCATTGAGAAGAATAAAAAGAAGGCACAAGTGCAACTACGGATTTTTGCTTTTGCTTCTTTGGAACATATTGAAATGTTTACCCAGGCAATTCCGTCCGATAAAAAAATAAAGAGTCAGCTTTATAAGAATGAAAAGGATACCCTTTTTTATTTGGTGATTGAAAAAGGCCGTATATCAGCAAAATTATTTAAAGGTGTTTGTGAAAAGGCAATTGAATTTTCGGAGTTTGTTTCGGATGATTCAAAAATGCTTACATATTACCAGGAGCATTTCATATGTATGATAGAAAAGAATGCAATTTTCAATATGTCAAAAATTGCTAAATATTAAATATGTAAAATAAACAATACAAAATATAGGGACAAGATTAGTAAAAACTAATGCTTGTCCTTTTTTAATTTAAATAAATATCTCGCATGCATAACTTGCTTGATGGCACGAACAACATAAGCCATTAAAAGGATGCCTAAAGCGATGGAGCCTGCAATCTCAAAAGCATATAAACCCATTTCTGCACCTAGTCGGGTTTTTCCTGAGATTAGATTTTGCATAGTATAAAAAATAATACCACCAGGAACCAAAGGAATCATTGAGGTGACAAGAAATATTGTAACCGGTACTTTACGTATCATGGCCATACATTCAGCATAGAGTGAAATAATGATTGCAGCAAAAAAATATTGACCGATATCAACCGTTAGGAATAAACCGGAAAGTGAAAAAGCGGTCCAACTTAGAATTCCACCGAATGCTGCAAAAAACAAATTCTTTCCGCGGATATTAAATATAATTCCTAAACCAAGCGTGCCGGTAAAAGCGCAAATGCACTGAATTATTTGAGTCATACTATACCCCTCCTACAGAAAGAACATTGCAACTGCAACGCCGAGTGCAACTCCAATTGCAACAAATAGAGCTTCAGTCATTCGAGAAAGTCCGCTCATGGTATCACTTGCTATGAAGTCACGCATACTATTTGCAAGAGCAAGCCCAGGTACGAGAAGCATAATACCACCAATCGTAATGGAATCGGTGTTTAAATACCCATTTGATAATGCTCCAATTTTGCCGCTTATAAAAGCAACGCAAAAACTACATATTATATTTATAAAAAAACTATTTGCATTTACCGTTTCTAATTTTTTACTAAGGAACATAACTAACGCTCCAATACAAGCTGAAACCAAGGAATCAACAAGATTTCCACCAAAGAAAATGCAAAAAGATGCACCAGCAAGCATTTGGGCACAATACTGCGATCTGATATTCCACATTGGAAGTGCAAGTATTTCATCAACTCGTTCAATGACAATTTGATAAGAAGGTTTTGCGGTGCAGATAAAACGGGACAGTCCTGCTAACTTTTCTACACGATCAAGATTAGTTTTATGCTTTAAAATACGCTTTGTCTTAGTTAATGATATAGTGCCGTCTGAAATTGTTACAACGATACTGGATGGAATGGCAAATGCATTAATTTCTTTTGCACCATATGCCTGGCAGATATAGTCTATGCTTTGTTCTACTCGGTATACATCTGCTCCGTTGCATAGTAAATGATAACCGATTAGGATGGAGGTATCTAAGACTTCTTCTAATTTCATACCTTAACTCCTTATTTAAGTGCTCTACCAAAGGGTTTGTTTTTATTGATTCACATACATAATTATACCCAATGTGCATTTGCTTTTCACGATAAATTTATAAAATGCTATTCTTTGTCAGCTTTTAATTGCAAAAATCCGTACCCATTGTCACAAATGCCTGCCCATTCAAGGATGGAAGCGAGAGAAGATATGGTCCGAAGGCATGAGTCTCCTCGTTTGGCTCCATACGCATAGTGTGCGACATAGCCTTCAACAGAATCAAGTGGAAGGGCTGAACTACCTAGTTTTCCTTTCATAGCATTACCTTTTATAGCTTTGCCATTATTATAAATAAGTAATTCTATAACACAGTTAAAAGCTTTCCAGGTTAAGATACGGTTATGTGGAAGATTACTAGCGTATACGCCATTTCCAAAATCTTCGTAGTATATTTGAAAGGAATCACCCTTTGCTAAAGGAAGAGTTGCGATGCCTCCTAAGGTATTGAGTTTTTCCTTTATTTTTTTTATAGTATCTGTTTCATCTTGATAGATCGGAAGATTATGAATAACAGGTTCAAAAGTGTTGTTACTCACTTCTTCCTGTTTTAATCCAAGTGCTTCTTGGATTTTTGTTAATCTTTTTTTTGCAGCAGGATAGGAGAGATGGAGTTGCTGTTGTATCTCCTTTAAATTGCCGCTATAGTGTATGAATAATTCTACAAATTCTAATTCTTCTTCCGTTAGAAATGAAAATTTGTTTAAAGTAAAGTCGTTGGATAACTCAAGCCCACAATGTCGGCAGGTGAGCTTTGTGACAACCAGTTCTTCTTTACAAACAGGGCAATGACCAATAATGTGTTGTTGCATAGTAGACTCCTTTTCAAACATAGTAGTTAATATTAGTCTATACTAATGGCAAGAAATTTACAATACGAAGTAGAAAAGAATACCTATATCGTTTGATTATTTGTAAGTGAGATACGATCAGATATATCAAAAATCAATAAAATTTGCTACTATATATAGAAGAAATTAAACAATATAGAGAATACTAAAAATGATGAATATGATTTACTAGGAATTATAGAATTGAAAAAGATTAAAAAAATAAAACATAGTAGATAAATAAAACAACTACTATGTTCCATTATTTATAACGACTATTGAAAAAATACCATAATTTACAAGGACTAAATATAGAAAACCGCGTAAAATGCGGCTTTGAGCATAAAAAAAGGCGCTTGACAACCTTAGTGCCTTGTGTTAAGATGAAAAATGCACTATTATGGATGCTTGCGCGATAATTACTTTATAAAGTGATTATAGCATAAGAAAACCGAATAGTAAAGAAATTTTTGCGGATACCGTATCCGTTGTACATGTGAACAAGTTAATCGGCGCAAAAGCGCTAGAATATATCAAGGGGTGAAAACATCAATGGAAAAAAACAGAATTCGTCCAATTAAAATTGGAAACGGTGTAAGAATGAGTTATTCACGTCAAAAAGAAGTTTTGGAAATGCCAAACCTCATTGAAGTGCAGACGGAATCTTACAAATGGTTCTTGGAAGAAGGACTAAACGAAGTTTTCAAAGACATTTCTCCAATTGAAGATTATAGTGAGCACCTTAGCTTAGACTTTGTAAGCTTTGTATTGTGCGAAGACGATGTAAAGTATTCAATTGAAGAATGTAAGGAAAGAGATGCAACTTATGCAGCTCCGTTGAAAGTAAAGGTTAGACTTCGTAACAAAGAAACAGAAGAAATTACTGAACATGATATTTTCATGGGAGACCTTCCATTAATGACAGCAACAGGAACCTTTATTATTAATGGTGCAGAACGTGTTATCGTTAGCCAGTTAGTTCGTTCCCCTGGTATCTATTATGCAGTTGGCCATGATAAGATCGGTAAAGAACTATACTCATCAACGGTTATTCCAAACCGTGGTGCATGGTTAGAATATGAAACAGACTCCAATGATATTTTCTATGTGCGTGTTGATAGAAATAGAAAAGTGCCTGTCACTGTATTAATTCGTGCATTAGACCATAGTGTATATGATTACAATGCAGACCCAAATAAAGGCTGGAACATTGATCAAGAGATTCATAGTGCAACCAACAGCCAGATTACAGAATTTTTTGGTGAAGAACCAAAGATTTTAGCAAGTATACAGAAGGACTCTTCTGACAACTATCAGGATGGACTTCTTGAATTATATAAAAAGCTTCGTCCAGGCGAACCACTTTCTGTAGATAGTGCAGAAAGCTTAATTCGTAGTATGTTCTTTGATGCAAGAAGATATGACCTTGCAAAAGTTGGACGTTACAAATTTAATAAAAAGTTAGCATTAAAGAATCGTATTGTTGGCTCTAAGCTTGCAGAAGATGTAATTGATATGGAAACCGGTGAGGTAGTAGCAGAAGCGGGCGTTATCATATCAGAAGAAATTGCAATTAAGATTCAAAATACAGGAACTGGTTTTGTTTGGCTAGAAGCAGAAGATAGAAAAGTAAAAATCGTATCAAACCGTATGGTTGATATCAATGCCTTTATTGATGTTGATAAGGAAGAACTTGGTATTACGGAAGATGTTTACTACTTTGCGCTTAAATACATTCTAGAAAACTACACGGATGAAGAAGAAAGAAAAGAAATCATCAAAAAGAACATCAGCAAATTAATTCCAAAACATATCACAACTTGGGATGTTTTCGCTTCTATTAACTACAATATGCATTTGGAATATGCTATTGGTAATGCAGATGACATTGATCATTTAGGAAACAGACGTATCCGTGCAGTTGGTGAGTTGTTACAGAACCAGTATCGTATTGGACTTTCCAGAATGGAACGTGTTGTTCGTGAAAGAATGACAACCCAGGACATAGAAGGAGTTTCTCCTCAGTCCTTGATTAATATCAAACCAGTAACAGCAGCAGTAAAGGAATTCTTTGGAAGTTCCCAGTTATCTCAGTTCATGGATCAAAATAATCCTCTTGGTGAATTAACACATAAGAGACGTTTATCCGCATTGGGTCCTGGTGGATTGTCAAGAGATAGAGCCGGATTTGAGGTTCGTGACGTTCATTATTCTCACTATGGTAGAATGTGTCCTATCGAAACTCCTGAAGGTCCTAACATCGGTCTTATTAACTCACTTGCTTCTTATGCAAGAATCAATGAGTATGGATTTGTCGAAGCGCCATATCGTAAAGTGGACAAAACAGATCCAAAGAATCCAAAGGTTACCGATGAAGTTGTATACTTAACAGCAGATGAAGAAGATAAATTTGTGGTAGCACAGGCGAATGAAACATTAGATGATAATGGATATTTTGTTCATACCAATGTATCGGGACGTTTCCGTGAAGAAACATCTGAATTTGAAAAAAGAAAAATTGACTTAATGGATGTATCACCTAAGATGGTATTTTCCGTTGCTACAGCCATGATTCCTTTCCTTGAAAATGATGATGCTAACCGTGCGCTGATGGGATCTAACATGCAGCGTCAGGCAGTACCTCTTCTTGTAACAGAAGCACCTGTTGTAGGAACTGGTATGGAAATGAAGGCAGCAGTTGACTCAGGAAACTGTGTGATTGCTAAAAGTGATGGTGTAGTTGAAAAATCTGCATCCAATGAGATTGTAATTAAAAATAGTAGTGGTACAAAGACTTCCTATAAATTAGAAAAGTTTTCTAGAAGTAATCAAGGAACCTGTATGAATCAACGCCCAATCGTTGTAAAGGGCGAAGAAGTGAAAGCGGGACAGGTAATCGCAGATGGTCCATCTACTATGGGTGGAGAAATTGCCCTTGGTAAGAACCCATTAATCGGATTTATGACTTGGGAAGGTTATAACTACGAAGATGCAGTACTTCTAAGTGAACGATTAGTACAAGAGGATGTTTACACATCCGTTCATATCAATGAATATGAAGCAGAAGCACGTGATACCAAATTAGGACCAGAAGAAATAACAAGAGATGTTCCAGGTGTCGGTGATGATGCATTAAAAGACTTAGATGAAAGAGGTATTATCCGTATTGGAGCTGAGGTTCGTGCCGGAGATATCTTAGTTGGTAAGGTTACTCCTAAGGGAGAAACAGAACTTACTGCAGAAGAAAGATTACTTCGCGCAATCTTTGGTGAAAAGGCTCGTGAAGTACGTGATACGTCACTTCGTGTACCACATGGTGAGTTTGGTATCATTGTAGATGCAAAAGTATTTACAAGAGAAAATGGAGATGAATTATCACCTGGAGTTAATCAGTCTGTTCGTATTTATATTGCACAAAAGAGAAAGATTCAAGTTGGAGATAAAATGGCTGGTCGTCATGGTAATAAGGGTGTTGTTTCCCGCGTTCTTCCAGCGGAAGATATGCCATTCTTACCAAATGGTAGACCGCTTGACATCGTTCTTAACCCACTGGGTGTACCTTCTCGTATGAACATCGGACAGGTACTTGAAATCCATTTATCCTTAGCTTCTAAGGTATTAGGTCTCAACGTATCAACTCCAGTATTTGATGGAGCGAACGAGTTTGATATTATGGATACACTGGAATTGGCAGATGATTATGTAAATACTCCACTTTCGGATTTTGAAGCTAAATATAAAGATACACTTGATCCTGAATTGTTGAAATACTTTTTAGAAAATAAGGATTATCGTAAGCAGTGGGAAGGTGTTCCAATTAATCGTGATGGTAAAGTACGACTTCGTGATGGTAGAACTGGAGAATACTTTGACGGTGCAGTTACGGTTGGATTCATGCATTATTTGAAACTTCACCATTTGGTAGATGATAAGATTCATGCACGTTCTACCGGTCCTTACTCGTTAGTAACACAACAGCCATTAGGTGGTAAAGCACAGTTTGGTGGACAGCGTTTTGGAGAAATGGAAGTATGGGCACTGGAAGCTTATGGTGCGGCTTATACTTTACAAGAAATTCTTACGGTTAAATCAGATGATGTTGTTGGTCGTGTTAAGACATATGAAGCAATTATTAAGGGAGAAAATATTCAGGAACCTGGTATACCAGAATCCTTTAAGGTTCTTTTAAAAGAACTTCAATCTCTAGCACTGGATGTTACTGTATTGGATGAAAATGGTAATGAAGTTCAGATGACAGAAAATATCGAATATGGTGATGAAGAATTAACTCCATTGATTGAGGGAGAAGAAAACTTTGGGTTCGGCAATAATGAATCCTTTGAAAACGCAGGATTTAGAGAAACAGATGCAGAGAATTTGGATGATGAAATAAACTTCGATGAATTTGCTGATGTTGAGAGTCTTGAAGATGATGATTTTGAAGAGTAGAAGGGAGTGTCTTGAATGCCAGAACTTAATACAGTGAATGAGGAAAAACACTTGACATATGATGCGATTAAGATTCGTCTTGCATCACCGGAAAAGATCAGAGAATGGTCACGCGGGGAAGTAAAGAAACCGGAAACCATTAACTATAGAACTTTAAAACCTGAAAAAGATGGTCTTTTTTGTGAAAAAATATTTGGACCACAAAAAGACTGGGAATGTCATTGTGGAAAATATAAGAAAATTCGTTATAAAGGCGTAGTTTGTGACCGTTGTGGTGTAGAAGTAACCAAGTCAAGTGTACGTCGTGAACGTATGGGACATATTGAACTTGCAGCGCCGGTTTCCCATATTTGGTACTTTAAAGGAATTCCTAGTAGAATGGGTCTTATCTTAGATCTTTCTCCTAGAACATTGGAAAAAGTATTATACTTTGCATCCTATATTGTACTTGATAAAGGAGATACCGATCTTCAGTACAAACAGGTTTTAAACGAAAAAGAATATCAGGAAGCGAGAGAAAAATTTAATAACCGTTTCCGTGTAGGAATGGGTGCGGAATCCATTCAGGAACTGTTAAAAGATATTAATTTAGAGAAAGACTCCGCTGAATTAAAGAAAGATTTGAAAGATGCTACTGGTCAGAAGAGAGCACGTATCATCAAAAGATTAGAAGTAGTAGAAGCATTCCGTGAATCAGGTAATAGACCGGATTGGATGGTTCTTACCGTAGTGCCGGTTATCCCTCCAGATATCCGCCCTATGGTTCAGTTGGATGGTGGACGTTTTGCTACCTCCGATATGAACGATTTATATCGTAGAATTATTAACAGAAATAACCGTTTAAAGAGATTGTTAGACTTGGGTGCGCCTGATATCATCGTTCGTAATGAAAAAAGAATGCTTCAGGAAGCAGTAGATGCATTAATCGATAACGGAAGAAGAGGAAGACCAGTTACTGGACCTGGTAACAGAGCTCTTAAATCTCTTTCTGATATGTTAAAAGGTAAGCAAGGACGTTTCCGTCAGAACTTACTTGGCAAGCGAGTTGACTACTCTGGACGTTCTGTTATCGTTGTAGGACCAGAACTAAAGATTTATCAGTGTGGTCTTCCGAAAGAAATGGCAATTGAATTGTTCAAACCATTTGTTATGAAAGAATTAGTAGCAAAAGGTATTGCTCATAATATTAAATCAGCTAAGAAAATGGTAGAAAGAGTACAAAATGAAGTATTTGACGTGTTGGAAGAAGTAATTAGAGAACATCCAGTTATGTTAAATCGTGCTCCTACACTTCATAGACTTGGTATTCAGGCATTTGAACCAATCTTAGTTGAAGGTAAAGCAATTAAGCTTCATCCATTGGTATGTACTGCGTTTAATGCCGATTTCGATGGTGACCAGATGGCTGTTCATCTTCCACTTTCAGTTGAGGCACAGGCAGAGTGTCGTTTCTTATTGCTCTCTCCAAATAACTTGTTAAAGCCTTCTGATGGTGCGCCGGTAGCCGTTCCTTCACAGGATATGGTACTTGGTATTTACTATTTAACACAAGAAAGACCAGGAGACCTTGGGGAAGGACATTACTTCAAGAGCGTAAATGAAGCAATCTTAGCTTATGAAAATAATGCACTCACTCTTCACGCAAGGATTAAAGTTCGTAGAACTGGAATCAATGCACAAGGAGTAGAAGAAACCAAGTTAATTGAATCTACCTTAGGACGTTTCATTTTCAATGAGATTTTAAGTCAGGATTTAGGATTCGTAGATCGTACAAACGAAGATAATTTCTTGATACTTGAAGTTGATTTCCATGTAGGTAAGAAACAGTTAAAGCAGATCCTTGAAAAATGTATTAATACACATGGCGCAACTGGAACAGCAGAAACCTTGGATGCAATCAAATCCCTAGGTTACAAATACTCGACTAGAGCAGCTATGACCGTATCTATTTCTGATATGACCGTACCACCACAGAAAAAAGAAATCATTGCTCAGGCAGAAGAAATGGTGGAACGTATTGCTAGAGATTTCCGCCGTGGTCTTACAACCGAGGAAGAAAGATACAAATCCGTTATTGAAACATGGAAGATAGCCGATGATGAAATCACAGAAGCACTTCTTTCAGGACTTGATAAATACAATAATATCTTCATGATGGCTGACTCTGGAGCCCGTGGTTCTGATAAACAGATTAAACAGCTTGCAGGTATGCGTGGTTTGATGGCTGATACATCAGGTAGAACCATTGAATTGCCAATTAAGTCAAACTTCCGTGAAGGACTTGACGTATTGGAGTACTTCATCTCTGCACATGGTGCTCGTAAAGGACTTTCCGATACCGCACTTCGTACTGCCGATTCTGGATACTTAACTCGTCGTTTGGTAGACGTATCGCAGGATTTAATTATTCGTGAAGTAGATTGTGCAGTAAACAAAAAAGAAATGCCTGGAATGTGGATTAAAGCATTTACGGATGGAAAAGAAGTAATTGAAGGCTTAGAAGAAAGAATCACAGGTAGATATTCTTGTGAATCAATTTTTGATGATAATGGTGATATGATTGTAAAATCAAATCATATGATTACACCAAAACGTGCATCTCGTATTGTAAATACAAAAGCTTTTATAGATGCTGATGATAAGGCGAAAATAAAGATTCGTACGATTCTTTCTTGTCGTTCTCATATTGGAGTTTGTGCAAAGTGTTATGGAGCAAATATGGCAACAGGTGAAGCAGTACAGGTAGGTGAAGCTGTAGGTATTATTGCTGCTCAGTCAATTGGTGAACCTGGTACACAGCTTACCATGCGTACATTCCATACTGGTGGTGTAGCCGGAGACGATATCACACAGGGTCTTCCTCGTGTCGAGGAACTTTTTGAAGCAAGAAAGCCTAAGGGTCTTGCTATTATCGCAGAATTTGCTGGAACTGTTATCATAAGTGATACAAAGAAGAAACGTGAAGTTATCGTAACAAATAAAGAAACAGCAGAATCTAAGGCATATTTAATTCCTTACGGATCAAGAATTAAAGTAATGGAAGGACAGGAATTAGAAGCTGGAGATGAACTTACTGAAGGTAGTGTAAACCCACATGATATCCTTAAGATTAAGGGTGTTCGTGCGGTTCAAGATTACATGATTCAAGAAGTTCAAAGAGTATACCGATTACAGGGTGTAGAAATTAATGATAAGCATATTGAGGTAATTGTTCGTCAGATGCTTAAGAAGATTCGTATTGAAACAAACGGAGATTCTGAATTCTTACCAGGTACTTTAATCGATACTTTGGATTTTGATGATGAGATAGAACGTTTAGGAGAAGAAGGAAAAGAAATTCCAGAAGGAAAACAGGTTATGCTTGGTATTACCAAAGCTTCACTTGCAACAAATTCATTCTTATCCGCAGCCTCCTTCCAGGAAACAACCAAGGTATTAACCGAAGCCGCAATTAAGGGCAAGATTGACCCATTAATTGGTCTGAAAGAGAATGTTATTATTGGTAAGCTTATTCCAGCCGGAACTGGTATGAAGAGATATCGTAATGTTCAATTGAGCAGTGATATACCAGATGTCATTGATTTTGGAGATGACTTTGACTCTTTTGACGATGATATGGCAGAAGAAGTTACAATGACAGAAGAATAAGTAATGCTTATATAAGGAGGAAACTTACAATATAAAAGTAAGTTTTCTCCTTTTTTTGAAAATAAGCCAGTTGACCTATAAAGAAAAGCTGAGTATAATAAATGCAGATACAAATAGTGTATGATACTTTTCTTACCGTTACTGCATGGAGGAATTCTTATGGATAAAATGGACTTAATTAGTCAATTAGCAAAAGAGATGGAACTATCAAAAGAATCGACAAAAAACGATGACGACCAATACATTAGTGCCACTGGGACCTTAGAAACGGATCCTGAAAAATCGCTGGAAAACTTAAGACCAGTTGTTAAACAAGAGGAAGATCCTTGGAGCCGCTTAAAAATAACGCCCACAGATATTCGTTAACAAGAAAAAAGCAGGACCTGATGCAACAGGTTCTTTTTTAACTTATTGATACCTATTCCATTTTTGAATAGGTATCAAAAAATGGAAAGACATGGTAGAAAAATGAAATCATTAGTAATAGCAGAAAAACCTTCTGTTGGAAGAGATATTGCAAGAGTGTTAAAATGTACGAAAAACCAAAATGGATGCTTGGAAGGGGATAAATATATCATTACCTGGGGACTTGGCCATTTAGTTGAGCTAGCACCGCCAGAAAGCTATGATAATAAATACAAAGAATGGAAGATGGAGCACCTTCCGATTATTCCAAAAGATTGGAAAATGGAGGTAATGAAGCAGACTGGAAAGCAGTACAACGTGGTTAAAATGCAAATCCATCGTAAAGACGTGAATGAAATTATAATTGCAACCGATGCAGGTAGAGAAGGCGAACTGGTTGCCCGCTTAATCTTAGAAAAAACAAAAAATAATAAACCACTCAAGCGACTTTGGATTTCTTCGGTTACGGATAAGGCAATTAAAGAAGGCTTTTTAAAATTAAAAAGTGGAAAAGAATATGACAATCTGTATTTTGCAGCAATCTCAAGAGCAGAAGCAGACTGGTTAGTGGGCATGAATGCTACGAGAGCATTAACCTGCAAATATAATGCTCAGCTTTCCTGCGGCAGGGTACAAACACCAACGCTTTACATGATTGCAAAACGTGAAGAAGAAATTAAGACATTTGTTCCAAAGCCTTATTATTCCATAGTTGCAAGCACAGGCGGCGTTACCTATTACTGGAAGGATATCAAATCAAATGCTTCTTCGACTTTTGACAAGGCATATGCGCAGAACATATTTGAAAAAGTAAATGGTAAAAAGGCAAAAGTTGTATCGGTAGTTAGTCAGCCAAAGAAGAGTTATGCACCGTTACTTTATGATTTAACAGAACTTCAGCGTGATGCAAACAAACTATTTAATTATTCTGCAAAAGAAACCTTAAATATTATGCAAAGACTCTATGAGAATCATAAAGTGCTAACTTATCCTCGTACCGATTCCCGTTATATTACAAGTGATGTTGTGGGTACGCTTAAAGACCGAATAGATGCTATTAGTATTGGCCCATATCGCAAATTAACAAAACAGCTATCAATGCAAAAATTCTCAACAAAAGCCTCTTTTGTTAATGATGCGAAAGTTTCGGATCACCATGCAATAATTCCAACCGAGCAATATGTACAAATGGATCATATGACAATAGATGAACGCAAGATTTATGATTTAGTAATAAAGCGATTTTTATCAGTACTTTATCCTCCTTATGAATTTGAACAGACAACTATCACGATTTTAATAGAAGGAGAATCCTTTACGGCAAATGGTCAAGTTGTAAAAAATCTTGGCTGGCGTGAAGTATACGAAAATAATTGGGAGGAAGAAAATGAGGAGGATGCAAAAAATAATAAGCTCCCTACTTTTTCAAAAGGTGAGATCTTGCAAGGTCTGTCATATCAGATAAAAGAAGATAAGACGAAGGCACCGGCACCTTTTAATGAAGCTACACTACTTTCGGCAATGGAAAACCCAATAAAATATATGGAGTCAAAAGACAAAGAACAAGTTAAAATAATAGGAGAGACTGGTGGACTTGGAACGGTTGCAACAAGAGCGGACATTATCGAAAAATTATTTAATAGTTTTCTACTCGAGAAAAAAGGGAAAGATATTTTTGTCACTTCAAAAGGAAAACAATTACTTGAACTTGTGCCAAATGACCTAAAAAAACCAGAATTGACTGCTGACTGGGAAGTTAAACTAGCTCAAATTTCAAAGGGAAACTTAACGAGTACAAAGTTTATGAATGATATAAAAGACTACACAAATGAGCTTATATTGGAAATTAAAACACAAGCTGGCACCTTTCGATATGATAACCTTACTAATAAAAAATGCCCAGAATGTGGAAAACGGCTCTTGTTAGTCAATAGCAAGAACAGTAGAATGCTGGCATGCCAGGATAGAGAATGTGGTTACAGAGAAACAATTGCCAGAACAAGTAATGCAAGATGCCCGGTTTGTCATAAAAAAATGGAGTTACAAGGCAATGGTGAAAAACAGCAATTTGTATGTGGCTGCGGCCATAAGGAAAAACTTACCGCTTTTCAGGAACGAAGAAAAAAAGAAGGTAGTGGAGTATCCAAAAAGGATGTTGAAAAATATATAAATCAGCAAAAAAAAGAATCAAAAGAACCAGTTAACAATGCATTGGCAAATGCGTTGGCAAATCTCAAATTATAATTTTGTCATCTTCATAATACTTAAAAAAGCGTGTTTATACACGGTTTTTTAAGTATTATCTAAGTTTCTGTCATCTAAAATCTTAATGACTTCATTTATATAAGAAATATTTTTTTCGTAATCCATGTTAAAGATACAGCTGAAAATTACATCCAACATATACTGCATTGCGATGTGTGATGAAAATTGAGAAATGCGATCCCTTAGATGTTCCTTATCACTGATATAAAGACGGTATTTTATGTAATTGTCAAATGTTTGATTCCCTGCACGCCCAATTAGTATGATTGGAACATTTTTTTTATATAGGGTTTCCACAATTTGTGGCAAAAAAGTAGCTTTTCCAGAATAGGACAAAATCAAGGCAACATGCTCTTTGCTTGAAATTGTTGCCATACAACGCTGATCATAAAAGGACTCCGAACAGTTAACCATTCGTCCGATAGAGCGCATCTTATCCTGAAAGTTCTCAGCTATATTGATATTATGCGCATGAGTATAGATGTCAATGATGCGAGCGTTATGCAGCAGGCTAATCACACGGTTAAGCATTTGTGTGTTGATAAAGTTATGTGTATCAGTAATCGCAGATTCATAAAGTAGTAGTAATTTTTGAGCAATCATACGTTGACTGTCGCGTGCATCAAAGGGAAAATTTACATCGATTGTGGTTGACAAATTCTTTTCATCTGCTAGGTCTTTCACTATCTTGACTTTTAATTCATTAAAGCCGTCAAGACCGATTTTTTTACAAAAGCGGAAGATAGCCGATTTTGATATGTAGGTTTTGTTTATCAGCTCCTGCAACGTGCTATTTGAAATTTCTTCCTTATGAGTCAACAGATAGCTAGCAAACTGATTTTCAGAAGGTGTCATCCCTTCACAATATTTAATCATATTTTCTATGGTCATAACATCAATCCCTCCTTATCTTTTGGTGCTGAAAAAAGTATTTCATTTCTTATGTCTGTTGTTACTTTATTTTAACATATTCATATTTGATTGAAAACCGGAAAAAGTTTCAAAAAGTTTCAGTTTTAATAATAGATAATCAAGAACTTTTGAAATAAAATTCCAGATTAGAGTTAAATTGTTGGAATTTTTGTGGACATACAATATACTTTGCATTGTAACATAACACTTTGAAAAACTGATTACAGAAAAACAAAGGAAGAAACAGGAGGTTTACTATGAGAAAGAAGGTATTAAGTTTACTACTAGCAACAACCATGATAGCTACTTTATTGAGTGGATGTGGTAGCGCTACACAAGATGGGGAGAAAGCGGGCACATCAACGAAAACCGAAGAGGTGGCACAAAATGAAGATGCTGCAACGGAGGAGACAGCGGAAAAGGCAGAAAGCACGGATACAGCAACACAGGTAGTCGAAGGAGCCAAAGGAGTAGATGGGAAAAATATTGGTATATGCATTTACAAATTTGATGATAATTACATGACATTGTATCGGACAGAACTTCAAAGATATCTAGAAGCAGGCGGTGCAATGGTAACAGTTATGGACGGTAAGAATGATCAGGCGGAGCAGACAAATCAGATTGAAAACTTTATATCTGAGGGAGTAGATGCTATGGTTATCAATCTTGTTCAGGCCTCCGCTGCAGAACAGATCGCAGATAAATGTGCAGCAGCAGGGATTCCAGCTGTATTTATTAACAGAGAGCCAAATAAAGAAGAAGAACAAAGATGGAAAGACAATGGTATGGCGATTTCCTATATTGGTGCTGACAGTAAACAGCCAGGTACTTTTCAGGGAGAAATCCTAACGGCATTATCAGATCAAGGAGACATCAATGGTGATGGTGTTGTAGGCTATGTTATGGAAGTTGGTGATCCGGAAAATATTGACGCTAGGGATCGAACAGAATATTCTATTAAGGCTCTAGAAGATGCTGGAATTAAGGTGGAAAAATTAGATGAACAGCGTGGTGATTGGGATCAGGCCAGAGGTCAGGAAATTGCAGCCAATGCGCTTACTGCTTATGGCGAGAAAATTGATGTAATTTTCTGCAATAATGATGCTATGGCTCTTGGAGCACTTCAAGCCATTGAAGCTGCCGGAAGAAGCGTTGGAAAAGATATCTATTTAGTGGGTGTTGATGCTTTGGTAGAAGTATGTGAGTATGTACAGACTGGAAGAGTGACAGGAACAGTATTTACTGACTATATCAGCCAGTCAAGAAAAGCAAGTGATATTGCAGGAGAAATGATTGCGGGAAATAGTGTTGAGCCAGCCTATATGGTAGATTATGTAAAAGTAACTGCGGATAACGCTACAGAAATTTTAGATATTATCCAATAAAAAGAAAAGATTAGGTGTATGAATAGTACACCTAATCTTTTATGAAAGGAAGGTTACGACATGAGTGAATATATGTTAGAAATGCGTGGAATTTCCAAGAGCTTTCCTGGGGTTAAAGCACTGGATAACGTAACCATTAAAGTTAGACCCGGAACTGTTCATGCTCTGATGGGAGAGAACGGAGCTGGAAAATCCACTTTGATGAAGTGTTTGTTTGGAATTTACAAAATGGATGAGGGAGAAATTTACTTAAACGGGGAATCCGTTCAAATTTTAAATGCAGATGATGCATTACACAAGGGAATAGCAATGGTTCATCAGGAGTTGCAGCCAATTCCAGAACGAAGCATCGCAGAGAATATTTTCTGCGGAAGATATCCAATGAAACAGGTTGGTCCACTAAAGGTAATTGATCATAAAAGAATGTATGAGGAAGCATATGAGCTTTTAAAACAAGTTAGAATGGAATATGATCCGAAAGCAAAATTGGGAACCTTATCGATTTCCCAGATGCAATCGGTTGAAATAGCAAAAGCAGTTTCTATGAGTGCAAAAGTAGTTATTTTGGATGAACCGACTTCATCCTTGACAGATAATGAAGTAGAAGCCTTGTTCCGTATCATCAATGATTTGAGAGATAAAGGAGTTTCCATTATTTACATATCTCACAAGATGGATGAAATTCTTCGTATCTCGGATGATGTATCCATCATGCGTGATGGTCAGTATGTTGGAACTTGGGAATCAAAAGACTTGTCAATCGACACGATTATTGCAAAAATGGTTGGTCGTGAACTTACCAATCTGTTTCCACCAAAGGATAACGTACCAGGGGAACCAATTCTTGAGTTAAAAGGTCTTACCAGTATCTTACCGAAGTCTTTTAAAGAGGTTAACCTAACCTTACGTAAAGGTGAAATTTTAGGACTTGGTGGTTTGGTAGGAGCTCAAAGAACGGAACTAATGGAAGCCGTGTTTGGTATTCGAAACATAGCAAGTGGTGAGATTAACTTTAAAGGTAAAAAGATAACGATCAAAAGACCAAAAGATGCTATCAGAGCCGGTATTGGGCTTATAACAGAAGATCGAAGAGGAACTGGAATTTTTGGTGTATTATCGATTGCAGATAATGTATCGATTGCATCTTTAGACAAATATGTAGATGCAGGTGTCGTGCTAAATGATGCTAAAATCGAAAAACTAGTGAACGATAATGTTGCAAAATTGAGCATTAAAACACCAAGTTCAAAGACTTTAATCCAATCATTATCCGGAGGTAATCAGCAAAAGGTTATCATATCCAGATGGTTGGCAAATGACCCAGACATCCTTATTATGGATGAACCTACAAGGGGTATTGACGTTGGTGCGAAATATGAAATTTATCAGATTATGATTGATCTGGCAAAACAAGGAAAAGCAATCATAATGATTTCATCTGAAATGGCAGAGCTTATCGGCATGTCTGACCGTATCGTAGTAATGTGTAACGGAAAAGTAACAGGTGAAGTATCCGGTGAAGAAGCAACCCAGGAAAATATCATGCATTTCGCAACAAGATTCAATTAAGGAGGATGTCAAAAATGAATAAAGCAAAAAGCTTAGATTTTAAAAAAGTCATTTCAGAAAATATTTTAATTATTATTGTATTATTGATGGTAGTTTTAGTTAGTATTTTAAAACCGAATTTTCTTTCCGTAAATAACTTCTCAAATATTTCTGTAAATACAGCAGTTCGTTTCATCATTGCACTTGGTATTTCAGGATGTTTAATTACAAAGGGTAATGACCTTTCAGCAGGTCGTACCGTTGGATTGGGTGCTTGTATTGCAGGTACTTTGCTACAAAAACCAGATTATAGTGATAAATTTTTCCCTAATTTACCACAGCTTCCAATCATCGTTGTATTACTAATTGTAGTTGCAATCTGTTGTATCTTCGGTTTCATTAATGGTTGTGTCGTATCGTTTTGGCAGGTGCCTCCATTTATCGCAACATTGGGTATGCAGACAATCGTTTATGGTATTTGCTTGGTTTATACAAAAGCAGTTCCTTTAGGTGGTTACCGTAAGGATTATACCGAAATTGCGAGTGGTAAGTTTTTAGGAGTTCCATATCTATTCTTCATTGCATTTGCG
>JBGSNZ010000004.1:0-190169 GCA_041739345.1 Acetivibrio sp. | reverse complement strand
TTTACTGTTGTTTGGGTACATCATTGATTACTCGCTGATGCGTCCGTGAACAATCTATGTTGTTCATTTTTGAACTTTCGTTCATTTGAAATTCTCTTAGAATTTTCAAGGTTGTTTCACTGTTCAATTATCAAGGTTCTTTGTTTGTTTTGCTGTCGTTTGTTACCGCGTCAGCAAGATACATTCTATCATATTGAAATCTGTTTGTCAACACTTTTTTTCAAAAGTTTTTGACTTCATTTTTTAAGAAAATGAACGGAGAAAGAGGGATTTGAACCCTCGCGCCGCGCAAACGACCTACACCCTTAGCAGGGGCGCCTCTTCAGCCTCTTGAGTATTTCTCCATAATGCTGAACTTATATGTTCCATATTTTCTTAAGTACGTCTCTCAGACGCATTACCTAGTATATCAATGTAAAATGGTTTTGTCAACCCTAGAATAAATATATTTTAAATTTTATATTTAATTTAAACAATTCATTATTTTTTTCTTCTATATATAGTAGTAATTACTTTATTTCAATTTTTGATATACCATATCTTGTCCTTTTTAACACTATTCTATTTACTATATTTTTGTGGTTCTGTTTCATATAAGTTATTACCCTCACTATCAATAACAACTATTACTGGAAAATCGTCTACGTATAATTTACGAATTGCCTCTGTTCCCAAATCATTATAAGCAATTATTTCTGATTTTTTTATACATTTTGAAAGCAGTGCTCCTGCACCACCTATTGCGGCAAAATAAACTGCCTTATTCTTGATCATAGAATTAATAACTTCTTTGCTACGTTTTCCTTTTCCAATCATGCCTATTAATCCATTATCTAAAAGTAATGGTGTATACTTATCCATTCGACTACTAGTAGTTGGACCTGCTGACCCAATGACCTGACCTTCTTTGGCGGGAGTCGGACCTAAATAATAAATAATGCTATTTTTTAATGGAAATGGTACTTCTTCTTTTTCTAACATCGTTTCATATAGTCTTTTATGGGCAGCATCCCGCGCTGTATAAATTACTCCGGTAATATATACATAATCACCTGCTTTTAAATCTTCTGTAATCGATTCATTAATCGGAGATTTAATATGTCTGGTCATGAACGTTCCTCTTTTCCTTATTTATATTTTCTAAGCTTATAATATAGTAAACTTTCTTATTTTAACTAATTACAATATTCTGCTAACATGCCGATTAACATGGCAACAGATATTTATGGCTACTGGCAGACCAGCTATATGAGTTGGATAGGTCTCTATATTTACGCCTAGTGCTGTTGTAGTTCCTCCTAACCCTCCAGGTCCAATTCCCAGCTTATTAATTTTCTCAAGTAATTCAATTTCTAAATCTTTAACATATTCAATATTAGAATGATAATTCAATTCTCTTGTTAATGCTTTTTTGGCAAGATAAGTACACTTTTCAAAACTTCCACCAATTCCAACTCCAACTACCATTGGTGGACATGCATTTGGTCCAGCCATAGAAACGGTTTCCAAGACTGCATTCTTTACTCCTTCAATACCGTCTGCTGGTTTTAACATATAAACGCGGCTCATATTTTCACTACCAAAACCTTTCGGAGCTACTGTTATTTTCATTCCTTCACCAGATACAATCTGATAATGTATTATTCCAGGTGTATTATCCTTTGTATTTTCACGTATAATAGGATCTCCTACCACTGATTTTCGAAGATAACCCTCTTCATAACCTTGACGTATCCCTTCATTAATTGCATCTTCTAACTCCATACCTTCTATATGAACATCTTGTCCCAGTTCAATAAATACAATTGCCATACCGGTATCCTGACAAATTGGAATTCTTTCATCTCTTGCAATTTGCATATTAGTTTCTAACTGCTCTAATATTTGCTTGCCTAAAATTGCTTCTTCTTTTTCCAAAGCTTCATCAATTTTATTTTTAACGTCATTTGATAAATTAACATTCGCCTCGATACACATCTCTTTTATGTTCTTTATAATAGTATCTGTATAAATTACTTTCATTTTTTCTCCGTTCTAGCACATGTTTTTTTCGCATAACAAGTTTATAAATTTATATTATTAAAGGTACCGTTTCATTTTTTGAAAGACTCTACTCATTTCCCTATCTGTAATATATCGATCAATTTCAGCTGCATTGACCCAGGCAACTGCACTGTTTTCATCTGGTTTTATTGTTACTGGGTCGTTTTCATTAACAATGAATAGATAGGATATATTTAAGTGTAAATGTGATGGCACGAACGTTTCATTTCGATAATGAGAACTTGTTGTCAAAATATCAATACTTAATATTTCATTTTTCTCTGGCTTAATATGAACAACTCCACTTTCTTCTTTGACTTCGCGACAGGCCACTGAAATTAAGTTAGTTTCTCCATCCGCATGTCCACCTATCCATGACCAAGTATCATATATATTATGATGAACGAGTAAAAATTTGTCTCGTTTTTCATTTATTGCAAATCCTGAACTTGTGATATGGTATACTTCGCTGTCTCTTTTTAAAATCATCTCTTCTTTTTCTTTTATAAGATTTAAAATAATTTCTTTATCTTTGGACTCTTGTTCGCAGCATGGTATAAACTTATTTATTGCCTCAATTATTTCATCCATTTTTTATCCTCAATTTTTATATTGAAATTCTTTTATATATAGTGTTTTCATCTCATTATTTTATAATAGCATAAAAAAAAGAATCAGGACAAGTTAATTCTTATCCTGATTCCATTTACCTATTCTTCTATATTAATCTCTTCAATTATTATAGTATCGTCTTCTAGAAGCATTTCATCTAATACTTCTTCAGAAATATCCGCTTCACTTTCACGAACTTTTGCTATACTTGCAACTTTAATAGACTTTTTCTGATCTAGGTTCATAAGTTTTACACCAGAAGTAATACGGCCAATTTCAGAAATTTGACTACAAAGAATTCGAATAATAATTCCTTCTGTTGTAATCATCATAATTTCATTTTCTTCATCAACTGCTTTAACGCCTACTACATTTCCTGTTTTTTCTGTAATTTTATAACATTTGACACCTTTACCACCACGACGTTGTACACTAAATTCACTAATTTTTGTACGTTTTCCTAATCCATATTCTGAAACTAATAACAGATAATCACCTTGCGTATTTAGCTGCATTCCAATAATCTCATCATCATAGGATAAATTCATACCAATAACACCCATAGAAGTTCTACCGGTTGGACGTACATCATTCTCATCAAAACGAATACATTGACCAAGTTTTGTTACAAGGAATATATCTTTTTCTTTGTCTGTTACTTTAACTTCAATTAATTCATCGTCTTCCCGAAGGTTAATTGCCTGAAGTCCAGTTTTTCGAATATTCATATATTCTTCCAATGGTGTTTTCTTTACAATTCCATTTTTTGTTGCCATAAAGAGGTATTTTTCTTCTTCGAATTCTTTCGTAGTAATAACAGCTGTTATCTTTTCTTCTGGTAATAACTGAAGCAGATTTACGATTGCTGTACCTCTTGCTGTACGACTAGATTCTGGAATCTCATAGGCTTTTAGGCGATAAACTCTACCCTTATTCGTAAAGAACATAACAAAATGATGAGTCGTTGTCATAAACAAATCTTCAATATAATCTTCATCAATGGTTTGCATTCCTTTGATTCCTTTACCACCACGATGTTGACTCTTGAAATTATCAACCGTCATACGTTTGATATATCCTAATTTTGTCATTGCAATTATCGTATTTTCTACTGGAATTAAGTCTTCCATCGAAATATCGTATTCGTCAAATCCAATGGCAGTTCGTCTCTCATCTCCATATCTATCACGAATAAAGCAAATTTCTTCTTTAATTACACCAAGTAAAAGTTTTTTATCACCAAGAATTGCAATAAATTCTTGAATTTTTTTCTCCAATTCAGCATATTCCGATTCTAATTTTTCACGTTCCAAGCCAGTTAATGCACGAAGTCTCATATCTATAATTGCTTGAGCCTGAACCTCGCTAAGAGTGAATTCTTGTATTAAGCTTTCTTTTGCTATTTGTACATTTTTGGAACCACGAATAATTTTAATAATACGGTCAATATTATCTAATGCAATTAGTAAGCCCTCTAAAATATGAGCTCGCTCCTGTGCTTTATTCAAATCGTACTGGGTTCTTCTGGTAACTACTTCTTCCTGATGTTTCAAATAAAACTGAAGCATCTGTAAAAGATTCATAACCAATGGCTCATTATTTACTAATGCAAGCATGTTAACACCAAATGTATCCTGCAACTGAGTATGCTTGTATAACTGATTTAAAATTACATTTGCATTCGCATCACGGCGAAGTTCAATACAAATACGCATTCCTTGACGGTCCGATTCATCACGAAGTTCTGTAATACCATCAATCTTTTTATCTTTATGTAACTCTGCAATTTTTTCAATCAAACGAGCCTTATTTACCATGTATGGAAGTTCAGTAACAACAATACGGTTCTTACCATTTGGCATAGCTTCAATGTCTGTTATTGCTCTTACGCGTATCTTACCACGTCCCGTGCGGTACGCTTCTTCAATACCACGAGTACCTAAAATAGTAGAGCCTGTCGGAAAATCAGGACCTTTGATAATTGGTAAAATTTCTTCGAGTGTAGTTCCTCTATCTTCTTCTACTTTGTTATCAATAATTTTAACAACAGCACTAATAACCTCACGCAAATTGTGAGGTGGAATATTCGTAGCCATACCTACCGCAATACCGGAGGTTCCATTTACTAAAAGATTAGGAAATCGAGCTGGTAATACTACTGGCTCTTTTTCTGTCTCATCAAAGTTTGGTATAAAATCTACGGTATTTTTATTGATATCAGAAAGCATTTCCATAGAAATTTTACTAAGTCGTGCTTCTGTATAACGCATTGCAGCTGCGCCATCACCGTCAACTGAACCAAAATTTCCATGTCCGTCTACCAGTGGATATCTCGTTGACCAGTCCTGAGCAAGATTAACCAATGCACCATAAATAGAACTATCACCATGAGGATGATATTTACCCATTGTATCACCAACAATACGAGCACATTTACGGTGAGGTTTGTCCGGACCGTTATTAAGCTCTATCATTGCGTATAAAATTCTTCTTTGTACCGGTTTTAAACCATCTCTTACATCTGGTAAGGCACGAGAAGCAATTACTGACATGGCATAATCAATATATGATGTTTCCATGGTTTTTTTAAGGTCTACTTCATGTACCTTATCAAAGATATGTTCATCCATTTAATTTTGCTCCTATCCGCCGCTTTTGCAGCATTTATATTCAAGGAATGTAATGTATTTTACACTTTTCCATTTAGATATCTAGATTTCTTACATATTTTGCATTTTCCTCAATGAATTCACGTCTTGGCTCTACTTTATCACCCATTAAGGTCGTAAATGTTAAATCTACTTCTGATTCAAATTCCTCATCCATGGTTACACGAAGAAGAATTCTCCTTGCTGGATCCATGGTTGTTTCCCATAACTGTTCCGCATCCATCTCTCCAAGTCCTTTGTAACGCTGTATTTTGTTATTGGTATCTCTGCCAATTTCAATTAATATATTATTTAATTCTTCATCGCTGTATGCATACCACTCTTTTTTATTTTTTTCCACTTTATAAAGTGGTGGCTGCGCCAAATATACATATCCTTGTTTAATTAATTCAGGCATAAAACGATAAAGGAAAGTAAGTAACAGTGTACTAATATGTGCACCATCAACATCGGCATCCGTCATTATAATTATTTTATGATATCTTAGCTTTGAAATATCAAAATCTTCTGAGATGCCAGTTCCAAATGCAGTAATCATTGCTTTAATTTCTGCATTCACTAAAATTCTATCAAGTCTGGCTTTTTCTACGTTAAGAATTTTTCCGCGCAATGGTAAAATAGCCTGTGTTGCTCTGGAACGGGCTGTTTTTGCACTACCACCAGCAGAATCTCCTTCGACAATATAAATTTCGCAATTTTTAGGATTTTTATCAGAACAGTCCGCTAATTTACCAGGAAGACTCATACCTTCAAGTGCTGTTTTTCTTCTGGTTAAATCTCTTGCTTTTCTCGCAGCATCTCTTGCACGTTGAGCCATTACTGCTTTCTCACATATTATTCTAGAAACCGAAGGATTTTGTTCCAAAAAATAAGTAAGCTGTTCAGATACAATACTTTCAACTGCTCCTCTTGCTTCACTATTTCCTAATTTTTGCTTTGTCTGTCCTTCAAACTGAGGATCTGTTATTTTTATACTAATAATTGCAGAAAGACCTTCTCTTATATCTTCACCAGTTAAATTCTGCTCATTGTCTTTTAGATATTTCTGACCTCGAGAATAATCATTAAACGTTTTAGTCAATGCATTTTTAAAACCAATCAGATGTGTACCACCTTCTGGTGTTGTAATGTTATTTACAAAACTATAGCAACCTTCTGTGTATGAACTATTGTGCTGCATTGCAACTTCAATGTAAACTCCGTTTTTTTCTCCCTCACAATAAATAATACTATCATACAAAGGATCTTTATGACGATTAAGGTATGCAACATATTCTTTGATACCACCCTCATAATGAAATTCTCTTCTCTTTGGATCTTCGGGT
Organism: Acetivibrio sp.; assembly: GCA_041739345.1. GTDB lineage: Bacteria > Bacillota > Clostridia > Lachnospirales > Lachnospiraceae > DIGJ01. Next base: position 183,520 of record JBGSNZ010000004.1, on the reverse strand, counting down.
CTTTTATCATCTAAAACTATTTTAATACTTTTTGTTAAAAAAGCCATTTCACGAAGTCTTTGACGTAAGGTATCATAATCAAAAACAGTTTCTTCAAAAATTTGTTTATCTGGTAAGAATGTAACAGTAGTACCTGATTTATCTGTAGTACCAATTTCTTCTAGAGGAGTCATTACTTTTCCTCTTTCATATCTTTGTTTATAAATTTTTCCATCTGCATAAACAGTTACTTCTAACCATTCTGATAAAGCATTAACAACAGAAGCACCTACACCGTGAAGTCCACCAGATACTTTGTATCCTCCACCGCCAAATTTACCACCAGCATGAAGAATTGTAAAAACTACCTGTACTGCAGGAAGTCCAGATTTATGGTTAATACCAACTGGAATACCACGACCGTTATCAACGACAGTAATAGAATTATCTTCATTAATTGTTACTTCAATTTCATTACAAAATCCAGCTAATGCCTCATCAATTGCATTATCTACAATTTCATAAACCAAATGATGAAGTCCTTTAACTGAAGTACTTCCAATATACATTCCCGGCCTTTTTCTTACGGCTTCCAAGCCTTCCAATATTTGAATTTGGTCTGCACCATACTCTTGACTCATATACTTCCTCCTAAACTTTATTCAAATCGTTTTCTTCTGTTACCGTTCCCTCAATTACTTTAAATATCTTGTTTATTTCAATTCTATTAATTATAAATTCCTCCAAACCAGTACATGTAATAATAGTCTGGATGTCTTTTATGCTATCCAAAAGATAATTCTGCCTACTTCGATCAAGTTCAGATAAAACATCATCCAGTAATAAAATTGGATTTTGCTTTGTAATCATTTTTAATAACTCGATTTCTGCAAGTTTTAAAGATAAAGCTGCTGTTCTTTGCTGCCCTTGTGATCCAAATTTGCGTATGTCAATATCTTTAACTAGAAATAAAATATCATCACGATGAGGACCAACATTTGTCATTTTCAAACTGATATCTCGATGAATAGAATCCTCCAATTTTTTTTCAAAAAATTCTGAAGAAACATTGCTATCATACTGAATTACTAATTCTTCTTTACCACCAGACAGCTTTTTATGTATATTAAAAATTATAGAATTAAGCTGATTTACAAATTCACATCTTCTCTCTATTATATTTTTTCCATATATTACCAATTGTTTATTCCATATACTAAGTGTATCCAATAATTCTGCATTAAAACTAATCTGTTTTAACAAATTATTTCGTTGCATTAATATTTTATTGTATTTGGTTAAATTATAAAGATAAATTTTATCTATTTGGCACAATTCCATATCAATAAATCGTCTTCTCTCCCCAGGACCATTTTTTATAATACCCAAATCTTCAGGAGAAAAGAAAACAACATGAACAAGCCCAACCAATTCACTTGATTTACGAATTGGAATACCATTTATTGCAATACCTTTAGATTTATTTTTTTTTATATGCATGTCAATAATATGAATCATTTCGTCTTTTTCATTTCTTAAACGAATGTGAGATTCACTCTGATCCATCTTTATGAGTTCTTTATCTTTACTTCCCTTATGTGACTTTGTTGTTGCTGCAACATAAATAGCCTCTAGAATATTAGTTTTACCCTGAGCATTATCGCCATATAAAATATTAGTTCTAGGATGAAAATTCATTGATAAAGTTTCATAATTACGAAAATTACTTAGTTCAATGGAATTAATAATCATAATTAATTACCTTTAATTTTAAACTCTTGGCTATCAAACGCAAAGGTATCTCCATCATATAATTTTTTACCACGTTGTAATTCGGTCTGTCCATTTACTTTTACTAATCCATCCTTTATTACAAGTTTGGCATCAATTCCAGATTCTACTAAATTAGCTAATTTTAAAGCTTGCCCTAATTTAATAAATTCATCTTTAATTTGCAATGTATCCATTAATGATACTCCTGTCTGCGAATCTACGCAAAATATTTTATTTTAATTTGCACTCGTATTAAAATTAATTGGCAAAATTAAGTAAATATAATTTTCTTCTTTGTCCTTTATAAAACATGGTGCTTTGGGATTGAATAAATAAATATCAACTTCTTCTTCATCAATTACCCTTAAAGCATCCATTAAAAATTTTGGATTAAATCCAATTAAAATATCTTTTCCCTCTTTTACAATATCAACTTCCTCATTCATAGATCCAATTGCTGAATTGATTTTAAGCTCCATTGCATCATCCGTAATATTTATTATGATTGGCTTTTTTTCTGATTCTTTGATTAACAGTGTAGCACGATCAATACAACTTAAAAATTCCTTTTTGTTTATTGTTATCTTTGTTTCATAATCACTAGATAACATCTGATTTATTTTATAATATTCTCCTTCAATCAAACGAGAAAGTACCATTGTATCATTAAATTCAAAAACTATGTGCTTATTTGTGAAAAATATTTTAACTTCTTCATTCATTTCACCAGATAAAATTTTACTGATTTCATTTAAAGTTTTACCTGGAACGATAACTTTTAAGGAATCATAGGATTCTTTTAATTTGATTTTACGAATTGAAATTCTATGTCCATCTAAAGAAACAACTTTAAATTCATCTTGATTAATTTCAAATAATTCACCCGTCATTATTTTGTTACTTTCATTGTCTGAAATTGAAAATACAGTCTGGCGGATAATTTCTTTTAAACTAAACTGTGAAATAACAATTGATTTATCTCTTTCTATACTTGGAATCGATGGAAATTCCTCATTGGATTTACCTGATATATTGAATTTTGCTTTTTCACAACTAATTAAGCATGAATAATTATCATCTGTTTCAATCGTTACATCGTTATCTGGAAGTTTACGAATAATTTCTGAAAATACTTTTGCATTAATCGCTATCGTTCCCTCTTGTAAAATATTTCCCTTAACTAAAGTTTCAATTGCTAATTCCATGTCATTACTAATCAGTTTAACGGATTCACCTTTAACTTCAATTACAATACATTCAAGTATTGGCATAGTTGATTTTGCAGGGACTGCTTTTAAAACGATATTTACACCATTTAATAAATCGGTTTTTTTACATATAATTTTCATAGATGTGTATAACTCCTTCCAGAAATTTTTGTATATAAATATAATAAAATACTTCGTAGTATTCGTAATAGGGGCTGCTGGTTTGTGTATAAGTGGTTCTATGCTCTTAAATTCAAGGCTTACCGAGTTTAATAACTATGTGGTTTATTGAAAAAGAAAATGTTAGTCATGTGTGTATCAAAAGTAGCCTCTTAAATTCAATTTAAGGTTATACACATCAATAAAACATAGTATTAACATCCTATTGAGGATTAATTTTTTTCTTTAATACATCAATTGTATTCTTAAGATTTGAGTCCATATCTAAGTCTTTTAGCACTTTATCACAGCCATGAATGATTGTAGTATGATCTCGGTTGCCAAAATAGTGGCCAATATCCTGAAAAGATATTTCAGTTAAATCTCTACATAAATACATACATATTTGGCGTGGAAATGCAATATTTCTACTTTTCTTTGCAGAAATGAGATCGGATAAATTAATGTTATAATGTTCTGCAACAATACCTGTAATTAGTTCAATTGTAATATCACGCTTATTATTAGGAGAAATTAAATCTATTAATGCTTCTTCCGCAAGTGCAACATCTACTTCTTTATTAATAAGGCGAGAACGTGCAACAATTTGAGTTAGAGCACCTTCTAATTCACGAATATTTGATTTGATGTTAGTAGCAATATATTTCATTACTTCATTATCAATAGATAAACCGTCTAATTCTTCCTTTTTCTTAAGAATTGCCATTCTAGTTTCATAATCCGGCGATTTAATGTCGACATTTAAGCCCCATTCGAAACGTGATCGAAGACGTTCTTCTAAGATTTCCATATCTTTTGGTGGTTTATCAGAAGATATAATAATCTGCTTTTTTGATTCATGTAATGTATTAAAGGTATGAAAGAATTCTTCCTGGGTACTTTCTTTACCAATGATAAATTGAATATCGTCAATTAATAAAACATCAATATTACGATATTTCTTACGAAATTCGGCAATTGAATTCGTATCTGCTTTATTACGAATGGCTTCGATTAGTTCATTTGTAAATTTTTCACTTGTAACATAGATTACATTAGCAGATGGATTTTGTTCTAATATATAATGTGCAATTGAGTGCATAAGGTGAGTTTTTCCAAGACCTACCCCTCCATATATAAAGAGTGGATTATATATTTCACCCGGTGATTCCGCAACTGCTAGGGAAGCAGCATGAGCAAATGTATTATTATTACCAACAACAAAGGTATCAAATGTATATCTCGGATTTAAAAATGGATACTGATTGGTTTCTTTTTTTACTTCTTCCTTATTATTGACAGATGGGGTGATAGGCTCATTAGGTATTTCTTCTAATTCACTGGATAATTGAAACTCTAAATCATATTCCTGTCCTGTAATTTCTTCTATAGATACTTTTAACGGAAGTGAAAATTTATTTACAATAAATTTTTTACTATTTCCAAGTTTACCATCATCAATTGAAATGGTAATAACATGACCAACAATTGAATATATTTTTAATGGCAGAATCCAAGTTTTAAAAGAAACATCAGAAATTCCATGTTCAATTTTTAAATATTCCAGAATTTCTTCCCATTTTTCTTCAATTAATTCTTTCATCTAGACCTCCCCATGAAATAAGCATACATACATATAATATATCAAAGTGAAATATTTTTCAATGACTAAAACAATTTGCCTTGGTTTTAAGTTGAAATGTAGTGTGGTTAATGTGGAAAAGCAATTGTGAATCATGTTAATAATATAACTTTGTCTTGACTTATTAACACAACTGTGTATAAAGTTATAAAAAGTTGATAACATTTAAAAACCTGTGAAATAAAGGCTAAAATAAATGTTTTATTCGAATAATTTGAAAAAAAATAACAAGTTATCCACAATCTATCCACTTTTTGTGGATAACACAACTGTAGAATGTATTTAGTGGGTGAATTGTTAGTAAAGAAAAAAATAATATGCCATAAGATTTTACTTGACGGAAGTCCTTTTAGCATTTATAATAAAGTCTGATATTTTTTTATAAAATAGCAGAAATGTGCCTACTATAATATAGATAGTTTGGTAAATTAAGAAGGAGGTGTATGTGACATGAAAATGACATTCCAACCTAAAAAAAGATCAAGATCTAAAGTTCATGGTTTTAGAAAAAGAATGAGCACTAAAAACGGAAGAAAAGTTTTAGCAGCTAGAAGAACAAAGGGAAGAAACAAATTATCTGCATAGGTCGCATTATTGTGACCTTTTCTTCTCAGTATAATTTTAAGTTTCTTACTTATGAATTGATTAGGGGATTTTGAAGTTGTCAGAATCAATAAAAAGTAATCAGGATTTTCAAAAAGTTTACAGTAGAGGAAAATCCTACGCCAATCGCTATTTGGTAATGTATGTATTAGAAAATGAGCGGAATGATAATAGACTTGGAATTTCCGTTAGTAAAAAAGTAGGAAATAGTGTTGTTAGACACAGATTGACTAGATTAATTCGAGAAAGTTACAGATTAAATGATGAAAAGTTCCATAGTGGTTGGGACATTGTCGTTATAGCAAGAGCTACGGCAAAAGACAAAAAATATCAAGATATTTGTAGTGCGTTGTTACATTTAGGTAAACTTCATAGAATTATAAAAGAGATGATTGAATCGTGAAACGGTTTTTAATATTTTTATTAAATCTATATCGTAAATATATTTCTCCTTTAAAGGGAAGGCCTACTTGTATCTATACGCCTACCTGCTCTTCTTATGCAATTGAAGCATTAGAAAAGCATGGTTTGATAAAGGGTTCTTACCTTGCTATAAGGAGAATTTTGCGTTGTCATCCTTTTCATAAGGGAGGATATGACCCAGTACCTTGAGTATGTGGGGAATTATAAGGAGGAAAAAAAGTGTTAATAGCTGTTTTAACGAAATACGATGGTGCTATATTAGGACCAATCGCAGTGGTACTCGGTTGGATATTAAACGGTATTTATTCATTTTTAAGTAATTTTGGTATAGAAAACGCAGGGGTTTGTATAATTATCTTTACGTTTTTTGTCAATGCTTTGATGATACCAATGACAATTAAACAACAAAAATTTACAAAGCTTTCAGCGAAAATGAGTCCTGAATTAACAAAAATTCAGGAAAAATATAAAGGTAAAAAAGATGAAGATTCTATGCGTAAATCGCAATTAGAAACGCAGACAGTATATCAAAAATATGGAGCAAGTCCAACAAGTGGTTGTTTACCAATGTTGATTACATTTCCAATTCTTTTTGCATTGTATCGCGTAATTTATAATATTCCAGCATATGTATCAGGTATTCAGGATATTTATAATAGTATTGCGGTAGCAATTCAAGGTGTTAATGGATATGTACCAGTCATGACTGACTTTGCAAATAGTTTTTCCGTATTAAAAGTAAAAAGTTGGGGAGATATTAGCCAGAGTATTCCAACAAATTATTTGATTGATACTTTAGCACAGTTTAAAGCTACAAATTGGGCGGATTTAATCTCAAATCCAACATTTACATCCGTATCAAATGTTATTTCAACAAATTCAGAAAAGATTATGAATATTAATAATTTTGCATTTGGACTTAATATTGCAGAAACACCAATGGGACAGTTTACATCATCTACTTCGATTTTAACAAAGATTTGTTACTTATGTGTTCCTGCTTTATCTATCATTACGCAAATGATACAAACAAAATTAATGACGCGTAATACACCACAGGCAAGTGGCAATGATACAACTGCAGCAACTATGAAGTCAATGAATACGATTATGCCATTCTTTTCAGGAGCAATCTGTTTAACACTTCCAGTTGGTTTAGGTATTTACTGGATTGCAGGTGCTGTATTTAGAATTGGGCAGCAATTAATTATTGATAAACATCTTGATAAAATTGATATAGAGGCATTAATCGAACAAAATAAAGAAAAGCAAAAAAAGAAAAAAATTAAAATGGGAATTGATCCAAATGCTTCTATGGAAGAATACGCTAAGAGAAGGACGAATTCTTTAAAAGATAAAGCATCTGTTAATTCAAAAAATGCAGTTACTTCTGATTATACAAATGACGATCAAGCAGAATATAAGAGTGGGAGCATAGCAGGCTATGCAAAAATGCTAAATCGGAACCAGAAGGACAAGGAGGAAAAATAATATGGGTAATTGGGAACAGTTTACAGCAAAAACAGTCAATGATGCATTGACTGAAGCCTCGGTTTTTTTACAGGTTCCAAGTTCAATGGTGGAATATGAAGTTATAGAAGAACAAAAAAGTGGTCTTTTAGGTTTATTTAGTAAGCCGGCAAAAATTAAAGCTAGAGTAAAAGTAGATGAACCCAAAAAAGCAGAGTTTTTAAAATCAGAACCCCAAAAAACTGAATATGTAAAAAAAGAGGTAAGAACTGAAGTTAAAGAAGAAAGTACTACGAAAAAAGTAGTTACTGAAAATAAGGAACCTATCAATCAAGCAAATGTAGAAGCTGTTGCTAAGAAATTTTTAAAAGAAGTTTTAGATGCAATGAAGATTGAAGCAACGGTTAAAGTTTCCTTTGAGTTAGAAGAAGGAGTTGTTTCTATTAATATCGAGGGAGAAGATATGGGAATCTTAATCGGTAAAAGAGGACAAACTCTAGATTCACTGCAGTATTTAACAAGTCTTGTTATTAATAAGGAGACAACTTGCTATTTAAAAGTTAAGCTTGATACTGAAAATTATAGAGAAAGACGTAAAGAAACGTTAGAAAATTTGGCAAAGAATATTGCTTATAAAGTAAAAAGAACAAAGCACCCAGTTTCATTAGAACCGATGAATCCATATGAAAGAAGGATTATCCATTCAGCACTTCAGTTGGATAAATATGTGGATACTCATAGCGAAGGTGATGAACCTTACAGAAGAGTTGTTGTTACACTGAAAAAGGGTTATCGAGATTATAATAATAAAAATAATCAAAGTCGTTATAATAATAATAGAAAAGATTATAAGAAAAATTTCAGTGAAAAAGAAACTACTGAAGTAAAAACAGAGAAATAAAGTTAATGCGACTCGTGGCTTCTTGCTATGAGTCGTTGTTTTTTAGAAAGGAAATCTAAGAATTGAAGACGGATACAATTGCTGCAATTGCAACTGCAATGAGTAATGCGGGTTTAAGCATTATTCGAATTAGTGGAGAAAATAGTTTAGAGATAATAGATAAGATTTATTCTTCAAAGTCTGGTACAAAAAAGATCAGTCTACAAAAAAGTCATACGGTTCATTATGGATACATTATGGATGGCGAAGAAATTATTGATGAAGTAATGGTATTATTGATGAAAGGACCAAACTCCTATACACGAGAAGATGTAGTAGAAATTGATTGCCATGGCGGAATTGTAGTTACAAAAAAAATATTAGAGATAATACTAAAAAATGGAGCAAGACCTGCACAACCAGGTGAGTTTACAAAACGTGCTTTTTTAAATGGGAGAATTGATTTGTCTCAGGCAGAGGCAGTAATTGATATTATAAATGCAAAAAATGATATGGCACTAAAAAGTTCTGTTCGTCAATTAAAAGGAAATATACATGATAAGATAGTGGAAGTACGAAATATTGTTTTACGAGATATTGCATTTATTGAAGCAGCATTGGATGATCCAGAGCATATTGATATAGAAGGTTTTTCAGATGAACTAAATAAAAATGTAAATAGGGTCTTATTTGATTTAAACCATTTGCTAGAAACCGCAGATAATGGTAAAATTTTAAAAGAGGGAATAAAAACAGTTATATTAGGAAAGCCGAATGCAGGGAAATCTTCCTTACTAAATGTTTTAGTTGGTGAAGACCGTGCTATTGTAACGGATATTGAAGGTACAACACGAGATACATTAGAAGAAAGTATAAATTTAGGCGGTGTTATTCTAAATTTAATTGATACAGCAGGCATTCGTGATACAAAGGATTTTGTTGAAAAGATTGGTGTTGAAAAAGCAAAAGAAACTGCTTTGGATGCAGATTTAATAATCTATGTGGTAGATGCATCTAGAAATTTGGATAAAAATGATGAGGAAATACTTCGCTTAATGGAAGGTAAAAAGGCAATTGTATTACTAAATAAAATTGACTTGGAGCCTATCATAACAAGAGAAAATTTGGAATTAGTTACAAATCAAGTTATAATTGAAGTTTCAGCGATAAAAAGAGAAGGCATTGATGCATTAGAAAAATCGATTGAATCAATGTTTTTTCAGGGTGAACTTAAATTTAATGATGAAATTTATATAACAAATATCCGTCATAAGCATGGATTAGAGGAAAGTATAAAGAGTCTAAATCAAGTGATAGATAGTATTGAGTTAGGTATGCCTGAAGATTTTTATACGATTGACTTAATGAATGCTTATGAAAGTTTGGGAGAAATTATTGGAGAATCTGTCGAAGAAGATTTAGTGAATACTATCTTTCGCGAATTTTGTATGGGTAAATAGAAAAGAGGAGTTTTAAAGATGTCATACTTGAATGAAGAAGTGGATGTTGTCATTGTTGGAGCAGGTCATGCCGGATGTGAAGCGGCATTAGCATCCGCAAGGTTAGGTTTAAGTACAATAATGTTTACCGTAAGTATGGATAGTATAGCTTTAATGCCTTGTAATCCTAATATAGGAGGAAGTTCTAAAGGGCATTTAGTAAAAGAAATTGATGCTTTAGGTGGAGAAATGGGAATAAATATTGATAAGACATTTATTCAATCTAAAATGTTAAATCAATCAAAGGGTCCTGCGGTACATTCTTTACGTGCACAAGCGGATAAACAAGATTATACGCGTGAAATGCGAAAGGTAGTTGAAAATACAGATAATCTTACCGTGAAACAGGCTGAGGTTATAAAAATTTTAGCTGAGAATGGAACGATTACTGGAGTACAGACTTATTCGGGTACAATTTATCCTTGTAAGGCAGTAGTATTGTGTGCCGGTGTATATCTAAAAGCTAGATGTGTATATGGAGATATTAGTAATTATACAGGGCCAAATGGTTTATCCGCTGCGAATTATTTGTCTGATTCATTGAAAGAATTAGGAATTGAATTATATCGTTTTAAAACTGGAACACCAGCTCGAATAGATAAACGATCCATTGATTTTTCTAAGATGCAGGAACAAAAGGGTGATGAGAAAATTGTTCCATTCTCTTTTACGAACAAGAGAGAAGATATTGAGAGAGAACAGATATCTTGTTGGCTAACTTACACCAATGAAAATACGCATGAAATCATTCTAAATAATTTGGATCGATCTCCTTTATACTGTGGAAATATTAAGGGTACAGGGCCAAGGTATTGTCCATCTATTGAGGATAAGGTGGTTCGTTTTGCAGATAAGGATAGGCATCAGGTATTTATTGAGCCTGAAGGAAACTATACCAATGAAATGTATATTGGTGGTATGTCAAGTTCTCTTCCAGAAGATGTTCAGTATCAAATGTATCGTTCGGTTCCAGGACTTGAGAATGCTAGTATCGTACGTAATGCTTATGCAATCGAATATGACTGCATCAATCCCAATCAGTTAAAATCATCGTTGGAATTTAAAAATATAGAAGGTTTATTTAGTGGTGGACAATTTAATGGCAGTTCAGGATATGAAGAAGCAGCAGCCCAAGGTCTAATTGCAGGTATTAATGCTGGTAGAAAAGTTTTAGGAAAAGAGCCATTGATTCTAGACCGATCCGAAGCATACATTGGAGTCTTAATTGATGATCTTGTAACGAAAGAAACACTGGAACCATATCGAATGATGACTTCGCGTGCAGAGTACCGTTTGATTTTAAGACAGGATAATGCCGATTTGAGACTTTCAAAAAAAGGATATAAGATAGGTTTAATTAATGAGGAACGTTATCAAAATTTGTTAATAAAAGAAAAGCAGATTCAAGATGAGATGGAGCGTTTGGAAAAAGAAAACGTAGGTGCTAACAAAGAAGTACAAGAACTCTTGGTTGCAAATAATAGTACACCGCTAAATTCTGGCTGTACTTTGGCAGATTTAGTAAGAAGACCAGAATTGTGCTATGAAGTGTTGGCTTCAATTGATAAGAAACGTGAGCTTTTAGAGGAAGAAGTCATTGAACAGGTAAATATTAATTTGAAATATCATGGTTATATTCAAAGACAACTTCGTCAAGTAGAACAATTTAAAAAACTTGAAAATAAGAAGATACCAGAAAATATTGATTATGCGAGCATTCACAGTTTGAGAATTGAAGCAGTTCAGAAGTTATCAAGAATTAGACCACATTCTGTTGGCCAAGCTTCACGTATCTCTGGAGTCTCACCAGCAGATATTTCAATGCTTTTAGTTTATTTAGAACAATTTAGAAATAATAAGGAATCCTAATATGATAAAAGAAGATAAAATTAAATTTGAAATTGGAAAACTTGGAATTGAATTAAACGACACACAGTGTATGCAATTTTTGCGATACTATGAAATTCTTATTGAATGGAACGAAGTAATGAATCTAACGACAATTACTGATTATGATGATGTTGTGACAAAGCATTTTGCAGATAGCTTAGAACTTATAAAAGTATTGGATTTGTCAAAAGAATATAAAGTCCTTGATTTAGGTACTGGTGCAGGATTTCCAGGAATTCCATTAAATATTGTATTTCCTAATTTAAAAATAACATTATTGGATTCTCTTAATAAAAGAGTTAAATTTTTAGATGAAGTAATAAGACAATTAGGTCTTAAAAATATAGAAGCAATTCATGGTCGTGCTGAAGACTTTGGAAAAGATAAGTTATATCGGGAACAGTATGATTTATGCGTTTCCAGAGCAGTTGCAAATTTAGCTACATTATCGGAATACTGTTTACCATATGTTAAAAAGCAAGGATACTTTATCTCTTATAAATCTGGTAAAATTGAAGAAGAAGTACAAGCTTCGAAGAAAGCGATTGCTCTTTTCGGTGGTAAACTGGATCGAGTTGAAAACTTTAATTTGATTGATACAGATATGGAGCGATCTTTTGTAGTAATAGAAAAGATTGAGGAGACTCCAAAGCAATACCCTCGAAGTGCAGGTAAACCTTCCAAGGAACCAATTAAGTAAGGAGAATATTATATGATGATTGAAGGCAAATATTTATATGGTGCAGACAGTGATTTATCTGATGTTTTTGCAATACGAAGAGAAGTATTTATTAATGAAGATGGACTTGAAGAAAAGTATGAGTTTGATGGACTCGATACTATGTGTATTCATGGCCTTATTTCTGTTGCTGGTAAAAAGTTAGGAACAGGTAGAATCCTTTATGATGGAGATGAATATAGGATAGGTCATATTTGTGTTCTAAGTGAAGAAAGAGGAAAAAAGTATGGTGATTTTCTTGTTCGAATGTTAATTGATAAAGCATTTATATGCGGAGCTAATGAGGTTGTTGTTGGTTCAAAAATAAATGCAATTCCTTTTTATCAAAAAATAGGATTTGAAGCTTTTAGTGAAAAATATGTTGATTTATCAGGAATTGAGCGTGTGGATATGAAATTAAATAAACTATCTTTATGCAAGGAATGTAAAAAATAATGGTATAATTTCAGCATATATATAGGAACATTGCTTTATATTAATTTGTTGTTGTTTTATGTTATACTATAAGTATTAAATTAAATTTGGAGAAATGAATATGGGGAAAAAAAATGAATATTCTTTATCTTCTTTTCGTGCACTAGAGATGCAAGAAATGGATCGTAAAAGAATTGCTATGGAAATACATGATACTACGGTCCAAAATCTTACAACGCTTGTTCATAAAACAGAATATACAACAAAGCTTTTAGATATCGATTCGGTGCGTGCAAGATTAGAGTTAAATACTATGACAGATATATTACGTAATTCTATTGAAGAACTCAGGGAAATTATATTTGATCTACGTCCTATGTGTATCGATGATTTAGGATTAATAGCAGCAATTGAACGATATGTGAATCAAATGCAATTGGATAATGATACTTTAAAATATTTCTTGAATGTATCAAGTGAGGAAAATATAAAAATTATTCCGATTGTAAATTTGACTATTTTTCGAATAATTCAAGAAATATTGGTAAATGTAAGAAAACATGCACATGCTACTAAAGTAGAAATAAACTTAGTATATGAATCCGATTATTTATATATTGTTGTCAAGGATAATGGAATCGGTTTTGATATAAATAAAGATGCCTGCAAAGTTAAAAACTTTGGCTTATCAATTATGAAAGAAAGAGTTAAGCTACTTGCTGGTGAAATAAATATTGATTCAATAATGGGTAATGGGACGATAATTCAAGTAAAAGTACCAATAGTTGAGGAGGATGGGTATGACACCAATTAATATTATTATTGTTGATGATCATTCAATGATAAGAGAGGGTTTGAAACAATTACTCGAGTTAGATGGAGATATCAAAGTAATTGGAGAAGCTGGTGATGGAATTGAATGTTTAGATTTAATTGAAAAAGTACATCCGGATGTACTTTTACTAGATATTAATATGCCAAATATGAATGGTTTACGTGTATTAGAAGAAATTAAAAGAAAAAAGATGAATGTTCGAGTTTTAATATTAACTATTCATAATGAAATTGAGTATTTATTGAAAGCAGTAGATATGGGTGTTGATGGTTACGTACTGAAAGATTCTAATTCTTCAGTATTGAAAGAGGCAATAACAGCTGTTTATAATGAAAAAAGTTACATACAGCCATCGTTAACTCCTTTACTTAAAGAAAAAATATTTATAACTGAACGAAATAAAAGAACCGCAAATTTAACGAAAAGAGAATTGCAAGTAATAGAGTTACTTGGTGAAGGGTTATACAACAAGGAAATTGCAGAAAGATTATATATTAGTGAAAAAACAGTAAAAAATCATGTTTCTAGTATTTTTAAAAAGATTAGTGTTACCGATCGAACACAGGCAGTTGTCTATGCAATTAAAAACAATATAATTGATGTGTTGTAAAACAGAGAAGTAAATGTTTCACATGAAACATTTACTTCTTTTTCATAGTAGAAAATAAGGGCATTATGTGTTATAATATATAAACTAGTGCAAAGGAGACTGTAGAGATGGGTAGAATAATAGCAGTTGCAAATCAAAAGGGGGGCGTCGGTAAAACTACGACCGCCATCAATTTATCAGCTTGTTTGGCTGAAAGCGGGAAAAAAGTATTGACAGTTGACGCAGATCCACAGGGAAATACATCAAGTGGCCTTGGTGTTGATAAAAATACAATTAAAAACACTATTTATCAACTAATGATAGGAGATTGCACGATTGAAGATGCTATTCAATATAATGTATTAGAAAACTTATCTTTGATTCCATCGAATGTTAATTTGGCTGGGGCAGAAATAGAACTTATTGGAATAGAAGAAAAAGAATTTATTTTAAAAAAGAATATTGATAAAGTGAAAGATAATTATGACTTTGTTATTATTGATTGCCCACCATCATTAAACACTCTTACAGTTAACGCTATGACAACAGCCGATACCATACTAGTACCAATCCAATGCGAGTATTATGCATTAGAAGGATTAACTCAATTAGTACATACAATAAATCTCGTGAAGGAAAGATTGAATCCATATTTATCGATCGAAGGAGTTGTATTTACTATGTACGATGCAAGAACGAATCTATCCCTTCAGGTTGTCGAAAATGTAAAAAATAATTTAAAACAAAACATATATAAGTCCATTATTCCAAGAAATGTTAGATTAGCAGAAGCTCCAAGCCATGGCTTGCCAATTAATATGTATGATTCAAAATCTGCAGGAGCAGAAGCTTATCGAGATTTAGCAAATGAAGTAATTACTAGAGAGGAAGAAGATTTATGGTAGCAAAAAGGGGATTAGGAAAAGGATTGGATTCCATGATACCTGAAAAGGTGGAAAAAGCAAACGCACACACTGAAGAAACATCGGATAAAGTTTCACGTGAAACATTAATAAATATAAATAAAGTGGAGCCAAATGCTTTGCAACCAAGAAAAAAGTTTGATGAAGATTCTCTGGTTGAATTAGCGGAGTCAATCAAACAGTTTGGCATTATACAACCGCTTGTGGTACAAAAAAGAGATAAATATTATGAAATTATTGCAGGTGAAAGAAGATGGAGAGCAGCAAAGATTGCTGGATTAAAGGAAGTTCCTGTAATAATAAGAGACTATACAGATCAAGAAATAGTAGAAATTGCGATCATTGAAAATATACAAAGAGAAGATTTGAATCCGATTGAAGAAGCATTAGCATTTCAACGATTAATAAAAGAATTTGATTTAAAACAAGATGAGGTAGCCGAAAAAGTATCAAAAAGCAGAACAGCTGTAACGAACTCTATGCGTTTACTTAAATTGTGTGATAAGGTAAAGCAATTATTAGTAGACGATATTATTTCGGGAGGACATGGCAGAGCATTAATACCAATTGATGACGAAGAGGTGCAATATAATGTAGCACTTAAAGTTTTGGATGAAAAGCTAAGTGTTCGAGAAACTGAAAAACTGGTAAAAAAGGTTTTAAATAATGATTCTCAAAAAAAAGAAATTGAGAAAGATACAAATGAATTTATTTATAATGGATTAGAAGAAAAGATGAAAACAATAATGGGTACTAAAGTTTCAATTAATCGTAAAAATAACGATAAAGGTATGATTCAAATTGAATATTATTCAAAAGAAGAATTGGAACGGGTAGTAGATATGATAATGACAATACAAAATTAAAGAATAGGCAAGGTGTTACAAATGATAGTTTTTGATCAATTAGGAATAGACCTAGGTTATGTTTTATTAGGAACAGTTGGAGCAGTATTTATTTTACTTATTTTATTGATCATTATGATGGTGAAACAAAGAAAATTAAAGAAAAAGTATAATCAGTTTATGGAAGGTCAAGATGCAAAATCATTAGAAAAAGTAATATATACCAGGTTTGATGAGATTGACAGCATGAAGGAACGTATGTTTGCAATAGATGAGCATTTGGGATCAATTGACAAGTTTCTATTAAAAACATATAAAAAGATGGCAGTCGTTAAATATGATGCATTTCGTGAAATGGGTGGAAACATGAGCTTTGTTTTAGCACTACTAACGGAAACAAACGATGGATTTGTTTTAAATACGATGCATAGTAGTAGAGAAGGTTGCTATACTTATGTAAAAACCATTGCAAACGGTCAGTGTGATGCACCTCTTTCAGAAGAAGAAAAGCAAGCTTTGAATGAGGCAATGAAGAAATAAGCAGGGATAATTATGAGAAAAATCTTGGTTAAGAGTATAAAAGGAAATGAGATTCTAGCAAAAACATTATTATCAGATATGGATACTGTATTAATGCCAAAGGGTACGTTATTAAGGAAAAATTATGTAAATAAACTTAATGAATTAAAGATAGACTCAATATACATTGAAGATGAAATTTCTCAGGGAATCAGCGAACATGAAATTACTGAAAATAAAATAAAAGAACAGTGTCAAGATATTGTTGCTGAGACTATTAATAGATATGCTTACTCAGGCAATAGTGAATTCGAAAGATTGAAAGATGTAGTTGCTAACATTATTGATGATATGTTAAATCAGCCGGAAGTGATGTTTAATATTTCAGGAGTAAGACAAAAGAGTGAAGATATTTATGCACATTCACTAAACGTATGCGCGTTGTCGGTGTTATTAGCATTACGTTTAGATTTACCAAAGGATAAAATTAATGAGATAGCGGTAGGAAGCGTTTTGCATGATATTGGTTATGTAAACATACCTATTGAAGAGATAAGAAAAGAAAATGTAGATGACTATACGGAAAAAGATATAAAATTACTTCGTATGCATGTGATCCATGGTTATTCAATTATAGAAAATGAAAAGTGGCTTAGTCGCGCTTCAAAAGAAATAGTATTATCACACCATGAGTTAATTGATGGAAGCGGATATCCAATGCGTATTAATGGGAAGAAAATGAAAATTGGAACTAAAATTGTTTCGATTTGTGATATGTTTGATAATTTAGTTTATGGTAATTTTGTTAAACCGATGAAGGTATATGAAGCATTTGAATTAATTGTAGGGTTAGGTGGTCAAAAACTTGACATGGATGTAGTAAAAGTATTTAATGAATCAGTTGCAGCTTATCCAGTGGGAACGATTGTTAAAACAAATGAAGAAGAAATAGGAATTGTTTTAAAACAGAATAGCAAGTGTCCTACTAGGCCGGTTATTCGTATGTTAAAAGATAAAGAAGGTAATAGTATTAGTGATTGGGTAGAAAAAGATCTAACAAAGAAGCTAACATTATTTATTAAAGAGACGCTCGATGATTTTTAATTTATAGAAAAGGTAGGATAATAATGCATAGTTACCTTAAAGCAATAGGTTTTAGTAATGTAAAAAGTAGAACGGAACTAGATAAGATTATTGGTTTAGTTATGGATCAACCAACTGAAAAATTTATTTCTAAAATTAGCCGTATTGAGGCAATTACAGAAATTAAGAAAGATTTTGCAGATGGAATGGGAGTAGCAATTCGTGGTGTCTACGACGACAAGGGCTTCTTTCATCTAGAACATTACTTTCCTTATTACAGAGGAAAAGCAGTTACTGCAAAGGAAGATATTATAATAAATAAGCGAGTTGATACAGATGCATATACAGGAATGTGTGATGATGTAAGAATAGGAGTATCTCTTATTTTCTACCTTCAAAATTCCATTGATTATATTGAATCAAAAGGGTTGGAAGGCACCAGCCGTATTATGCCTCTTACATTAACAGGATTATCAACTGAAGGTAAAATTTTACTTGGAATTGATACAGATGAAAAGAAGATGAAGCATCAGCAAGCGGAGATGAAACAGAGAAATCAATTAATTGCAGAAGCGCGTGCGGGAAATCAGGAAGCAATTGATAGCTTAACGATTGATGATATCGATATGTATTCAATGATTTCAAGACGATCAAGGGTAGAAGATATCTATTCAATTGTAGATACCAGTTTTATCCCATATGGATCCGAATCGGATAATTATTTGGTGATTGGTACAATACTTAGCTGGAAGCTAGTTCGTAACTATATGACAAATGAAGAAGTATACCAGTTAGCTATCTCTTGCAATGACATAAATTATAGTATTTGTATAAATAAAATGGATTTGTTAGGTGAACCAATGGTAGGTAGACGATTTAAAGGAAATATTTGGATGCAAGGTAAGGTTGATTTTAATGAAATGTAGATGAATGTATGGTTTAATGCCTTATAATGGGTTAGAAGCAGTTTTCACGGCTTAGTAGGAGAGAATGGGTACTTACTAAGCTTCAAAACTGCTGGATTGCTTTTCATTCAATTCTATGTTAAAATATATAAGTTGTTTCCATAGTTAAGTGGATATAACATGCCCCTCCTAAGGGCAAGTCGCCAGTTCGACTCTGGCTGGGAACGTTGCTGAAAGTCTTTTTAAGGCTTTCAGCTTTTTTAATAAGTGCAACTAATTTTTCGCAACGTAGGTTGTATCATGTCTAAGAATGTGGTAATATTAACAATAATAATGGTTTTCGTAGGAGGAAAATGAAATGATTGATATAAAATTTTTGAGAGAAAATCCAGAGATTGTAAAGCAAAATATTAAAAATAAGTTTCAAAATTCAAAACTTGCATTAGTAGATGAAGTAATTGAATTAGATGAGGAAAGTAGAAAAACACAGCAGGAAGCAGATAATTTACGAGCAAATCGTAAGGCTGTATCCAAACAAATTGGTGCACTTATGGCACAAGGGAAAAAAGAAGAAGCCGAAGCATTAAAAGAACAAGTAAATAAGGAAGCCGAAAGCCTTGCTCAATTAGAAGAAAAAGAAGTTGTTCTTTTGGATAAAGTTAAGAAGATTATGATGGTTATTCCCAATATCATAGATCCTAGCGTTCCTATTGGTAAAGATGATAGTGAAAATGTAGAAATCAAAAAATATGGTGAACCAGTGGTTCCTGATTTTGAAATACCTTATCATTCTGAAATTATGGAAAAATTTAATGGCATTGATCTTGATAGTGCACGAAAAGTTGCAGGTAATGGTTTTTATTACTTAATGGGTGATATAGCAAGACTTCATTCTGCAATCATCTCTTACGCCAGAGACTTTATGATTGACCGTGGCTTTACGTACTGTATTCCACCTTTTATGATTCGTAGTGATGTTGTTACTGGTGTAATGAGCTTCTCTGAGATGGAAGCTATGATGTATAAGATTGAAGGGGAGGATTTATTCCTAATTGGGACAAGTGAACACTCAATGATAGGTAAATTCATCGATACCATTATTCCGGAGGAACAATTACCTCAAACACTGACAAGTTATTCTCCATGTTTTAGAAAAGAAAAAGGTGCTCATGGATTGGAAGAGCGTGGAGTATATCGTATACATCAATTTGAAAAACAGGAAATGATTGTTGTATGTAATCCAGAAGACAGTAAGATGTGGTTTGATAAATTATGGCAGAATACAGTTGATTTATTTGGCACCTTAGATATTCCGGTTCGTACATTAGAATGCTGCTCTGGTGATTTAGCTGACTTAAAAGTTAAATCAATTGACGTAGAAGCGTGGTCTCCTAGACAAAAAAAATATTTTGAAGTTGGTAGCTGCTCTAACTTAGGGGATGCACAAGCAAGAAGATTAAAGATTCGTGTAACAGGTAAGAATGGTAAATATTTTGCACATACCTTAAATAATACGGTTGTTGCACCACCTAGAATGTTAATTGCTTACTTAGAAAATAATTTAAATGAGGATGGAACGGTTAATATTCCAGTAGCATTAAGACCTTATATGGGTGGAAAAGAAAAAATTCAATAATATAAGAAAAATCAAATTATGCATTATTTTTTAATAAATAAAGGTCGATATATAAGCTGGGGTAACACATTTTTTTATACGTGAACACTAGCTTGTATATCGATTTTTTGTATTCTCAAGTTGATTTGAGTGCTCAGTCCATGTGATTATTTATTTGTGATATTAAGAAAAATGTGATACTATAATTATATGCATTATTGACGTTTACAGGGGGTAATACTTATGAAAAAAGACAATAGTATACTATATTTTGGTGTGTTTTTTGCTGCGTCCATTTTAGCAGAAATATATTGCATTCTTGAGAAAATTAATATTATTGGGGTTAGTATAGTCATTGCGATTGCAACCTATTTGCTTTTGGATGCAATACGTAATGAAAAAATAAGATACAATGAGAAACTGGAACGCTATTTTGGCGAACGATTAGACGGAATTGAAAAGGTACAAAAGGCACTATATGTACAAACAAAAAAGAATTCTGAATCTATTGAGGAAAAATTAGATCAGATTAATCAAAACCGAAAAGTTGAGGCAGAAAGTATTATAGATACTCAGAATAAAGCGGCAAAAATAGTTGTAAAATATGTAAGAGAAGATATAAAAAAGGCTTCAGCAATAAATAAAGCAGGATGTGAAAAAATAGCAGCAACGATGCATCAAAGTGCCGACAAAATTATTGAAGAGAGAAACAAAAGTAATTTTGATAGTAATGAATTAATTAAAAGTATAGATTCTAATTTTTCAAACCTTATTGATCGCATGGAAAATCGTATGAGGGATATTGAAAAAGAATGTATTAAACTAGAACAGATATCCGATAATTTGCGATTGGATGTTAAGAGCCTTTATATGAATGCACAACCAATGCAAGCTTCAGTATCTTTTGAAACTCCAGTGCAGCAAAATCGAGCAGAGGAAGTAGTCATAGATGAAATAGAATCAGGAAACGAAGATATTTCAAAGTTAGGTGAAGCGGAAAAGGATGCGAATAAAAAAGACAGTAAATCCAAAGAATCTAAACCAAAAGTAGCGAAAACAAAATCAGCGAAATCAATAGAGGCTGAAGCAATAGATGCAGAGCCAATTGAGGTTGAACCAATAGAGGCTGAAGCAATAGATGCAGAGCCAATTGAGGTTGAACCAATAGAAGCTGAACAAAATCAAGCGGATACAAATCACGAGTTAAATTTATTAAGCCAGGATAACATAATTGATCTTGGGTTTGCAAAAGAGGAAGCAGCTCCTGCAATGGAAGAAGAACCAATAATTTCTATAATCGATGAAACAGAAAAGAAAGAAGTATTTGAGTCAAATAAACAGCTCAGTGCAGATGAAATTTCTGCGTTATTTGCTGCTGCAGCTGAAGAGACAGAAATTAGTAATGAGATGGAAGAACCAATCGATGATATAGTAGAAGAAAAAAAGGACAACAATCCGAATCGTCAGCTCAGTGCAGACGAAATTGCTGCTATGTTTGCTACGCTTGATGATAGCAATGATAATTCGGTTGATAACGTTATTGAAACAGAAAAAATAGAGGATAAGGACCTATCGGATAGTAAAAGTGCAGAAGATGACAAAAAGAAAGAAATGCCAACGTTTGATATGTCAGATCCAAATAAACAGTTAAGTGCAGAAGAGATTGCAGCATTATTTGCATCAATGGGATAAGAGATGAATTATATAGTAATGGATTTAGAATGGAATCAAGGAAAAAATGATTTCGATGAAGATAAAAAAAAAATTACATTTGAAATAATAGAAATAGGTGCGGTTAAAATGAATAAAGACCGTAAATGTATTGAAAAGTTTCAAAGGGTAATTAAACCGAATATATATTTGGAGATGTTTCCAGTAACAAAGAATTTAGTCCAAATTGATCAAAAGGAACTAGAAGAAGGAGTATCCTTTGTAAAAGCCATTCATGATTTTTTTGAATGGTGTGGCAGTGATTTTTCTTTTTGTACATGGGGAAATATGGATTTGATTGAATTGCAAAGAAACATGGAGTATTATGGGATAACTAATTATCTAAAAAAGGCCTTTCATTATCATGATGTGCAAAAAATATTTGCACTGGAAGTAGAAGGAAGAAAAAATCCCAGAACATTAGAATATGCGGTGGAGTATTTTGGATTAGAAAAGTCAAAAGAATTTCACCGTGCACTTTGCGATGCGGAATATACCGCCAAAATTTTTGAACGATTGAATCAAACGTTAATCAACCGATATTTCTCGATTGATTGTTATCATAATCCTAAATCGGTAGAAGATGAAATATATGTAAATTATAAAACGTATTCTAAGTATATTTCCAGAGAGTTTGAAACAAAAGAAGAAGCGTTAAATGATACTGAAATAAAAAAGATAACTTGTTTCCTATGTGGACAAACCGTAGCAAAGAAAATTGATTGGTTTAGTAATAATCCAAAGAACTATTATTGCTTAGGATATTGTAGTAAGCATGGATACTTAAAAGGTAGAATCCAGATAAATAAGGTGGACAATGGTAAGCGATTTGTCATAAAAATAATAAGTATGATGAGCAAAGAAGGTGCGAAAAACTTAAAGCTTCATCATGATGAAATTGTAACAAAGCGAATGGATAATCATTAACCGTAAAAGGACCAAACATAAAAATCATCTTATGTTTGGTCCTTTTGATATACTAGCATTGTATTTAATTAAAAACGTAAATCATATTTTCGTGAATTTCTTCGTTTCTTTCCATTAAAGTGGAAATATATCCATATTAGGATAGCAATAACTGCAATAATACCAATAATTATAATTGGTTTTAGATTGAGACGATCAGAAGATGTAACGTCTTTACTATCAACAACTTTTGTATTTTGTGTGATAACTAAGTTTGATGCGGGTTGCTTTTCAAATATAATATCAGTAGAACCAACTGTTTTTCCTGCATAAGTATAAGAAATGGTACCAATTACATTTTCACCGTCTTGTAATTTTACATTATCATTAAATGCTATGCTTTGTTTTGCATCTTCAAAATCTGCGTCATTTGGTAATAATACGCAAGCATTTTTACCAACCTTTAATGGGGATTTTTCTGCATGAAACAATGGACTATAGGTAGTGTATAATGGAGATTCTTCGGATGCAATCGAATCATCAGTGAGCTCATATTTTTTGTAGTTTTCGAAGCCAAAATTGAATAATGAGGTGGTGTCGGTATATTCATTTTTAGTAGAAGCAGCACCGTTAGCTCGCATTACCACACAGACAAGCTCTACGCCATCTTTTGCAGCGAAGGTTACTAGTGTAGATGCAGCCTTTGTTGTATAGCCCGTTTTTCCTCCAATACAGTACTCATATTCATATTGTGGATATTTATACCCATAAAGCATCTGATGATGGTTTAAAAAGCAATTCTCATTTTCGTGCTTATTAGTTGGAGGTATAGTATAACGCGTTGTAGATGTAATCTTACGAAATGTAGAGTATTGCATAGCCTGACGGCTGATTAATGCCATATCATATGCACTTGTATAATGATTATCATCATGCAAACCGTTTGCATTAACAAAATGTGTATTTAAGCATCCCAACTCTTTAGCGCGTGCATTCATCATATCTGCAAAATCTGGAAGGCTGCCGGCAATATGTTCAGCCACACCCCAAGATACTTCATTCGCGGATGCAAGCATAATTGCATATAAGCATTGTTCGATAGTTAGTTTTTCACCAACGTCTATACCAATATGGCTACTTCCACTTTCAATACCAAAGATGGCATCATGAGAAAAGGTTACTATTTCACCCATGGAACAATTTTCAATTGCTAAAAGAGATGTCATAATCTTAGTTATACTAGCTGGATATTGTTCTTTATGACTATTTTTCTCATATAAGATTAAGCCGGTGGATAAATCCATCAAAATTGCTGAGTCGGCGTCTACATCAGGGCCTTTAGGCCAATATTTTGAATAATCCTCATCACTCGCTTTATTATCTGTAGTTTTCGATGCAGATACAAAAGATGGGTCAATTAAATTTATAATAAAAATGCTTAATAGCATTACTGATAAAAAACGTTTTAATTTCATAATATAAAAAAACTTCCTTTCAAAAATGGACTAGTATCATTATAATTTATTTTTATTAGTGTCGCAAGTATATTGGCAAATTTCTTCAATGATTCCATTTTCTACTGAAATCTAAAATTCTTTTAAAAGGTATGGAATTATTATTTATCCGAAACGAAATTAAGGGAAACGAAGCCAATAGGCCCGTTCCCTTTTTCAGTACATGTATATTTTTAAATAAAATTCATGACATCATAATACAAACTGCAATTACAACTTAGGATGCATGCATTCGTTTAATAACTTTAAGTCTTGTGAATTCTTCACGTTCCTTTTCTTCCAAAGCATTTTGAATGTCAATAACCAATGTTTTGTATCTAGGAATCGTAATATTCTGAAGCGCATTGGCTCTTTTTTGCGTCTTTTTAATGCTATAAGCTAATCGGTATGCAGCAGTTTCGATCATAGATAATCGAATAGTAAGCTCTTTTACACGATTAAACTTAGAACATGCTTCATCCAGTGAGATTCGAGTACCATAAAATGAATAAGAAGGTTTTCGCTCTTTTTCTTCGTACTTTACCAAAGGAATCTCAGTACCCATAACACTACGAACTTTGATTTCAATGGAATCCTCAATTGGCATTACCTTTGACAGCTGTGAAACATTATAAATACCCATTTCAATATTTGCATTTTGAAGTGCTCGGTAAGCAGCGGTAAAGGTAGTATCAATTTCTGACTGAATAGATGAAGCTTCATTAATTAAATCCATTAACTCACGGATCAGAATGTTTCTTTTTTTATCCATAAGCTCAAATCCCTGACGCGCAAGCGCTAAGGAATTTTTAGCCAAGATTAAATTACCTTTTGTGGGAAATGTATTTGGATCCATTCAGTCACCTCCAATTAGTCTTCGGAAGGAGTAATTTCTTCTTCCGTTTTTATATAGTACTTACTTAATATTTTTGTATCAACACGGTCTAATTCTTCCTTAGGAAGAATGGAAAGTAATTTCCAACCCTTTTCTAACGTTTCAAAAATTGGACGATTTTCATTTTTGCCCTGCGAAACAAATTGTTCTTCAAAAGCAGTACCAAATTTTAAATATTTTTTATCAATTGGTGACAATTCATCCTCACCGATTACACTAGCTAATGCTCTTGCATCCCCTACATGAGCGTAAGAAGAGAAAAGTTGATTTGCAAGGTCTTGGTGATCTTCACGTGTATATCCAGCTCCAATACCATCCTTCATTAGGCGGGATAGAGATGGAAGCACATTAATTGGAGGATAAATTGTTTTTTGATGCAAGGATCGTTCAAGAACAATCTGACCCTCGGTAATGTAGCCGGTTAAGTCTGGAATAGGATGAGTAATATCATCATTAGGCATAGTTAATATAGGAATCTGTGTTACAGAACCAGGTTTTCCTGACACAATACCAGCTCTTTCATATAAAGAAGCAAATTCACTGTAGAGATAACCAGGATAACCTTTACGGCTAGGAATCTCACCTTTTGAAGAAGATACTTCACGCATTGCTTCAGCGAAGGACGTCATATCAGTTAAAATTACTAAAATATGCATTCCTTTTTCAAAGGCTAAATATTCAGCACAGGTAAGAGCAACCTTTGGTGTAATCAATCGTTCTACAACGGGATCATTTGCAAGATTTAAAAACATGGTAACATGAGAACTTGCGCCACTTTCTTCAAAGGTATGGCGGAAATACTCAGCAACATCGTGTTTAACACCCATAGCAGCAAAAACAATACCGAATTCTTCCGTATTACCTTCACCAAGAGAAGCTTGTCGTACAATCTGAGCTGCAAGCTGATCATGAGGCAATCCATTTCCGGAAAAGATAGGAAGCTTCTGTCCACGAATTAATGTGGTTAAACAGTCGATTGCAGAAATCCCAGTATTGATATAGTTACGAGGGTATTCCCTGGCTACAGGGTTAAGTGGCTGTCCATTTACGTTTAATTTTACTTCTGGAACAATGTTTCCAAGTCCATCAATGGGTTGACCTAAACCGTTGAAGGTACGTCCCAATACTTCAGTAGAAAGACCAATTTCCATTGGATGTCCAGTAAGTCTTGTATGTGTATTTTTCAGTGACATTTCATCCGTACCACCAAAAACTTGAATGACTGCTTTGTCATCATATACTTCAACAATACGACCTAATTTTTTTGTATTTTGATCTACTGTAAATTCAACAATTTCTTCATAAGAGGCGCCACTAACACCTTCTAAAGCAATTAATGGACCGTTAATTTCACTGAGTCCTAAATATTCGATTGACATAGTAACATTCCTCCCTTACGCATTGGTTGCAATGAGACGGTCATAGAAGTCGTCAATCATTTGCTTATATTCATCAAATTTCTCTAATTCATCATTTGCTACATCGTATTTAATAGAAACTAGTTTTTCAAATATGTTATTTTCACGAATTAAGGTCATTGGCATATTCAATGCAACAAGCTTTTTACATTTATCATATAAATATAGGATAATTTCCATCATTTTATATTGTTTATCCATTGGAACGTAGGTATCTTCCTTATGGAATGCATTTTGCTGAAGGAAGCCTAGACGGATGATACGTGAAATCTCAAGAACTAATTTTTGATCATCTGGCAATACATCGCTACCGATTAATTTAACGATTTCATTTAAACTGTTTTCCTGGCTTAAAAGACTTAATAACTGATTACGATAACTAATAAAATTATCGTTTACGT
Organism: Acetivibrio sp.; assembly: GCA_041739345.1. Taxonomy (GTDB): domain Bacteria; phylum Bacillota; class Clostridia; order Lachnospirales; family Lachnospiraceae; genus DIGJ01. The sequence continues at coordinate 156,704 of JBGSNZ010000004.1, read as the reverse complement.
TAGAAGCAAACCATGGGGTTAAATCAGAAACATATTCACTGTAGCTGTTTAGCCAGTGAATCGCTGGAAAGTGTCTTGCGTAAGCAAGGGATTTATCCAAAGCAAAAAAGCAACGAACAAAACGCTTGGTATTCTGTGTTACTGGTTCAGAGAAGTCGCCACCCTGAGGAGAAACGGCTCCTATAATAGTTACACTTCCTTCACTTCCATTTAAGTTACGCATATAACCAGCTCTTTCATAGAATGCAGAAAGGCGAGAAGCTAAGTAAGCTGGAAATCCTTCTTCAGCGGGCATTTCTTCCAAACGACCGGAAAGCTCACGAAGTGCTTCAGCCCAACGGGAAGTAGAGTCTGCCATAATAGCTACATGATAACCCATATCACGATAATATTCTGCTAAAGTAATACCGGTATAAATACTTGCCTCACGTGCAGCAACTGGCATGTTTGATGTATTTGCAATCAGTACAGTCCTTGTAAGTAAGAGGTTGCCTGATTTAGGGTCAACTAATTCGGAGAATTCTTCCAAAACATTTGTCATTTCGTTTCCACGCTCACCACAACCGATGTATACAATAATATCGGCATCGGACCATTTTGCAAGCTGATGTTGTGTCATCGTTTTACCAGTTCCAAATCCACCAGGAATAGCAGCAGTACCACCTTTTGCAATAGGAAACAAGGAGTCAAAAATACGCTGTCCGGTTAATAGTGGTTTATCTAAAGGAAAACGTTTTGCTGTTGGTCTAGGTACGCGAATTGGCCATTTTTGTAGTAAGGTAATGACCTTTTCTTCACCATCAGGACACTGGATAGTTACGATAGGGTCAAGTACGGTGTATTTTCCATCTTTAGCGACAGAAATAACAGTACCAGAGACATTAGGAGGAATCATTGATTTGTGAACAATAGCAGTAGTTTCTGGAACTTCAGCTATAATTGTCCCTCCATATACAGCATCACCAACATTTACCGTAACATGCACATCCCATAGTTTAACCGGATCTAAGGAATCAGCACTAACACCTCTTGGAATAAAAGCTCCACTTCGTTTTTGTATTTCTTTTAAGGGGCGTTCAATACCATCGTATATATTACTAAGAATACCAGGTCCTAAGGTTACGGAAAGACAAGCATTTGTTCCAATAACTTCCTCGCCGGGTTTTAAACCAGTGGTCTCCTCATAAACCTGAATGGTTGTTTTTTCTTTTGTAAGACCGATAACTTCACCAACCAGATGATCTGTTCCAACATACACCATCTCAGCCATCTTAAATCCGAGGTTACCGCGTAAATATATAACAGGACCATTTATGCCATAAATCTTACCCATAGTCTGCTCCATTGCTGAAAACCTCCTTTATAATGAAAACGTTTCTTTTTCTTCTGAAAACTTAGTTGAAAAAGAACGGTCAATTAAAATATTTTTATTGTGTATTACGGCTCTTGTTCCACCTATAAAATCGATGGTGCTAATTGTGAGTGAAACGCCAGTTTTTTCTTCTAAGGAAGCTTTTTTATCTGCATCAGAGCTATTAATATAAATAGTCATTTCTTCTCCTTTGGCAAATTCATTCGCTTCTTTTATTTGCGTTACAAGCAATTCATTGTATTCTTGCATTGCAATAAATGAATAAAGACGATTTTTTACCTCTTCAAATAATTCATTTCGTAACGATTCTGTTTTATCACTAATTTGACGCTTGAAATCCAAACACTGAAGGGATAATACTTTATTCTTTTCCTGAACAAGTTTTTGGCATTCTATATCAAGTGTATAAACAGCTTTTTCTTCAGCTTCTTTTTTATGTTCATCATACATATTTTTTAAAGATGCCTGATACTCGGCAATAATTTCTTCACTTTGTTTCGTTGCATCTGCTATGGTTGTTTCATAAAAAATGCGCAATTTTTCCTCTATGGTCATTCGCCAACCCTCCTTAAATCTTTATGCCAATCGCTTCGTTTACATAGTTCATAATAAAGTTAGGATCACGACCGGTTCCATGTCGATCTGGAATTTCCACAATTAAAGGAAGTCTGCGTTTAAGTTTAACTTCATCAACTATATCTGGAAATTCTCGACCAAACTTTTCAGTTAGCAATACTATACCGATTTCTTTGTCAGCAAAGGCTTTTTCCAATTGTTGACGTAGGTGCTTTTTTGAATGGATGACCACACCATCGACACCAGCTAGGCGCATGCCAGTATAGGTGTCGACGTTGTCACTAATTAGAAACATTTTCATAAGAGTGGTTGCTCCTTAACCTAAAATGGAAAATGATATTAATAAGCCATATAATGCTACAGATTCTGCAAGAGCTACAAAGATAAGTGCTTTACCCATTACAGATGCATCTTCACTTAAAGCTCCAATTGCAGCACTTGCAGCACTTGCAACTGCAATACCAGCTCCGATACAAGACATTCCGGTTGCTAATGCGGCAGCAATATATCTCCAGCTATCGGTTGTATTAGCAGCAGTAGTTGCAGCAGCAGCAGATACATTACCGTTAAACATCATAATGTTACCAATAATAAGTGTTCCAAAGAAGAAAACGGTATTAAAACCTAAGGCTGCTTTAAAGCTTCCTTTTTTCTTTTCACCTAGAAAATAAACTCCAAATGGAATAATAAAACTTAAAACTAAAATGCTTATGAGTATAATTTTTGTTGACATAATATAAATCCTCCTTATTTTTTAAGTGTTTTAAATGGACGAAATTCTCGTCCGGTACCTTTATAAAAACGGCTGAACATTTCGTAATACTCAAGTCTTAATACCTGAATACCTACGATTAATCCTTCCAGTCCGGCTACCAAAATGTTTCCTAGAACAATAATAATTAGATTAGCATGTCCGTTTTCAATACCTGAGAGTGAAAGAACTACACCCATCATACCAGCATGGCTTAATGCAAATGCACCAACACGGACAAAAGAAATGGTATTTGTTGCATAACTTAATACAACATCAAACAACTCAACAGAAGCTTCAATAAAAAACATTGCTTTTCCACCAGCAGGGAAAATGTGTTTTTTCTTTTCTATAAAATTGCTTAATGGTTCTTTTAACATAATACATAAAAGTGGTACTCCAAAGAGAATTACCAAAATGATTGTAGCTGGAAGTTTATAACCTAAGAAATAAAATCCAACACAGGCAGCAACGCCACCGTAAACAATGAATCCTGCAATACCACTAGAATCAAATAGTAAACGTCCTATATCATGTGCTCGGATTGCATTTATAATGTTGAGGATCATAGCTACCAATATAAGCATTACACCAAAAATTACAGCGGTTATTAAGGTGCTCATGATATTTTCCATAGGCCTTCGCCAGATGGCTGGAAACACCTCTTCAAAACCAAAAAAACTTCCATACATAAATCCAAATATTGTCGACCAGACGCCAGCAACAGATACAATACCGCCTAGGTTTATATGTTTAATTTTGTAAAGTAATAAACCACCAACAACAAGGCATAGCCCTTGGCCAATATCACCAAACATAATTCCAAACAATAAAGTATAAGTCAGCGCTACAAAAATTGTTGGGTCCATTTCATTATAGGCGGGAAGACCATACATCTTAATAAACATTTCGAACGGTTGAAAAAACTTTGGATTATTAAGTTTGGTTGGTGGTTTTGTCGATCCTTTTTCTCTACCATTTTGTTTCACACAATAAATCTTAGGATCATTTGATATTTCTTTAATAAATGCTTTCGTATCTTTGACGCTCATCCAACCACACAGTATGTAAAATACTTGATAGGTATTTGAATCAGCGGTGCAAGCAGCCATCTTTCGGATATCAAAATTATCAGAAACACGCTGCAACGTTTTAGCGGCTAGCAAAAGTTCAGGACCTTGTTCGTTGAGCATATTTTTAATATCGGTTTTTAATTCTTTGCTCTTTGCTCTTACCACATGCTTTTTTTCTTTAAGCGACTGATAAATTTCTTCAGGAGTACCACAAAATTCTTCTGCTAAAGCAATTCGCTCAAAATGAAGAAAGGAGTAAACCGCATCTACCTGGTCGGATAAAGTTTCGGGAGTAAAATATATTCCATAAACGTAATCAGGAGTTCGTTCACATTCATAAAAAACAGTATCCAGATTGTTGTAGACATGGCGTGTAAATTTATTATAGTATTCCGGAGAAATTCGGCCAAAGCGAAATTTGATAAATTTGAAATGTTGGATTTTTGCCAAATCAAAATCAAGAATTCGAAAAGGTTCAATTTGGCTGATTAAAGTTGTTAAATGCTTTTGATCTTCTTTGACATCATGCCTTTTTTCACTCATTTCATTCATCATGGAATACGCATTATTCACAATATCAGTTGCTTTTGAAACACTCATATCTCGCTCTTCACATATGAGTTCTTTATTCAACTCATCACATAGAATATTTGCTTTGTTAAGAATATCCTTATATGGATTAGCTTCTGTAAATGGCTTTATTTCCTGACTTTCCCCAAGTTCCGTGAGGGCATTTTCTAAATGTATTTCGTGCTTGTTTAAATAAGTATCTACAACACGGTCAATATCATCTTTTGGACCGGTAATGTTGAGATATTGCATTTTCTCAATCAATTTTGCGCCTCCCCCTACTTAAGAATGTATTTTAGTGCATACGAAGAATCAAGACCATATCGAATGCACTCAAGTGCAGTGGTAAGTCGATCTATTTCTAACTCCTTCATAAAAAGGAAATAGAAAATGGTGCACATAGAAATCGGATATTTTTGTTGATTACTACGATAGAGCTTCTTAAGATTATCTTGGTACAAATTTTCCACGGAAAAATGTTCACTCTTTACATCCACATCCGCTGTATGATATGAAGTTGTCCCTATTATAGCAACTAGCTCTTCTAAACTTCCAGCTTCAATTAAATTCATCAACTGCTTTGAAGACAATTTGTAGTGTATTGGTATTATATAGGAATATATATGAGAAGAATCCACATCATAATATTTTTTCGAACGATATATCCACATTATATTTAGATAATCAATTTTTTTCCCAATAATATCAGTTAATGCACTTAAATCATTCGATTTAGAATATAGCTTTTTATTCTTCCATACGCTCATGAAGTAATAAATATCTAACTGCACCTCATAATCATAGAGAGTGGCTTCAGGGTTTTGCTGTATCTTATGAAAGAAATCATAATACCTTGTACACTTTAAATGATTGATAAACTCGTCAAGTGATAAAGATCCTGAAAGATTGCGGATATTCAATTCGGAATGCTTTGCAAAAAACGGTTCAAACACAGACAAATCATAACGGAGTTCGCCTTCTTTCGAAAAAACATTATGAAGACATGCTTTCAGTATATTAACTTCATATCGAAAGAAGATAGGTTCTAAAGCTTTACGTTGTTTTATGTTTGCAAAACGAAACAATTTTGCATATTCAAGATATAAGGAATTTGTCAGTATATGTTCAATTTCATTTCGGTGAAGCAGTCTTTCGTCACAGTTTGCAAATAAACTTTGATAAGCGGGCTGTGTCTTTAAAAAATTGATAAAGTCTGTTACCGAGGTAAGATTAGATAAATCTTCATAATCCTTTGTGGTAATTAACCGTGCTTCCATTGCTTTTGTTTTTGTAACAATACCGCTATAGGTTAATAGGTCGATTAACATTGTATCACTCTCCTATTGGTTGATTATTTTTTGGAAGACAGTCTCAACATAAGTAGTATGATTCTTTTTATAATCGGATTCGATTTTGCTCATATCCTGTTCAAAAGAAGCAAGAAGCCCTTTTTTTGCTTCTTCAATTTCGAGATTCATTTTTTCACGGATAACGTCTAATTTCTTATCCGTGTCTTTTGATAGTTCTTCATCTAGCTTATGAATATCTTCTGACAACTGCTTATATAGTTCCTTTTTCTCAATGGAGGTATGGTCGACAATCGCTGTTGCTTTTTCATCTATATCATTTAAATCATTTAAAATATTAACAACTTTTTCCACGCTTCATAACCCCTTTCTATATTGTTAAATAAATATCATATTCACAATCTTACTGATTGCTACTAACATAATACTCCTTTTTGTAAAAAAAGAAAGGGCAAATATGCACCTAAAAATCAAAGTAGAAAATAAAAAAACTATGCAATTTACACAAAAAGCAACAGTTTATTTAACTTGTAAAACATTGGTTATAATAGTAATTTAATAAATAAGCCCTATTTAATTATTAAACCTATTATTTCAATTTTATGCATGGTGAAATAACTCTTAATATATGAAGATTTCAATTTGACGCAAATATAAAAAGCCGATATAATTTAAAGTGAAAGTACTTGAAAGAAGAAGGAGAAAAATATGCGGCTAAGAAATATACCTGGAGCTAAGGCAATAATTGCAGAAAGCAACCTGGTCATAAATAATGCAAAAGAGCACAAAGGTAAATGGATGAAAGTATTTGGGAACGATCATCCTATTCACATAGAGATAGGTATGGGAAAAGGAAATTTTATTAAGACTTTAGCACTTCAAAATCCGGATATTAATTATATTGGAATCGAAAAATTTCAAAGTGTATTAATTCGTGCACTTGAAAAAATGGAAGATGTTGAGTTAAATAACCTTACTTTTATATGTATGAATGCTGAAGAAATAAACGAGGTATTTGATAATGAAGAAATAAAGCAAATTTATCTTAATTTTTCGGATCCTTGGCCAAAAGATCGACATTCCAAGAGAAGATTGACTTCAAGGCAATATTTAGAACGATATGACAGAATTCTTGATAAAAAGGGAAAGATTATATTTAAAACGGATAACCGTGAATTATTTGATTTTTCTTTGGAAGAAGTAAAAGAAGCAAAATGGACGCTGGATAGTTTAACCTATGACCTTCATAATAGTGAATACATGGAGGGAAATGTTATGACCGAATATGAAGCAAAATTTTCTAGTGAAGGAAAAACTATTAATCGTTTGGTTGCGAGTCGGAAAAAATGTGACTAAGTTACTGTTATTGTAACAAAAAATACATATACTATAGAAAACGATGTGAAAGAGAGTATAATTATGAGTATATCTCTTAAAGAAATAATAGCTCGATCTTTATCACATAATAAGAAACTGGATAAACGTGCATTGCAAATGAAACATTCTTGGGATGAAGTTTCAAACGCTTTATCTGCCAAGCAAAAAAGGAGGAAATAAACATGGAATTTAAATTTACAGACGACAACTTTAATCAAGAAGCTTTAGAATCTAAGAATTTGGTAATTGTAGATTTTTATGCAGACTGGTGCGGACCATGTAAAATGATGGCGCCTATTATCGAAGAATTAGCAAATGAATACGACGGAAGTGTAAAAATTGGAAAACTAAATGTAGACAATAACCCTGGAACTGCTCAAAAGTATAGAGTAATGTCCATACCTACCATTCTTTTTATTAAAAATGGGACGGTAGTAGATACCATAGTTGGCGCTGTATCAAAAAGTCAGTTAGAAAATAAAATTGCGACAAATAAGTAGTGAAAATTTATAAAAAGGACTTGCATTTTGAAAAAGCATGAGATATAATAAGTCTTGCGTTGGAAAAATGCAATGCGCTTCTAGCTCAGTTGGTAGAGCACCTGACTCTTAATCAGGGTGTCCAGGGTTCGAACCCCTGGAGGCGCATTTCAAGGTCCTTGTTTGGCTACGAAAGAGTAGTTGGGTAGGGGCTTTTTGTTCGTTTAAATAGCAAAACAAGCTGCCATATGGCAACTTACTTATACAAAAAAGAGGAAATGCACCCGCAAGTTTGTTTGCAGGCGTATTTCCTCTTTTTTTTAGTATATATAAAAGCAAAGTTAACATGACCCAGTGAGCAAGGTATATGGAAGGTTACGGTACAGGATTAATATTCTCGATCCTATCAATTTCATATTGAGTATTAATTATAAACCACATCTGGGAAAAAAAGTACATAATATTCCAAATTGATGTACCTTCAAGTTTGTAATCATTAACCAAACCCATGATCGCGTTAATACTTCTCGCATCCTTAAACCATACAATATGTAAATCTTCTTTCTCCTGTGTATAGAAAAAGTAGGGTGCTTGAGAAACTTCATTATATTTAATCGGAATACCTTTATAACTTGCAATTTCAATAGATTCTTCGGTAGTTATGACAGTTGCGCGACTATCACCCGGAATATAAGGAAGCGGCCAGTCGTAACCCATAACTGAAAAACCTAAAAACAACTTATCAAGAGGTACAATAGTAACAGCGAAGTCTAAAAGTTTTTTTATAATATTTACAGGTGTGACAGAAGCCGGAGGTCCATAAGAAAAAACCCACTTATAATCTAAAAATAGTATGCCATCTACGTTCTGCCCTAAAATAGTATAATCCACTTTTTCAAGTTCAACTGTGGCACTTTCTAAGTTTGTTATGGGCGAAATAGTTAGTATCAAACGAAATCCTTCTTCATGTAAGAGCTTGAAAAATCTCGTTATATACCTTTCAACAAAAGGCCGGTTTTCTTCGGTTAAAAATTGCGAGTATATATTTAAACCAGAATAACCCTTTTCTTTTAATTTATTTATTACAGTTTCGAAAAGTCTATCTTGTAATTCAATGTTATTAAGGACATTACTGGATACTATAGGATCTGCTACTCCCTTATCGTTTAAAGTTGATATTAACATCATAGGGGCTACCCCATAGTCTTTTGCTAATTGAATGATTTCATCATCATCGATCGCTACTAGTTCTCCGTCTCTGGTAACCCTGTAATTAAATACAGTTAGATAGGTTAGGAAAGGAAGCGTTTTTTTAAGTACATTACGGTCAATAAATGGAAAAGCATATCCACTGGTGACGATATTTCTTATTTTTGTATCCTCATAACTGATAACAATACTTTCTCCTGGATAGATATATTCTTTGTCAGAAAGAAAGGGATTATTTCGTAATAATTGTATTGGTGAAACTCCAAATTTATCTGCAATACCGTATAAGGTATCTCCATCTTGTATTACATAGGTGATTTTCGGATAAACAACTACTATAGTCTGCCCTGTTGCTAAATTTGTTGGATTTGTAATACCATTATCTTGAATCAGCTGTTCGGTCGGCATATTATATAAATTGGCAATCGTTTGAAGTGTTTCCCCTGGTTGGACGACATGGATAATCATATATATCCTCAAATGTTTATTACTTATATTATATGTTAGATATTTAAAATTAGAATATATCATAATTTTTAAGAATCTGCTCTTGAGTAGCAATTATTTCAATCTGTGTTTTTTATCTCATATTTTATGAGATTTGGCATTACAAATATTACAAGATTACATAAAATATTTGCAAAATTTACTTATTTTGCAAAATTTGTCTTTTAATATTACATAATTCGTGCTAACATTACGTTGTCTTAAATTAATTAACATATAGTAAGATGGAGGTAAATTATGACTATATCATTGTTTGAATTTCTGAATCAATTAATTACAAACTTGCCTTTATTGATTACAGTAATTCTTACTCTTGGCGTTATCTTAGTAAATGGCTGGACAGATGCTCCGAATGCAATTGCAACATGTGTTTCAACTAGAAGTATGCGTGCAGGAAGCGCAATCTTAATGGCTGCGTGTTTTAACTTTTTAGGTGTATTATTCATGACGATGGTAAATGCCACCGTTGCACAGACAATCTACAACATGGTTGATTTTGGTGGAAATACGAAAGATGCTGTAATTGCGTTATGTGCTGCACTTTTTGCCATTGTATTATGGGCAACTGCAGCTTGGGCATTTGGTATTCCAACGAGTGAGAGCCATGCATTAATCGCTGGTATTTCTGGCTCTGCGATTGCTCTTCAAGGTGGTTTAGGTGGTATTAATGGTAGTGAATGGATTAAAGTAATATATGGTTTGTTATTATCCACGATTATCGGTTTTAGTGCAGGCTATATTATTACGAAAATTATAGAATTTATTTGTAAGGGTATGAATCGCCAGAAGACAAACAAATTCTTTAAGAAGGGTCAGATTGCAGGTGCTGCCGCAATGGCATTTATGCATGGAGCGCAAGATGGTCAAAAATTCATGGGTGTGTTTATGCTTGGTGTATTCTTAGCAAGTGGTCAAGGAAACGTTTCAAATTTTGTTATTCCAATCTGGCTTATGCTACTTTGTTCTGCAGTTATGGCACTTGGAACTTCAATTGGCGGATACAAGATTATCAAATCTGTTGGTATGGGTATGGTAAAACTTGAAACATATCAGGGCTTCTCCGCAGATATTGCGGCTGCAGGAGCTTTATTACTCTCCTCCGTTATTGGCATTCCAGTAAGTACGACACATACAAAAACAACTGCCATCATGGGTGTTGGAGCTTCAAAAAGACTTTCTGCGGTTAATTGGTCAGTCGTAAAAGAAATGGTTCTCGCTTGGTTATTAACGTTCCCTGGTTGTGGACTAATCGGATTTTTAATGGCTCATTTATTCATGTGGATATTCTAATTTTTAAAGGAAGAAAGGATAAAAAACAATGGAAAGAAAAAGAGATTACAATTATTTTAATAAATTCGTTGAGTTAGTTGGTTACTCATGCAAATGTGCTGAGATTTTACACGAAACTTTAATTAGTTTTGATCCTACAACAATTGAGGGAAAACTGGAAGAACTTCACAAAATTGAACATGCCGGAGATTTATCCAAACATGAATTGATGGCAAGATTGGCAACAGAATTCATTGCACCAATCGAACGAGAAGACATCGTTAAATTATCACAAGAGATTGATGATATCACAGACGCTATTGAAGATGTTTTGATCAAAATTCATATGTATAATGTAACTTCTATCAAACCTGAAGTCATTGAATTCTCTGACTTAATTTCCAAATGCTGCGCTGCACTTAAAATAGCAGTGGAAGAATTCTCTAATTTCAAAAAGTCTTCTACCCTTAACGAAAAAATCATTGAAGTTAATCAGTTAGAAGAAGTTGGTGATAAATTATATTATGAAACTGTTCATAAACTTTTCTTGAACTCAAATGATGCTTTGGAATTATTTGTATGGACTGAAGTTTATGATAGACTTGAGAAATGTTGTGATGCTTGTGAAGAGGCTGCAGACGTAATCGAATCTATCGTAATGAAAAACTCTTAATATTTTCTAGTATTTATTGTACTTTTCACTTAATGAAATATATCTGTAATTATGTTATATAATAAAAAAATGATTTAGACTTTGATTGACTTATTAAGTTTGAAAATAGCTTAGTAGGTCAATTTTTTAATGCTCACCAAAGAAGTTTTATAACTATTTTAAATTGCATGTTATAGATTAAAAAGCTTGCCGTAGGGGTAGATAATCACCACCCATACAACAAGCTTTTGTCTATAATTCTAGTTCCACTATATTTATTTTATTATTATCCTTTTAAGATGCGTATTTTACAGAAAATTCAGCCTTCTTTGAGCCAACAAATACAATGGTTCCCTTCTTTGGAAGCTTCACTGTATTTTTACCAGAGATGTAAGAGCTAAATACCATAGTACCATTTTTATCATATACCACAAAAGAAGACTTTTTAGGAAGGTTCACTACAATCTTTTTATTTGCCGAATTGTTACTAATCTTGAAATACTGCGCATATCCAGTTTTTGGAACAGTAACTTTAAAGTTTTTCTTAGTAGATAGCGTACCAATATTATCTTCCGAGATTAATATGTTTGCTCCACTTTGAACATATTTTATGCCATCTTTTAACACCAGTTTATAATCACTTAGGTCACGACCATAAACACCTGGTATTTGAACAATGGAATTAGCGGAGGTTTCGTCTGTAATGGGATTAGACGCTATGTAGTTTGGCAGTTCGTCAGACATTTCCAATCGGCTTTTTAATAAACCTTGTACATAAAGTGCTGAACTGTATTTTTCTGCTACGGAGTAGTAATCCTTGTTAAGATATTCTGCCCATGCTTTCTTTGTTGACTCTGAGATTTCATTTGCTTTTAACTTCTGTCCACAATAAAGCGAAGCTGCAGTTTGACCAATGGCTGGGACCTTAGAGTAACCACTTGTATATAAATAAGTATTTCCATTGTTTTCTATAAATGAAAGATAAGTACTGCCATCTAAAGAATAGAAACGACTATTTCCACTGTAGACAAATTGTTGCTTAGAAGTAAAATTATATGATGAGTATAAGGTTAGGTCACCGCTTGTTTCGATTTCTACTTTCATAGGTGAAGAAACGTTACCATAGTAGCCAGCATAGGAAAGTAAATTGGAAGGAACTGTAGTTTTAGTAGGCGCTGTAAAGGTTTTGTCATCCTGTATCGAAGAAATGGAACCTTTTTCCTTTAATGCATCCAGCAAAATTGATTGACCAAATATTTCATTGTAAGAACTAGCTCCTCCTGAAGAAAGTACAGCAACCGCCATGTTTTCATCAGGTAATACGGTAAGACCACAATGATAATAAAGAGAATCTCCACCCTTCATTAAAGCAGTGATATTATAATTGGTAAAAGGATATGTATTTACGCTATCCCAGCCAAGTCCGTAGGAAAGAACGGAATCTTCATCCGGATACCACTGGCCATTTTTGTATTCCTCATTTTTCATAGAATTTACGGTTGCAGAGGATAATATATTAGTTTGATTTGTTAATATGGTAGATAATTTGCACAAATCAGTTGCAGTTGAATAAATTCCGCCAGCACCATAAGCACATAAAGTTTCATAAGGAAGCTTTGTTCCGTCTGCGGTATACATTCCAGCTATTTTTGAAGTATTAAAGGAATCCGAAGGTGTTTTTGTGTTGGACATATCAAGAGGAGTAGTAAAATTATTAGCAATATACTTACTAAAGCTTATACCACTTACTTTTTCAATTAAAATTTCTGCCAAAGTAAATCCGTCATTGCAGTATACACTAAAAGCTCCTGGATCAGCCTTCAAACGTTGTGTTTTTAATATACTCAAAAACTTATCATGAGTTGAAGTATCCGCTTCGCCAAGTAATATACAATTACTTAAGGTACTTCCCATAAGACCGGAGGAATGATTTAAAAGCATACGCACCGTAATATCTTTATAACGAGAGTCTGCCATTTGAAACTCAGGTAAATATGTAACGACTGGCGTATCTAAATCAACCTTACTGTCTTCACAAAGCTTTAAAACGGCTAAAGTAGTAAAAATCTTACTAACAGAACCAATGCCATATATGGTGCTATTAGTGGGTGCTTCTTTTGATTCTTTGTTGTTATATCCGGAAGTTCCGGTAAGAATAATTTTTCCATCACTAATCAATGCGTATTGAACACTGGTAACGCCATATACTTTCGTCAACATATCGGCACGTTTTTGTGCTGCAGTAGCGATACTATCGGAAGCATCTACGGAATAAGCAACGACCTGGCTATTGGATACCGGCACATCAGCTGCAAATATAGAAGTTTGCGGGGTCAAAATCATCGTACATGCTATAAATAGTGATAAACTAGATTTTATGAATTTTTTTAACATGAAATACCCTCTTTCTTTTAAGATTATGGAGTTAGTTTATCATAAATAATGGAAAAAAACACAACTTTAATAAAATTGTAAAGACTTCTTAAGGAAATAGAAGTATAATTATCCCGAGACCAAGACTTTTGTAATTGGACTCGTATAACTGATGAAATTCACATTATAAAAGGGAGATATCGTATGAAAAAGATGATAAACATTAAGAAAATTGCAAAAGTAGTAGCATTATCATTGGCATTGTCCATGACAGTACAAACCGTAGCACCTGTCACAACTGTAACAATTGCGGAGGCTGCAAAGGCGACAAAGGCAAAGGGAAAGGTTAAATTAAATCTAAAGAAAAACACGATTGAAGTGGGCGAAAGCTTTACACTAAAGGTAAAAGGTAGCAAAAAAGATGCAAGCTTTAGTAGCAATAAAGAAAAAGTTGCTACGGTTACAAAGGATGGTGAAGTAACTGGAGTTAGCAAAGGAAAAGCAACCATAACCGTAACGGTTGATAGTAAGAAGTATAAATGTAAGGTGACCGTAAAAGGTGCAGAAAACGAATTTTTAACTAATGCCCCATTTAAAGCAGTTGTTGCAAAGGTTGGAGATAACTCGGTTGTAGTCCCAAAAACATGGAATAATACCAAAAGTTCTGTAAATGGACTTACAGTCAATATGTTTATGCCAAAGGATGCAAGCGCAACTACAGGAAGTTCTATCTGTGTAACAAGTGTAAAAAGTAAAGTAGATAATAAGGATTTTGATCTCTACTTGGAAATATTAAAAGAAAAGTTCAATGCCGATGTATTTAAAAATATGTTTGCACAACAATTTACTGGGCAAGTTACGGTAGAGAATTTTGCAATCACGGAAGAAAAAATAGCAGTAGGCAGAATTTCTGTAATGTCTTATTCTGTAAAAGTAGATGGTAAATTGGTGTTTACACAAAAGATTTATGATGTGTTTGCAAACGGATATACAACAGAAGTTACAGTTACAGACCAAGGCGTGGCAACAACACCGGATCTTAATGCTGTTGCCAACTATGTGTTGGAATCTTTAACTTTTGGAAAGTAATAGAAAAGTAGTATCTATATGATAAAAAATGTGCAGCTGAATGTATGAAGTATTCAGCTGCACATTTTTTGTTATATTCAAGATTTAAAAAAAGTACAAAATACCTCTTGACACATTATACTATGCGTTGTATAGTATAACACATCAGGAGGTATATGAATGGATAGTCAAGTAAAAAAAGGCTTATTGGAATTTTGTGTAATCGCGGTATTAGATAAATCAGATTCCTATGGGTACCAGATTATAAAGGATGTGTCGGAATGCATCACAATATCAGAATCTACATTGTATCCGATACTAAAGCGCCTAGAGACAAGTCAGTATCTGGAAACCTATTCAAGAGAGCATAACAACAGACTTCGGAAATACTATCGAATTACAAATACTGGAAAGCAGTACAGAAAAGAATTTCTGGATGATTGGAAGGACGTTATGAAAATTTATGATTTTATAAAGGGGGAAAGTGAAAATGACTAAAGCGGTGTTTTTAAGAGATTTAGAAAGTCAATTGAAAAGTTTAAATAATATGGAGAGGAAGAAATTTATTTCATATTATGAAGAAATAATAGAAGATTATATAGAAAATGGATCCACTGAGGAAACTGCAGTAGAGCGCGTGGGTTATCCAGAGTCAATCGCAGAAGATATACTGAAACAAGAAAGTGGAACTGATAAAAAGGCATCAACTACTACAAAAGGATTAATTGGTTTTTTGATGGTATTAGGATTTCCATTGTGGGGCTCTCTTTTATTAGCTGGCATACTTATGGTTTTATCGGTCTATATTGTAATCTGGTGTTTACCTGTTGTTGTAGGATCCGTTGCAATAGCTACGTTTTCTATTGCAATCGTTAGTGTTTGCGGAGGGTTTTTCCTGCTAATAGTAAATCCTGCGTTAGCAATCGTACAGTTTGGTCTTGGAGTAGTGTGTGTGGGAATTGCAATACTTACTACATTCGCGACCATATATCTATCAAAAAAACTAATTGAAGTTACAAAGTCGTTCACATTAAAACTAATTGGTATATTTAAAAGATAAGCATATAACCTATGCAGATTGGAGCTAAAATGAATATAAAAGATAAAATAAAAAAATGGATTATTCTAAGCATTGGTTTAATTATATTAGGATCAGCTATTGGAGCTGTTGGATATGGAATGACGGGCTTTCAGATTAGTAAACTTGTGAAGCCGGGGGATAATCACTGGTATCAGACGATCAAGGTGGATGATAACGGAAACTATTCAATTGGAGTAAATATAGGACTTCATGTAGAGTAAATATAGGACTTCATGATCAGAAAAATAAGAAATTAATAAAACCTTATAAAATCCTTATGATTCATTTTTATACTCAGATTATAAGAAATTATAACAGATAGGAGTATTAAAATGAAGGAAGCAATAAGATTAAAAAAAGGATTGACGGGATTTGACTTAAAAACAATTGCACTTGTGCTAATGGTACTGGACCATATTTATTATTTCTTTGAATTTACTGGTAAAGTACCTTTAGTATTTACATGGCTCGGGAGATTATCCGCGCCATTATTTTTGTTTTGTGTGGTAGAAGGATTTATCCATACCCATAACCGTAAACGATATTTTCTTACGATGTATGCGATTGCGGTTGTTATGGGTGCATTACAATATGCATTTATTACATTTGGAATACAAAGACCAGATGGCTTTTATCCAAGAAATCAAATACTTGCAAACTTTGCGATTTTGATTGTTATTTTGCAGGGAATTGATTGGATTAGTAAAAAGCAATGGAAAAAGGGGCTGGCAGCTATATTAGTACCAATACTTTGGGCGTTTGTTGTAATAGGTATGGTACATGTGGTACCTTCCTTCTCTTCGATGGTTGGTATTTTACATTATACTTTTTTTCCTATATTTACGGCAATACAAGATGGAGGAGCGGCCTACATATTGCTAGGAGTTTTATTATATCTATTACGAAACAATCGGAAGGCACAGGCAATTGTTATGTTTGTTGAGCCATTGATTTTTGATTTTGGTACAATATTCTTATTTTTCCCGGGGCTTACCTTTGCCGAATACTTTACACTTGCATTTGAATGGATGAGTGCATTTGCAGGAATCTTCCTTTTATTTTATAATGGTCAAAGAGGTAAAGGTTCCAAACAATTTTTCTATTGGTTTTATCCAGGGCATGTATATGTACTATTTGCGTTATCGTGGATCCTTTATCTAATAATTCACTAGGGAGTGATAGGGTGGCAAATATAGTAGTGGTAGACGATGCTAAGGACATCTGCCAAATGGTAAAAATGGCATTGGAGCGCGATGGTCATCAAGTTAAAATGATTATCAACCCAAATGATTTAAGCACAAATATGATAAAATTTGCAGATTTAATTCTGTTGGATGTTATGCTTCCAGGAGAAGACGGGTTTTCAATTTGTAATCGAATCCGAAAAGAGACCGACTGTCCCATTCTTTTTCTTACGGCAAAAGTAGACGAAGAAGATATCATCACAGGTCTATCGATTGGAGGCGATGATTATATTACAAAGCCTTTTCGTATTGCGCAGCTTCGTGCAAGGGTAGGTGCTCATCTTCGAAGAGAATCAAGGACACCGACGCATCGCATCAAGCGTGGGAACTTGACGTTTGATTTGCAAGAAAAGGCGGCTTATTATAATAATGAAAAAATTCCACTTACAAAGAGTGAATACAGTATTTGTGAATTACTCGCAAGTCATCCGAAACAAGTTTATAGTAAAGAACAAATTTACGAAACCATATTTGGTATGGATGGAGATTCAGAGCTTACAGCTATTACGGAACATATTAAAAATCTAAGGGCAAAGTTGAAAGTATTTTTAGAAATGCCAATTGAAACTGTCTGGGGAGTAGGATACAAATGGAAAGACGAAGATCTGTAAAATTAGTTTCATTATTAATACAATATGCGGTGAGTTTTCTTTTTGCGGTTTTATTAGCCGTGCTCGCTGTGTTAGTTATTTTTAATCTGGCAATGAATAATGGATTTGTTTTACCTGCAAACACAGCAGAAAATGAGGTTCAAGACAGTATAAAAAAATTAAAGCAAGTAGGTAGCTTTGATCAATCATTGCTAACTCCATTGTGTGATTACGTACTTTTTTCAGAGGATGGGGAAGTAATCGAGACTAGCTTAAAAGGAAGCTCGCTAGACGATGCCAAAGATTACTATCTCTATGGAGTCAATGGAGCTACCAGATATCATGCGCAGATTGTTTTAAACAAGGATACTTGTGTTTTACAATATGGTTTTAACACCTTTTATAGTAAGGAGATTTTAAACAATAATCTACCTGATTTTCAAATAATTTGTGGAATTGGAACCGGACTTTGTATTTTAATACTATTTTTAATAATCACGATCTATTATGGTAAAAAAATAAAGAAACACGTACTACCACTTACGCTGTCGGCAGAGCAGCTTGCGAATGGAGATTTAGACAAACCATTTGAAGTCTCTGGTATTAAAGAATTTGATGAGGTTATGCAGTCGATGGATAAGCTTCGAACTGCGCTTAAGGATTCCATGATTGAAAAATGGCAGATGGAGCAAGACAGAAGAGTGCAGACTGCAGCATTGGTACATGATATAAAGACGCCGATTACGGTTATTAGTGGAAATGCAGAACTTCTGGCAGAATCTGCACGCACCGATGAACAAATCATTTGTTCGAATGTGATTATAAAAAATGCACTCCAGGCAGAAAGTTATGTGGAAAAATTGCGCCAATTATCCTTGAGCGAAGATTTAATCACTTATAAAAAAGAGATTGTCGATGGAAATATGTTCGTAAAAGAGATAAAGAAATGTGCAGAGGAAATTTGTAAGATAAGAAGGATAAACCTTAATTTTAAAGCAAACGAAGTAACTTCCATATATATTGACCGTGAAGCAATTTTGCGATGCGTTATAAATATAGTTGAAAATGCCTGTCGATTTACCAAAGAAGAGGAAGCCATAACAATTTCCATAAAGGAGAGTACACCATACCTACTAATTATAGTAGAAGATGGTGGGCTGGGATTTTCCAAAGAAGCATTGAAGCATGCAACGGATTTATTCTATACAGAAAATGAAAATCGAAATCCAGCAGGTCATTCTGGGATTGGTCTTGCCTATTCCAAAAAGGTTGCTGTACTTCATGGGGGCAGACTGCTTCTCAGTAATTCAAAAGAGGGACATGGAATTGTACAACTAGAAATTGAAGCAACGGAAAGAGGTAAAAAGGGATGATTCGTATAATGTTCGTCTGCCACGGCAATATCTGCCGTTCTCCAATGGCAGAGTTTGTACTAAAAGATATGGTGGAAAAGCGAGGGTTAAAGGATCAGTTCATTATTACTTCGTCAGCAACCAGTACGGAAGAAATCGGTAATCCCGTGCACCATGGTACTAGAAATAAGCTGAAGGAATATGGTATTTCTACAGCGGGCAAAACCGCGGTGCAGCTTCGAAAAAAAGATTATGTCAGCTATGATTTTATTCTTGGAATGGAGCAGCGAAACGTTGTGAATATACTACGGATCTTAGGTGACGATAATAAAAACAAGGTAAAGAGATTATTAGATTATTCTAGCCATCCAAGGGACATTGCAGATCCTTGGTATACGGGAGATTTTGATAAGACATATGCAGATGTTGTGGAAGGGTGTGAAGCCTTACTTCAATTTTGTACGAAATAAAAGGGAAACAATAGTAATAAAAGATGAATGATTTCATAAATCCTTTTTTCAATGAATATATTATTGAAAAAAGGATTTTTTCTTTTGGAGGGAAAGCATGAATGACTATAGACGGTTCGTTTCTTATATCTATAATTATGAAATGAAAATTAAGAAAAATAATGTTGGATTCGCCCGTGTTGAAACAAAAGAAAATCAATGCAAAATTACAATACATATGCAGGTAAAAAGTTTTTCAAACGGAAGTATAAATTTATATGGATTTGCTCGCGATGAAGTAGATTTTGTTGCAATACCATTAGGAGAGGTTACATTTAAAAATGGAAATGGTGATGCACAAATACTTACAAATCTGGACCATTTAGGAGACTCTTCGCTTGGTTTTGAAAAAATTGGGGGACTCATATTATACCTAGCAGATGATAAGTATTTTGGGACCGAATGGGATGATAAACCATTGGTATTTAAAGAATTTCACTTACTAGAAGAGGTGGAAGAAAAGGAAGAACTAGCGGTAGAGGCAGCGGAAATTAAAGTAGAGGAAAATGAATTTGAAAGAATAGCCAATAATATAATTGATAATCATGCGGATGAAATTGAATTATTTCAAGTAAATTCATTTTTCTCCCCATATACCTTAACAGATTTATTGGAACGATTTACCTATGCGGTAACCGATAATTTTATGCTACATGGATATTACCGCTTCGGACATCTTGGAGTCATGCAAAAAAATAATCGGTTTGTTCTAGGTGTGCCAGGCATCTTTTGTAAACGGGAAGAAATGATTGCAAGTCGCTCTGGTTTCCATAATTTCTATCCCAAAAATGGAGGAAATTTAAAATACGGAGACTTTGGTTATTGGTATACAAGCATTGAATATCTAAAATGATCGCGCCAAATACCATTTAATTTTGCGTATTCTCTAGAGATGCCTTCATTTACAAATCCTAATTTATTAAGAACTTGAATCGAAGAATAATTGCTTGGTAATACCATTGCCTCGATTCGGTGAATACCATATTCCCTTGCAATAACTTGATGAATGGTATAATTTAAACATTCTGTCATGTAACCCAAATTACAATAGTCTTGATCCATTTTATAGCCAACGACACAGCTTTGAAAACAGCCGCTACGAAAAGCATTAAAACAGACGGAACCGATAATGGTTTCTGGGTTTCTATGTTCAAATAAATAAAAGCGAATGTACTTTCCTTGAATAAATTCATTGTACTCATTTGAAAGATTTGATCGATGAAAATCTATGGTATAGAAATTGGGGATACGAGGAGGCTCTACTGCTTCAAAAGTATCCCTGTTCTTTTTATAAAATTCACAGACGTCTTGTGCATACGTCGAATTAAGTACACGTAAAGTAAGACGTGAAGTCTTATAAATTAAGTCCATATTGCCACCTCTTCTGGTTCGTGCTATCATACCTTTATTACTAGTATAGCAAAATTATGGTAAAAGGTTAAGGAGTTTTTATCAATGGATGTAAAATATATGAAAGAGGCAATCAAACAGGCTCAAAAAGCGTATCAGATTAAGGAAGTACCAATAGGTTGCGTAATTGTATATAAGGATAAAATTATCGCAAGAGGATATAATAAAAGAAATACAAGTAAAAATCCATTGGCGCATGCAGAACTACTTGCAATTCGAAAGGCCAGCAAAGCAATGGGTGATTGGAGATTGGAAGACTGTACGATGTACATTACGTTAGAACCCTGTCAGATGTGTGCCGGAGCTATCGTTCAGTCAAGAATGAAGCGGGTGGTAATTGGAAGTATGAACCCAAAGGCGGGATGTGCTGGTTCTATTATTAATTTGTTGGAAATGGAACAGTTTAATCACAAGGTTATAATTGAACGAGGGGTATTAGTAGAAGAATGCAGCGCACTTTTAACAAAATTTTTTAAAGAGCTTCGACAGGAAAAAAAGAAAGGGATTGAGGCTTGACAGAACTTTGTAAAACATTTATACTTGTGAGTGCACTATCTAGTGCTAAAAATGTCAAAATATTTCCGCACAGCCGGGGAGTTAGCGGTGCCCTGTACCTGCAATCCGCTATAGCAGGGGTGTTGTTCTGCCTAGGGTATATTTTCGTAAAGCTGCCCTTTGTAAGTGATGTTGACGTTTGGGTCTTACGCAACAGGAATTCATGAATCGTGTCAGGTCAGGAATGGAGCAGCACTAAGTGAAACCTCTTGTGTGCCGTAAGGGTGCCTGAGCCGAGTTAACTGCAAAGGTAACGTTTATGGATTTTATTCGAAGCAGGGCGTGCGGATTAATTAAAAATAGAAATTTGTATTTAAGACGCAGTTGCGTCTTTTTTTATTAGAATTTTAACTTTAAGAATTTAGCATTTTGATTTATAATAAATAGTGTCTATGTATTTTACTATTAGGAGGGGCATGAAGTCATGGGATTAAACATTAACATGAACGTAATGAATCAAATTGTAAAAGGGGTTTCTATTTATGAAGAAAAGGAACCTGTAGAAAGCGTGTGCCTTGTTCTAAAAGGAAGAGTACTGGTTCACCGAGATGGAATGCATACGATTCTAGGTTCGGGCAATTTTTTGGGGATTTGTGATTTATATAGTGGAAGTCACAGTGTTTCCTATACAGCATTTGATAATGCGGTTGTATATCCATTTCCGGTAAAGTCACCGGAGGATGTGGAAAATATAATTAAATCAAATAAGGAATATGGTGGTCTTATGGTGGCATCCTTAAGTCGTTATATTCGCGATTTGTGCGCGATTGTAACAGCACTTTCGAATGAAGCCGATAACTTATATACTTTTTTAAAGAATTACTATGATTTGTATAAAACAGAAGCAAAGAATGCAATGTATAAGGTAATGCCGCTTGAAGAGCTTGAATTATTACGGATGTACGAAAAAAGTGAACTTCTTGATATGCGTAAAGCAGAGTATTATAGTGAATGTGCGAGCATTGCCATTGAGGTACAAAAAGCCTATTATCAAAATGAAACAGTTTCTCTTTATCATATTGAAGAACAAACAGAGCTTGCAAGACAGCTCATATTAGAATGTTCTGAAATAGCAGGATACTTAAGTGCAAATTTAAAACGGCTTTTTGATGTTGGAGAAAATTGTCTGTTTAAACGTACAGCAAAGCTGATTATTGATGTAAATGCTAAAAAAGTGAGCCCAAGCAGGGAGCTTGTGGATTCTGTTGACCGTATGGTAGAAAAGATTAATGATATTGATAGATTATTTGAAAAGAAAGCAGGTCAGCAGTTAGATATTGACCGAGATCAATTGGAAAATCTCTATTATATGATCATTTCTGGAGAAACACCAGTTGAGGTAGGAGTTTCAATAAAACAAAAGGTTACATCCGTACAGAATGCAATGGATGCTATTTTTGAAATTGGAAATATTGAAAAAGAAGTTCAAAATGAATTTAGAAAATTATTGGATGCTTATAAAATGCTGGGAGATAAAACCGCAACGGATGATACAAGCAGAAAACTGCGAAAAGAATTATCTCGTATTTATTATATTATTTATAAAGCAGTATTTTTGAAGGTGTATAATAAGCAGGATAGTCCGCTGGTAATTGACTTGTTCCTTAAGTATGGTTTTTTGGATGAAACGCTAATGAGAGAAGAACAGCTGGAAGAACTTGTGGAACTGGAGGAAGAGGAATCTGTTGGACCTTGCAATGTTTATAATATGAAGCAGTGGCTGACGCTCATTTATACAGGTAAGAAATTACCTTCAAAAAGTGAGTTTGATTTGGACTATGAAGAGTATATCCGCTCCTTACGAAAGACAAACGAGATTACAGAAGATGAAGGAAATAAACGCCTAAATGATAGAATGGCACGATTGGATTACGAAATCCAAAATATGTTCCAATACAACAATCGTCTGGTTAATGGACAGATACTTTCTTTTGTTCCTTTTTTGCAGGAAAGTTCATTCATAACGGGAATCAGGAAAGCGTTTGTTACTAGTAGCAAAATAAATGAGTCGATAGAAGAACTTAAAAAAGTTGATTATAGCGTATTTTACCGAGAAGAATTTTATGATAATGCAGAGCTTAATATTAAGAGAGAATATGTAGTAAAAGAGGTTTTTCCAGATATTATCATCTTTCCAAACAGTGGTGAAAACGGTATCATGTGGCAGGAACTTAGTGGTAGAAAGAGAGATTCAAAAGGTCGATTTTTAATTCCAAGCTTTACAGTAAAAAATCTACAGGAACTTTTTGTTAAGGTACTAGGTAGATACCATTGGGAACTTTGCAGAACAATTCAGGGTACTGCATGGAATAATATAAAATATAAATCACTGACTAGTGAATATATGGATTATATTCAGTTTTATCGCAAAAATCGTGATTTGTCCGAAGATCGAAAAGAAAAATTAAAAGCACAAATTCAAAAGAGCCGTAATAATTCAAGAGAAGTATTTGCAATGGATTATGAATCATGGGTTAGGAATGAGTCGCAAGGAGCAATTCGATTAAATAAAGTGACAAGAGAAATGTTGGCAATGTATTGTCCATTTTCCTATGATATTAGGGAAAATTTAAAAGGCCAGCCAATGTTTGCAGAGGCAATGAATCGTTATAATCAGGAAAAGGCCGCCAAAATTCGTACACTAGAACTAAGCGTACATGCCTTAGAAAAAGCTGGAAGGGATATACCAGAAGAAATTCTTAAAACCTTACAATATTATAAAGAGGCGTAACGGGATTAAAAATACAGCAATGAACCACTATTATAGGAGAAAGATACGATGAAACACAGGGGGATAAACCATGGGCAAGCTTGATAGTATGATAAAATGCGCACAGGCAAGAAACCTACTTGAAGAAAAGCAATATCAAAAAGCGATTGAAATAATTGAGCAAATTGACATAGAAAAAGTTAAATCCATAATGGACTTAAGAACAATAGGACAAGTCTATATTGAATCGAAGCGTTTTTTAGACGCAAGAGAAGTCTACTTGCTGATTTGTGATAAAGTACAATCTAGAAACGTATTTTATCATTTGATATATATTTCCATTCAGTGTGGCTTATTAGAAGAAGCGGAGCATTTTTATGGAGAATATAAAAAATTAGATGGTGTAAGTGTAGACTGCCATATTCTTAATTTTTATATTCAAAAGGCAAAAGGTGCGAATCATCAGGATTTAATTTTATATATTAAAGAGATTCTGTCTTATGAATATTTAGAGGAATGGGCATATGAACTTGCCAAGCTTTATCATAAAGAAGGTATGGAAGAAGATTGTATTGAAGAATGCAAAAAGATAATCCTTTGGTTTGGTGAAGGAATTATTGTGGAAAAGGCAATGCTTCTTAAACTTCATTACGTGGATGGTCTTGATATTTCTTCTCCGAAGGCAATCGATGAAACTAGAAATATTGCGGCAGAACTGAGAATGGCTGCAAGGCTTGCAGATCGTCAAGACAGAGAACGATATGAAAAAGAACAAGAAGATATGGATGACTTTTTTGAAGAAATTGAGAATGTAGAGAGAGTAGAAGAGCAAGGGGAAAAAGAAGAACAAATCAAAGAAGAACAAGTCAAAGAAGAAAAAGCTGAAAAAGAGCAAGGAATTGAGGATCAGGTAGAAGATAATTGCGAAGTAGATAAAACAATAGAAGCTGAATGTATACAGCAGATGAATGAAACAAGACAAGACGAGGAAACGGTGCTTCAAACGGGCGAAAAAAGTAAGAAACAGCAGATGATAGAAAGCATTGTAGAAGAAGCAATACGAACAAGAGAAATGCCACATTTTTCGGTGATTAGTAACAATGAAGACAAAATCATGGAAGTTACAAAAAAACTAATGCGTGAATTATGTGAAAAAGGTGTATTAAAAACACCACGAATTGCTAGAATTACAGCTGCGAAGGTAAATAGCATAAACCTAGAAGATAAAAAGGAACAACTGGAAGGATCATGCCTTTTGATAGAAGAAGCACATGAGCTTTCTTTGGATTCTCTGCAAACACTTTGTCAGATAATGAAGCGGATGCGAATCAATGTTGTAATTGGATTTGTAGATGAGGAAGATGCAATGACTGAGCTGCTGAATCGAAACCGGAAGCTTAAGTCGCTAATCAAATATGAACTCTATGTATAAATATTTTGTGAGGAGATTGGAATGAAAACGGAGAGAAAAAACGCGGTGTATGTAGTAGGACATATAAATCCCGATACGGATTCAATAAGTTCCTCGATTGCATATGCATTCTTAAAAGAAAAACTTACTGGTGATCATTATGCACCGATGAGAGCAGGTGAAGTTAATCAAGAAACTGCTTTCGTTCTAAATTATTTTGAAGTGAAGGAACCTGAATTAATTACGAATGTTCATACACAGGTAAAAGATGTAGAATTTCGTCATATAGAGGGTACGCCAAGTAATATCTCTTTGAAAAAGGCATGGGAACTGATGCGGGCAAGTAAGGCAAATACCTTACCAGTTGTTAGTATTAACCGAAGACTAGAGGGTTTGATTACAATTAGTGATATTGCCAAATCTTACATGGATGTCTACGATAATAAAATTATCGCTACAGCGCAAACTCCATATAATAATATTATAGAAACTTTGGAAGGGGAAATGATAGTTGGCGATAGCAATTCCTTGATAAGCGAAGGAAAGGTATTAATTGCAGCAGCTAACCCTGATTTGATGGAAAGTTACATTGAAAAAGGAGATATCGTAATCCTTGGAAACCGCTATGAATCGCAACTTTGTGCAATTGAAATGGCTGCAGGCTGCATTATTGTATGTGACGGAGCGATGGTTTCTTATACCATTACAAAGCTTGCGGAAAGTAAAGGCTGTACGATAATAAAAACACCGTTTGATACGTTTACAGCTGCACGTTTAATCAATCAAAGTATGCCAATTCGCTTTTTTATGAAGAGCGAAGACTTAATATCATTTAATGAAGATGACCGTATCGAAGAAATACGTGATATTATGGCTAAAATGAGGTTTCGAGATTTTCCAATCTTAGATGATAATAGTAAATTTGTTGGAATGATTTCACGCCGAAACTTATTGGATGCAAAAAGAAAACAGATTATATTAGTTGATCATAATGAACGAGCTCAGTCAGTAGAAGGAATTGAAGAGGCGGATTTATTAGAAATCATTGATCATCATCGTTTAGGTGGTATTCAGACCATGAGCCCTGTATTTTTCCGCAATCAACCACTTGGATGTACGGCAACCATAATCTATCAGATGTATCAGGAAAATGGGATTGAGATACCAAAAGATATTGCAGGCTTATTATGCTCTGCAATTATTTCAGATACTTTGGTATACCGTTCACCAACCTGTACCCAAGCGGATATAATGGCATCAGAGGAACTATCTTTTATTGCGGGAATTGATGTAAACCGCTATGCAAAGGAAATGTTTGCCGCAGGAAGTAATTTAAGAAATAAGTCAGCAGAAGAAATCTTTCACCAGGACTATAAAGTATTTACTTCAGGTGATGTCTCATTTGGGGTTGGTCAAATAAATGCCATGGATGGCGATGAATTAGAGGAAATGAAAGAAAGAATTTATGATTATATGATAAAGGCCTTTGATCATCATAAGGTTTCCATGCTGTTCTTTATGCTAACCAATATATTGGAAGAAGCAACACAGCTTTTATATTATGGCGATGGGTCAGAAGACCTCATAGAAAATGCATTTGGCATGAATAATTCACAGGAAGGAATCAAGCTAGAAAGAGTTGTATCAAGAAAGAAACAACTAATTCCAGCTCTCATGCTTGCTCTAAGACAAGATAATAATTAATCAATTTTAAATTGGATACGGATTGGCGTCTTTAGATTATTACCACCTTTTGATTTTACAGCAGTTGTAATATTAAGAATATAGGATTCATGCTGCGCATATGCCTCTAAAGGCTCTATTTCTAGTATATTATTTAGTGTATCATAGTGGATTGAAGTCATCAAAGGCTGGTTTTCAGTGTTCGTAACATAAAGATTTACGTTATTTACCGTTCTTGGATCAAGGGGAGTATTAAATTTAACCTTCCACAGAAATTTGCCCGTTTTAAACTTTAGTGTTTGTTTAACCTTATCCTCCATGCCCTGTGATACATTTTGGATGTCAAGATATTTTGGCATAAGCGTCACCTCACATTTAATATAGCTATTATAATATGCTATCGGAAAAAACGCAATCAACTTAAAAACAAACAATGGGAGAAACTATGAAAAAAGAATTTTGGAAACCTGGGAATATGCTTTATCCATTACCAGCAGTTATGGTAAGTTGCCAGGAAGGAGACAATACTCCAAACATAATAACCGTAGCATGGACGGGAACAATTTGCACAAATCCGGCAATGGTATATATTTCCGTTCGTCCAGAACGTTATTCTTATCATATCATAAAAAACAGTGGTGAATTTGTCATAAATCTTACAACCAAAAAAATGACATCAGCGGTTGATTTTTGTGGTGTACGCTCTGGGAGGGATGTAGACAAATTTAAAGAGCTTCATTTAACAGCGGTTCATGGAGATAAAGTGGACGCACCTTATATCGAAGAGTGTCCAGTTAACATAGAATGTAAGGTAAAACAAATAATAGAACTTGGTTCACACCACATGTTTTTGGGAATGGTGGAAGGGGTTCATATTGATAGTCAGTTTTTGGATGATAAGGGAAGATTTAATTTAAATAAATCCGATTTGATTGTTTACTCTCATGGGGAATATTTTGATTTGGGAGAAAAACTTGGTACCTTTGGCTATTCTATAAAAAAGGATAGTACGAAATGCCGTAAAGGGAAAAGAGGAGGAAGCAGAGCGTGAAAATCAGTTACTTGCAGATCAAAAACTTTAAATCCATTCGAGATTTGGAAATTAAAGATGTGGAAAATGCGCTTATACTTGTTGGAAAGAATAATACCGGTAAAACGGTTGTTATTGATGCAATTCGCTTAGTTTGCGGTGATTTTATTGTTAAAAAGGTAAACTATGAAGATGATGAAAAAAGCATAGTAGTAGAAATGACAGTGGATTTTGACGAGGAAGATTTGCTTTTATTACACAGCCAAGGAGTTGTAAGCAAATATAAGAAGTACGATTTGTGGGTAAAAGATTTTTGTAACAAACTGCCTTCTTTTAAAGAAGGAAAAATTACATTTAAATGTATTGTGAATCCGGAAGGAGTTATAAAATACAATGATGGGATTAAAAAGAATAATCCCTATATTAAGAGTATCTTGCCAAAGATATATCACATTGATAAAGATAGAAATCTAGATTCTATACAAAACGATGTGTTTCAGTTTTATGATAAATCCATTTTTTATGATCTGAAAAATAATATATGTATGTTTGATTCAGCGAAAAAATGTAATCGATGCTTTAATTGTATTGGATATATTAATAAAAAGAGCCCTGAGGAGCTTACTGCATATGAAACAACGAGGCTATTAGAATTCAAATTATTCCATTCTAATATCAATGCTTTTTCCGAAAAATTGAATCGGTATTTTCATGCAAATGGAAGTCCGATGAAAGACATTTATTATGAAATAAAATTTAATCCAGAAGATATGCTTAATGTAGAAACAAAGGTATTTAACAGGGATCGTGAAACTGAAGGAACGATGCAGACATTAAGCGAAGGCTTAAAGAGCATTTATGCACTTTCTTTACTTGAGGCCTATGTTGATGAGGAAGGAACACTTCCCTGTATAATTATTATGGAAGATCCTGAAAATTATCTGCATCCTCAGCTTCAGAAGGTTGCCAGTGAGATATTGTTCCGATTATCGAAAAAGAATCAGGTGATTTTCTCCACGCATTCTCCAAATTTAATATTTAATTTTTCTTCCAAGCAGATTAAGCAGGTTGTTCTGGATAAAGATTATTATACGACAGTAAAAGAAGATACCGATGTCGATGAGATTTTAGATGATTTAGGATATACAGCAAATGATTTAATGAATGTAAACTTTGTATTTATTGTGGAAGGAAAACAAGATAGTAGCCGGCTTCCACTTTTGCTTGAAAAATATTATTCAGAGGTTTATGACAATAATGGAAAACCGCTTCGTATTTCTATTATTGCAACTAATAGTTGTACCAATATTAAAACATATGCAAACTTAAAGTACATCAATCAGCTTTATTTAAAAGACCAATTTTTGATGATTCGAGATAGTGATGGTAAAAATCCAAATCACTTAAGAAAACAACTTTGCAGTTATTATGACCAGCGTTCGAAGGAAGATGTAGGTAATCTACCTAGAGTAATGCCAAGAAATGTTTTGATTCTCAAGTATTATTCGTTTGAAAATTATTTTCTGGATCCCAAAATAATGGCAAAGATTGGTGTGATAAAAAATGAAGAAGATTTTTATAATATTCTTTACGTAAAGTTCAAAGACTATCTATATAAACTTGGAAGTACAAAACGAATGATTAAAAATTTTGGGGTACGGATTAATTCAAAGCAAGATGTAAAAGACAACATGGAACTCATCAAAACCTATGTCAGAGGCCATAATCTATTTGATATTTTTTATGGAAGATACCATAATGATGCGGAAATAGAAATTTTAAAGAAGTATATAGAAGCGGCATCAAGAGACAATTTTAAGGATATTTTGGATTCCATAGATTCCTTCGTTTATTTTGAAAATCGAAAAAAATAACTAAAATATTACGGACAGATAGGAGCATGTATGAAAAATATTGTTCTAATTGGAATGCCGGGGGTAGGAAAAAGCACAGTTGGAGTTATATTAGCAAAGGCACTTGGCTATCAGTTTATTGACTCTGACTTGCTAATACAAAAAAGAGAGAAAAAACTCTTAAGAGAAATAATTGAAGAAGATGGTCTGGAACGCTTTATTGAAATCGAAAATGAGGTGAACCAAGCAATTGATGATACGGACTGCGTTATAGCAACTGGAGGAAGTGCTATATATGGAAAAGAGGCGATGGAATATTTTTTTCAGAACGCAATTGTAGTATATCTAAAGCTTGATTATGAGGAATTAAAGAATCGAGTAGGAAATCCTCATAAGCGAGGTGTGGTTTTAAGAGAAAATCAGACCTTTTATGATTTATATGAAGAAAGATGTCCTCTTTATGAAAAATATGCTCATGTTACAGTGGATGCGGAAGGTCTTGAAGTAGGTGAATTAATGCAAAATATAAGTACAAAACTATAGCTATAATAGAGTTTCTTAAAATTTAGTTTTACAAATGAAAATAATGTGCTATAATCGTAATGTTATAAAGCACTAAATTTGTAAATTATAAAGATTCACAAGAAAAATTTAACGTAGATACACAAAATATAGCTACGATTCGTTGCAAATAGTATAGAGATATTTAAAAATAGAGGTGTCATATGGAGCAATATATAATAAAGGGTGGAAAGCCATTAGATGGCAGTGTCACCATAGGTGGAGCTAAAAACGCGGCTCTGGGAATTTTGGCAGCAGCCATTATGACAGATGAAACAGTTACGATTGATAATTTACCGGATGTTAGAGATATAAATGTGTTACTACAAGCGATTGAAGGTATTGGTGCGATAGTAGAACGTGTAGATGCGCATACGGTAAAAATCAACGGAAGCAGTATAGGTGCGGTTAATATTGATTATGAATATATAAGAAAAATCCGAGCTTCCTATTATTTATTAGGAGCACTTCTTGGAAAATATAAAAAAGCGCAAGTGGCCCTGCCGGGTGGTTGTAATATTGGAAGTAGGCCAATTGATCAGCACATTAAAGGATTTAAGGCCCTTGGTGCAACGGTAAAGATTGAGCAAGGAATGATAGACGCCAAGGCAGACCGATTAAAGGGAAGCCATATCTACCTGGATATGGTTAGTGTTGGTGCTACCATAAATATTATGCTCGCTTCTTGCATGGCAGAAGGAAAAACAATTATTGAAAACGCGGCAAAAGAACCACATATTGTTGATGTTGCGAATTTCCTAAATAGCATGGGAGCCAATATCAAAGGTGCTGGAACGGATGTCATTCGTATCAAAGGAGCAGAGAAGCTTCATGCAAGCGAATATTCTATTGTGCCGGATCAGATTGAAGCAGGAACTTTTATGCTTGCTGCCGCAGCAACTCGCGGTGATGTTTTAATTAAAAATGTAATACCAAAGCACTTAGAAGCAATTTCTGCTAAATTAGTTGAAATTGGGGCTAGGGTAGAAGAATTTGACGATTCTATTCGTGTGTCTTCCGGAAAAAGATTAGGTAGTACACATGTAAAGACACTTCCATATCCTGGATTTCCTACCGATATGCAACCACAAATCGCAACACTTTTGGCTTTATCAAAAGGCACTAGTATTGTTACAGAAAGTATATTTGAAAATCGCTTTAAATATGTCGATGAATTGAATCGAATGGGAACTTCTATTACAGTGGAAGGAAACTCGGCGATTATTGCAGGAGTTCCAGAATTGACTGGAGCAATTGTAAGTGCACCCGATCTTCGTGCTGGAGCAGCGCTTGTTATTGCAGGTTTAGTGGCAAAAGGATTTACCTTTATTGATCAGATTGAATATATTGAACGAGGCTATGAAACCTTTGAAAAGAAGATGAAAGAGCTTGGCGCTGATATGGAAAAAGTTGACGTTGAGGATGAAAAAGCGATTCAGAAATTTAAATTAAAAGTAGGTTGAATTGAAATAGACTGATATCAATGCCCCAAGTGGAAATGTAAATTTCCGGTTGGGGTATTTTTTTATGTCTACTTGACAGATTAAATAATTTCGTGTAATCTAGAAATATACCCATAGGGGGTATGCTGTTAGTGTAGGTACATAGATAGGAGGATACGATGAAAGAGGAAGTTTATATGATAGATGGTATGACTTGTGCAGCGTGTAGTTGCGCGGTAGAACGAGTCACAAGAAAACTAGAGGGAGTGGAGCGAAGCGATGTGAATCTGACTACAAATCGCATGACCATATCCTATGATGAAACAAAGGTGGGACCAGAGCAGATTAAGCAAAAGGTGGAAAAAGCTGGTTTTGGAATGCGAGAGAATCAAAAGACTATAGATAATAAGGTAAAAAACAGTAGTAGTGAAAAGGATCAACTAACAGAGGAAGAAGTAGCGCTAAAGGATGCAAAGAAGCGCTTACTAGGTGCAATTATCTGTACTGTGCCCTTGTTATATATTGCAATGGGGCATATGCTACCTTTTGAATTGCCACTTCCTAGTATGTTTCAGATGATGGAATATCCAAGTAACTTTGCACTAATTCAGCTACTATTTACAATACCGGCTCTTTACTTTGGTCGAAATTTTTATATTGTGGGATTTAAGACCTTATTCCATGGCAACCCCAATATGGATTCATTGGTTGCAATTGGAACATCAAGTGCATTTATCTATAGTCTAATCATGACCTTTCTAATTCCACTGAAGGAGCATTCGGTTCATAATTTGTATTATGAATCAGCCGCCGTCGTTGTTACTTTGGTTATGGTTGGAAAGTACATGGAGAAAAATAGCAAGAAAAAGACCCAAGGAGCGATTCAAAAATTATTGGAACTAAAACCTTTAGTAGCTATGCTAAAGACAGGAAATGGGGAACGCCAAGTTGCAATTGAAGAATTAAAAGTTGGTGATATTGTAATTGTAAGGCCGGGTGAAAAGATTCCGCTTGATGGTATTATTATAGATGGTAGCGGCAGTATTGATGAGTCCATGTTGACAGGTGAGAGTATTCCTGTGGATAAAATTACAAAAGATAAGGTAATTGGTGGAAGCATTAATTTTAATGGTGCATTTGAGATTGAAATTACGAAGGTTGGAGAGGATACAACGCTTTCAAAAATTATAAAGATGATAGAGGATGCGCAAGGAAAGAAGGCTCCGATATCAAAGGTAGCAGATAAGGTGGCAGGTTACTTTGTTCCAATTGTTATGACAATTGCGCTTCTTTCGGCGGTTGTATGGCTGATTGCTGGAAAAGATATCGCTTTTGCATTAACTATTTTTGTATCAGTTCTTGTCATTGCTTGTCCTTGTGCGCTTGGGCTTGCAACGCCAACGGCTATCATGGTAGGGACCGGACTTGGTGCAAATCATGGTATTTTAATACGTTCTGGGGAAGCATTGGAACAAACACATAAGATCGATACCATTGTCCTTGATAAGACGGGAACGATTACGAAAGGAAAGCCAGTCGTAACGCAGGTAATTACGACTAAAGATAGTCAAATTAGCAAAGAAGAGGTGCTTCAGATTGCAGCGGCAGTTGAAAACTTATCAAGTCATCCACTTGGGCTTGCTATAGTAGATAAAGCCAAAGAACTGGGAACACTAAAGTATCAGGCAACCGAATTTGTAAATCTTGTAGGAATGGGAGTGGAAGCTTCCTTATCGTCAGGCGAGAAAGTACTGGTTGGAAATAAAAAGTTATTAAAAGATCGAAAGATAGATTATGTACCTTTTGAAGCACAAGGAGATGCCCTGGCAAAAATGGGTCAGACTCCGATGTATATAGCAATGGAGAATTCGTTATTAGGTATTATTAGTGTTGCCGATGTAGTTCGTGAAACAAGTGAGGAAGCAATACAGGCGATGAAAAAAACGGGGGCCAGTGTTTATATGCTAACTGGAGACAACGTGCTGGCAGCTGAATATATCGGTAAACAGGCAAAGGTAGACAAGGTAATAGCTGAGGTGCTTCCGAATGAAAAAGCTGATGTAATTGCCAAATTGCAGAAAGCGGGCAAAAAGGTTATGATGGTCGGAGATGGTATCAATGATGCACCGGCACTTGCCCAGGCAGATATTGGCGTTGCTATCGGAAACGGCAGCGATATAGCGATTGAATCTGGTGATATTGTACTCATGAAATCCGATCTTCGCGATGTAGCGAAAGCAATTCGATTAAGTCAGCTAACCATACGAAATGTAAAGCAAAACTTATTCTGGGCATTTTTTTATAATATCATTGGCATACCAGTTGCAGCAGGTGCGCTATACCTTATTAACGGGACACTCTTAAGCCCAATGATTGGTGGCTTCGCAATGTCTCTCAGCTCGGTATGTGTGGTAGGAAATGCATTGCGATTAAAAATGAAAAAACTATAGGGAGATTTGTATGGAAGAAAAAATTGAAAGTATAAAACACAAACATCGCGGACCAAATGAATATAAAGACCTGATTACCCGCCTGAATCGAATTGAAGGTCAGGTACGTGGAATCAAAGGTATGGTTGAGAATGAGGCATACTGTGTTGATATACTGACGCAGGTATCAGCCGTTCAGTCTGCATTAAATGGATTTAATAAAGTCCTTTTAGGTAATCATATCAGAACTTGTGTTGTCCAAGATATACGAGAGGGAAAGGATGAAGTAGTAGACGAGCTTGTGAAGACACTTGTAAAGCTGATGAAATAAATATATACCGTATTGTTGAGAGGAGGTGTAAGAATGCGAGTATTGAAAGTGGAGGAGATGCATTGCAATGCGTGCGTGGATCGAATTACAAAAGCACTAACAGCTGCTGATCTAAAGTTTAGTGTTTCGTTAGAAGAAAAAAAAGTTAGCATTGATGGGTGCGATCATTGTGTAAAAACAGCCATTGATGAATTGGATGATCTTGGATTTACAGCAATTGAAGAATAAACGAAAAGAGCGAGGCTTTCCAGTGAATGGAACCTCGCTTTTTTATTATAGTTCTAATTTTGCTAAAATTGTCCTTCTGCAGTCATTTGATCTTTTACATTGTATAGATGTTTGGCTTGTTTTAAGAGGACTTTGTAGCGCTGCTGAGCTGCTTTGAGCTCATAAATGGAGCAGTCGATCAAATCAGGGTCTGTAGAGTTTTCAAAGTTGGAGTATGCACAATCAAGTGCAATCTTTGTTCGTTCTAGCTCCTCCTGAATGAGAGCTTGCTGTATTTGTAAGATAGATTTTCTTTTTCCTAGCATAATATATTTCCTTCTATAATATGGTGATATTAACAGTATAATCATAAATTGAAAAATTATACCAAAAGGTAATTTAGTTTGTGCCTGCGTAATCCATAGCGTTAGTTTAATATGCGCAAAAGACATGCGTGGAAATGGTGGAGATAAGTGAAAAATTTAAAAGAAAGGGTAAATGCAAACACATAACTTCTGCCCCTTTGTGTTTGCGTCTCAAATGAACATGCTAGTGTGTTTGCTTGAGCTTGGTATTTAACAATGATTGAATTTTTAAAATGGATTGGAAATGTAATGCTTCGCTTGGTATTTGGTGCAATTGGAATTTTTGCAATGAATGCGATCTTTCAGGCAGTTTCAATGAATATTGTGGTTGGTATTAATGTCGAGACAATGGTCACATTGGGACTCCTTGGAGCACCGGGTTTTGTTTTGCTGTATGCAATAACTTATTGCGTAAATGGAGCTTGACAACAAACAGTATTTGTGATATTATGCCAATATAACAAAGAAAGGAGATAATGTCGTTAAACAACAAATTATTATCGTTATTTTATTGACCGCAGTATTATGTGATCTGAAAACATGGAAAATCAAAAATGAGATTATTTTTTGTGGTCTTGCAGTAGGAATGTATTTTGTGTTTCGAGAAGGTACTTATGTAAGTGGTCTTTTAGGGGCCTTATTCCCTATTATCATCATGTGGCCATTATTCTATATTCGTACTTTGGGAGCAGGAGATATTAAACTGCTTGCAGTTTTAGGAAGCTTTTATGGATACAAAGCAATACCGTCTTTTATTCTAATATCACTATTTTTTGGTGCTATCCTTTCAATTATTCAAATTGTCCGATGTGGCAATCTTAACATTCGTTTGCAGTATTTTTACTGCTATATTTCCAATTATGTAACAACAAAAAAAATAACTAAATATTATGATGCGAAACGTGAAGGTAGAGATCCTGTCATCCATTTTTCACTTGCAATTTTCATGGCTCATCTATACGTTGTCTTACAAACCAGATAGAAAGGAGTTAATTTGAAACAGGGTATACTGGGTATTTTCGATTATGAAATTGACTATGCCAATAATCTAATGGAATATCTAAATCAAAAAAATAATTTTCATTATGAAATATGCTTGTTTACGAGTATAGAGCGATTAAATGCATATTTACAAGAAAATAAGCTGGAAGTACTGCTTATTTGTGAAAGTGCATTAGAAAAAATGAAAGAACCTACTGCGATTTCCAAAGTACTTGTTTTATCAGAAGAGGACAAGCTGGAGGAAGGGCAGTATCCGTTCATTTATAAATTCCAGTCAGCAGAACGAATCCTTTCTGGTATTGTTGCTTCCCTTGATCAAAGTATGAAAACATCAAATCAAGATGGTAGCAATGAAAGTCCGGTAAAGTTCTTTGGTGTTATTTCTCCAAATGGTGGAAGTGGAAAGACTACCTTTTCACTTGCATTTGCAGAAGCAGTTGCAAAATCAGAGCGCACACTATACTTAAACTTTGAATCATTGGGGAGTAGTGTTTTTGAAACCAAGAATAAAGGCGGCATGTCAGATGTGATTTACTATTTGAAACAAAGGCAGAAAGGAATACTGATGAAAATACAATCCATGGCCACTACGATTGCAGGAGTTGATTGTATCTGTGCAGTAACACATTATGGAGATTTGCGGGAGTTAGAAAAAGGGGACATGGACTTTCTAATGGAGGAACTAGTTAAGACACAAGTTTATCAGAGTATCGTATTTGACTTTGGTAATTTAAACGAAATTGTTCTTTATATTCTGGAACGGTGTAGAAAGATTTATGTGACACACTTAAAAGCAGATACTGGTATAAGCAAAGAAACTGCATTTCAAAGGTTGTTTTGCTTTGAAGAAAAGGAAGCTTTGATGAATCGTATGGCTCCACTTATGTTGCCGTGGGATGTAGGGATTGCGAATGGAAATTATAAAACAGAACAATTGTTAGAAGGAGAGCTGGGGAAGTTTATCAATGAATTACTGTACCGGACAAACGAATCGTAAACTTGAGATTAAGCAAATTGTCCTGAATAAGTTAGCCTATCTTGGTGAAGTTAGTGATGAAGAAATACAAAATATTATAGATGATAGTATTATTGAATATAGCCAAGAAACTTTCTTAGATGTGAGAGAAAAACAAACACTAAAGCTGGAACTTTTTAATGGAATTCGTAAATATGATGTATTGCAGGAATTGATTGATAATAATGAGATTTCAGAAATAATGATAAACGGCTGGAAAACCATCTTTATAGAATCGCATGGAAGGATAGAAAAATGGGACAAACAGTTTGAATCAAAAGAGAAATTAGAGGATGTAATTCAGCAAATGGTATCTCGTTCCAATCGCATGGTAAATGAATCAAGCCCCATTGTGGATGCAAGACTTGAAGACGGATCCAGAATACATGTTGTACTATCTCCTGTCTCATTGGATGGACCAGCGGTTACTATACGTAAATTTCCGCTTGAAAGTATCACAATGGAGCAACTGATTAACTGGGGAGCTATTTCTTACGAAGTAGCGGAGTTTTTAAAAAAGTTGGTTATTTCTCAATATAATATTTTTGTTAGTGGAGGAACGGGATCGGGCAAAACAACACTGCTTAATGTGCTTTCCAATTTTATTCCTGAGGATGAGAGAGTAATTACAATTGAAGATTCCGCAGAACTACAAATCAATCATGTGCCAAACATTGTACGACTTGAGACCAGAGAGAGTATTATGGAGGGAAGTAAGAAAATTACAATGGAGCATTTGATCAAAGCGTCCCTTAGAATGAGACCTTCACGAGTAATCGTTGGTGAAGTGCGGGATGGAGAAGCCGTTATTAATATGTTGCAGGCGATGAATACGGGTGCGGCTAGTATGTCAACAGGGCATGCGAATAGTCCAAAGGATATGCTTAATCGTTTGGAGGCACTTGCATTAATTGGAATGAACATGCCCCTTTTGTCAGCAAGAAAGCAAATTGCATCTGCAATTGATATTATCATACATTTAGGAAGGCTGCGTGATAAATCAAGAAGAGTGCTAGAAATTATAGAGGTTTTGGATATTGAAGGAGAAGATATACAGACAAATCTTTTGTATCGATTTAAAGAATTGGGTGTAGATAAGCAAGGAAAAATACTTGGAGATCTTATATCGACAGGTAACAAGCTGATAAATCAGGATAAATTAGAAAAGGCAGGGATGTCAAAATAGGAGATTATGAGAAAATAACGTTAAACACGAATCAAAAAGTAATCACGATTCTAAAAAGTATAGCGCTTATCATAACAATCGCTTACCTGTTTTATGATAGCATATGGTTTTGTGTTTTGTTTAGTCCTCTTTGTTTACTTATCATTCGTAGAAGTAAAGTAAACTATTGTAAGCAAAGAATGTGGGAATTGAATCTTCAATTTAAGGATGCATTAGGTGGAATTTTAGCGGCACTTACAGCAGGATATTCTATCGAGAATAGCTTTAGAGAGGCGCATAAAGATCTTTTACTTATCTATGCACAAGATGACGACATCATGCAGGAATTATCCTTTATAAACAATCAAATACAGTGTAACCAGCGAGTAGAGGATTTATTATTGGATTTTGCAAAGCGAAGCCATTTAGAGGATATTCTTAATTTTACAGAGGTTTTTGTTATGGCAAAACGATCGGGTGGAAATCTTGCTACTATCCTTAATCGGACAGTTCGTAATATTAGTGACAAAATTGAAATCAAACGGGAAATTCAAACACTAATAGCTGGTAAGCAAATGGAAGCCAAAATTATGATTTTTATTCCCATTGGAATTATCACATACATGCGCATTTTTTCGCCTGGGTTTATGAATGTTTTGTATCACAATTTGCTTGGAATTTGTATTATGACGGTAGCATTACTAATATATGGCCTGGGTATCTATATGGCAGAAAAAATTGTTAATATTGAGGTGTGATATAAAATGATTATATGCACAGTAAGCTTACTGATTTATGCCGTATTCTTATTTTTGACAAAGAATCAAAAAGAAAATTACGGGCGTGAAAAGTTATTGATAAAGCAACTTCATCTTGAAAAGAGGATGAAACAAAATCCCCATAGACTTCAAATGCAAAAATTATATCCGTCAGAAAATGAGGAGCAAATGCTTTTTACATTTTTGTATAAAAAGATTCACATGATGGCAGTGGTATTTGGAGTAATTTTAATACTAGGTATGTTTAGTGAGCTTTCCGTATTTTTGCAACATGCGCAGCTTTTTGATAACGCCAGGCTAATACGCCCAGGATATGGCGAGGGGTCAAATGCAGTATCGTTAGAAATAGAAAATAATACAATTGGTACTCAAGAAATTAGCATTGATGTAAAAGAAAAAATATATAACGAAAAAGAAAAACAAGTTGCCTTTCATAAAGCAAAAGAATATATCGAATCGGTTTATTTGGGTGAGAACAAAAGTAATTCTATGGTTTCAAAACCACTTGTCTTACTGGAAAAGATACCAAATACCTCCATATCAGTACAGTGGTCGTTAGATGAAGATGGCATTATTTTGGAGGATGGGAGTATTGACAAAGAGAAACTTTTAGAAGATGGGAAGGAGGTTAAAATCAGCGCTATATTAGTGTATCAGGAATGGAAGGAAGAATGTTCCTTTATACTTAAAGTTATCCCGGATAAGAAAACGAAGGAAGATAAGTTCTGGGAGAGCTGGAAACAAAGCCTGAGCGAGTTAGAAGAGAAGACAAAAAAAGAGGCTTATTTGTCCTTACCACAGGCTGTGGATGGAGTAGGCGTGTACTATAAAGAAGAAGAAAAATCAAAAAGTTTTATGTTCTTGATACTAGCTATAATAGGTTCTCTTTTAGCAATGCTGCAGTTGGATGAAAATCTAAAAAAGGAAGAAAAAAAGAGAGAAGAAGGTCTTTTGCTTGACTATCCATGCCTCGTAAATAAATTTGTACTTCTCCTTGGAGCGGGGATGACAATTTCTGGAGCGTTTGAAAAAATTTCTCAGGAATATAGTAAAGATAAGCAAAGGAAAGGAGTAAAAATAAAATATGCTTATGAGGAAATGTTGATTACACAAAAGGAAATTTTGAATGGTACTGCCGAGGTGAAAGCCTATGAACGATACGGAAAACGTATTAAGAGACTTGAATATCTTAAATTTAGCACCTTAATTTCTCAAAATTTAAGAAAGGGAAGTGACCGTATTTTAGAACTACTAGAAGTTGAGGCAATCGAAGCATTTGACAAACGTAAGGAATACGCAAAAAAGCAAGGGGAAGAAGCAGGAACTAAATTACTTATTCCAATGATGCTTATGCTAATTTTAGTCATGGGAATTATTATTATACCTGCATTTTTATCATTTTAAAAGGAGAATTATATGGAAGAATGGAAAGCGTTTTTAGAAGAGGAAGATGGAATTGGCGTAGTTGAAATTATTTTGATTTTAGTAGTATTAATTGGATTAGTACTCATTTTTAAAGATAAGATTACAGAACTAGTAAAGGATATCTTTGATACGATTAGTAGTGACAGTGATAAGATTATAGGAAATTAATGTGGATAACATTTCAAAAAACAGGTCTGGCGGTGGAGAAATTACAATTTTTCTGACTTTAATTTTACTTATATTGTTATCTTTCTTTGCTGCCGCCATTGAATCCGCAAGAAGGAGTGCACTGATAACCTTTAGCGAAAGGAATCTTCGGTTGGCGGTACAAGGTGTATTTAGCGAATATTGCAGACCACTTTGGGATGACTATCACCTTTTTATGTTAGAAGGAGAAGGTGATAAAGAGACCCGGGTACTTTCTGAAATTGAGAAGTATCAAAGTGAAATAAGTGGAAGCTTATATAAACAAGAAAATCAATCGTTTGTAATAGCTTCTACTACACCATTTTTGGAAGGAGGAGGGGACTGCTATCTAGATCAAATGGCCAAATATATGAAATATCATTGCACTGATTCTTATCGTTTCAAAGAAAAGGTTAATACAGACAAAATAGAAGCGGTAAAAACTCAAGCGAAGGAGCAGGTAAATGAACTGGAGGAGGCGGAAGAAAATGCACAGATGGATAGATCCTTACTAAAAGTAATAAGGTTAATTGAAGGTGCTGTCATTTCAAATGGAAAGGTTAAGACTTCAAATACATTTATAAAGCAAATTTGCAAAGGGGATATCAATGCATACGAAACCGGAGTAAATAGCGAAGTAATCTGGAATGCATTACAATCCGAATATATTCCTTATGATGAAGTAAGTGCATCAAAATGTAGAAGAATAATAGGTTTAATTAATCAGGTCTTGGAAGAAATTGAACAGATGGAACAAAAAAAATCAGGTGCAGGCCAAGCGGATTTCAATCTCATGTATAATCAGATAATTGGAATGAAGGATACCTTGATTTCCAATCGAGCCGTCTTAGAAGATTATCTTCAAAATAAAGCGGAAGAAGATGCAATGTATATCCTAAAGTCATATCAGATTAGACCATTGCAGTTTGATTATGGAAATGTGAATTTAAAGGAAACGGAAAATCCAGTAGACTGTATTAAAAAAAGTTTTCATTCCAATTTGTTATCATTGGTAGTAGAAAAGGAAGAAAGTATATCAACAAATGAGATGCCAGCAGCATTTTTGGTAGCTCAGTCCAAGAAAGAGTCGGATGGTTCCTGTTCAAATACATTATCTGAAATGGATAGCGAAGATAGTGAAAAAGTGAAGAAAAGCTTTTCAATGTATTCGGAGGAGTCGGCGATTGATAATGCAATTAATACAGCACTAGAAATTAGTTATTATAAAAAGCATTTTACAAATTATTTGAGTGATAGGAAGGAGCCACTTCAATATGAGCAAGAGTATTTAATCGGAGGTGGCAAAACAGAAAAAGAAGCACTAGGAAATGTTTTGGATAAACTTTTACTAGTGCGGGGAATGTTTAACTTTATGTA
Organism: Acetivibrio sp.; assembly: GCA_041739345.1. Classification (GTDB taxonomy): domain Bacteria; phylum Bacillota; class Clostridia; order Lachnospirales; family Lachnospiraceae; genus DIGJ01. The sequence goes on along the minus strand of JBGSNZ010000004.1, from coordinate 114,409 downwards.
TTTATTAACAGATAAAGAAAAGAGTGAAAAAGCCCATATTACTGCATTAGCACTGGTGGGATATAGTGGAATGGAGCCTCTGGTTCAAATTGTTAAGACCTCTATTTTGTTATGCTGGGCCATGGCGGAGGCAGTCATTGACCTTGCAATATTGCTTCAAGGAAAGGAAATACCTCTTTGGAAAACAAGGAAAAGCTTTTTATTAAATTACGAAGAACTGTTTTCATTTGGAAAGCTATTAGTAATGAAAAAAGCAAAGCAATTTAAAGAAGTAAACGGGGTTTGTGTTTCGTATACGGATTATTTAGGTCAGTTGCTTTATTTTCAGAAACAAGGGAATCGGGTGAACCGCTCGTTGGCTTTGATTGAAAACAATATGAAAAAGACGTATTATGAAGATTTTTCTTTGCAAAATGGCATAATTGGCATTTGTGCAGACGGAACCTATACCTACCATAAAAATAAGACCTTAAATGTAAATGTAACCTATAGCTATTAATTTATTAGATGTATTCGTGTATCCTTTCTTGAGACTTTAAGAAACTATAAATATCAAAATGTGCCTTAAAGCGAAAGACTATCAAACTCCACAATCGAGAAAGGATATTCGAATGCATCTATACATATTTTTTTATGAGTTAAGAGGAATCAATGAAAAAAGGATCAATTACCGTAGAGGCTGCAATGGTACTGCCTATCTTTATGTTCTTTCTTTTGGGGATTTCTTATATAATTTGTCTGATATCCCTTCAATATACAATACAGACGGCATTAAGTGATACAGCGAATCAAATGTCATTAGCAGGATATTTTAATGAAGAGGAAAAAAGTAAACTTGCAATTCAGATTGATTTTAATATGAATTTAGAAAACGAATATTTGGGTAAAAACTGTATCTGGGGAGGTGTTATTTCACTTTCGCAATCTTACTATAAGGATAAAGACCTTACCCTAATTGCCAATTATGTAGTAAAAGTTCCAGTTCCATTTTGGAATACGACTCATATTCGAGTAGAGCAGATTGCCAGAACTCGGTTGTTTGTAGGAAGAGACAGACGAGAAGAAACAAATAAATCGAGTGATAATTCCAATATGCGATATGTTTATATTACAGATACTGGAACCGTATATCATGAATCGGAAAACTGTTCCCACTTAAGGCGTGCTATTCAAACGGTAGAACGTAATGAACTGCCAAATAAGAGGAATGATGCAGGCGGAAAATACTATTCTTGTGAGTTGTGTGGTAAAGGAAAAAATAGTGCGGATTTTTCTGCTTTTTATATTACTTCGGATGGTGATCGTTACCATTATTGCAAGACATGTTCGGGACTTAAAAGAACAATTAGAAAAGTACCTTATGAGAGTGTAAAAACATGGAGGGCGTGTAAAAGATGCGGATAGAAACATTGCTTAAAATTGCAGCAGGGATAATATTACTATGGGTAAGTATGGAAGATATAAAAAGTAAAAAGGTATGTCTATACAAATTATGCTTTTTAATTCCCATTGGAATATTTCAAATACTAGGTGGAGCAAAACTTAGTTATTTTCAGATAGGTGCAGGCGTGCTTTTTGGTGGGACTGTGATTGTATTATCTTTGGCAACGCGTGAAAAAATAGGACTGGCAGATGGCTTATGTATTGCTTTTCTTGGCTTTGGCTTTGGATTCTCAACGATTTTTCTGGTATTTGTTCTGGCACTTTTTCTTGCAGCACTTTTCTCAACAATTATGTTGTTTCTAAAAAAGGTGGAATTAAAAACTACAATTCCATTTTTCCCTTTTCTGTTTCTTGGATATGTGAGCATGATGTTATGCTAAGACAACGATGCCACGGAAGTTTTACGGTAGAGGCGGCATTTGTACTTCCGTTGATACTATTTATAATTTTTGCATTTTTATACCTAGGGTTTGACTTACATGACAGTGTATGTATTCGAACGATTATAGATAAATATGCAATGAGAGGACAAGATGATCTTAGATTGTTTGAGGCAAAAGAGATTGAGACACGATTAGAACAAGAGATTATGGAAGAAGCGAACAATAAACTGTGTATTACAAAATTAGAAAACATGAAAATACATGTGGGTATTTTAAGCATTCATATTGAGTATTGTGAACGCAGAAAGTTAAATTTGCCAGGAATACAAACGCTCCTAGGGAGTGAGACTCAATTACGGGAAAAAGATATTCTAATCTACGACCCAATGAAAAGTATTCGAAGCTTGGGAGGGCTTTTAAAAGATGATAGTTGAGTATAAAAGGGATATGTATCGTAATTATCTTGTAGTGTTACAAGAAGAAAATGAAAAGACAACCTATGAGATAAGGATGATGCAAAATAACAAAATTTTAGGTTTTTTACCAATGCAAGTGAAACATATTGATGGACTAGACTACTATTATTATGATATCAGTTCATTACAGCCTTGCTTTGAAGTTTATCAAAAAGCAAAGTTTTCCAGGGAGCAGATTATGAAACTTGTGGAGGGAATTATAGCTACAATTGAAAAGGGAAAAGAATATTTGCTCATGGAGAATAATTTCGTATTAGAACCCAAGCACCTTTTTATAGATCCAAGTAACTTAAAAGTTAGTCTTTGCTATATTCCAGGCTATTGCAAAGAGATTGTAGAACAATTTTCCAGTCTTTTAGAATTTATTTTAGATCGGGTAGATTATCAAGAGGAACAAGCAGTTCTTCTTGCGTATGGGCTATACAAGCAAAACAGAGATAAAACAAGTACGGTTTTGGAGCTAAAAAGACTCTTAAATAATGAAATACCTCTATGTAAGGAAGAAAAGGAAATAAATATAGAAAAACAGCAAAAGATTTCGCTTGATAATGAAGTTTTTTTACCCAGTAAGGAAGAAGAGGCTATCTCGAATAGAAATTCTGTAATTGCATTATGTATAGGTACTATTTTGCTTGGTATAATAGTAATTGCTGTACTTTATCAATTACACTTTTTTGTGAACCAAATTGATGGGAAATTTGAAACAACGAAGTTTCTTTTGTTTATAATCATAATTGTACTGGTAGAGTTTTCTGTATTACATTACATGCTAAATGGTAAAAATAAGGTATTAAAAACAAAATCATTACATCAGTTGAATCCAGCAAAAGTAATAGAAGATACGCAGCCCGAGCCTCCAGTTTTTAAACATAATATTGAGAAGGCAGCAGAAGCAATGTCCGAAAATACGGTTCTTTTATTAAATGAAACACAAACGTATGGAGAAGATTCGTATTGCTTGTTACCTACAGATTATAAAACTTATCAAAAAATTATACTTTCCGAATTTCCGTTTTTCATTGGTAAATTAAAAACGAACGTAGATTATGCCATAAACAATGACTCCATTAGTCGCTTTCATGCAAAAATTGAAAAAGAGGGCGAACAGTTTTTTCTTACGGATTTAAATTCAACCAATGGGACGTTTGTTAATTGTAACCGCTTAGAAACAAATCAAAAAACAGAAATTGTGATTGGAGACCAGGTTACATTTGCTCAAATTAACTATATTTTTAATAAAGTTTAATAAATGTTTATGAATGCTTCAATACTTGTTAACATTTTTGTGTTAAAATAAAATGACAATGTTAATCATGCAAATGGGAGAACGTATGGAGTTACCAATATTTTATGATGAGGCAGAGGAGTGGAGGCATGCCATTCTTCTTTATGAAGCAGCACTAAAGGAAGTAAATACTAAAATTGAAATATTAAATAGTGAATTTAAGCAGGCACATCGCTACAATCCAATTGAACATGTAAAGTCGAGAATGAAGTCACCTGAGAGTATTGCAAAGAAAATAAGGCATTGTAATCATGAACTTACGATTGAGAATGTAGTACGATATGTAAATGATGTTGCAGGTATACGAATTATCTGTTCCTTCACTTCGGACATCTATCGAATAGCAGATGCGATTGCAAAACAAAACGATGTACAGGTTTTGAAAGTAAAAGATTACATTACACAACCAAAGGAAAATGGATATATGAGTTATCATATGATTGTTACTGTTCCAATTTTTCTATCCAATGAGGTTGTAAGGACCAAAGTGGAGATTCAGATTCGTACAATTGCCATGGATTTTTGGGCAAGCCTTGAACACAAGATTTACTACAAGTTTGAAGGGAATGCACCACAGAGTATTCGGAACGAATTAAAGGAATGTGCAATGATTGCGTCCTATCTGGATAACAAAATGTTAGGTTTGAATGAAGAAATCAAACGATACCTGCCAGAGGAAATGGAGGATTTACACGAAATTGTAGTAGATCCAATACGAAGAGTACCAATCGAAGCCTATGGTACAATAACAGAAGAATAAATAATAGTTGCCACAAATTCCCACAAAAGATATAATATACATAAGAATTTGAGCAAGAAAATACTAATCTTGCTTAAGTAATAATAGTAGGAGTAGATGGAGGAATTGTGGTGAATTTATTTGATAATGCGAATATATTAAAGCAGATTAAGAGCTACCTTTCGTTATTGGACGAGTATAAGAAAACATTGGACAAATACCAAAAAAAATTAGATGCACATAGCGTTAGCGAAGAAGATAAGATGGCAGCTGTTCAGGTTGCACTAGACTTAACCTATCTAAAGGAAGAATTAGATGAACTGAGGCCAAATCAAGATCAGATATCAAATGAAATAGCTTCATTGCAGGAAATGATGCAGGAAGTTACGCAAACACAAAAGCAGATTGTAGAGAAGCTTGACGGAATTGACAATTTGATTATTGAACCGGTAAATAAAAATTATACAGCGAATCGTATGGAAATAATCGAAAAATTTGAACAAGTTTTGGAAGTTACAAAGAAAAAATCACGTTTAATGGTTATTTCTTTGATTGTGAATGTGATTTGTAGTGGCGCTTTAATTGGTGTTATTTTATTTTTATTAAACATAATTATAAGTGTTTGATTTTCTCTTGTTTTATAAAATAACGTATATATGATATATAATAAAAATTATTTTGAATACAAATATTAAATAGAAAGAGTGAGTGTAATGTGTGAAGAAACTATTCCATCAATGAAATCCTTTGAGGACGAAATCAATCGTTCCTTTAAGAAATTAAAGGAAGGAGATATTATTAGCGGTACGGTTATCGGTGTTTCAGAAACCCAAGTGAACGTGGATTTGGGATATTATACCGAAGGAATTATTACACTAGAGGAATTGAGTAATGACCCTAAGTTTTCAATTAAAGCAGACATCCAAGTTGGCGAGAGTATCAAATCAATGGTACTATCTGACGATGATGGAGAAGGAAATATTGTCTTGTCTTTGAAGCAAGCGACTGATATTTTGGCGTGGGATATGCTTAGAGAGGCATTTCGTGAACATCGTGTAGTTACTGTTAAAATTGCTGAAGCGGTAAACGCGGGGGTAGTTACTTATTTAGAAGGAATTCGTGCATTTATTCCTGCCTCTCAGTTAGCATTAACATATGTCGAAGATTTAACTGAATTTCTTGGTAAGACCTTGGAAGTCGAGGTTATTACAGTAGAAGAATCAAATCGTAAACTAGTACTTTCAGCAAAAGAAGTGGCTAAGAAAAAAGATGAAAAGGATAAATCTAGTAAGATATCAAAACTTCAAAAGGGAATTGTTACCACTGGTGTTATTGAAAAAATTGCTCCATATGGTTGCTTTGTTAATATTGGCGACGGACTAACCGGTTTGGTTCATATTTCACAGATTTGTGGAAAACATATTAAACATCCAGGTGAAGTGTTGAAAGAAGGCGAAGAAGTTAAAGTTAAGATTCTTGATGTAAAGGATGGAAAAATCAGCCTGAGCATCAAAGCCGTAGAAGACCGAGAAGAAGTGCTTGACGAAGTTGAGTCAGCTCCACTTGATTATACTTCTGGGGAAGAAGCAACAACTGGACTTGGAGCGCTTCTAAAAGGTTTTAAGTTTGATAATTAAGAGGTTGGATTTGTCTTAAAATAAATTTGTATATTTCTATAAAGTACAATAAACTTCAATAGAATAGGACAGTAGCAAGAGTAATACAAATTCTTTTGCTACTGTCCTATTTTTATTTATGATTTTAATTCTTTTTATGCTCGTAAAGTACGAATGGAATTTACGATAGCAATCATTGCGACTCCGACATCAGCAAAAATTGCCAGCCACATATTAGCAAAACCAAACGCAAGTAATATCATGACTAATACTTTTACACCAAGAGAAAAAGCAATATTTTCAGATACGATTTTTCGGGTAAATCGTGCAATTGAGATTGCGCGTTCTAATTGGGATGGTTCATCTGTCATTAAAACAATATCTGCAGCTTCAATGGCGGCATCAGAACCAACACCTCCCATTGCGACACCAATGTCGGCTCTGGCCAAAACCGGCGCATCATTGATACCGTCACCAACAAACAAAACCTTTTCTTTGTCTTTTGCTTTCGATAGAATGGACTCGATTTTATCCACTTTATCACCAGGTAATAGCTGGGAATAGTAAGCATCTAATTTGAGCTCTTTTGCAACATAAGCCGCAGTAGCTTCCGTATCACCGGTTAACATTATGGTCTTTATTCCTAATTTTTTAAGACCATGAATGGCTGCTTTACTATCTTCTTTCATTTCATCGGCAATAAGAATATATCCGGCATATATACCATCAATGGAAAGGTGAGTAATCGTTCCGTTGATTTTTTCGGGAGCAGAATAAGAAATATTAGAGGCATCTAATAATTTTGAGTTTCCTAAGAGAATTTCTTTTCCGTTGTAATATGCGTGAACACCGTGTCCGGCAACTTCCTCGTAATCTTTAACTTCGGATAAGTTAAGTGCCCCTCCATAAGCTTTTGCAATCGATTTTGCAATTGGATGTGTGGAAAAGCTTTCAACTACGGCAGCAGTTTTAAGCAATTCTTCTTTATCGAATCCATTAAATGGAACAATGTCTGTTACTCGAAAACTTCCTTTTGTTAAGGTTCCTGTTTTATCAAATACGGCATAAGTCACGCCGTTCAATGCTTCTAAATAATTACTTCCTTTTATGATAATTCCGTTACGAGAGGCACAGCCAATACCGCCAAAAAATCCAAGAGGTACGGAAATAACTAAGGCACAAGGACAGGATACAACTAAAAATCCACACGCTTTATATATCCAAGGAAAAAAGTCAAAAGTGCCGGTTACGATAGGCGGTAAAATTGCAAGGAGTAATGCAATAATTACAACAATCGGTGTGTAAACTCGAGCAAATTTTGTAATAAAGTTTTCGGTTGGAGATTTTCTTGCAGAGGCATTTTCCACGAGGTCTAGGATTCTGGCCACCGTTGAATCTTTATAAAGTTTTGTTGCCTCAATGTAAAGCGTTCCAGAACCATTGATACAACCGCTTAAAATTTCTTCGTTTTCCGAAATTTTTCTTGGTACAGATTCTCCAGTGAGAGAAGAAGTATCTACAAAGGAGGAACCTTCTACTACAATACCATCAAGAGGGATTCGTTCACTTGGTTTTACTAAAATTATGTCCCCGATGGACACTTCCTCAGGAGCTAAGCGCTTAATTCCATCATTCGTTCTTACATTTGCATATTCTGCCTTTATATTCATTGCATCGGTTAAATGTTTACGAGATTTATCAACGGCCATATCCTGCAGGTATTCACCGATTTGATAAAGAATCATAACAGCGAGAGCTTCCGGATATTCTCCAATCAAGAAAGCACCAATGGTCGCAATAGCCATTAAAAAATTTTCATCAAATACTTCACCGTGAGCAATGTTTCGAACAGCAGTAAATAAAACTTCAAACGATAGAATAAGGTAACCAATCAATATACCGATAAACTGGGGGATACCATCTGGTAGTAATAAAAGAGAACCAAAACCAATAATGGAGCCGATGACAAGTGGCAGCAATTTCGAAAGATTTAGGCTTTCGCTAACAGAAGAATGCCTATTTGTAGCACAACCACAATCCTCATCATGATTATGCCCACCGCAGCAATCGCTATTATCATCACGGTTATGTTCATGCCCACCGCAGCAACAATCGGCACTATGCTCATGGCTAATTTCATGCTTATGTTCATGTCCACCACAGTGGCAAGCATCGCCATGTTCCTCAATAGAATGTGCTACATTGTTATGCGATTTTGAACCAACTCCTTTATAAGTATCCCAGCATACAATAGCAACATCTTTTTCTATCCCAGTAATAATTGGAATAATCAAAGCGAGTAGTGCTTCTTCACTCATATCATCTTTTATACTTATAATTAATTTTTTATTTACGAAATCAATCACAGCATCATTTATCTGTGGTTGATTTTTTAATTTTACTTCCATTTTTGCGGCACAATTTGCGCATCCAAGATGATCTAAATAATATTTATTTTCCATAAGGGTTCCCTTTCTATTCTGTTACATGGGCTAAGCCTTGATCAAAAATGTGTTTTACATGTTCATCTGCCAAGGAATAGTATACAACCTTTCCAGACTTTCTGTTTTTGACAAGCTTTGCCGATTTTAAGACTCTTAACTGGTGGGAAATGGCGGATTGCGTCATATTAAGCAGTGCTGCTATATCACATACGCACATTTCGGATTCAAATAAGGCACATAAAATTTTTACGCGGGTAGTATCTCCAAATACCTTGAATAACTCCGCTAGGTCATATAATATTTCTTCGTCTGGCATTTTTTCTAATGCAAAATCAATGGTTTCATGATGTATTATATTACATTCACATACTTCTACATGTTTTTTATCCATAAGATCACCTCCATAAACTAATATATGAACAATTGTTCATATATTAGTTTTATATTATTTTCTCCTAGTTGTCAATTGTTTTTTTGAAATCAATTTATATATCAGTTTTTACCTTTTGTTCAAACGACGCATGACGTTGTGATATTGCATAAAAAAACAAAGAAAAACAGCTTGCTATTGACAAAATAAACAAAAAATGTTATTATATAAAAGATCGTTAGAGGTAAGAGGAGAAGCCGTATTTTTAACGTTGGGGAACGTGAGAGGGTAACTTTAAAAGAAATAGGATCAGATGACGTGTATTGGAGAGTACACCTTCATCTGATCCTATTTTTCTTTTGCTATATTGTAAGTAATAAGTTTAAACTAAGTTAAAAAGGGAGAAAGAATTCAAATTCATTTGAGACTGAGTATCTAAATATGAGTCTTTATAAAAGAAAGAATGTCACCATATGCTTCTTCTTTTCCGATTTCATTTAATATTTCATGGCGGTAATCTTGATACAGTTTAAAGGAAAAATCGGACAATTTTTGCGCCTCCAATCGTTCCTTTACTTCAAGAACACCTTTGCTAAATTCGCCGACAGGATCCATAGAACCACTTATTAAATAAAGAGGTAGATTCTTTGGAACTGCCTTGTACCAACTGTCGGAGGAAACATAACCAAGCAACATAGATAAGTCATGGAAAGCGGAGGTCGTAAAGATAAACATGCAGTATTCATCCTTTAAATATTTATCAACAATTGCCTCATCTCTAGTCAGCCAATCCTTAGAAGTACGCACCTTTTCGTACTTCTTATTATAAGAACCAAACATGATATTATCTAAAAATTTGCTGCGATAGCGTTCACCTTTTAAGGTTTTGACCATGGAGATTAAAAATGTTCCAAGTCCCAAAATTGGATTTGTGCCTGCGGTACCACAGATAATTGCTCCATTAATTAGGTCTCCATATTCTGCAATATAAGTTCTTGCAATAAAGGAACCCATACTATGCCCAAAGAGGAATATTGGTAAATCTTTGTATTCTTCTTTCATAATATTAGTTAGTTTTGCGAGATCTTTAGGAAGAAAAGTCCATCCATCTTTTGGAGCAAAGTATCCAAGGTCTTGTTTGCTTGCCACACTATTCTTGTGACCAATATGATCATTTCCACAGACTAATATATCCTGCCCTGTCATAAAATTTATAAAGTATTCATAGCGCTCCACATATTCACACATTCCGTGTGAAATCTGTAAAATAGCTTTTGGTGGATTTAGTGGTTTGTAAATATAATAAGTAACATCATTACACCCATTGCTGCTTTTAAAAGTATGTACTTCTTTCGAATAATTCATTGTTCAAAAAACCCCCTCACATTTTTATTTAATGGTACTATCTATGTTCTATTTTGTAAAGTAATTCTTAGGCACGAGAATTTTGTCAAAGATAAATGCGATGTAAAATATTGACAGCAATATAATAAGAAGGTACTGTTATAAAACAGGGAAAATATTATAGCAGTTGTAAATTTTGCAAGAAAGAGAGTAAAATCAATGAAGCATATAAAACACCGTTGGATTTTGTTAATAAGTATCATAATAATATGTATATATGGAATACTTACTTTTCCGCATACGTTTTATCAAAAACATAAAACAATATTAGGAATTAGTATAGACTATGCAGAAAACGTGATGAAACTAAGTAATAAAGCATTAAAATCATATTCTTTAGAAAATAAACAAGAAATTAATCAATTGTTAGAAATTATAGAAAAATATCACTATAGAAATTATATTGATAAACAGGGAAATTTTTCAGAACCAACCTCTGAAATTATGATTCGTATTTGGTATAGTGATGGCACTGATGATACCATTTTTTTGTATTCGGATGGTACACTTTCTGTAAACTATAGATTATCACATATTGGATTTGTAGGTAACAATCAGGTGAAAGACCTGTATCAGTTAGTGTATGAACAATATAAAAATAAAGTTAAATAGAAGATGATGCAGTTGTTTTAAATATAAAATTTATACGAATTCTTGTCCTTCTGTGTAAAACATGGTACGATAGAAAAGATGAAATAGAAAGTGGGGCTCCGATATGAAAATAGTGATTCAAAGAGTAAAATCAGCGGAGGTTTCCATTGAGGAAACAATAGTTGGAAAGATCGGAAAAGGACTGTTATTACTTATAGGTGTCGGGACGGATGACACAGTAGAGATATTAGACAAATATATCGAAAAGATTTTAAAGCTTCGTATTTTTGAAGATGAAAATGGAAAGACAAATCTTTCTTTAATGGATGTAGGTGGAGAACTTTTGGTTGTTTCCCAGTTTACCCTTTATGCAAATTGTCAAAAGGGGAATCGACCCAGTTTTATTGAGGCAGCACCTCCAGAGAAAGCAGAATACTTATATAAATTGTTTCTTGAAAAATGTAGAGAAAAATTAGGAAGCGTTGAGAGCGGAAGCTTTGGCGCAGATATGCAGGTATCATTGATTAATGATGGGCCATTTACGATATTGTTAGATGATGCTACCGTAATAAAAAAATAAATTGCAAAGGAGATCAATCATATGAAGAAAATTTACAAAACTGACAATGGAATCCTTTCAGAAAGGCAAGAATATGAACAGGATTCTTGGGTTGATCTGATATCTCCTAGTATGGAGGAACTTACAGAAGTTGCCAATTACTATAGCATCGATATCAATGATTTAAAAGCAGCACTGGATGATGAGGAAAGTTCCCGTGTTCAGTTAGAAGATGGTTATACTTTGATTTTAGAGGATATTCCTTTTGAAGAAATAAGAAATGAACAACGAGCATATACAACAATTCCGCTAGGTATTCTATTAGTAAAGGATGCAATCATTACGGTATGCTCCAATGATACAATTATTTTATCTAATTTTTACAACAATCGCGTGAAAGGATTTAGCACGAAAAAGAAAATGAGATTTGTTTATCAAATCCTTTTACGTACAACAAACCTTTATCAGGCGTATCTTCGTGTTATCGATAAGAAACGTAGCGAGATAGAAAAAAGGGTCAGTAGCGAGACTACCGAGGATCTTGACTTAATTAACCTTCATGAATTGGAAACCAACCTTGTATATTTTGCTACATCCCTAAGTTCAAATAAACTGGTATTAGAACGCTTAAACCGATATGAGAGAATCAAGCAATATCCAGAGGATAAAGAGCTTTTAGATGATGTTATGGTCGAGAACCGACAGGCAATTGAAATGACCAATATCTATCGAGATATCATTCATGGTACGAGAGATCTTGTATCAACAATTATTAATAACCGATTAAATAATGTAATGAAATTTTTGACTTCAATTACCTTAGTCATGGCGATACCGACCATTATATCTGGTATTTATGGAATGAATGTAAGTGGAAAGTGGATGCCACTATCCGATACACCATATGGATTTCTTATTATATGTATTTTGATAGCATTCGTATGTATTGTTGCATTTTTCATTTTAAAAAGAAGAAAGATGCTTTAGATACTTTAGGTTTTTCTCATTTCGTCCGAAATAGATAGTAACACGAAAACAATCAAAGAAATGAGTGAGACTTATGAATATTGCCAATCTTCAAGGAACGGACAAACAAGGAAGCTTGCTCGTACCATCTAAAATCACGGACGATACTAAGACGAACAAGTCACAACAAATAAATAAGGCATCTCAATCCGATGCAGTAATTGTATCACAGGGAAAAAAAGATGCAAAGTTTGGTACCTATACAGAATTATTAGAAAGTGCAGACGAAAAAGTAAAAGAAAATGTAGTAGAAACAAAAGCGGAAGAGGATGCGTCTTTGGAAGATGCTTCGAATAAGATGACAAAAGAGGATTATCAAGATCTGAAAGAAGAGGGTATTTCCTTTGAATCTTATGAGGCAGGCCGACTTGATCGTGCACTTGTGCGTATGAAAGAAAATAGAGAATTTCGTGATGAAAATATAACTACTAGAGTTGAAAACAAAGATGAAATGGAAGATACAATAAAGAAGATAGCCATTGGGAATAAAATATCAAATCCAATGGCTAAAAAGCTTGCCCAAAAACTTGTGGACGCAAATATGCCAGTAACACAGGAAAACGTAGAGAGCCTTATGAGTGCAATGAGCATGATGGGAACGGTTGGGCAACTCTCTGAAGGTGGCAAGGCATATATGATTGACAATGAGTTGGCTCCAACAGTAGAAAACATTTACCATAGTCAGTATTCAACAAGTATGGCTAGTGCAACAAATAGTAATGGAATGACAGCGGGTGAAGGCGATTTTGAGGCAATAGAAAATCAAGTAAAAGGGATTATTGAACAAGCAGGGATGAAAGTTACAAATGATTCGATGAATCAGGCAAAATGGTTGTATGAGAACAAACTTCCAATTACCAAAGACAGCTTAAGTGCTCTTCAATCACTTGATGAAGTGAAACAAAATGCAAACGAAGATGATATCCTAAGTAAAATGGCGCGTGCAATGAGCAAAGGGTTAAACCCAGAAGAAGCAAACTTAGATGAAACGGCTGAGAATACAGTAGAGCGGGCAATCAAAGACTTTGCAAGACTTTCGGAAAGTTTGAAAGAAAATACAGACATTGCATCGATTACTGCAAAGCGTCAACTAGAAGAAATTCGACTCAAGCTCACCACGGAAGCCGGACTTAAGCTTCTTTCTAAGGGAATATCGTTTGATACAACAGATCTTCAAAGTGTAGTGGATGGATTAAAACAAATAGAACAAGATTATTATAAGGGGTTGTTTACAGAGGCGTCTAAATCTTCAACACAAGAGGAAGTCACTTTGTTGCAAACCACGACAGAAACGGTCAATTCGTTAAAAGAAGCTCCTAATTATATACTAGGTACAACACTGAAGCAACGCGAGATTCAGACGGTTGGAAGTCTGAATGAGGCAGCTACCAGTATGAAAGTACAACTTGATAAGGCGGGCGAGACATATGAAGCCTTAATGACGACACCGCGTAGTGACATGGGTGACTCAATGAAAAAAGCGTTTCAAAATGTTCCAGATATTTTGAATGAGTTAGGGCTGGAAGATAACACGGCAAATGAAAGAGCCGTTCGTATTTTATCGTATAACAAAATGGATATCAATGAAGAATCGATTAATGCAGTAAAATCGTACGATTCGAAAGTAAGTAACTTATTAAACGAATTAAAGCCAGCAGTTACCGTAGAATTAATAAAGAGAGAGATCAACCCTCTTAACGTAAATCTAGAGGAATTAACGAAAGAAGTAGCTTCCATACGAAGAGAGCTAGGTGCTACTGACGAAGAAAAGTATAGTGAGTATTTATACAAGCTAGAGCAAAACAATGCAATATCAGAGGATGAAAGAAGCAGCTACATAGGTATTTACCGACTTTTAAATAATGTAGAGAAGACAGATGGTGCAGCAATCGGAGCAGTCCTTAATAATGGAATGGATCTAACGCTTAAGAATTTGTTGTCGGCGGTACGAAGTAAAAAAGCTTCTGGTCTTGACGTATCAATCGATGATTCGTTTGGGACACTTTCCAGTTTGAGCTTTTCAAAGGAGAGAATATCGGATCAGATTGAAGCTTCTTTTAGTGGTGATTTTAAATCGTTCGAAGATACACAGTCAAATACATCAAGCCAAGCCAACACATCTGGTAATGAGAGTACGTTAAGCCAGAAAGAAACAAATCAGCAAATGCAGGTTAGCTATTATCAAGAAGTATTATCTCGTATTATGGATGAGGTAGCTCCTGAGAAATTAAATACCGTATTGCAAGATGGCGTAAGTGGTCTTATGGATATGACGTTAGAAAAGTTAGAAGATAATTTAGAACAAGCCATAGAAGATAATCAAACGAATATGAAATACGCTTCTTATATGACCCAAAAGCTTCAGGAAATTGCAAAGACAAGTCAGGAAGCAGTTAATTTATTGGAAAGTTATCAGATTGAGCCTACCATAAAAAATATAGTTTCTGCAAATGCGTTTTATACAAACGGTAAAAGCTTTTTTAAGGATTTTAATAAAAATGCCGATAATGAATATAGTGAGATGATATCCGAAATACCGGATGCTATCGAGGATGCCGATACACTGCAAACGAAATATGACCAGGTAGAAGAAAAGGTAAAAGAACTAATTAGCGAGGAATATAAAAATCAAATAGAGGACGAATCCAGTGCAAAAGTGGATGAGCTTCGTATATTTGCAAATGGAATTGAACTTGCTAAGAGACTTAGTCGCCAGGAATGCTATCAGATTCCTATTATGACAGGAAATCAAGTAACTACTATGAATCTAACACTACTAAAAGGAACATTAGATAGTGGAAAAATAACGGTAAGCATGGACAGCGAAGAATACGGAAAACTAGAAGGTGGCTTTACCGTGAAAGAGGATACGATAAAAGGATTTATCTTGTGTGATTCCAAGGACGGATTAGAAACAATGGAAGCTGCCAAAAAGCAAATGAGTGAAGGGTTTGAACGTTTGGGCCTCGAAGTGAAACAGTTGACCTTTGGATATGATAAAAAAGCAGTCGAGAATGCAAAGGTACAAGGGACACAAAAGGAAGAAACATCTACAAATCTTTTATATCAGGTAGCAAAGGTTGCAGTGAAAGCCATTGGAGACGCAATGCAAACGGAAAAATAGAGAGGACACAGGTAATAAATTATGAAGATTAACCACAATATGGCTGCGTTAGTAGCAAATGGACATTTACAAAATACAAACAGTGCCTTAGATAAGAGTTTGGAAAAACTATCTTCTGGGTACCGTATTAATAAAGCAGCAGATGATGCTGCAGGAATGGCGATTTCACAAAAAATGAGAACGCAAATTGCAGGTCTAGATCAGGCATCCAGAAATGCATCTGATGGTATTTCTGTAATTCAGACGGCAGAGGGTGCATTGAGTGAAGTTGAAAGTATGCTTCAAAGAGCGCGTGAATTAGCAGTTCAAGCATCAAATGGAACGTACACAGCAGATGACAGAATAGCAATTCAGGAAGAAATTACACAACTAAGTACTGAAATTAATCGTATTTCCACGGACACTGAATTTAATACAAAGACTTTACTAAATGGAGATGTTGATCGAAAGTCTTATTCAAATAACACAAAAGTCACTTTAATTTCCCTGTCTGACCAAGTGGATTCTACCTCCTATAATTTGCAGGTTACTGCATTGGGATCATCTGCTACGATAACGGGCACAGGCACTACATTAACAAGTGATGTTACCTCTAGCTTAACAGGAACTATTACATTAAATGGGGAAGATGTGAATATCGAAGAAGGAGATAGCCCAAGCCAAGTAACCGAAAAAATTCGTGATTTGTGTGGAACAGTTGGTGCAACGCTTACGATTGACACATCAGCAGCCAATCCTATTTATAAAATAGCTACCAATGAGGCTGGAGTTACGCAGAAATTAGAATTTTATTGTGATAATGCAGCGCTCGCAACTAAATTAGGCATTGCCACTCCTAGTACTGCAAAAGGAGCAGATGCAACGATTAAGCTTGATCCAGTCCCTACACCAGCGCCTGTACCAGCCATACCTACGACATTTACCAATACAACGACAGTAATTATGGACGGTAATGTTGCAAAGATTACCGATAGCAATGGGTTTGAAATGAAAATCAAAATTTCAGACACATTAACAGTCACTCCATCCGATGCAACGATTACGGTTTTAGACGCAGGTCCTATGGTGCTTCAGATTGGCGCAAATGAAGGACAGACTATGACAGTCAGCATTCCTGAGATATCAACAAAGACGCTAGGACTCGAAAACTTAAATGTTTTAACTGAAAGTCAGGCAGATGAAGGAATTTCTATGTTAGATGAAGCAATTAATATGGTATCCGGTGTGCGAGCTAAATTAGGTGCTTATCAGAATCGTTTGGATCATTCCATTTCCAGTTTGGATGCCACCGGATTAAACTTAACGGAAGCATTATCCCGCATTGAAGATGTAGATATGGCAGAAGAAATGGCAACTTATACCCAGAAGAATGTATTATCACAGGCTGGAATCTCAATGCTATCACAGGCAAATGAAAGACCTCAGACCATTTTATCCCTATTACAGTAAAGATGAGGTGTTTAAGCCATGAAACAAGAAAAATTAAATGATTTTAGCACCAGAATTACCCAAGCAAACAAAAGTGAACTTGTTGTTATTACATATGAAATTCTTTTGGATAGCCTACTCTCTGCAAGGGAAGAATGTGATAAAGAGGATTGGCTTTCCTTTCAGAAAGATTTAAAGCGAGTGCAGAAGCTGATTCATGAACTGATGGGAGCTCTGAATTTTCAATTTCGTCTTTCTTTGGAACTTATGACCTTGTATCAGTATTGTGGAAAGTGTATTGTAAAAGCAATGCATCAAAAGGATTGTAGTGAATTTGATACAGTCGAAGGTATCATCAACCGTTTAAAAGTAGCGTTTGAAGAAGTTGCTAAAACGGATAGGAGTGAACCGGTAATGAAAAATACACAAACGATTTATGCGGGGCTCACTTATGGAAAACATTCCTTGAATGAGGTATTTGTTAATGTAAATGAAGCAAACCGAGGGTTCCGAGCATAAAGAGGAGGAACAATGGCAACAATTAAACAAATTGCAGAGCATCTTGGGATTGCTGTAAGCACAGTGTCAAAAGGTTTAAATGGCGCCAGTGATATCAGTGAGGAAACCAGACAGATGGTTTTGGATGCCGCAGTTGAGATGGGGTATGTTACTAAAAAAATGCGTAGGCCGGAAAATAAAAAGGTTTGCGTGTTTGTTGAAAATATGGATTATGAAAGTATCGACCAGTTTGGTTATGATATTATTACTGGATTTAAAAAAGAGGCAATACGTAGAAAATGGGATGTTACAATTATTCCTACCAATTTGAATCTTCAAACTTCAGAAAAATACGATACCTATATGCTTAAAAATGGATTTAGCGGTGGCTTTTTAATCGGGTTTACTTTGCATGAAGACTGGATTAAACAGCTTCATGAGACAAGTGTACCTACGGTTCTTTTTGATAATTATATCTGCAACAATGACCATATTGGTTACGTAGGAACGGATAGTTACGAAGGAATCCATGATGCGGTAAAACATCTTGTTAAATTAGGGCATAAGAAAATAGCATTTTTAAATGGATCGAAAAACTCAATGGTTTCACAACAAAGACAGATGGCTTTTGTGCAAAGCATTCAGGAGTTCTCTCTTGATGTGAATGAAAAATTGATGGAATATGGATACTATGTACCAGATTGTGCAAGATATCATGTTCCTACATTCATAGAGAACGGTGCAACTGCAATTATGTGTGCCAGCGATTTGATTGCAACTGGTGTTGTTACGGAAGTCAATCGGCGTGGATTAAAAGTGCCGGATGATATCAGTGTCATCGGATTTGACGATTTACCAATTGCAGCAAGACAAATACCAGCACTGAGTACCATAAGGCAGGAACGATCAAACTTAGGAAAGAGTGCAGTATTATTATTAGATGGTTTGATGAGCAAGGTTTCAATTAGTAAGATATTACTTCGTGCAAAGTTTATAGAAAGAGACTCTACTGGGATTGTACTATCCTAATAGAGTCTTTATTTAAGGAGAAATAAAAATGGAAGAATTAAAAAACAAAAGCAGATGGTCCATACTAATTACAGTTCTAATGTCAACATTTATGGCAACTTTAGATAGTAGTATTGTGAATGTTGCATTGCCTGAGATGGCTAAGGTTTTAAAAGTAACAACATCCGATATTCAATTAGTAGCAACAAGTTACCTGATAGTTATCGTTGGAACCGTATTAATCTTTGGAAGATTAGGTGATATGTTTGGAAAAACCAGGGTTTTTAAGTTTGGAATTGCTTTATTTACCATAGGTTCTTTATTGTGTGGTATAACGAGTTCTTTTCCAATGTTAATTATAGCAAGAATAATACAAGCAATCGGTGCGGCTGGAACGATGTCTACAAATCAAGGAATTATAACAGAGGCATTTCCTCAAAAGGAAAGAGGAAAAGCATTAGGTCTTTTAGGGACTTCAGTAGCATTGGGCTCATTAGTAGGACCTGGATTGGGAGGACTTATTGTAGGCGTAGTTAGCTGGGAATTCATATTTATAATAAATGTGCCGATCGGTTTAGTAACCTTATATCTTGCATTTAAATTATTACCGAAAGGATATAAAGCGGCAGGTGGTAAAATGGATGGGGTAGGTTCTATTTTATTTGTGATTTCTATGGTCTCTTTATTTGCGGCTTTAAACAAAGGGCTAATTCTAGGATTTACTGACCCAATTATTTTAATTGGTTTTGCAGTATCCATTCTTTCTTTTATCGTGTTCCTTTTTGTTGAAATGAGAAGAGACTATCCACTAATAAAGCTAGAAATATTTAAAAATAAATTATTTTCTTTGAGTATATTGTGTGGATTTATATCCTTTGTTGCAATCTTTTGCAATAATATTATATTACCGTTTTATCTTCAGGATGTTATGTTTTATACACCACAGCATGCCGGATTAATCCTTATGATATATCCTTTGCTTTTAACAGTAGTAGCACCTATCAGTGGACATCTATCAGATAAAATTGGTTCAGAAGTATTAACCTTTATTGGCTTAATACTAATAAGTGTAGGTTTATTTTTTATGAATACGTTAAACGAAAATTCAACAGTTTTTACTATGCTATCATTTATTGCAATAATGTCTGTTGGAATGGGATTGTTCCAATCACCGAATAATTCCTTAGTAATGTCAACCGTATCAAAGGACAAGCTTGGGATAGCAGGAAGCATAAATGCACTTGTAAGAAATTTGGGTATGGTATGTGGAATTGCATTAGCTACAACGCTTTTATATAGTAGAATGAGTGCTAAAATAGGATATCGTGTGACAGATTATGTCGAAGGAAGAAATGATGTTTTTATCTATGGAATGAAAACCGTATATATGGTAGCTGCAATCATTTGTTTTGCAGCTACTATATTAACTCTATTTAGATTGCTTGCAAAAAAGAACCCCAAAATCTAAATAATAAAAGGAATGTTTCAAAATTTAAAAGTTTATCCCAATTTGCATATCGAGGCACAAATAGCATCTGCTCTAACCGAATTTGTACGATTATTTTAGTAAGACATAATGAAACTCAAGTGCCTAATCACTTTAGTTTCATTGCCTATGGCTTATTAAAATTGATAATCGTATTGAGGTTAGAGCAGATGCTATTTGTGCCTCGATATGTAAATTGAACACAACCTATATTTTGCAACATCCTCTTTTATTTAATAGAAGTTCGATCAATTTGAATAATAGAAAAGTAAGTATTGGAGTTCTTGCAGATTTCTTTGCAAATTTGTTCTTTTAGCTCGTCATCGGAAGTTTGACATTGAAAGGGTGCTGCAACATCAAAAAGGAGATTGGTATGCGTAGGTCCCCTAACAATTCGAAAATCATGAATCGAAAGTGTTTCGTCGATAGCATTTACAATGGAACGTGTCATTTCATTTAATTTATTTACTTCGTCATCATCGGTAACAATAGGATCCATATGAATTACAGCAACTGCGTTTAACTCGGTATGTAGTCGAGTCTCAATATTATCAATCATATCATGCATTACAAGGATATCACCTGAAGCTGGCACCTCTGCGTGTAAGGAGAGAATAACACGTCCAGGACCGTAGTCGTGTACAATCAGATCATGAATTCCGATGACTCCATCATAAGACAAGACAATCTGGCGGATTTTATCCACAAATTCATCATCTGGTGGAGTCCCGAGGAGCGGCGAAATGGTTTCTTTTGCTGCATTTATGCCAGAATATAAGATAAACAGTCCAACCAGAACACCACAGTAACCATCGATTTGAATACCAGTTAGTTTTGCAAAAATCGTTGCAAGTAATACAGCACTAGTTGCAAGGCTATCACTTAAGCTGTCTATTGCAGTAGCACTCATGGCAGCAGAATTAAGTTTCTTTGCTATTCTTCTATTATAATACGTCATATAAAGTTTAACTAAGATAGAAGCAATTAAGATAAAAACCGATAGGACGCTAAAATCAACCGCAGTCGGATGAATAATTTTTGTAATAGAGGACTTTACAAGTTCATAAGCCATAACAATAATCGCACCAGAAACGATTAATCCAGATAAATATTCAATCCTTCCATGACCAAAAGGATGATCTAAATCTGGTTTTTTTCCCGAAAGTTTAAACCCTAAGAGGGTGACAAGGGAAGATGCTGCATCGGATAAGTTATTAAAAGCATCTGCAGTAATTGCGATCGAATTACTAATCCCTCCTGCAAAGAATTTCCCTGAAAATAGCAGAATGTTTAGTAAGATACCAACGCTTCCGCACAATATGCCATATGATTCTCTTACCTTTGGATCATTTATATTGTCCCGATTCTTAATCAAGAGTTTTTCTAATAATGCTATCATTTCAACCTCGCGATCTTTTTTTATAATATTAATTGGTCTTATTTTCAAACGTTTCTTTTAAAAATCCTTTGCGATACGCAACGATTAATTCTTTTAAATCTTCCACCTGCTGTGTAAGTTCTTTCCCTACATCCGTATTTCCTACGGTAACACGAGGCTTCATTATTTCGATTATTGAGACAGTTGGAGTTCGTTTGTACATGGAGGAATCATTTTTTGCATCATACGTGTGGTGTTCCGCAAGGTTTAAGGTTCGTGAATTGTAAATCAAGGTATAGCCTGCAATACCCGTTTTTGGCTGATATGGTTTGGAGATGCCACCATCTATTATAAATAGCTTGCCATTTGCCTTGATTGGGGATTCGCCCTCTTTCATTTTTACGGGTACGTGTCCGTTTACAATATGAGCGGTTGAAACATCTAAACCAAACTCCTTCAAGATTTTATGGCAAGCTTCTTCGGTCTGACATAAATGAAAATAGGGATTAAAAGTCTCTATCTTTACACTAGTATCTTCTATCAAATACTGCTCAAAACAAGAGAGCTTGCTTTTCCCAAATAAAGGAGAGTATCTGCCACACCATAAATACCACATGAAATCAACGCTATCTGATTTACTCTGGGCATTGATAGGAGAAAAATAAGCTGTATTTGCAAGCTCATTTAAGCGGTCCATCAAGCCTTTTCCTTCGTAATCGATTCCATCAATCGATACTTTCGTAAATTCGCCATCTTCTGTCATTGGAATGCATCCGTGATACAATAGGTTATTATTATAACATTTGTAAATATTACCATGAGAATACAAATAGTGAATGTGCTTATGAAGTGCTTTGCTGTGTTCAAAGGAACGTTCAAACACTTTCATTAAAGCTTCTTCCTCCTCTGTCAAAGCAAGAGGATTTAGCGGGTCAATGCTTGGAAAATCATGATCCTTTAATATATAGTTTTGTCCATCTATGGAAATGCTTCCTTCTTTATAATTAATAAAGTTTAATAAACAGCGGTCGGACATATTATATTCCGGATGTTTTTCAATGAGCTGCCCCTCTAATTTAAATTGGATAATCGTAATTGCTTTATGCATCTTTGCAGCCAAATTAAGGCTAACGGGCGCATATTCATTCTCATCCCAAACAACAGGGGTGAAAATCTGGCAGGCATCATTTTTGTATACTTCATCCGCAAAAGTAGCAAGCGAACGAAGGCTGATACCATATCCATCTTCAATTAGGTCAATCGTGTTGTAATGGATTGCCATTCGTATTACGTTGGCTATTAATGCGCGATTACCACACGCAGCACCCATCCAGGATATGTCGTGATTTCCCCACTGAATATCAACGCCGTGAAACGAGGATAACTCATTCATAATAAGATCAGGACGAGGACCTCTGTCATAAATATCGCCGATTATGTGTAAACGGTCAACACAAAGCTCCTGGATCAGATTACAGATAGCAATGATAAAGCTATCAGCATTACCAAGATCCGCAATGGATTGAATAATCGATTGATAGTATACTTCTTTATTTATATCCTTATCGGCATGCAAAAGCTCATCTAAAATATAGGCATATTCCGCTGGCATTTTCTTTCTTACTTTGGAACGCGTGTATTTTGAGGAACATTTTTTACAGACCTGTACAAGACGGTAAATGGTAATCTTTCTCCAGTTATCGAGCATATTTTTCGATAATTCGAGCTCAATCAATACCTTTTCCGGATAATAGATGAGTTCAGCAAGTTGATTTCTTTCATCTGGCAATATAATTTCACCAAATAAATCTTCGATTTTTGTTTTAATAACACCAGAAGCACTCCGAAGAAGGTGAGAAAAGCCCCCATATTCTCCGTGTAAATCACTAAAAAAATATTCCGTACCCTTTGGCAGACATTTAATAGCATTTAAATTGATAATTTCACAAACACATGCTTCGATGTTTGGGTAATCCTTTGACAATAAGCTTAAGTATCTTTTTTCCATATGCGATTCTTCTCTCCCAATACTTAAATATAAAGATTTTTTATTATTGTAGCATTATAATGTAAAAAATACAAAAAATATTTTGTATATCACGATTTGCATATTGAGAACCACAATTTAAAAACTTCAAAACAGACATAATGACATTTATATTGACAAAAACGGTTCAAAATGGTAATATTAACTTAAGTTTTACGAAAGTTTACGAAAATTCAGAATGGAGAGTGTCATGAGTGATAATAGAAGAAAAAAAAAGCGCGGTGCTGGAATTCTACTGCCGATTGCCAGCCTGCCATCGAACTATGGAATCGGATCCTTTGGTAAAGAAGCATTCTATTTTATTGATCAATTAGCCAAAGCAAAGCAAAAATTCTGGCAGGTGCTTCCGATTGGACCTACCAGTTATGGGGATAGCCCATACCAGTCTTTCTCCGCATTTGCAGGTAATCCGTACTTTATTGATCTTGAGATTTTAATGAAAGAGGAGCTTTTATCAAAGGCAGAAGTAACAGCGCTTCACTGGGGAAAAAGAGACGAAATGGTGGACTATGCAACCATTTATGAAAATAGATTTAAGGTACTGCGTAGTGCATTTAAAAAGAGCAAACATGAAAAAGAAGATAAATTTACAACATTCTGTCAGAATAATTCATTCTGGCTCCATGATTACAGCTTATATATGTCGATTAAACAGTATTTCCATGATGTAGAATGGCTTTCCTGGGAGGAGGACATTCGAAACAGAGAGCCTCTTGCAATAGAAAAATATGAGGAGTTACTCGTGGATGAAGTACGCTTCTGGAAATTCTGCCAATATAAGTTTAATGAACAATGGAAAAAGGTTAAGTCCTATGCAAATGAAAAGGGAATTAAGATTATAGGGGATATTCCTCTTTACGTTGCAATGGACAGTGCCGATGTATGGGTGCATGGAAGATTATTTGAACTAGATGAAAGAAGAAATCCGATTAACATTGCAGGTGTTCCGCCCGATAACTTCTCAGCCACGGGACAAAGATGGGGAAATCCATTGTATCGTTGGGATGTGATGGAAGAAGAAGACTTTATGTGGTGGCGGGAACGCATGTCTGCCAATGCAGCATTATATGATGTAATTCGAATTGATCATTTTATTGGAATTGTACGATATTTTTGTATTCCAAATTCCTGTGAGACGGCCGAGATCGGTGAATATAGAATGGGCCCTGGAAGTAAACTTACGCAAGCAATCAAAGAAGCAATCGGTGAAAGTGAAATCATAGCAGAAGACTTAGGAGTTGTTGTACCAAACGTGCGAAAACTAATAAACAAGACGGGCTGGCCCGGTATGAAGATATTAGAATTTGCGTTTGACAGCAGCTTCGACAATGAAAATCTGCCACATAACTATAAATCAAGTAATTGTATTGTATATGGCGGAACCCATGATAATGAAACCTTGGTCGGTTTCTTTGGAAAGCAGAAAAAAGAAGCTCTTCGCTATGCAATGAACTATTTACATGTAAAGAAAAGAACAGATCTTCCGGAGGCTGTAATCCGTTTAGCTTATGCAAGTATTGCAGATATTGCAATATTGCAAATGCAGGATATTTTAATGCTAAATAATAATGCCAGAATGAATTTTCCTGGAACACTAGGGGGAAACTGGGAATGGAGACTTACAAAGAATCAGTTTGATGAGAAACACCTGGAAAATCTAAAAGAACTTACGCAGATCTATGGTAGATAAGAAAAAGGAGCTAAATTACAATGAATAATTTCAAAATAGACGTATCACAAATTCTAAAATTGGATTATGGAAAAACCATCAAAGAAGCAACAACACTAGAGCTGTATAACAGTGTCTCCAAGTCTGCCATACAGGTAGTCGGAAAAGACTGGGGACTTAGCGCAAAAGAAAAAAAGGTATGCTACTTATCAGCAGAATTTCTAATTGGTCGTCTGGTATATAGTAACTTACTAAACTTAGGCCTACTCAATCAATTTTCAGAGCTTATGACGGAAAATGGAAGAGATATCCGTGTATTTGAAGATGTAGAAGACGCCGCACTTGGAAACGGTGGACTTGGTCGTTTGGCAGCATGTTTCTTAGATTCCGGTGCAACCATTGGTGTTCGTTTAAATGGATACGGCATTCGCTATAAATATGGTCTATTTAAACAATATTTTGAAGATGGATTCCAGATGGAAGAAGCCGATGACTGGATGAAATGTGGTGATCCTTGGTCCGTAAGAAAAGAAGAAGAAAAAATCAAAATCGAATTTAAAAACCAAACCGTATTTGCAGTACCATATGATACACCGGTTATCGGTTATGGTGCGCAGACGATTAACACGTTGCGTCTATGGCAAGCCGAGCCATTACAAAACTTTAACTTTGAATTATTTAATGATCAAAAATATGACAAAGCCGTAAAAGCAAAAAATGATGCCGAAGCAATTATAGATGTGTTATATCCAAATGACAACACAGAGGAAGGAAAAAAGCTTCGATTAAAACAGCAGTATTTCTTTGCGAGTGCATCCTTACAGGATGTCATTCGAAAATATAAAGCAGTATATGGAGATGATTTTTCAAGCTTTTCCAAGGAATATGCCATCCAGTTAAATGATACACATCCAGTTGTTGCAATTCCAGAATTGATACGTCTTTTCATGGAAGAGGAAGGTATGAAATTTGCAAAGGCGTTAAAGATTGCAAAAGAGACCTTTGCATATACCAACCATACCGTTATGGCGGAAGCACTTGAAAAATGGAACGTAAAACTATTTAAGGCAGTGATTCCAAACGTATACAGATATGTAGCAATGATTCAAAAAGCTTTAATGAAAGAGTTGAATGCTTTTGGCGTAAAAGAAAAAGACCAAAAACAGTATTTTATTATAGAAGACGGACTCATTCATATGGCACGGCTTGCTATCTTTGGTAGCCATTCTACGAACGGAGTTGCTAAGATTCATACGGATATCTTAAAGGAGGATGCATTAAAAGAGTGGTATGCAATCTATCCAGAGCGATTTAATAACAAAACAAATGGTATTACTCAGCGTAGATGGCTTGGCCTTGCTAATATGGAATTGTCCGGATTTATTTCCGATAAAATCGGAAACGCATGGATCACAGATCTTGATAAATTAAAGGAATTGGAAAAATACGCATCGGATAATAATGTAATCAAAGAATTTGATACCATTAAGAAGATGAAGAAGCAACAACTTGCAGAATACATCGAGAAAAAAGAAGGGGTTAAAATTAATCCGGACTTTGTCTTTGATATTCAAGTAAAGAGGCTTCATGAATACAAACGCCAGCTATTAAATGCATTCTCCATTCTAGATATTTACTATGGATTAAAAGAGGGTAGGATCAAAGACTATACACCAACCTGCTTTATCTTTGGTGCGAAAGCAGCACCGGGATATTTCCGTGCAAAAGGGATTATCAAATACATCAATGAAATTGCTAAGATGATAGCAAATGACCCAGAAGTAAGTGATAAATTACAGGTAGTTTTTGTGTCAAACTATAATGTATCTTATGCAGAAAAAATTACACCGGCAGCGGATATATCGGAACAGATTTCCACAGCAGGAACCGAAGCATCGGGTACCGGCAATATGAAGTTTATGTTAAACGGTGCCGTTACGCTTGGAACCTATGATGGTGCAAATGTTGAAATCGTAGAACAGGCAGGAGAAGAAAATAACTATATCTTTGGAGCAAGGGTAGAAGAGATTGAAAAAATTAAGAATAGTTATCGTTCTAAGAAACTATACAAAGAAAATACTAGGATTAAAAAGCTAGTAGATTCCTTAGTAAACGGAACCTTTGATGATGGTGGAACTGGTATGTTTAAAGAGCTTTATACCTCTATACTAGAAGGAGCAAGCTGGCATCAACCAGACCACTACTATTTGTTGCTTGATTTAATACCTTACTGCGATGCAAAATTACAAACAAACAAAGACTTTAAAGATATTATATCCTTCCGTAGAAAATGCTTTATGAATACCGTGAATTCGGGTAAATTTTCCAGTGATCGGACAATAAAAGAGTATCGTCAAGAGATTTGGAATGCATAAAATAAAAGCATAGTTTGTTATAAATAAAGCTGGTACAATTTTCCTTGTATCAGCTTTCTTTTTCGTTACGATAGTGTTTTTTAAAACAAAATGACACAGGAAGGTGTCATTCCATAACTGGAAGGGGCACCTTCATTAATATTTCCATATTAAAAATATGATCCTCAAAGCTATAATTCATGGTGCCGCCATATTTATCTACCAATTTTTGCACATTTTCTAATCCTATGCCATGAAGACTTTTTTGTTTTACTTTGTGAGTAGTTAACTTGCATAAATCAATATCTGTTATTAAAAAGTCAGCAATAAGATAAAGATATTTAAGAGCCGGTGAAAACCAACTCTCCTTTTCAGCATTTCAGCTAGTACAAATCCTTCCGGAATAAAATAAACATTTAGTCCTTGTGCTTTTTTTGCTTAGCATGAAGCGTGATTAAATATGAATAATTCCACCTCGAGTCAAAGTCACGCGATATAATGTAAATAACTTGTAGGTATTCATGAATTATCGTTCGGAATCTATAGTGTCGAATACAAAGGAAAAAGCCACCAAATGTCATCTCTACACTCAGTGGCTTACTATATTAATCTTTGTTAAATACGTAGTTTATTTGAAGTTAATTGGTTTTAACCAGTTCGAAGTTGTCAAGTGCGGCCCAATTATTTGCATAAGCATCTGCCCATACACCAACCTCAATCAGCCCAGTTGTAACTTTAATATTATCGATAGTATACCTTGTCCAACCCCCCGTTGTGTTTGATAATATTTCAGCAATCTTCTCGGTTCCTCCATAATTTTTCGCATATAGGTGAATCGAGCGCTGCCCTCCGCTTGAACGTGCCCAAACGCTGAAGCTGTAGGTACCGTTTGACACTGTTTTCGTCTGACTGGCAAGCTGTCGGTAATCATTTTCTGCCCAAAAGGTCATTTTGTAACTACCGTTGTAAACATTATCTGTGTCTTCATTTACTGCATTTGTTCCGCTATTCCATGTATTCCACCCTGTTAAGTCAGCTGATTCCAATCCTCCGTTTGTCATCAGGTTTCCGTCAATATCCCAGGTTGTGGGAACAAACTCTATGCTGTTGAAATTCCACCCGCCTGCAGTTGCATTTATCCTTAAAGTCTGGACACCTGCAGTCAATAACACATTTTGTGATGATGTAGTCCAATTCTGCCAGTCTTCTGTATTAGGAACGCTGTAAGTAGCAAGTGTAGTCGAACCACTTTTTAATTTAACCGAATTCGTTGCCCCGTACTTGCTTGCTACACGTAGACGCACACTATAAGTAGCAGTCTTTGGTATATTTACATGATAATCCATCCAGTCACCTGAATCAATCCAACCAACATTTAAGCCGCCATTTATATCGGCAGTTGCTTCAGTCAAAACTCCATATCCTGTATTATAGTTTTCGGCTTCTATTACTCCGGGAACTTCTTTCGTATTGTATGCAGAAGTATTTAAGCCGTAGCCAAATGGGAATAAAGGATGATAATTGCTGTCACCGGCATTAATCTTGATTTCCGAGTTAAAATCTGATGGCCACGAAACAGGAAGTTTACCTGTAAAATCATAATCACCAAAGATTACATCAGCCAGTCCGTTTCCTTGCGTACCTGGTAGCCATGCAGCTACAAACCCTTTCCAGTCTCCAAGTCGGTCGGCAATGTTCATAGGTCTTCCTGACACCATAATGACTATTGTTGGTATACCTGAATTTTTTACTTGATCGAGGACACTTTGATCACTGGTGCTCAAATCCAAATTTGGTATATGCTCTCCAGCTCCAACATCACCATTCATTTCTGCATATGGAGTTTCACCCACAACAACGATTGCCACATCATTTCCTACAGCTCCTATTCCATCCTCAGAATAGGTCACGTTATTAGAATCTGTTACTGCATTTCTTATACCATCCAATATAGTTGTTCCCGGAGTGATATTTCCGGAAGAGCCCTGCCAGCTTATCGTCCATCCACCGCATTGATAACCGATATCATTAGCTTTTGTACCTGCTACAAACACTCTTACGCTCTTTGATAACGGCAAGATGTTTTCATTTTTTAACAATGTCGCTGATTTACGGACTGCCTCACGAGCTAATGAACGATGGGCGTCTCCGCCGAAGTTACCGTTAGTTAGAAAGTTTCTATTCGGATAAGGATTTTCAAACAATCCTGCTTCAAACTTAACACGAAGTATACGTGATACCGCATCATCTATACGGCTATGAGAAACTTGACTTGTATTAACAAGATTGATTACTGTACCAATAAAGTCCTTATTTTTCCAGTGATCAGGTTCCATAAACATATCAATTCCTGCATTGATAGCTGTTTTTAGAGCTATGGAATAATCAGCATTTAAATTATTTGCCCCATTCCAATCTGATACAACAATTCCTGTGAAGCCAAACTGTCCCTTCAATACTTCAGTAATTAAATGATAATTAGAGTGTGTGCGTATGTCATTTACCATGCCAAGATCAACCATGACAGTTCTTGCTCCTGCTGAGATTGCATCCGAATATGGTCTGATAAATGGTTCCAGATCCTGGTCTGTCAAAGGAGCATTACCCTGATCATCTCCTCCTATGGTGTTTCCATCTCCAATCCAATGCTTAATATCTGCTATGACTTTAGTGTCTTTTAAAAAGTTACTGTCTGTTGTCTGCCCCTGCAGACCTTTTGTCATAGCAACTCCCATATCAGCGACCAGCTTAGGGCTCTCAGAAAATCCTTCATAGGTTCTACCCCAACGATCATCTTGCGGAGATGCTATACATGGAGAGAAGTTCCAATTAACTCCTGTCGTTTTTAGTTCTTCCGCAACCGCTGATCCGATTCTTTCAACTAAATCCACATCCATTGTCGCGCCTAGTCCAATATTGTGTGGAAATATCGTTGCACCATATACATTGTTATGTCCATGTACTGCATCCACACCATACAGAATCGGAATTTGCAGTCTGGTAGACATTGCAGCATATTGAAAACTGTCAATCATATCCACCCATTCTGTCGGCGTGTTTGGCGAAGGTACTGAGCCCCCTCCACTCAATACCGATCCAATACAATAGCTATTCACTTCAGTTGTAGTAGCTGTTAGTCTTTCTACCTGCAACATCTGTCCTACTTTCTCATCAAGTGTCATTCTGGACAGCAAATCCGTAACTCTCTCATCAATTGTACGACTGGAATCCTTGTAGGGATACTGGTATGCGTTGACCTTTTCAGGGAACATAAATACAAGAGATAGCAAAATCGTAAAGATCAAAACTGATGAGATTATTTTATTAGATAATGAATTCTGTCTAGTGTTTTCATATTTAATACTATTCATATTTATATATCTCCTCTTCGAATTCTCCTATTATTAAGTTCTTTTTTAGTAATTTCATTTTTTCCCCTCCAACATTAATCTTATTCTCCCATTGTTATCATTAACGGTAAGTTTATGATAACCCTTTGACAGTAAAATTACATTCTCACAAACAGGCATTATTTATTGTCAATTATTGAACCTCTGATTTCTCCGGATGTCCTGCCATAATATCGCTTAAATACTTTATAGAAGGTTAATCTGAGCGTGCAATGCTCTTAGCTGCGCTCCTGCTCTATCAGCCTTTTGTTACGGCTTATCATATGGTTGAAGGTGTCTTTGTTTCCAAATATCTAGTTTATCTCCAATCTTTTCCATTCCGGCCCCTGAACGTTTTGCCACAATCATGCTCTTCAAAATCCAATAACCTAGGTATCCTTCCAAGTCTAAGTTTAAGATTTTGATAATTTTCTTTCATAAATCCAACACCACTAAATTTATCAAATTGAACCTATTTTTGTTATAGAGGAAGTGAAGAGTGGTCTTATTTAGACATTGAAATGGTATGTTTATCAGCTATTGCATTGGGGTCAATTAGTAGAATAAGTAAAGAAGAAAAATCGAAAAAGATTCTCAATTCAATTCAAACAAATAAAACAAGTTGGTTAATGCTGTAGCTATACTACTTATTATAGAAGTACTAATTTTCATATATTGCTTAACTTAGTAAAACTTTATTGACAGAAAAATGAATTGAGAGGTACAAAAGTGAAACCCATAATATTGAACATTTGCTACATCTATTACGTAATATGTGCGGAATGGAGAAAAAAATATGTAAATTTATTACATATTTCAACCAATTACACCCATATAATGACTAATTACGACAATTCTATTGCAATTTACTCCGATGTTATATATTGTATTAATAGATAATATAAAATTTGACATAAATATTCTTACGATATATTTATATAAATTGCAGATGTATATAGAGAAAAGATGAAAGAGAGTGGTAGCAAATGGATTTTGAAGAAACGTATAATGAAGCCATAAAAGTATCGCAGAATCTGTTACAAGATGTGCGATTTAGCAGAAATATTAATATTGATCCACTAATAAGATGTACGGAACATATATGTGAATATCTACATACAAATACAAATATTTTAATCTTATCAAATTATGATCAAGATAAGAATCCCTACCTGTTTTCACATCCTGTTCATGTGGGTTTTGTTTCTTATGCTATTGGAAAATGGATGAATTTGAAGAAATCAGAGCTTTCAAAGCTGGTCTTTACGGGAATGGTGCATGACATAGGAAAAGCTAAAATCAGAGATAGTATTTTAAATAAAACTGAAAAATTAACAGAGCAAGAGATGAATATAATGAAATCCCATACAGTTATTGGATATAAAATGTTGTCAGATATGGGCATTCAAGATGCGGATATCCTCTCAGGAGTGTTATCACATCATGAAAGGCATGACGGTACAGGATATCCTAATAACCTGAAAGGAGAACAGGTTAGTTTGTTTGCAAAAATAATGGGTATAGCAGACATCTATGATGCAATAACATCACAAAAGCCTTATGATTTAAAAAGGACTCCGTTTAAAGCAGCAGAAGAAATAGAGGCAGGAAGCTTTGGCCCGCTGGATTCAAAGGTTTGCCAGATTTTTTTGCAAAATATTTCGAATCTTTATTCTGGTACAGTTGTACGATTAAGTAATGAGCTTGTTGGAAAAATTGTTTATGTTAATCCGGAGGAAAAAACAAAACCATTAATACACTGTGAAAATGAGTATATTAATTTAACGACAGAGAGAAATCTTGAAATAGTTGAAATGCTATAGTATATTGAAAATATCTATATAAAAAAAGGATTCCGGTTTCGGAATCCTTTTTTTTGCGAGAATATTTGTTTTGTAAAACTTATTTTAATTCGTTTACTACTTTTTGAATCGCAGCTAAAGCATCCTCAGGAAGCTTGTCGTAACCGCTCTTCTTTTCGTCTAAAGATTTAACGAAGTTTAATCTGTCAAGCATACGAGCTTTTAATTGATCTACATAAGAAGCATCGTTCATATCTGGAACGAAACCTTCCCAATCCATGATTTCGATATCGGAGAAAGGTCCCCACTGCTTGAAAGAAGCTTTTCCGTCAACGATTGTTTCAAGAATACCTAAAGTATCTTTAGGCTGTACTTTCTTGCCCATGAAATCTCCGGTATTGATGATGTAGCAATCAACGTTCTTGTCACCAACTAATTTTTTAAACTTCTCATAGTCATTTACTAATGGGTAAGTTCTAAATGGGTTAGCATAAGGCACAACAACTAATGCGTTTGGATCAGCACCAGGAGCAAGTCTTTCAGCAGAAGATCTCTTTGTAGCAAGAGTAGCACCCATAACTGAAGCTAAAGAAGCACCTTTTAATTTAACTACTGGAGGAATCGTAGGATCCTTCATAATCCAATAAATTGCATCAACTGGTTCGTGAATCTTATCTACACGGTTTGGAGACCATAATTTAGATTTAATAGCACGTCCATTACCATTACGAATATCTTCGGTTACCAACTGAATCTTTCCGTCTTCATCAACAGTAGCGGAACAGTTTTGAGCGGATAATAGATACTTATTGTCTTCACATCCTGTAGGATAATCCTGAGTTTTGTCAAAGTAAGTAGGCTCTAAAGCTATAGATGCACATGTATCTGCATTAATGATAAATGCATCATCATGAAGTACTGTAACACCATATTTTCCACCATGTTTTGCATGTGTGATAGTTGACTTGCCAGATCCAGATAAACCAAATACAGATGCAACATATTTGGAACCATCAGCCAAGGAATATTCTTTCTGTCCGCCGTGGCAGGAAGCATATCCATTACGGTTAGCCATTGCCCAAGCCATAGTAAGAGTTCCCTTTTTATGCTCTCCAAAATATCTCATACCTAAGATAGCAGCAACGTTTTGTTCTGTGTTGAAGTAGCATAAACATTTAGGATCGCTTAAACATGATAAGTCTACTCCTGGACGGTCAGAGCCATTCCACTGAGGATCAGAGAAAATATAAACATCGGATTCTTTACCATCACCAATTGGTTTAGACGCTTTATACATTTTCACATATTCATCTGACATATACTGAAAGTTTAACATCCAGTTATACATTATATTTTCTTCGCCTTCTGGAAGAAGAAGATGAGCTTTTACCATGAATTCTGGATCAAGACCGATATATACTTCTGCATGATACATTGTTTTCCAACGTGCTTCATATACAGCATCCATAACAACTTTGTCAAGAGCCTCACAATTTACATCAGGTTCTCCAGCAATTCTTCTAGCTGTAGCATATCGACCTGTGATAGCACCATCGTTGAATAAAAGAACTTTTGCGTCTGGTTCTAGACCAAATTCTTCACCGCGATATATTGGCATATCTGTAATGACTGTTCCAGGTGAGTTTTTTGCTAACTCGTAAGCTTCTTTTAAGGTATTTACCTTAATTACATTGTTTCCGTAGAAAGCTGCCTCTACGATGGAACGTGTTTTTGAGAACCCTGTTTTTCCTGCTCCAATTTCAGAAATTGGATAATAAGCTTTTGTTGACATAATATTCCTCCTAAGATTTATTATTATAGTTTGTTCTGCGTGTAAAAAAATAGGCGCAGAATAAAAATTACCAACATTGTTAAAAACATAACTAGCTTTGCTAATTTTAAAACGTTTTCCACTCTAAGTATATTCTTCAATCTGTCAAATGTCAATTACCAAAAGAAAAAAGCAATGGAAAAAAATTACTCTTTTACCATTGCTTTTTCCCTTGTACAACCACTGTATTTACAATTCTTTTTTCATATATTTTTCGATTACATCAAATGGTGCAGGCCCAAATTTAAGGAAGTATTCACGAAACTCTTTCAAATCAAAATCGTCCTCTTTTATTTTTTGAGCCTTTTTTTGCAATTCGACAAGCTCATAATAACCACCTGCATATTTAAGATAATTACCAGGCTCTTCTATCATTGCAGAATATACATTCGTAATATCTGATTCATTCGTAATGCCAAACTTTTTAAGATATTCTTTTGTTTCATCATAGGACCACCCATAATAATTTATGCCCATATCAATATCAGCATACATACATAGTATAGCTGTTTGGTTTGCTTTTAATACAGTAGCAATATCCTTGTCGAGCCCAGCAAGATCATAACTATCAGATTCTGCATAAGTTGCCCAGCCTTCGGAGTATCCGGAAAAGTTTAAGAGATTACGAATGGGGTAAGGGTTTTGTTCATTAAAATATACATTTTGATATAAATGCCCTGGATATCCTTCGTGAGCTAAGGTTGTAAAAATATCAGATAAATCATAAGTATCATAAGTATTAATATAAATGCTATTATCCATGTAATTATCAATTTGTGGACTTAAGTAAAAGGCAGGACTTAAATATTCCTCCAATGACTTATGTACATATTTTACTTGATAATTAACATCTTCTAATGGTGGATAGTTGTCTTTGATATCTTGTTTTAAAGTGTTTAAAATTTCGTTGGGATCAGTAATAGGAAAAGTTACATTGGATACCTCATTCAATACAGATGGATTCTTAGAAACAACCTTTTGTATTTTTAAAATATTTTCGTCAATTAATCCTTCCAAACCATTACGAAGTTCATCAATTGACTTATTAGAACCAGTATAGAATCGAATTAAATGCGCGTAATACTCTTTTCCTTTTTTGTAGTGAGAGAGACCTTCTTCATTTACTCCGGTACCTTTTAATTCTTCTAATCCACGAATTAGTACTTTATAAGCTGGAATTACTTCATTTAAAACCTTGTCTTTGTTTTGTTGTTTATAGGAAATCTTCTCTTCATCCGTAAGCCAAGTCATAGCATCAATGCGGTCGTCAAATACCTCGATGATTGCATTGTCATCGGTTGATTTTATAAAGAGAGAGCATTGGTTAATAATACTATCTGCAGTATCATCATTCATAAATAAACCACTGTTTGACTTTTCTTGTTCAAAGGTAACAATTTCTTCGAAATAATCTTTCGAGCACGACAACAAAGATAAATAGTTATCAATGTCTTCCTTATCATTCATATGGTACTCCGATAATAAAACTGGTAGCTGAGCTTGAATACCAGTAGTTGGTCCGAGCACTTCACTATATAAAATAAGATCTTTATCCACTATGCAGGTATCTAGATAATCGTTTAAGACATCATAAGTTTTTTGTTGTTCGATGGTGAGTGCATCATATGAAATTTCTTCCAAGGTACGTTTGTAATTTTCCAAAATAGCTAAATATTTCATCTGATAGTCAACCGAATATTCCCCTAGGGTAGGAGTGTGATTTTTGATGTTAAATTTTTCGGGCTCAGTCAGGGTGTAATTTAAGGTAATACTATCACTTTGTACTTCTTCTACAAAAGCTTGATTTAAAAGAGCGTCAAATTCTTTTTGAATTTCTGCATCATTTTTTTCATTATTACATCCTGTAAGGCCAAGAAATACAGATAGTAATAAGATGTATAGAAAAGATTTTTTTAATCGTAAATACAAGATTTTACCTCCAACTTAATTGTTTTAGTTACATAATAGTCTCTATTTTTTGAAAACTCAAGGATAAAAAGCAAAAGAGCTACTCTATATTATTATGTAAAAAAGGAGAATGTTATGCAAAAAGAAAGGCTGTTTCACAACAGCCTTTATATTTTTGCTATTTCTGCTATTTGGTTAATTTCTTTGATTCAAAATTGTAAACAAGCGTGACCGTAAGCCATAAAGAAGCTACTAGAAGTAGTGAAAATAGTCCAGTTTGGAACGTCATGGAAGTGAGGAAAAATATCGCCATAAGAGTTAAAAAAACATTCGATATCACAACGTATGCTTTGTAAGCACTTTTGTAAATGACAACTTGCTCGGCTTCGTCACAGCTGTTTAACCATTCTTTTCTGAATTTCATATCATAGACACTGCCACGCTTTTCTGGATTTATTTCTTTTGTTAGATTAACTAATTTCTTTTGTAGTTGTACATACATAACAATTCCTGCAATGAAGACAATGACAGAAAGAGGATATCCTATGAGGTTAACAATACTAAAATCAAAGGATGTATTAATACCGCTAAATATAATACCAAACATGGAAAATGAGACAATGTAATAGACGGTGGTTAACATGAGGGCCTTATTGATTTTCGCCTCAATTGTTTTTAATATGGACTCATCTTCTTTGTCCCAACGTTCAAATTGCATTTTAGCACTTCGATAAATACCGATCATAATGATTGCCATATCTACAAAAAATAAAAGTAGGATATATGGCATGATAGTTTGAATACCAGATCCAATTTTACTTAGAGTCTCATAAATGCTTTCATTATAAAAGTTGGATATGCCGCCTACTACTACGCTTGCTATACCAAGCAATAAACCAAGGGTTATGGATAAAATAATGATTACGTTAAATTTCTTTTTGGCCTTTCTGTCTTCCAGATCAATGGTACTTTTTACTGTTTCATTCATTTTCTTCGTCCTCCTGATAAATAAAGATATCTTCTACACTGGCGTCAAACACTTTTGCAATTTTAATTGCAAGTGTTACAGATGGTGAATAATCACCGCGTTCAATCAGACTAATCGTCTGTCTTGAAACCCCTACCATTTTTCCAAATTCCTGTTGATTCACATCGATTTTAGCTCGATATTCCTTTAAATGGTTTTGAAGTCCCATTCCATCACTTCCTTTTTAAGTTCTATAATATGTACCTATAATATGTAGCGCAAACAATAATTGTCATATTGACAACTATAGTAGTCAATTACAATATACCATTGACAAATATAGTTGTCAAGATAAAATTGAAAACTGAATAGTACCACGAGATAAAATTGAAAAAAATTCCAAAAATTAAGAAACTCAATACTAACGAGAGAAAAAAATGGAGAATAAAAAAAAATGCCCATCCAATTCCATATAATGTGGAATTAAATAGGCAAAGATGGATTTATTTTATATAGTTAAAAAAATTCTACAACTGTATATTCGCCTCTTTCTACAGGATAAAAACTACTATATGTCTTTAAAAAGTCAAAGTTTATTTTTGTATCGGTTTTATAAACAAAAGTATAGTAAGTATTACCTTGTTCTTTCTGTGTAAGAAAAGAATTTTCAGCCTCAGCCTCATTTGAAATGATATACTCCTTAAGCGGCTTCATTAAGTAAGAAGTTCCCGTACAGACCGGAAAATTTTCTTGATTCCATGTGTGGTCTTGCAAAAAGCAATCGTCTGTTCTTAGAAAATAATTGTAACCAACATAGCCTTTTACAGTTGTTATTGGGTCATCCCAGGTTAGATCAATCTGGTACCATTTATTTCCCAATTTCACACTGTTCCATGCATGAGATGTAGTTTCAACGTTTTTTTGTGTAGCGTAGCCGGTAAGCAGTTTACTTTTTATTCCAAGCGCATTCATAAATAATTCAAAACTTTCTGCATAACCCTGACAAACGCAGATTTTATACAATAGGCACCCTTCTGGATGATAGGAAGCATTTGGGATGGCAGAAATGTTTTCTTCTGCGCGCGTATCATATGCGCAATTTAAGATAATATAATCATGAATGGCTTTTACTTTTTCATAATCGTTCATATCCGATGTAATGGTACTTGAAATAATCGAATATACTTTTTTTACGACTGCTTGATCTGTTTCGGAAAGTCCGCTGGTATCCCCTGTTTTACATGCGCTCGATAAAGAGTTCTTAACGGAAATAATCCATTTATATTGACTTCCCTTGTAGGTGGCAATAACGGTAGTAGTTCCTTTTTTCTTTGCAGTTACTTTTCCGTCTAAGTTGACACTTACAATAGCTTTGTTGCCCGACTTCCAAGTAATTCCAGTGGTAATTCCGGAAAGTTTTAAAGTTGCAGTATTACCAACTATCATAGAAAGATAGCTTGAAGATGTACTGACAGAGGAAGCCGCAACTTGTGTTATTGGCGGTAAGTAAAGGGTTGAAGGAATGATTAAGCTTGCTATAAGCAAAAATAAATATAATTTTTTACTGATATTATGTTTGTGATTCATAGTTTCTCCATTCTTTAGCTGTGTTTATATGACATAGATAATAGTATACCATACATAAAGTGTAGAAAAAAGAATGAAAAGTATACGTCTAATATGATATAATCCAAATAAAGGAAAAGAAATTAAATTATTATAGGAGGATTGCATATGAAATATAAAGTATTAGGAGATACCATGCCTGCAGTTGAAATTACATTTGAAGCACAAGGAGAGTCCATGTTTACACAATCTGGTGGAATGTCATGGATGAGTGAAGGTATTTTAATGGACACCAACATGAGAGGTGGTTTGGGTAAAAGCATAGGAAGAATGTTTGCCGGGGAATCTTTATTCATGGCAACTTATACTGCACAAAAAAGTGGAGCAAACATTGCATTTGCCTCTACTGTAGCAGGAGAAATATTGCCCGTTGATGTAGGAAGTTCAGGCGGTTTGATTTGTCAAAAAGGATCGTTTCTTTGTGCAGAACCGAGTGTAAACCTCTCTGTTACCCTATCAAAGAAATTCTCCGCAGGATTATTTGGGGGAGAAGGATTTATACTTCAAGATATTTCCGGAAGCGGTATGGTATTTTTAGAAATCGATGGAAATAGAGTGGAAAAAGATTTGGCACCAGGAGAAGTTTTAAAAGTTGATACCGGAAATGTTGTAGCTTTTGAAAAAACGGTATCTTATGAAATTGAAACTGTAAAGGGAATAAAGAATATCTTTTTAGGAGGCGAAGGCTTGTTTTTAACAAAACTTGTTGGACCTGGAAAAGTAATCTTACAGACACAAAATTTTAATGAATTTGCATCAAGAATTATTCGATTAATGCCTTCAAAATAATTCTATATTGTACGAATAAGGATGTAAAAGGGTGGTCATACTATTTTTCGAGGTGATAAGTGTGAAATTGAGGCATTTTCACACTCCCTGATTTTGAGTGCCGCTGAGGCGGCAGAAATGAGGAAAAATAATATGATGTTAACACAAAAAGAGACAGCTCTTTTACAAGACTTAAAAACACAGGAAAAACTTTGCGTGGATAAATACACGAAATATTCCGAGAGTGCCTGTGATGGTGAACTCAAAAACTTATTTTCTCAGATAGGAAAAACAGAACAGCAGCATCTTGATACCGTAACCCAAATATTGGGAGGCAGTGTGCCTAGTATGACTAGTGGTGGTAACAGTGGACAAAATAACGCTTTATTAGGTCAGTCCGCAGGTACTACCTTGGGAAAAGATCCCGCTTTTTGCAAGGATGAAAATACTTCATCTTTTGAACATGATAAGTTCCTTTGCGAGGATACACTTGCAACTGAAAAATTTGTATCCGCTGATTACAATGTTTCGATTTTTGAATTCAGAGACACGGCAGTGAGGGATTTATTAAATCATAATCAAAAAGAAGAACAGCAACATGGGGAGCAGATTTACAAATACATGGAAGCTCATGGAATGTACAATGCAAAATAGTAAATAATAATAAAAATCGAGTGTACAATCACTCGATTTTTATTATTGTTATGGCTTCATAATATAGATATTTTGCGATAGCCTTTTTCTATTGTTAAGATTCAAATTGAAAAATAGTGTCAAAAGAACGTAACGTCTTAAAATTTCCTTTTGCCGTGAGTGCACCTGACATAAATGCACGTTGAAAGGTCATATGGGAATTTATAATACTAGACATAGTTTCATGTGAAGTTCTAGCAGAAACATCAGCATCTTCTTTTTGACCATAGTAACATTTGAGATCGGCATTCTTTACTTCAATAATAAGTGTCTTATTTGCATCATCGATTGTGATTGCATAGGATGCAGAAAAATCATCCAATGGATGAAAGCTATTCTTAAGGTTTGAAATAAATTCCTGTCCATTGTTATCATCCGATGTACCAAGCATTTCTTTGAAAATCTGAGTTAATTCTTCAATATCCTCTTTCTGCTTTTTAACATAAGTATCATCGGAAACATACATGGACAGCTGTTCACTTTCCTGCGGTGTTAAAGCGATGGGGTGATTCATTAATAGTGTCTGTTTTACGGCATTTGTGCTGCTTGGAAAGGTTTTTGTTTTTTGATTAATGGTTCGGTATAAGCTCTCGGCACTTTTTTCAATCAATAAGGTATATTCAGGATTTGTTTCAAAGTCAACATGATTTTCTACATACGCACACAATCCATTTAAAGGAATGCCACCAAACATTTCCCAAGCCTTTATTAAGGTAAATTCTGCATCACGTTCACCATAAGTAGAGGACATGACAATTGGAAGCATATATATCTGACTTATTTTTTCCTTATCTGCATAGAGCCAGCAAGCATCTAAAAATTGTTGCATAAGCCCACCAATACCCATCCATTCTACATTGACTGCAAGAATCACACCGTCACACTCTTTTAAAGTTCTAGTTAAGGTTGATATTCCTTGTTTATCTTCATAAAGATTATAGCGATTTATTTCAACACGTAAATCTTTTAGTACATCAGTAAGCTTATTCATTACATAGATAGTAGGATCTTCGATAAGACCACGACCACCATAATATATGTTAATTCTCATCATTGGAAGATTCCCTCCATTCAATATTGTAATCGTTGTATTTTGGTTTTCGATAAAGCAAAAGTGCAATTAAAAAACCGCTTATAAAACCACCAATATGAGCTGCATTGTCAACCCCTTGATTGGCAAATCCACTATACAGGCTTAAAAAAATAAAAACAAGCATTTGTCGTTTTGTAAGGCCTTCGGCTCTTCCACGGTTAATCAGTATAACATAAAGCAATGCACCAACAACTCCAAAGATTGCTCCAGAGGCACCTGCGGCAACGGGAGTCTGTCCACTTAAAATATTATAACCGATAGAGAAACACCCTGCAAGAACTCCAGATATAAAATAAATAAAAACATATTTAATATGACCAGCTAGTTTTTCAAGAGTACCTCCAATAAACCAAAGAACCAACATGTTATTAAATAGATGGGCGGTTCCAAAGTGCAAAAACATGGAGGTAATAAGACGGTAGTACTCGCCTTTTTCTAGAATATAAGGCCAATACATGGCTC
Source organism: Acetivibrio sp. (assembly GCA_041739345.1). Taxonomy (GTDB): domain Bacteria; phylum Bacillota; class Clostridia; order Lachnospirales; family Lachnospiraceae; genus DIGJ01. The sequence continues at coordinate 72,542 of JBGSNZ010000004.1, read as the reverse complement.
CACATCGTAGCATCCACTCTGTATTCGTGGAGGAATGGCTCAAATCAACAATAACAAAAATAATAATATTCAAAACTATAATAATGGCATTAATAAGTGAAAAATAATCACCAATATCCTTTGGTTCTTTTCCTGTACGTTCTGGCATAAACTTAGCCCCTTTCAAAAAAAGTATATCATTTTTTTGCAGAATTTAAAAGGTTTAAATCGAACACCGTATTATTATAAAACTTGAACGGATTTTTTGTAATTTTAAGTCAATGAGTTTTGGTTGCAAGATGGGACAGTTTTTAATAACCTAATAATGTAATGAGGTAGGTGAATAACAGGAGGGAAAAATAAATGAGCGAAGTACACTACATAATATCAGACGCATCCAGAAAACTAAAGGTAGAACCCCATGTGTTGCGTTACTGGGAGGACGAGCTACATCTTGAAATTCCTAGAAATGAGATGGGGCATCGACATTACACGGAAGAAAATATGCAGTTGTTGAAGCAGATTAAAAATCTAAAGGAAAAAGGGTTTCAATTAAAAGCAATTAAGTTAGCATTACCAAAGATAGAACAGATATGCGCACTAGATGAAGTAAGTTTATATCGAATCAGGGAAGAACTCAATCAGAGGGTGGAAGAAAAGACAAATGGTCTTGAGATAGTAAAAGTAGGTGAGCCTAAGTCAATGGTTGACAATGAGCCTAAAATACAACAGTTTAAGACGATTATGAAAGATTTAATAACAGAGGCATTAAAAGAGAATAATCGAGAGCTATCCAATACGGTTAGTGATAATATATCCGATAATGTGTTAAAGGAAATGGACTTTATGATGAGAGACAAAGAAGAGCGGGAGGAAGATCGTTTCCGCCGCCTAGATGAAGCAATTCGTGGTATGCAAAAAGCAAGGCAAGAGGTTGCAGTAGCTGAATTAGATTATGAAAAAAAGAAGAAAAAAAGTGTCTTTCGAAAAAAGAAATAGAAAGCAGTAGAAATGGGGGGTGTTGCAAGAATATAGTTTGTGTTCAATTTGCGAAGCAGAGCCAAAACAGCAGGTACACTAATCTCAAATGCGGTTAGAGTGCATGCTGTTTTTGCTCTGCTTCGCAAATTGGGAAAAAATGTTGCAAGCATTTCCTTGCTGTTCTGTTGTTTAAGCAGTAATAGGTGGGTTTTAGCCTTCCTCGATAACATGTATTTCGAAGTAATCAAAATCGATGGAATCAATAAAGTTATCTTTCGAAAAGCGGACCTTGTCGTGACGTTTAAAATCTTTAACCGTAGAATCGAGCCAGATTGGTTTTGAAAGGTCGAAGGCATAACATGCTTCGTCTAAGGCATTAAAAATTTTTTGTGTACGAGTTAATTCGGGTTCGTCGATTTCGATGACAATATCTTTTATTAAATGGGTATTATCCCATATTTTGCACCATAAGCGGAACATAGCAAATCTCCTTTGGGAAACTTCGTTGTTTAGAAAATTTCATTTAGTAGTATATCATTTATTTATATTTTCTACAACGACGAAAATAAATCTTGCCATTTTGGAAAGCAATGGATATGATAATACTAATTGAGACAAGACAGATGTAAATATATTAGTTTGGAGAGGTGTAAAGAATGAATGCGATCAAAAAGTTTTGTAGTCGTCTGTTTATTGACGGATTAAGTGGGATGGCACTTGGCTTATTTTCAACGTTAATTGTTGGAACCATTATTCAGCAGATTGGGACCCTAGTAGGGGGAACGTATGGTGATTATTTATTCATAATTGGTAAAGTGGCAGCGAGCGTAACTGGTGCAGGAATTGGATGTGGAGTGGCTTATAAACTAAAGGAAAGCCCATTGGTAGTATTGTCAGCAGCCACAACAGGTATGGTGGGTGCTTTATCAAGTAAAATACTTGCAGGTGCATTACTGGCAAACGGTGTTATTACGTTTGCAGGCCCAGGTGAACCACTAGGTGCATTTGTGGCAGCTTATGTTGGAATAGAAGTGGGACACTTGATTTCAGGTAAAACTAAAATTGATATTTTAATTACACCTTTGGTATCTATTATTTGCGGAGGAGTAGTAGGACTACTTGTAGGACCACCAATTTCAAAATTTATGACAGACATTGGTATCATTATCAATTGGGCGGCAGATCAGCATAAGTTCGTTATGGGAATTGTGATAGCGGTATTAATGGGAATGATTTTAACACTTCCAATCAGTTCAGCAGCAATTTGCGTTATATTAAATATTTCAGGAATCGCAGCTGGAGCAGCAACGGTGGGATGCTGTGCAAACATGGTAGGATTTGCAGTTGCAAGTTATCGTGAGAACAAAGCGGGGGGACTTTTGGCTCAAGGACTTGGAACCAGTATGTTACAAGTGCCAAACATTCTTAGAAAGCCTATTATATGGCTTCCGGCAATTTTAGCAAGTGCAATTTTAGGCCCAATTTCAACTTGCATTTTTGGACTTACCAACAATGCAACCGGTGCTGGAATGGGAACATGTGGATTAATTGGTCAGATAATGTCATATCAGACAATGGCGCCGCTAAGAGGAAGTACACAAACTGTACTTTTAATTCTTGGAATGCAGATTGTTGCACCAGCAATTTTAGCCTATTTTATTTCGGAATTTATGCGTCATATGAATTGGATTAAGGCAGGGGATATGAAACTGGATATGTAGATTAAAAATAATAGGGAAAGAACCTATAAATAAAAAAAGATTTGTAGATGAATTTTTAAGAAAAAATTTCATCTACAAATCTTTTTTCACCTATAGTGGGAGGCATATCGTAAATATGGTTTCGTCTTGATCTGAATTTACGAATATCTTACCACCATGGGCCTCGATAATACGGTTGGAAATGGAGAGACCGATACCAGAACCACCTATTTTGTTTGATGCCCTTGGTAAGAACATACCTTTAATTTCGTTTGAAGCAATTGGAAGACCGTTATTTCCAAAGCGCAAAACAATATTTTCTTTTCCTTGCGTGATACCTTCGATTTGCTCACCTAAATCAGGTACTTGAATCCATAAACGTTGATTCGCTTCAAGTGCTTCCACACCATTTTTCAAGATATTTACAAATACTTGCTTAATCTTTACGATATCGCAGGCGTAGGAACTCATCAGTGGAATCATATTGCGAGAAACCTGAAAGGACCAGTCTATCTTATTATGTATGAAAACAGGTTCAAAGCTTCGACTAACCGTTTGCAATATATCGAATAAGTTCTCTTTTTCTAAGTTGAGGCTGTCGCAAGAATTGTAATCAGAATAATCGTGAAGTAGTAAAGATAAGTCTTTTACATCCTTATTGAGCTGGTTCCAATAGGGTTGTTCCTTTAGACCTGGGTTTTTAGACTCCATGAGTTGAATGGTACTATAGATGATGGTTAACGGGTTGCCAATTTCGTGGGTTACCTTTGATAGAAGTTGGTTATTTTCTTCTCTTAATCGCTCGACATATTTTTCAAAACGGTTATCTTCTTTACATAACCCATCTAATTCCATTAATTCAGCATATGAAAACATTTTATCCTCCTTATGTGTGTTTATATTTAGTTTAGTACAATATTTTTTGATTTTATCCTTTGTTTATAGACCAATACTAGCAAATAATTACAATTTTCTCAATCATAACTCATTTACAGAATCCGACTAATTTTGCCCTTTTCCTCGGAAAAGGTTTAAATTGAAGCAAAATTCATATTGTGGTAAACTAAGAATAAAAGGATAAATGAGACAGGAGGACTAAGATGAAAGATCAAAATTGTATTTTTTGTAAAATTGCAAATGGTGAAATACCATCTACTACAGTATATGAAGATGAAAGCTTTCGTGTAATCTTTGACATTGCACCAGCATCTTTTGGACATGCTATTATTTTACCAAAAAATCATGCTGCAGATATTTATGAAGTATCAGAGGAAGACGCATCAAAGATTTTTGTTGTAGCAAAGAAAGTAGCAACAGCATTAAAGCAGGTACTACACTGTGATGGAGTAAATATTTTGCAAAATAATGGAGTAATCGCAGGTCAGACGGTATTTCACTTACATGTTCACATAATACCAAGATATAAAGATGATACAGTTACCATCTCATGGAAACCAGGTGAGGCAAACATTGAAGAACTAAAGAAAACTATTGAGAAAATAATGTAGAATATTTATTTACAGATTAATATGAAAAGGTGTTATTGCAAAATCTATAACTTATATCCCAATTTGCATCCGGGCCCCAATATGAGCGGGATAAACCGAATTTAACGATTATTTTAATAAGACAATAACGAAAAACGAGTGCCCAATCACTCGTTTTTCGTTGCTTATGGCTTGTTAAAATCGATAATCGTTTTGAGGTTTGCCCGCTCATATTGGGGCCCGGATGCAAATTGAACGTAACCTAATAATTTGCCTTTATCCTTTATTCATGTTATTTAGAACATTCCTTGATGAGTCCTATGATTGTTCCAATTGCATCACTCATTGGGCTCTTTTCCATGTTTTTAACATAAGATGCTTTCTCTTCATAAACTTTAGTTACGGCTTTGAGAAGAGTTTCTTTGTTTAATTCCTCTTCTTGCAATACATAACTGTAACCTTGTTTTTCAAAAGAAGCAGCATTGAGAATCTGATCTCCTCGGCTGGCAGCAGCAGAAAGTGGAATCAAAAGGGCCGGCTTCTTTAAGGCAAGCAATTCACAGATTGCATTGGCTCCAGCACGTGAAATCACGATGTCAGCAGCAGCAAAAAGATCCGTTAATTCTTTCTTAATATATTCAAACTGAACATAACCATTTGTCCCTTTAAGACTTTCTTCAACTTTTCCCTCTCCACACAGGTGAACGATTTGGAATGTTTTTAAAAGGGTTGGAAGAATGCTTCGGACGGATTCATTTACAACAGCTGAACCGAGACTTCCTCCTATAATTAAGAGGACAGGTTTGTCAGAGGTAAAACCACAAAAATCAAGTCCTGCTTTTTTATTTCCATTTAACAACTCTTGACGGATTGGTGAACCGGATAGTACTGCCTTAGTAGAAGGCAACACCTTTATTGTTTCTGGAAAATTTGCGCAAATCTTAGTTGCACATGGGATACAAATTTTATTTGCAAGGCCAGGAGTCATATCAGATTCGTGAATGATGGCTGGTATGTGTCTACGCTTGGCAGCGAGCACTACCGGCACGGATACAAAACCTCCTTTTGAAAATACAACATCTGGTTTGATTTTTTTTAATAAAGAAGAAGCTTCGGTATAACCTTTGATTACTTTTAATGGATCAGAAAAATTTTTTGGGTCAAAATATCGTCGCAATTTTCCTGAGGAAATACCATAATATGGCACGTCAAACTCTTCAATCAGCTTACGCTCAATGCCCTCATAGGATCCTATATAATGTACCTCGTATCCTTCTTTTATCAAACGAGGGAGAAGCGCAATGTTAGGAGTAACATGGCCTGCAGTTCCGCCGCCTGTTAACACGATTCGTTTCATATTTTCTATGCCTCCATTGACTTTAAGGCCTGTGCCAACTGATCCGGACAAGAAGTCGATTTGAATCCGCACGTAACACCTTCTAATTTTTTAATTACTTCATCTACGGGCATTCCTACTACAAGTTGGGAGATTCCATTTGTATTTCCATCACATCCACCTACAAAAGCTACTGATTTTATAATATTTCCTTCGGTTTCAATGTGAATTTCTCTTGAGCATACGCCCTTTGTCTTATATATCATACTAAATAGCCCTTTCTTTTTCGTTTATGTATGCTACTCATTTTATACTAGCCTATCCATTTTTGCAAGTTGTCGAAAAGTCAGTTTCTGTCGTACGATTCTGGTGCCAAATCTCTTTTCATCTTGTTTTGTCTGTGTTATAGTAGCAAACAAAATTGGATTTTGAAAGGGGAAGTTTCATGTTACTTTATATGTATGAGCACAATATTATAATTTATGCAATGTTTGTTTTATTTGGGTTAGGTTTACTATTAAAAATAATTCTGGCAATTATATATCATCAGCTAATAAAGGCCTCCAAAGAGATGGGAGTGTCGGAAAATAAGCTGATGAAACAAATACGGTTGCGGTTTGATACCTGTTACAAAATTAAATTGGGTGTGCATAATGTGGATAGTTTTGTGGATAAGTATGTATATACCCATAAATATTGTGGAATGTCATTATACACATTAGAAAATCTGAGTGGACAAATTACAATGATATGTTTGCTTTTTACTTTATTTGGCGGGTTAGCAGCTTTTTCATTGAAATGTGGACAAGAAGTTATTTTATCCACACTTACGATAGGTTCTTCCACCGTTTTATTGTTGATAGCTTGTGATATGCTACTTAGCCTTTCGGCAAAGCAAAAAATCCTACGAGTACATATGAAAGATTATCTGGAAAATAACTTAAAAGCGAAGCTAGAAAATGAATATTTCCTGCCAGAAGAGATGGAAGCATATCGGCATAGCTATTTTGAACAAGAAGAGGGCGATCTAAAGATAATCAAAACAAAGGCAGCAAAATCATCTTCAAAAGCTACTTCTAAGAATGTAGAGAAGACCGTTGCAAAGGCCGTTGCAAAGACTGAAGCAAAGGCTACAAAAAAGGAAGAAGAAGATAAGATTATTGAAGATATTTTAAAGGAATATTTAGTCTGATAATTAGTGTAATTATAATAAAAACCTTAGAAATTTGTAGTGTTATCGTAGATATTTCATATTGCACTTGCTATAGTGGTCTGTTAAAATAAGGATGGTTAGGCTATAACTATAACAATGAAAAGGAGTACAGATAAATGGGACAAAATGTTAATTTTGACGAATCATTGGTAAAGTGCTTTGTTTCGCAGGAAGAAATGCAGATGATGAAAGCAAATGCTGAAACTGCAAAAAACACACTTGTAGAAAAAACAGGAGCAGGAAGTGATTTCCTAGGATGGATTGACTTACCAGTTAATTATGACAAGGAAGAATTTGCACATATTCAAAAGGCAGCGGAAAAAATTAAAAATGACTCGGAAGTTCTTATTGTAATTGGAATTGGCGGCTCTTATTTAGGAGCAAGAGCAGCTATCAGCTTTTTGAGACACAGTTTTTATAACCGTGTATCGAAAGAAATTCGTAAAACACCGGAAATTTATTATGCAGGAAATAGTATCAGCAGCACCTATCTTACACATTTATTAGATGTAATTGGTGATCGAGACTTTTCTCTAAATATTATCAGTAAATCAGGTACTACAACAGAACCTGCTATTGCATTCCGTGTATTAAAGAAAAAACTAGAAGCAAAGTACGGAAAAGCGGAAGCGGCTAAGAGGATTTACGCAACTACAGACAAAGCAAAGGGAGCTCTCAAGAACTTAGCAACCGAAGAAGGATATGAAACGTTCGTGGTACCAGATGATATAGGAGGTCGTTTCTCTGTTCTTACTGGTGTTGGTTTGCTTCCGATTGCAGCAAGTGGTGCGGATATTGAAAAATTGATGGAAGGCGCAGCCTCCATGAGAGAAAAATGCCTTAACAGCGCTTATGAAGAAAACGATGCGCTACGCTATGCAGCAATCCGTAATATTTTATACCATAAAGGAAAATCAGTTGAAGTATTGGCTAACTATGAGCCAAGTGTTCACTATGTAAGCGAATGGTGGAAGCAGTTATTTGGTGAAAGCGAAGGAAAAGATCAAAAAGGTATCTTGCCAGCAGCAGTTGATTTAACAACAGATCTTCATTCCATGGGACAATATATCCAAGATGGATCCCGTATGATGTTTGAAACTGTCTTAGAAATCGAATCCTCAATTTGTGAGATTATTCTTGAAGAAGAAGCCGTTGATTTGGATGGTCTTAACTATTTAGCTGGAAAATCCATGGATTTTGTAAATAAGAGCGCAATGAAAGGTACCTTACTTGCGCATACGGATGGTAATGTACCAAACTTGTTAGTAAAGATTCCGCAACAGAATGAGTTTTACTTAGGACAGTTATTCTACTTCTTTGAATTTGCATGTGGTGTGAGTGGATATTTATTAGGTGTAAATCCATTTAATCAGCCAGGTGTTGAAAGCTATAAGAAAAATATGTTTGCTCTCTTAGGAAAGCCTGGATATGAAAAAGAAAGAGAAGAATTGTTAAAGAGATTGTAGGAAGATAGGGGTTATGGCTAAACGGAAGGGTTTGTACAATTTGAGCTTCCAGCCGAAACGGGTATCCGTTCAAATCTCAATACGATTATCAATTTTAATAAGCCATAGGCAATGAAAAATGAGTGATTTCACTCATTTTTCATTATTGTCTTATTAAAATAATCGTATTAATTCGATTTGAACGGATACCCGTTTCGGCTGGAAGCTCAAATTGGGATAACAGTTTTCGAATAGCAATAACCTCTAACTGTTCACAATTTGTATGAAGAGTAAGACGGTTAATTTTGAATCTCATTTAGCGGTATAAGTATGGCTGACAATTGAATACTCTTTTTCTGAATTAAGAATGTCTGACAGTTGATTTCTTATTTATTTGAATTATTACGATTAATATTTCTGAATCTTCCTGTGATATTTATATAGAAGTTCTTCACATTTTTCTAGAAGTTTTTGTTCGTTAATCAAACAGTTCTTTTTATCTTTTATGACTAGGGAGCCGTTTACGAAAACGGTATCGACGGCTTGACCTGAGCCTGCGTAGAGGAAATTACTGATTCGGGTTTGGCGATTGACAAGTGAAATGTCATTTCCCATATCAACAACGATTAAATCAGCAAGACAACCAACTTCCAGGCGGCCAAGGTTTTTAAAGCCAAGTGCCTTCGCACCGTTTTCAGTCATCATGCGATAGGTGGTTTTTAGATCCATTGCTTTTGGATTGAGAGTATGGCCTTTTTGCAGGTAAGCACCCGCTCTGGCTTCACGAACTAAATCGCGGTTTGAGCTACTAGCTTCTCCGTCGCATCCCATACATACGTTAATCCCACGTTCTAGCATTGGCTGTATCTTTGGGATACCATCACTTATTTTCATATTGGTGCTTGGACAATGTACTGGATTAGCGTTGGTATCTTTGATAAAATCAAGTTCATAATCCTCGAGCCAGATACTATGCGCCAATAAGGTGTGTTCATCTAATAGGCCAAGGTGATAAAGGGCTTCTGCCTCCATATAACCAGTTCTCTTTTTTATTCCGAGAGTCTCTTTTTTACCTTCTGCAAGATGTGTATGAAAGATAAGATCGCGTTCGTTTGCAAACGTCTTTAGCCGCTTCATTAGTTCATCCGAACAGGAAGGAAGACCAAGTGGAGCAACGCAGGTCATAATTTTACCAGGATGAAAGTTATGGTAGGTATCATATACTTTTTTTGCAAGAGCTAGGTTTTCATCGGTCGAATGAACGGGTGTATTGATACTCTCAGAGATATCAGTAAGTCCCATGCCGACTACCGCACGGATACCACTATCTTTGAGTGCCTGAATACCTGCATCAAAGTAAGTGTTCATAGCCATATCATTGATCGTTGTAGTTCCAAAACGCAGTGCCGTGAGGGAACCAGCTAATACGGAATAATAGCAGTCTTCTTCGGTAAATAAACTCTCCGCATAAAACATACGCACTAGCCAGTCGGTAATGGGATAATCGTCTAAATATCCTTTTAAAAAGGTCTGCAATAGATGGGAATGACAATCGACAAAGGAAGGCATGACCATTTTGCCATCAACATCAATTACGGTAACATCCATATCAGATGAAAGGATGAATGGAGCTATTTTTTTAATGAATCCGTTTTCAATATAGATATCATTGCGGTTACAGCTAAGAGTATCAAAATCTGCAATATCACAATTTTTAAGTAAATATTTTTCCATGTATGCCCCCTATCAGTCGCAATCCAAAGTATCTAGTTTTTCCATTGCACGTAATGTTATTTTGGTCATGAGTTCAATTTTCTTTGGATAGTCTGGATTGTTTGATGTGGACATTGCACCATGACCATCATATAAGCTCTTTCCCGTTAGGAGAATCGTACCTGCACGAAGACCTCCAAGAAGAGAGGACACTACAAATAAGGTAGAACTCTCATTTTCAATCACTTTAACACCTGCATCGCTCCAAATTTTGATTCGCTCCTCCCATTTTTCATGAGCTCCTGCGGATTCCATATAAAATGCATCATGGCTTCTGACAATACCAAGAATTGGTTCGACGCCAAATTCACGACAACTTTCACGGAGTGCCAAAACTACATCAATATCTGCAATGGCGGGATACTCAAGTGGAATATATTCTGGTGTAGTACCATCCCCACGGACCGCACCCGTGCAGATCACAATCGAACCTTCGGGCAAATCCTTTTGTAAGTTTCCGCAAGTACCCATGCGGATTAGATTCTTAGCACCGATATGTTTTAGCTCTTCTACGCAGATAGCAACGGACATGCCGCCCATTCCAGTAGACATTACGGAGACACCTGTACCATTTGTTGTTCCTGTGTAGGTAGGATTTCCTCGCGATACGGTCTTTAACTGCGCTTCATCAAAGAGTGCTGCTATCATTTTGCAGCGGTCTGGGTCACCAGGTAAAATAACGTTTTTGGCAATATCGTTTTCATCAAGACCAATATGCCACATTTTACCTTCTGGATTTGTTAATTTTGCGGATTCGTATTTCATAAAACTCCTTTCAGCTAATACAGCAATTCATTATTTATAAAAACGTGCTTTATAACCAACATAATCCCCATTATAGTGGTCCTTAGTAAAAACAAGAGGATTGTCATTTCCGTCATACCAAATCGATGACACCAATATAAAATTACCACTGCGATCATCAAAATTATTGAGTTTTCTGCTGGAAGAATCAAGAGCAGGCGAAATGGTACTATTTACATAACTTACTTTTGCATCAAACACTTCTTTTAATAAGGACTCGGTTCTATCGTAATTACTAAAGTCTACGCATGAAAGTAAGGATGAGCAGTAATACACATTCATTAGAATTGCTACATTTCCATCTACTGTAAAATTACGAATAAATAGATTGACCGGAAGGCCCTTTGCATTTAATATTTCGTCTAAGAAGGAATCAAAATCTGTCGTAAATTGATTTACATCAATATGCGAAATGGTCTTACCCTTTAAAGTAGCCTCCAAACGTTCACGCGGAAGCATATATTTTTCTGAATACTCATTTGTTAAATTTTGGGGATCATATACTACGTAGGTACCTTTTCCTTGAAAGGTCTTTATGTAGCCATCTTCTGAAAGTAAAACGAGGGCTGTTCGAAGTGAAGTTCGCCCAATTCCCATTTGATTTGCAAGCTCTGCTTCGGACATTATTTTATCACCGTTTTTGTAATAACCATGTATAATTAGGTCGCGAAGTTTGCGATAAGCTTTGAGATAAAGAGCTTTATCATTTTTTCTGTTTGGGATTGTAAATAGTTCAGCTTCATTTTGTAATTCGTTTTTATCAAAATTACCAAGCATAGTTTCTCCCTTCTTCGTACAAAGCGTACACCATAAGTAGTGCCAATTGGAGGATTAGTTTGTCATTGCAACTTGTCACATATGTTATATGTATCGTATCGCAATCATCTGATATTGTCAATATAAGTATAAAAAAAGAACTATCCAAGCATAAAGCAAGATAGTTCTTTAATTTCTTATAATGTACCCGCTAAAAATTAAGCTTCGATTGCACCTGTTGGGCATACGCCTGCACAAGCGCCGCAATCTAAACAAGCATCAGCGTCGATTTCGTAATGTGAAGCTCCTTCTGAAATAGCTTCTACTGGACATTCAGATACGCATGTTCCGCAGCTGATACATTCGTCTGTAATTTTATGTGCCATTGATTTTATCCTCCTTATTAATTGATACGCTTATTTTAATATAAATTCTCTCTTTTTACAAGAGATAAGTGAAAAATCATATGAGGGAAAGAAAAATAAGAAATTTGGGTATACTAGGAAGAAAGAGCATGTCTTGACGATACCTAAAATATAGAATATAATGAGAATCGTATCGGGCAAAACCGTAGGTCTAAGGGCTGATATCTTATAGAAAAAATAGGAGGTAATTAAAAATGGCACAGATAAATAAAGATATGTTGATTGGTGAATTGATTCAGGTTGATGAAAGAATTGCACCTGTATTAATGAGTGTTGGAATGCATTGTTTAGGATGTCCATCTTCTCAGGGTGAAAGCTTAGAAGAAGCTTGTATGGTGCACGGACTAAATGTGAATGAGCTTGTAGATAACATTAATGCAATACTTGCATAATTAGAATCAATTTTAGAAATGATAAAGAATAGGGTTGTATACAAATTGGAATTGCACATTCTGGTTTTGTAGCAGCCCTATTCTTTTTTATTACATATTTTGATATCGAGGCTCAAGCCAACATGCTAGTGTGTTCCTACTCCTAATTGGCTTGGCTTACAATTATATTTTTTCTTAAATGCGCGGAAAAAGGTAGAGTAGTCTTTAAAACCGCACTGAAAACAGATTTCACCAATTGAAAAACCACGGGATAAAAGGTCCTTTGCAAGAAGCAAGCGTTTATCGGTAATATAATAATGTAAGGAGTACCCTGTTTCGGCTTTAAAGGTTCTCATCAGATGATATTTGCTAACATAAAAATAAGAAGAAAGATAATCAACGGATAAGTCCTCCATTAGGTGTTCATTAATATAAGATAAAATATGGTGAATTTTGTTATTGGAGGTATGTGCAGATACATAACAATATTCTTTGTGAATCATATTTCGATTTAGCAAAACCATAAATTCTGTAAATAAGGTGGACTCATAAATTTCATTTGCAAAATCCGTGCTTATTACCGCCTGCTCTAGTTCTTTCAGTGCTTCGAAAAGACGTGTGTACGGAAGGTCTTTTATTCTTATAACATGTTCGTCATACTCCTTTGAATATTCAAAACAGTAGGAAAGTACAGAATCTGCTAAAAGATTGGTATATAGAATGATCCTTTCATATGGTGTTGAAAAATCAATTTCAGGTTTGTGTAGTTCATTTCGATTGATTAAAACAATGTCATAGGGTGAAAGAGGATAAGACTTTCCCTCAATGTTATAGATAACATTGCCGGAAAGCAAAATATATATTTTGTTAAAATCATGATAATGATAATCAAAGGTTTCTAAAGAGGAATCTTTAATATGAAATAATTTAAAATCTTCGTGTAAAAACCCTCGTTTCTCATACTGATCCATCTCCATCGCAATACCACCTTTTTACGTTATTGAACATAGTATATAGCATTATTTGCAATATGAAAAGCATTTTACACACTGTAAATCAAACATAATGCTTGTTATACTAAGTAAAATATTGTCATAAACATGGATTAAAGGAGATAGTAGGATGAAACTAAAATTTCAAAAATATCATGGATTAGGAAATGATTATCTGGTATATGACCCAAATCGTAACGAAGGAAAGTTATCAAAGCAGCAGATTCAAAAGATTTGTAATCGTAATTTTGGAGTAGGATCGGATGGCATATTGATTGGACCTATTTGGAAAGACAATAAGCTTGCCGTTCAAATAATGAATCCAGATGGCAGCGAAGCAGAAAAAAGTGGAAATGGAGTTCGTATCTTTGCAAAATACTTAAAGGATGGCGGATATATTCAAAAGAAGGATTTTATATTATCAACACTTGGTGGCGATGTACACATTACATATTTAAACGAAAGAGGGACCAGACTTCGGGCATTTATGGGTAAAGTTACGTTTTTAAGCCAGGAAATTCCGGTAGTTGGTACCAATCGGGAAGTAATCAACGAACCCATGGAATTTGCAGGAAATGTATATTCCGTAACCTGTGCCTCCATTGGAAATCCACACTGCGTCATATGGCTCGAACAAATTTCGAAAGAACTGGTTTGTCAGCTTGGTCCATTTGTGGAAAATGCAGAACAATTTCCGAATCGAATCAACCTACAGCTTATGCAGGTAATCGACCGTAATAATATACGGATTGAAATTTATGAACGTGGGGCTGGATATACACTGGCATCTGGAAGCAGTAGCTGTGCAGCAGCCTGCGTAGCATATCGCTTAGGCCTTGCAGACAGTAAGATGACGGTTCATATGCCAGGAGGAAGCTTAGACATCGAAATTGATGCAAATGGAAATGTATATATGACGGGTCCAGTTGCCTCCATTGGGGATATTGTTCTTTCAAGTGAATTCCTTGAAGAACTGTATTGACAAAAATAAGTGAATTCATTAGACTTAAACGTAATTATTGATTTAGGAGGAATGAATTCATGAAAGACGAAACAAAATGCTTACATTCTGGCTATACACCAGAAAATGGTGGACCCAGAGTAATGCCAATTGTGCAAAGTACCACATACACCTTTGATTCCACAGAGCATATTGGGGAATTATTTGATATGCCAACTGCCCATATGTATTCTAGATTTTCAAATCCTACGGTAGAATGCGTAGAAAAGAAAATTGCGGACTTAGAAGGAGGAGTTGGAGCAATGTGCACTTCCTCCGGACAGGCAGCGTCTCTTTTGTCTATCCTAAACCTTTGTAATGCAGGAGACAGCTTTATTAGTACATCTACCATTTATGGTGGTACGGTAAATCTGTTTGCGGTTACCTTAAAACGTTTTGGCATTGAATGTATCTTTGTAGATGCAGAAAGTTCAGAAGAAGAAATTCAAAAGTCATTTAAGGCGAATACAAGAGCTGTGTTTGGTGAGACATTAGCAAATCCAGCATTAGCTGTTTTAGATATTGAAAAGTTTGCAAATATTGCACATAAAAACAAGGTGCCATTTATAATTGATAATACATTTGCGACCCCAATCCTTTGTAAGCCGATTGAATTTGGTGCGGATATTGTGGTTCATTCTACTTCAAAATATATGGATGGACATGCATTGCAAATTGGTGGTGTTATTGTTGATAGTGGAAACTTCGATTGGAAAAATGGTAAATTTCCTGAATTCACTGAGCCAGATGCATCTTATCATGGTGTTGTATATACGAGAGATTTTGGAAAAATGGCATACATTATTAAGGCTAGAATGCAGCTTATGAGAGACTTTGGATGTTATCCAGCAGCAAATTCAGCATTCCTTTTAAATCTTGGACTTGAAACACTCCCCATTCGTATGGAGCGTTATTGTGAAAATGGACTCAAAGTTGCGAAATATTTCCAGGCATCCGATAAAATTGAGGAAGTAAAATATGCAGCACTTGAGAATGATGTTTATTATGATCGTGCTAAGAAATATCTGCCAAAAGGCACTTGTGGTGTTATTTCCATTGTTATAAAGGGTGGAAAAGAAGCAGCTGTTAAATTTATGGATGGCTTGAAGTTGGCATCAAATGAAGTGCATGTTGCAGATATTCGTACCTGCGTGCTTCATCCTGCAAGTGCAACACACCGCCAGCTTACTGAAGAACAGCTTGTGGCAGCAGGTGTAAATCCTGGTATGATAAGGGTTTCTGTTGGACTCGAAAATGTGGAAGACATTATTGCGGATATGGAACAAAGCTTAAAGAATGTATAGTGGCAATGCAAGGCCGGGTGTTAAAACGCCCGGTCTTTTGACTGTTAGTAAACAAAAGCAACTGAATTTTAACAGGATGCAACTTGAAATTGGTGGTAAAAAACGAAAGGAGCGCTTATACTGAACGTGCAAAAAAGAAAGAAAGATGCGCAAAAGCAGCGCAGAAATGAGGTGAAAAATGACGTTCAGCCAAAAACTAAAAGCACTACGAAAAGAACATAGCTTTTCCCAGGAGGAGATTGCCCAACAACTTAATGTATCGAGGCAGTCAGTTAGTAAATGGGAAAGCGGGCAAGGTTTTCCGGAAACGGATAAATTGAAGCAAATCAGTACCATGTTTGGTGTAACCCTTGATTATTTGCTTAAAGATGATTATGAAGCGGAGGAGCAACCAGATTTGGGGTATTATGTCAGTCGCGAAATGATAGACGGATTTCTTAGCTACAAGCGCCATGGAGCAAAAAGAATAACAATAGGTGTTTGTTTGATTATATTATCAAATTTGTTCGTCACTATTTTTAATTACAATCAGACTGCGATGATATTATATTGGTTAAGCATTGCAGTGGGAATTTCTGTGCTTATATGGCATGGTTTTCAACCGAAACGCTATAGAGAGATTGGCACCAAGCAACTTTTGTTTGATGATGCAACAATCAAAGCGTTTAGAGCAGAACATGAGAAAAACAGAAAGCAGTATGTTGTAATGATAATTGTTGGAGTTATCTTATTGGTTCTTGGGCCGCAAGTCACGCAAATCGTTATGAATTATAGTGACAATATGGGAGATTCGCTTTCATGGATTTTGCTGACAGCCTGGGTATCACTTTTTATCCTTGCAGGGTTGTCTCTTCACGCCGAAAACATGATCGCACAGAACGCGGAGTATATGGAAAAAATGAGTAAGAAGGGTGCTTTTAGATGGATTTATGTGGCTTTGCCTGTAACTGCGATTGCAGTGATAATCGGGATAGTTACAAATGCTTGGAGTCCGGTCATGCCGATTATTGCGTTGTTCTGTATTTTATTGGTTACCGTGTGTAAATTACTTTTGGAAGGGAGAGGTTCAAATGAATAAAAAATTAATTATAGTTATCGCATTATTATCACTAATTACTGTTTTAGGTGGGTGCGCGTCTGAAAGTACGAAAGCTGGACAGCAGCTTGCGCAGATAGAGGTATATTCTGTTGCGGATAATACATTAGTTAATACCATTGAAGATGAAGAAAGCGTATTAGAGTTTAATCAAAAAACTGCTTTTGAAGAAGAGTGGGATGATGATTATATGGATCAGCAAGAGGAGATTCAAAAAAAGTTGGAAGAACGTGAGCCGCTATACATTTTCATATCTTATAAAAAGCCTGTGGCGATGAATAACGACGGAACTTTGGAAAAAATATCAGAGATTACAGTTTACAAAGACTCTAACATAATAAAAGAGCAGGTATCACCTGACTCTGTAAAAAATTTCGCGGTTCCTTCTGAATACTTGACTACCTTTTATGAGAGTTCTGAGGAGACTATGGATTTTCTGGTTTCTTTAACCAAGGGATAATCGAGTATGATTAGTGGAAAGTGGCTGTTGCATATCATTTAACGCGTTAGATATGCAACAGCCACTTCTCCCGAAACATCTTCGTATTCATTAGGTTTAACTTAACGATAATGCTTCTAACAGTACCTTTAAATTTTGAATCGATATCCAACACCCCAGATTGTTTCAATGTACTGAGGCTTTGAAGTGTTAACTTCTATCTTTTCGCGAATTTTCTTAATGTGAACCGTTACAGTTGCAATATCACCGATGGACTCCATATCCCAGATTTCCTGGAAAAGATCTTCTTTGGTATATACATGATTTGGATTGGATGCAAGGAAGGTTAATAAGTCAAATTCTTTGGTTGTAAACACCTTTTCTTCGTCGTTTATATATACGCGTCTTGCTGTTTTATCAATTTTAATTCCACGAATTTCAACCATTTCATTTTGATCTTTGGCACCGGAACCAATTAGGCGTTCATAACGAGCTAGATGAGCCTTTACTCTTGCTACTAGTTCACTCGGGCTAAAAGGTTTTGTCATATAATCATCTGCGCCAAGTCCAAGACCACGAATTTTATCAATGTCATCCTTTTTGGCAGATACCATGATAATCGGTGTATTTTTTTCGCTACGGATCTGTTTGCAGATTTCAAAACCGTCTACATTGGGAAGCATCAAATCAAGGATTACCAGATTAAAATCTCCTTCTAATGCACGCTTAAGTCCAGTATCACCTTTTGTTTCAATTGCTACTTCAAAGTCACTTAATTCTAAATAGTCTTTTTCAAGCTCTGCTATGGTTAATTCGTCTTCTATAATTAGTATTTTATTCATGCTTTACTCGTTCCTTTCGATTCGTTGATTTTGTTGGCGCAACTTTTTCTGGTTCGATTACCTCATCGTTGCGTTTTACTAAAGTAAAATATATTGTTGTTCCCACATTAAGCTTTCCGGCTGCCCAAATTTTTCCGCCGTGCTCCTCAATGATTTTCTTTGAAATGGAAAGCCCAAGTCCAGTACCGCCTTTTGAAGAGTTTCTAGAAGCATCGGTTCGATAAAAACGTTCAAAAATTTGTGATTCTTCATCTGCATCAATTCCTTTTCCGTTATCCTCGATGGATACAAGAACAAAGTCGCTGGCATCCTGAATCCGAATGTTAATGATCCCACGCGGCTTATCTATATACTTGGAAGAATTTCCGATAATATTATTGATAACTCTCTTAAGTTGCTCTGCATCTGCCCAAACCTCTTGTTCACCATCAACGAAATTAAAATACCCCAAATCAATATTTTTGACCTCTAAATCCAATGTTAATTCATTAATACAATCATTAAAATAGTTATTTATGTTGATTGCTATAAAGTTGTAAGGCATCGAGTTAGTATCAATCTTAGAATAAAAAGAAAGCTCGTCTACGAGTGCTGTCATATCATTTGCTTTGGTATAAATTGTTCTTAAATAGCGATCCATTTTTTCGGGAGAATCCGCTACCCCATCAATAATTCCTTCTGCATATCCTTTGATAGCGGTAAGTGGCGTTTTTAGATCATGGGAAATATTACTTATTAATTCCCTTGTAGCTTCTTCGTATAGCATGCGGCTTTCAATTAATTCCTTCATCCGTATTCGCATTTTGTCAAAATCTTCGCAAAGTTCACCGATTTCATCGTTTGATTCTGCTTTTACCTCATAACTTAAATTTCCTTCGCGCATCTGGTTTGTGGCAATTCGAAGGGTGTTGAGAGGACGTATTATCCCTTGGTATATCCAAAGTACTAAAATAACTGCGGTGAAGCAGATGATTAAAACAAATGAAGTAATAAACTGAATTATAGAGGATTGTAACTGCGGCAATATCGTGTCGATTGAAGTTACAAGAAAAACAGAACCCTGCGTTCCATCCGTAAAATAGAAATCCTGCTGTTTTAATAATGAAGCATTACTTCCGCTAATATAAAATCCACCATCTATATTTGTGCTATCGGAACCATAATCCGGTATATTGTCACGAATTGGTTCAAATTCTTCACTGTTACCGATGTAGAAGAAGGAACCGTTTTGTTCCACAACCAGATAGGAGAATTTGGTTGCTAATTCGAGATTCAAGGTATCTAGATAGGTTTGACTCAAAAAACGATCAGGATTCAGTTCACTTTGTTCCTGTATGGTTTTGAAAATATTGTCTGTCAGTCGATTAAAGACCTGAATGGGATTGATCAGAATCTCTATGGTATTGGATTCTACATCATAGGATTGTTGAATGGCAGTCATCTGATGAGAGATAATTGCACCTCCAACAGCAGCAATTAATATAACTGGGATGGTGATAATGATTAAAAATGCGATGACTAATCGTTCTCGTATTTTCATGCATTCTCTCCTCGTTTCTAATATACATTATTGGCAGAAAGTATGAAATATCTACCTTTTGGAAATATTATACCATACAACAGAGTGGATTACACATAAACTAAGTTGGAGATTTCTAAACTTTTTATTAATTAAGCATTTTCTTTTACAGTAGGACATATAAAATGCTTGACGAATTGTTCAAATCAGAGTAAACTTGTGTTCGTACAATACAATAGAATATTATTATTTCTCTTATTCAGAGTGGTGGAGAGTTAAGGCTCTACGAAACCACGGCAACCCCGTCAGAGGAAGGTGCCAATCTAAGCGAGTAAATCCTGTTTATACAGGTCGAACAATAAGAGGATTTGATTAGATAAAATAATCGGGTCCATCTTATGATGGACCCTTTTTGAATGCTAATTTAAGTTAGGATAGAGAAATAATAATGCCAATATCAAAGGAGGATTTCTTATGGAGAAATTATTATTTACGTCAGAATCTGTAACAGAAGGACATCCTGACAAAATCTGTGATCAGATTTCGGATGCGGTATTAGATGCACTTATGGAACAAGACCCAATGAGCCGTGTTGCTTGTGAAACAGCCATTACAACAGGTTTAGTATTGGTTATGGGAGAAGTTACAACAAAAGGTTATGTTGATATTCAGAAAATCGTTCGCGATACCATTCGTGAAATTGGATATGATGCATCAGAAAAAGGCTTTGATGCAAATACTTGCGGTGTTATTGTTGCACTGGATGAACAGTCAAAAGATATCGCTATGGGTGTCGATAAGGCATTAGAAGCAAAAGAATTGACAATGACAGATGAAGATATTGACGCAATTGGTGCAGGTGATCAGGGTATGATGTTTGGTTATGCTACCAATGAAACCGTTGAATACCTTCCATATCCAATTGCACTCGCTCATAAATTAACAAGAAAGTTAACACAAGTTCGTAAAGATGGAACGCTTTCCTACTTGCGTCCAGATGGAAAATCTCAAGTTACAGTAGAATATGATGAAAACGGCAAGCCGGTTCATATTAATGCAGTTGTAATTTCTTCTCAGCATGCGCAAGAAGTTACGCAGGATCAAATTCATAAAGATATCAGAAAATACGTAATCGATGCAGTAATTCCTCAGGAGTTAGTGGATGAAAATACAAAATATTTTATTAATCCAACCGGACGTTTTGTAATTGGTGGACCAAATGGTGACAGTGGATTAACCGGACGTAAGATTATCGTTGATACTTATGGTGGCTATGCACGCCATGGCGGTGGTGCTTTCTCTGGTAAGGATTGTACAAAAGTAGACCGTTCTGCAGCTTATGCAGCTCGCTATGTAGCAAAAAATATCGTTGCAGCAGGCTTGGCAGATAAGTGCGAAATCCAGTTATCTTATGCAATCGGTGTTGCTCAGCCTACTTCTGTTATGGTAGATACCTTTGGAACTGGTAAATTAAAAGATGAAGAACTTGTTACAATTATTCGTGATAACTTTGACCTTCGTCCAGCTGGAATTATTAAGATGTTAGACTTAAGAAGACCAATCTACAACCAGACTGCAGCTTATGGCCATTTTGGTAGAGATGATATTTCCTTACCATGGGAAACATTAGACAAAGTGGATGTTCTTAAGAAATATTTATAATCTATGAAACAAGTGCAAATTAATATATTATTTGAAGATGCAGATATTATCGTTTGTGAAAAACCTTCCGGTGTACCTTCTCAAAGTGATAAAACCGGTGACTATGATATGGTAAATCGTTTGAAAAATTACTTATTTGAAAAGGAACCCAAAAAGGGAGAACCATACATTGGACTGATTCACCGACTAGACCGTCCAGTAGGTGGAATTATGGTATTTGCCAAGACACCGCTTGCAGCAAAAAGGCTAAGTGAAAGTGTTCGGGGTAACGATATGAAGAAACAATATTTAGCAGTGTTAAATTACGATGGAACGAAAGAACTTCTCAAAGATAAAAAGCAACTGATTGATTATCTTGTAAAAGATGCGAGAACAAATTGTTCACGTATTACATCTGCACAGGATAAGGACGGTAAGAAGGCAGAGTTGTTTTATCAGATAAAAGAGGTAAAAGAAGGTTGCTCCCTTGCTGAAGTAGAACTTATGACAGGCAGACATCATCAAATTCGCCTGCAGATGGCAACACATTTAGGTGGTATTTGGGGTGATACAAAGTATAATCCTATGTTTAAGGATAAAGCTGGATTTAGCCGTATGGGGCTATATGCTTACCAACTGGCATTTACACACCCGATTACAAAGCGGAAGGTTGATTTTACCTTACTACCGGATGGAGAGCCATTTGATTTATTCGCATTGAAAAATAAATAGTTCTTGTATAAAAATGATATGCCTTACAGATACTTATTTCCATGTGAGGTGTACAGCGATGAAACAAGACGTAAAAGAACTGTGGTATATGATTGGAACTACAGTGGCGGTATATGGAGCAATTCGGTACCTCTTGCCACTTGTAGTTCCTTTTTTGTTCTCTTATTTTTTTGCTCGATTACTATATCCATTGGTTGTTAGTCTAAAAAAGAAGTGGAACATATCAAAAGTAATTTCGATTCCATTGTTGACAGCAGCCATTCTTTCTATTTTGGGGTTTGGTATTTTTAAACTCTGCAAAAGTGTTTTCTTTCAGGTGCAAAAATTAGCACGTATGATGCCTGTTTATGAGCAAAGAATTTTGAAACGGATGGAATCTATTTGCACATGTTGTGATAAAACCTTTTCGATGGGTGATGGAACTGCGTTAAAATTTGTACAAGATAAGTGGGATACCATAATTTCACAGGGTAAAAATGACTTTTCCAATATCTCATGGGATACAATTACAGAATTTGGTAAAATATTTGGGATTTTCTGGTGCGTTTTTATTGTAATTTGGGGAATGATTTTGATTGTGAAGGATATGGATGAATTAAAGATAATTTATGAAGAATCCTGGATGTACCGACATGGAAGTAAAGTGTTTAAAGGACTTGGAGAAATTGGTATGGCATATGGAAAAGCGGAGTTAATTATTATGATAGTTGTATTTGCTGTGTGCTCTGCAGGTTTTTTTCTTATTGGAAGTTCATACGCCATTATTCTGGGGCTATTTGTCAGCGTTTTTGATGCTTTTCCGGTGCTAGGAAGTGGACTTATACTAATTCCTGGTGCCATTTTTGAATTATTTCGAGGGAATTGGCTTGCAGCAGCAGTGTTGTTTACACTGTATGTTATCTGCCAGGTAGTCAGAGAATGGGTGGAAGCAAAAATAATAGGCAATCAGATTGGAATAAAACCAATTTTCACCATTATGTCCATGTATGCCGGAGTGCAACTCTTTGGGGTGTTTGGTTTTATTCTAGGGCCGATTGCCTTAATGATTGTTAAAACTGTTTTGCAAAATCAATGGTAAGATTGCCAATTCCGCCTTCAATAGAGAGGCTGTTTGCAGCGGTAGGAGTGGAAGAATTGATAGAGGAATAGGAAGAACCATCTAAAGTAATATTTCCTAAGCCTTTTTCAAGATCCAACTTATAGGATTCTTGAGGATCTACAAGTCCTAGGTATACAGATCCTACACCGCATTCGATTGTGTTTTGACCGGTCATTTTTCCGTTGATTTTAATGGAACCCGTACCAGCTTCAATATCAGTTCCAGCAAAGGATGAATTTTCGAAATCAACAGAACCAGTGCCACATTCTAAATCCATATATCCAGCTATAATAGTATCGCCTGTAATAGAACCAGTGCCGGCTTCAATGTCTAATTCATTTGCTTGAAAGTTACTCATTTGTACAGAGCCAGTACCAGCTTCTATTGAACAACTCTCAGCCACAAATCCTTTTGGATAAGTAATGGTAATAGTTCCACCCCTTAAGCTACTTAAGCCTTTGCCATCGAGTAGATCACCAACCCAGGAAAGAAAAGAACGTCCGGAGTAACTGGTATCTTCTATCGTTAAAACACCATTATCTTCATATACTTTACAGTGTGTGCTAACATTTTTCATGCTAACGCGAAACTCAGTTCCTTCTGATAGAATGACACTATTGATACTTGCCTGTATATCAAAGTCCGTTATATTACTATAGATTTGTGTAAAATCATAGGTTTCATAATTTTTCAAATCATTATCCCCTCCACTTTCTCCAGATTGCATTCCAGCTTGGTCACCAGCATTTTCGCCTTGGTTGCCACCCATATTAATATGAATCCCATTTTCATCATCATTATAGTGAAATCCATCATCACTAATATTAACATCGGACTTGGTTGTGGTTGATGTTTTGTTCTCGGTATCAATATTAAGGGCAAAAAAGATTCCGCCAACAATGCCTCCGATAATGGAAACAGCTAAAAAGACTGCAAAGATGGTTGCGATAATCTTAATGATTTTTTGTCCTGAATTCATTTTATATCAACACCTCCAAACATACAGGTTGCATTGATGAAAACCGTTGGAGCATTTGGGTTTGCAAAGTTTCTTCTTTTGTTACTAACACCGCCAAAGATTGGTGTGGTTGCTACTTTCACGTTAACATCAGTTGGCAGATAAATTTCAACACCACCAAAGGTTGCATTACAGCTAATAATGACATCTTCATTAATAATTGCCTGGTCAAGTCTTAGAGTAACAGATCCGAAAACGGCATCGATGCTAGCTCCTTCAAAAATTTCATTATCGCAGTGAATGTTTTGTCCGGAAAAAGTTGCAGTGTAATGTCTGTTTCCGTTATTCATCTTCGTGTATTCAGTTTGCGTGGGACGGGGTCCTCGAAGTGTATTAGCAAACATAATACCAAGGCCGATAATAACAAATATCAATGGAACAATCAATTTGCCAAGTAATTCGCCATCTAAAATATTCTGCCTTGTCATCAAAAGTAGTAACCCGATGAGAAGTCCGATAATGGAACCGGTGTTAGGACCGTTTTGAACAATGGATACAAAGCAAGGGATAATAATAAATAATGTCCACCATCCATCAAAAAATAAAGTAAAGTACCAATAGCCAAATGCATTTCCGGCAAAGCCAATGCCTAGTATAACGAAGAATAATCCCCAAATGAGATTTGAGATTCTTGGTTTCATACGTAATCCTCCTTTAAAAATATTAAATTGTTTTATGTGATTATCATACTCAAAACAATTGTCATTTGATAGTTACAAATGTCATGAAGTGGTTTTGACGCTTGTAATGAATTCGGGAGTGCTTCTTTGGCAGACCGTTAGGAGGTGACGGACGGACGAAAAAGCGGAGGGATATGTTTATGATAAAATCCAACGACGGACGCATGTTTTTATGAATCAAGCGCATAATCGTTCGGAAGAACCTCTAAACATTGAAAATCAACTCTTTGGGAGTTGATTTTCAATAGAGTTTCTGCCAAACATGCTTAAATGATTCATAAAAACATGCGTCCGTCGTTGGATTTTAAATGTAGTTTATTGACCGCTTTTTTCTGGGTTTCGGATTCCTTGGCTGGCTTATTAAGAATTATAACCAGAATGCAGTCTTGCATTTTATAATAATATTTGTCTTATTGTTCAGTACTGATTGTTATTAACTTACAGTTTTCACAATAATAAGCAACTGCCTTTCCTCCGAGAAATGTGAAAACGTACCGATTATAACTTGTAAGGTATCAATTAACTGCAAATAATTATTGTATGGTGCTGAGTAAGATACTGCTCTTTATAACAAAGCAAATTCGTGGTGGTATTAATTCAAACGCATAACCAGAAATTCAGTTTTACTATTCTCTGTTAATCGAGTAAAAGAATCGCTATTTTCAAATCCTGTTTTTTGATACACGTTAATTGCACGCTGATTAAAAGCAGCGACAGTAAGTCGGAATCTTTTTGCAGAAAGATTGTTTCTTGCGAAGTCTAAACCTTTGCAAAGAAAATTCAGTCCTAACCCTTGATCACACAAATCTGGATTTATACCTAAACCAATATCAGTAAGATCATTGGAATCGTAGACGCCAAACTGTTTTCCAGCTGGGACCTGGGCAGATTCACCGAAGCAGTAATAACCGATGAGATGGTTGTTTTCATCCGTAACAGAATAATAATTTGCATGAATGAGTTCATTTATACAATCATCACTTCCATCCATGCTATAGATAGAATATGGTTCTTTATAAATCCATTTTGAGATTTGTGTTGCTTCACTATATTGCATGTGCACTATCTTAAGTTCCATATAAAAAACCTCCATTATTATGCATGTCTGAGTTTGCAATTTATTATATCATATACGAATTCGATTACAAGACCGGGTAACACTATCTTTTGATAATCAAAGTGGAAGGTTATTATGTATTTTCACTTGACAAAATGGGCGTTTCTGGCATATTATCTATATATTATAGTAGCTGTGAAAAGGGATAGTATATCTTACTGGTCTATTACAGAGAGGAAATCAATGGTGCAAGATTTCTATAGAAAGAAGATGGAACCTGCCTTGGAGCTTCGGGAGAAATCTCGACGTAAGTCTGGCGTTAACGGATTGAAAAGAGAATCGCACATTGCGATTAATAAGGGTGGTACCGCCGAAGTCATTCGGTCCCTTTGGGATCAGAAGGGCTTTTTTTGCGTGAAAGCATTGAGACGAGCAAATTCAAAATAATTTCAAAATTCTGCTTGCAGAAAATTTTGAAAATTATTTTGAATTTAGTGGGCGAAAGCCCACGATTGGATTGCTTGATTTTAAAAGCAATCCAATGCTCGTCGGCCGTCCGAGAAAAATTTCAAAATTCTGCTCGCAGAAAATTTTGAAAATTATTTTGGATTTAGTGGGCGAAAGCCCACGATGAGATTGCTCGAATTATGAGCGATCGAATGCTCGTCGGCCGTCCGAAAAAATTTTCAGAATGTTGCATTGCAAAAATTCACCCCTTCATAACGAAGCCAAGAAAAGGAGAATTATTATGGCAAAGGAAAAAAAATTAGTCGAAGCAATTACTTCCATGGAGGAAGATTTTGCACAATGGTATACGGATGTTGTAAAGAAGGCAGAGTTAATTGACTATTCAAGCGTTAAGGGCTGCATGGTAATTAAACCAACTGGATATGCTATCTGGGAGAATATTCAAAAGGAATTGGACAGGCGTTTTAAAGAAACAGGTGTTGAAAATGTATATATGCCAATGTTCATTCCTGAAAGTTTGTTGGAAAAAGAGAAAAATCATGTAGAAGGATTTGCACCTGAAGTTGCATGGGTTACACATGGTGGGCTGACTCCATTACAGGAAAGAATGTGTGTAAGACCTACTTCTGAGACACTTTTCTGCGATTTTTATGCAAATGAAATACAGTCTTATCGTGATTTGCCTAAGCTATACAATCAATGGTGCTCCGTTGTTCGATGGGAAAAAGAAACAAGACCATTCCTTCGTTCTAGAGAATTCTTATGGCAAGAAGGCCATACGGCACATGCAACGGCTGAGGAAGCGCAAGAGCGAACGGAACTTATGCTTAATCTCTATGCAGATTTTTGTGAAGAGATATTGGCAATGCCGGTTATTCGTGGACGTAAGACAGAAAAAGAAAAATTTGCAGGAGCGGAAGCAACTTATACAATTGAAGCTTTGATGCATGATGGTAAAGCACTTCAGTCCGGAACCAGCCATAACTTTGGTGATGGATTTGCAAAAGCATTTGAGATTCAATATACAGATAAAGAAAATAAACAGCAGTACGTTCATCAAACTTCATGGGGTATGACCACCAGATTAATTGGTGCTATTATTATGGTTCATGGGGACGAATCAGGTCTGGTACTTCCTCCAAAGGTTGCACCAACCCAGGTAATGATTGTACCTATCATGCAGAAAAAAGAAGGCGTACTTGAAAAAGCAGAAGAATTAAGAAAGCAATTAATATCTAATTTCCGTGTTAAAGTAGATGATTCGGACAAGAGTCCTGGATGGAAATTTAGTGAACAGGAAATGAGAGGTATTCCTGTGCGTATCGAACTTGGACCAAAAGATATCGAACAAAACCAGTGCGTACTTGTTCGTCGCGATACCAGAGAGAAAATGATACTTTCTTTTGATGAAGTGGAAGATAAGATAAAAGAAGTTTTAGATACGATGCAAATAGAAATGTTAGAACGAGCAAGAGCACACCGTGATGCTCATACCTATGAAGCGAAAACGTATGATGAATTTAAGGATATCATTGCCAATAAACCTGGATTTGTAAAAGCTATGTGGTGTGGCGATGTGGCCTGCGAAAATAAGATTAAAGAGGAAACATCTGCAACTTCCCGTTGTATGCCATTTAATCAGGAAGCAATTTCCGATAATTGTGTATGCTGCAATAAGCCAGCTAAGGCTATGGTTTATTGGGGAAAAGCATATTAATGAGGCGGATTTAAAGGAGTGATGATATGATTTCGATTACCTTACCGGACAAGGTGGAATATATTCTTGATACATTAATGGAGCATGGATATGAAGCTTATGCAGTTGGTGGTTGTGTTCGCGATACGATATTGGGTAGATGCCCGGGAGATTGGGACATTACAACCTCTGCAAAACCGAATGAGGTAAAAGGATTGTTTTCGCGAACAGTTGATACGGGCATACAACACGGAACTATAACCATAATGTTTGACAAAGAAGGATTTGAAATAACGACCTATCGAATTGATGGAGAATATGAAGATAGCCGACATCCAAAGGAAGTGGAATTTACTTCAAATCTTTCGGAAGATTTAAAAAGACGTGATTTTACCATTAATGCAATGGCTTATAATCATAAAACCGGATTGGTTGATATTTTTGATGGAATTGGCGATATTAAACGAAAGTTAATCCGTTGTGTTGGGGATCCGCTGGAACGTTTTGATGAAGATGCGCTTCGTATGCTTCGTGCGGTCCGCTTTGCGGGACAGCTTGGATTTGCAATTGATGGTGCAACCAGAGAGGCAATTGTGCTAAAGGCATCTACATTGGAACGGATTAGCCAGGAACGTGTTCGTGTTGAGCTTGATAAACTGCTTTTATCTAAAGATCCGAATCTTTTATTGGAAGCATCTAAAACAAAGATGTGTAAAGTTGTTTTACCGGAATTTGATGCCATGGTTTTTCAGGAACAAACGAATCCACATCATGTTTATTCGGTAGGGAAACATGTGTTGAAATCAGTGGAAGAGTGTAACCGTTATTTGGAAAAGAATAACGGATGCATTGCTCCTAAGGACCCTCCGATTGATGCGAAACTTCACTCTGTCTTATGCTGGGCATTGCTGTTGCATGATGTGGGAAAACCAATTACACATACAGTTGGGAAAGAAGGAACGGATCATTTTTATAGTCATGCTGAAAAAGGTTCTCAGATAGCAAAAACAATACTGCAGCGATTGAAATTTGATAATTATACCGTAGACTTAGCGGTTCGACTAATTAAGTGGCACGACTATCGATTTTTGCCAGAACCTTCGAAGGTTCGAAAGGCTGCAAGTAAAATTGGACCAGATATTATGGAATGCTTGCTTTTTGTACAAAGAATGGATATTTATGCAAAAAATCCTGAGTTTATGGAAGAGAAGCTTATTAAGTTAGAAAAGATTATTGAAATTTATCAGGAGATAAAAGAAAAAAACGAATGTTTAACGTTGAAACAACTGGCGGTTAATGGAAAAGATTTGATGCTTAAAACCGGGATAACAAGTGGACCTCGTGTGGGAGAAACCTTAAATTATCTGCTTAATTATGTGTTAGAGAACCCAGAAGAAAACAATAGGGAAACGCTATTGAATCGAATTAAAAAACAATAAAAAATTATAACCCTCCAAGACATGAATTGCCTAAAGTCTTCATAAGATTAAAGGTGAATATTATGTTTAGGAGGGTTTGTTTTGGATGAGCGATTAGATGAAGTATTGGCAAAATATGATTTTAAGGTGCGTCAGATCACAAGAGTTCGGGGAGCCTTATGTTTAGATACAGATAAAGGAATACGAATTTTAAAATCGGGAGATGCATCAAAACGTAGAATAGAATTTGAAGACAAAGTAACAAGATTCCTTCTGAATAATGGTTATCAAAATGTGGATTATATGATACCAAATCAAGAGGGTATGTTGATAACTTCAAATACGCAAGGTGAAAATTTTATTGTAAAACAGTGGTTCGTGGGAGATGAATGTCGTGTGAAGGAAAAGGATGATTTGCTACTCGCCACGAGCAATTTAGCCAAATTACATATTATTCTCAAGCCAAATGAAACATTTGATGCAGTAGAGGACTTGATGGAGGAAGAGAGCCTGACGCAGACGCTAGAGCGCCATAATCGGGAAATGAAGAGAGTCTCAACTTACATCCGTGGTAAAAAACAAAAGAATGATTTTGAGAGATGCATCTTGAAATCATTTGATGAGTTTTTTGGCAGAGCGGAGGAAGGGCTTGAATTAATAAAGAAATCTGAGCTTTCCATGCAAGAGGAAATGGCAAAAAAAGATCGATTTATAAGTCACGGAAGTTATACCTATCACAATGTTTTAATTATGAATGACAGTATGGCTACGGTTAATTTTGACAAGGCAGTGTATGGGTTACAACTTCTTGATTTTTATTATTTTCTTCGAAAAGTAATGGAAAAAAATATCTGGAGAGTCCCTCTTGGTGACAAGTTGATAAGAGAGTACATTCGCTACTGTAACTTGGATAAAGAGATGCTTAATGTGCTTGGGATTTTACTTTATTACCCAGAAAAATATTGGAAGATTTTAAATCATTATTATAATAATAAGAAATCATGGATTGCTTACAAAGACATGGAAAAATTAGAGGTAATTTGTGAGCAGGAAATGCAAAAATCAATCTTCTTACAGCAGTTGTTCGGTCTTTCTTTTTGATACAATTTATAGTATAATGAGCACGTACAGCTAAGGAAAGGTTGGATTTAATGAACCAGAGAAGAAAGCTAAAAAAAATACCACTCGGATTGTTGATACTTATCATGATCTGTTTGCTTTGCGGTTGCCAGAATCATAAAAACAGTTCAAATAAGAATGCAACAAAGCAAACAACGGTAGATGAAACGGGGAATAATTATGATACCACGTTTACTGGTGTTGTAAAAGAGTATGACGAGTTTAAGAAAACAGTCACCGTTTATGATATCAATGGTAAAATGGACTATGTGTTTGACTATAATGGTGGTACTGATATAAAAGATGAATATGATGCAGTTATTACCTTGCCTCAGATTGAGATTGGCGAGATTGTGGATGTGTATTATTATGAGTCCAGCCAGAAACTAACGGCGCTAAGTATAAGCAAGGAAGCGTGGACCTACAATAAGGTTGGAAATCTTGTGACAGACAAAACGGCGCAGAGAATGAAAATTTCAGAACGGAATTTTTGGTATGATGATGGGCTTCTTTTATTCAGCGAGGATGAGACAATTGATTTGATTGATCTTCATGCCAAAGATGAACTTATGATAAAAGGAGTTGGAAGCCAGATTTGCTCCATTATTGTAACGACAGGACATGGATATATTCGGTTAACAAATTACAGCGATTTTGTGGGTGGTATAATAGAGGTTGGCTACGGTATTATTACGCCAATCGTGGATGATATGCTTATTGTTGCAAGAGAAGGGGAGTACAAGGTAGTTCTTGAAAATGGAGAACTTGTTGCTAGAGAAAATGTAAAGTTAAAGCGAAATGAAGAAATCACACTTGATATGACTGGATATAAGATGCCAGAGGCTAGAATTGGTTATGTGCGCTTTGATATAGATCCATATGGTGCAGATCTTTACATTAATGGCGCTAGTGTGGATTATTCCGATCCGATAAAACTCAATTATGGAAAACATAGAATTCAGGTAACAATGAATGGTTATGATGACTTTAATGGCACTTTAACAATTGGAGAGTCGACCCCAACCATTTCGATTCGTCTAGCAGAAGGAACGTATGATGTTGAAAGTGAAGATACCTCGACAGGAAAAACCCAGACGAGTAATGACACAAGTATTGAAGAAGTAGAAGATGAGGCAGAGGCTACCGAAGCTGCTGACAGTGAAAATACAACGGGAACAACTTCGATTGATAATGAACATTCGATTACCGTTGAATCACCAGCGGGGGCATCCCTTTACTTAAACGGAAAACAAATGGGTACGGTTCCAATAACGTTCACAAAGGAAATAGGAACTCATATTATTGTATTAAGTGAATCAGGATATGTTACAAAAAGTTATTCTGTTGAAGTTTTGGATGATGGTGAAAATGCAGTATTTAACTTTCCTGATATGATTGCTTCTGAATAATGGATTAGTGAAAGTATTAATTGATACCAATATTCTTCTAATGTCTTAAAATTAGTCGAAATGGTTTGACAATGGTAATATTATATGTATAATTTAAATTATTAAAAACAAGGGCGTTTCTGATATGGAGAGACGCCCTTGTTTTTATGAGGGGATTAAAGTTGAAGGAGGAAAATGAATGAAAAAGTTAGAAATCGTAGTTAAGCCAGAAAAGCTTGAGGAACTCAAAGTGATTTTGGATGAATGTGGTGCCAACGGTATTATGATATCCAATATTATGGGTTATGGAAACCAAAAAGGTTACAAGCAGATTTATCGAGGAACAGAATATAGTGTAAATCTATTGCCAAAAATGAAAGTTGAAACAGTAGTTCTTGCAAAAACGGCGGAACAGATTATTGACAAGGTAACCGAACAAATTAAGACCGGTAACTATGGAGATGGAAAGATATTTATTTACGATGTGGAGGATGCAGTTCGTATTCGTACCGGGGAGCGTGGTATTGAGGCACTGTAGTGGTAAAAGAGGAAATTAAATATGAAAAAATTATCAATGGAGATAATTATTAAGAATTAAATTCTTAATAATTATCTTTTTTTAAAAGGAGGACGAGAGCATGTATTTATCAGATTTGTTAGCATCCGGAATGGAATTATCAAGTGCAACCGAACTTTTACTTAATATTGTTTGGACGATGCTTGGTGCAATTCTTGTATTTTTTATGCAGGCTGGATTTGCAGCGGTTGAAACTGGATTCACAAGAGCAAAGAATGCAGGAAATATTATTATGAAAAACCTCATGGACTTTGTACTTGGCAGTATTTTCTTTTTCTTGTTTGGATTTGCACTCATGTTTGGTGCTGATAAGGCAGGTATTATTGGATTTAGCGGATTTTTTGAACCATCTTCCATTGCGGATGCTTCGGGAATGTTTAATGGGCTTCCGGTCCATGTATTTTTAATATTTCATACTGTTTTTTGTGCAACAGCAGCAACCATTGTTTCGGGAGCAATGGCGGAGAGAACTAAATTTGCATCATACCTTGTATATAGTGCATGTATATCAGTATTTATCTACCCGGTAACTGGACACTGGATTTGGGGAGGTGGATGGTTATCTTCCATTGGATTCCATGACTTTGCAGGTTCCACTGCAGTGCATATGGTAGGAGGTAT
This sequence comes from Acetivibrio sp., assembly GCA_041739345.1. Classification (GTDB taxonomy): domain Bacteria; phylum Bacillota; class Clostridia; order Lachnospirales; family Lachnospiraceae; genus DIGJ01. The sequence goes on along the minus strand of JBGSNZ010000004.1, from coordinate 39,566 downwards.
CTGTGCATTTATTGGTGCTAAAATCTTAGGAGCCAGAATTGGAAAGTATGGCAAAGATGGAAAACCAAGAGCAATTCCTGGTCATAATATTCCGCTTGGTGCATTAGGGGTATTTATTCTATGGTTCTGTTGGTTTGGATTTAATGCGGGATCTACAACAGGAGCTACTACATCCCTTGGTGATATTGCAGTAACTACAAATCTTGCAGCAGTTGTTGCAACCTTAACAACACTTATCTTTACCTGGGTACGTTATGGAAAGCCAGATGTTTCTATGACCTTGAATGGTTCTTTGGCTGGATTGGTTGCAATTACAGCTGGCTGTGATATTGTAAGCAACTATGGTGCAATGGCAATTGGCTTGATTGCAGGAATATTGGTAGTTGTAGTAGTAGAATTTATGGATAAGGTTGTTAAAGTAGATGATCCAGTTGGTGCTATAGCAGTACATGGTTGTTGTGGATTTACAGGTACTCTATTAACAGGTGTATTTGTAAAGAGCTCCGTTCTTGGAGATTATGGCATGTCGCGTATTCAGTTTATTGGAGTGCAATGCATAGGATTACTATCTGTTGTTGCATATGTAGCAGTTATGGCTTTTATTATCTTTAAAGTGATTGATAAGACAATTGGACTTCGTGTAAATGAAAAAGAAGAAATAGACGGACTTGATTTACATGAACATGGAATGTCGGCATATGCTAACTTTAGATTACATGATGATAAATAGGTTTAGAGGGGAGTCTTTATATTATCAAAGTCAAGAGGAATGTTTCGGTTAAACAGATAATACAATAGTAAAAAAGCTTTGCAGGTAATTATGAAAAAAAGAGTGAGTTTGGTCATTTTAGTGGTACTCTTTGCAACTATTTTGCAAGGGTGCTCCTTTGGATCTGTTTCAAAAGATAAGGTGAGAGACCTGGAATATACAATTGTTCCGGAGGAAGATGTACCGGAAGAATTAAAGACTATAATAGAGGAAAAAAAGTCACAGGCATTTCAGTTATCGTATGCAGCAGGAAATGATGTATACATTGCCATTGGATATGGTGAACAAAAAACTGGGGGATACAGTATTGTATTAGAGGAACTCTATGCAACGGACGATGCAGTAGTCATTTCAACTAATCTATTAGGACCGGGAAAAGAGGAAACGGTTGAGGGTGCACTAACCTATCCTTACATTGTTATTAAAACAGAGTATTTAGATTTGCCAGTGAAGTATTCTGGGGTAGGAAATAATTTTACTGAATAAATATACATACTCTGTTGCTTTGCATGATAAAGTGATAAAGTGGTTGTGCATTATTACAGATTGCTTATAGGACGAATGAACTATGGATACTGTAATAATGCACAAAATTATTATACATAAATAAATTTGATTGTTTGATTTGTATAGACACAAGGTGTTGTGGAAGAATTCTCTATTTTTGACAATATCTTGTGTTTGTGTTATACTGTTACCAGTGCTGAATGGAAATGTGGGACAGCCATTTTTACAGAATGGAGGAAATGAAATGAAACAGTCAGATGTAATCCGCGTAAGAAATGCAGTTAGCCACCATATAGGGAGTAAGGTAAGAATTCGTTCCAACAAAGGTAGACATAAAGTAGATGTCACAGAAGGTGTTATAATGGAAACGTATCCTAGTATTTTCCTCATTCAAGTAAAAAATGAAATTGAAGATACCTTACAAACCGTATCCTTTAGTTATACGGATGTATTAACAAATGATGTACAAATGGTTCTAGTATAGAATATTTGACGTTTATACCATAAACATAAATCAAAGGGATTGGTGCTGATATTAATTAGTACCAATCCCTTTGAATATTTTATTACCCTTTCGCATATAGTGTAAAAGACAAGGAGGGTTTATATGGAATTGTTAATGCAAAAATTAAGCATGAATCAGAAAAAGAACAGAAGTGACTTGCAAATTACATTAGATGATGATTTTAATGTGCCAGATGTTAAGCCAGATATTGATAAAGTAATAAAGGAACAAGGAACTATTATAATTCAGGAGATTACTCCGATGAATGATAGATTTATGATAAAAGGCGTTCTTCAGTTTAATCTTTTGTATATCAGCCAAGAAAGTAAACGGCCGGTACATAATATGAGCGGACAGATTTCATTCGAAGAAAATGTTAATATGGAAGGAATCTCAGGCGATGAAGTTATCCTATATAAGTGGGAATTAGAAGATATGAGCGTTACATTAATTAATTCCCGTAAGGTTAACGTTAGAGCTATTATTCGGTTTGATTTTTCAGCTGAAAATAAAGCAGAAGAATCGGTTGTAACTGGTGTAGAAGACGACGATTTTCAATACATTAAGGATAAATTTAACATAACCCAAGTTGCGGTTTCGAAAAAAGATACCTTCCGAATTAAGGATGAAATATCCCTTCCAATGGGAAAAGATAATGTTCAGGAGCTTCTTTATACTAATATGGAACTCTTAGAAGGAGAAACAAAGGTTATGGAGGACCGAATTAGCCTAAGAGGACTTCTTCGAATCTTTGTACTCTATATTGGAGAGAATGAAAACCGAGGCATTGAATTCTACGAAACCGAGCTTCCTATCAATGGAAATATTGAGTGCATGGGTGCAAGGGATAGTATGATTTCAGATATTTTAGTTAATTTAAATAATAAAGATATACAGATTAAGCCAGATGAGGATGGGGAAGAAAGAGTACTTGATATTGAAGCAGTACTTAATCTTACCATTAAGATTTATGAAGAGCAGGAGATGGAAGTTTTAAAAGATATTTATTCTACCAAAAACCAGCTTGATATTCGAACCAAATACTCAGACTATAAGAACCTATTAATGAAAAATAATAGCAAACTTCGAGTAGTTGATACCTTGAGAATGGAAGAAGGTCAAAAGCCAATTTTGCAGATATGCAATGGTAGTGCTACCGTTAAGATTGACGAAGAAACGAATGTAGAAAATGGAATTCAAGTGGAAGGTGTTGTGAGCGTTCAGGTTCTCTATGTTACAGAGGATGACGCAAAACCAATCGGTTCCGTCAGGGGTGACATTCCGTTTAGTCATACAATCGAAGTAAAAGACATAAAAGAAGACAGTACATACGAAATTAAATCCTGTATCGATCAACTTAGCATGGTGCTGATTGATGAAAATGAAATTGAAGTGAAAGTAACGATTTGCCTTGAAGCAATTGTCTTTGATGAAATTAAGCGGGATATGATTCTTTCAGTAGATGAAATGGGAACTTTGGATGAGATACGCAGAAATCAACCAAGTATTGTTGGTTATATCGTAAAAAGCGGAGAAACCCTTTGGGATATTGCAAAAACTTTCTACACGACCAGTAATGAAATTAAAGAGTTAAATGAGCTTGATTCCGAACGTTTGAGTGAAGGTCAAAAACTAATAATTTGCAAATAAAAATGAGGCTTTATGCCTCATTTTTAATTTCTACAACATAAACACGATGATTGCTGTCTTGTTTTTTGCAGATACTCTTTGCTTTTTCTGCCAACGCAATATTATCAAAGAGACCAAAAATAGTTGGACCACTGCCACTCATTAAGGCACCTAATGCTCCGGCATCTTTCATGAGATGTTTGATTTCTTCGATAATGGGATACTCATTTATTGTAACGGTTTCTAACACATTTTCGAGACGTAATGCAACTGCATTTACATCTTTCTTTTCGATTGCGTCTATCATACCGTCAATATCAGGATGAGAAGAAAGTAATCCAATGTTAAGATTTTCATATACAAATTTTGTGGAAACATGCATGGATGGTTTGACAATAAGCACATGACATGGTGGCATTGGAGAAAGTGGAGTTAATATCTCACCGATTCCTTCGGAAAGAGCAGTACCTCCAAGGATGCAATAAGGAACATCCGCCCCGAGTAAAACACCGCGCTCCATGAGCTCATTTGTTGTAAGGTTTAAACGAAAAAGTTTATTCATTCCTTTTAAAGCGGCAGCACAATCGGTGCTTCCTCCTGCCATTCCAGCAGCGACGGGGATGTGCTTTTCTAGATCAACAAGAACGCCTTTTTTAATTTGGAATTCCTCTCTTAGTAATTTAACCGCTTTATAAACTAAGTTATTTTCATTGGTAGGAAGAAAAGACAAATTTGTTTTTAATATAATGGTATCATCATCAATTATTTTTAAGGTTAATTTATCATATAAATCAATGGTTTGCATAATCATACGGACCTCATGATAATTGTCTTCTCTTTTACGAATAACATCAAGTCCTAAATTTATTTTAGCATATGCCTTTAAATGAACGCTTTTCATATATTTCCTCATTTCTGCGCCGCTCTTTGCTCCTATCTTCTGCATTCGTGACGTTTAATCTTCTTCATGAGTATTATACACATCGCCTATTGTAATTGCAAGAAATTATAAAGTTTGATATACTTGTTATCATAATACTTAAAAACGGAGAATAAAAATGATACGATTAATACTTATAGTTATAGTTTTGTTATTGTTTGCTATTTTTAGCCTTCCAATGTATCTGATACAGTTTATAATTGGAAAGATTAATCCGGACATGCAGTTTCGAATAAGCCAGTGCGTTGCCCGCAATACATTCAAAATCATACTTTTTTTTGCTGGAACAAAGAAGACAATACTTGGTATTGAAAATGTGCCAAAGGATGAAGCTGTTCTTTATGTGGCAAATCATCGAAGCTACTTTGATATTGTTTTGGCCTATTGTACGGTTCCAACCTTGACAAGCTTTGTGGCAAAAAAAGAAATCAAAAAGATTCCTTGCATTCGTACCTGGATGCGATATTTGAAATGTCTTTTTCTTGACCGGGAAAATGTTCGAGAAGGATTAAAAACAATACTACAAGGTATTGAGCAGATGAAATCGGGGTATTCTATCTTTATTATGCCCGAAGGAACAAGATGTGATGACGTGGAAATGTTGCCTTTCCATGAAGGAAGTTTTAAACTGGCCGAAAAGTCGGGCTGTGCCATTATTCCTATCGCCATGACGAATGTGGATAAAATATATGAAGTGCAGGCTCCATTTATCCGAAAAGCCCATGTTACCGTAAAATATGGAAAACCAATTTATATGAAGGACCTGGCACCAGAAGAAAAAAAACGGATTGGTGTTTATACACGAGATATAATAAAAAATATGATGGACGAGATTGAAAAATCTATTTGATTTTTCAAGAAATGATGTTAAAATAGTAAAGTATGAGTTTTGACTCATAATATAACAAGATGGAGGTACATACCATGATGAGTATAAGTGTTTTGCCGGTATTAGCACTAAGTGCACTTTCTATTTCATTGATTGTTGTTTTAGTTGTGTTGATTGCCTTAATCGTATTTTTATACATTTATGGAAATAAGCTACAAAAGAAACAAGAAACTGCTCAAAAACAGATGCAGGTAGGCGCCCAAACTGTGTCAATGTTAGTAATTGACAAAAAGAGGATGAAATTAAAAGAAGCTGGATTTCCACAAATAGTAATTGACCAGACACCAAGATATCTTCGTGGATCTAGAGTCCCTGTTGTAAAAGCAAAGATTGGACCAAAGATTACGACTTTAATGTGTGATGATAAGGTTTTTGAAGTTATTCCAATCAAAAAAGAAGTAAAAGTTGTGATGAATGGAATCTACATTATGGAAATTAAAAGTGCTCGTGGTGGCTTAGAGGAAAGACCTGAAAAATTAGGATTGTTTAAGAAAATGAAAAAGAAGATTTTGAAGAAATAAAATGATATCCATTGCAAAAAAGAAAAATAGATTTTTGCAATGGATATTTTTTGCTAACAAATTGTAAATAATGCACAAAAAACATTCAAATAAATTGTAATATACAGACGGAATTTAAAAATAATATTGACATATAGTATCTAGGATGATAACATACACATATAAAAACACAAACACATAATCAGATTGTTACTTTTCGAAGGCAAGACTGGATTATACTTATAGAACTTGATTTTGAATAGAAATCAGTTTAGTCAAAAGTATAATGCCAGCTTTTTTTATTTTAATATATATTTCTGCAACGATACGAGATAGAAAAGGATGTTTAAACATGAAGATTTTGAAAGTGATTAATAACAATGTTGTTAGCTCGGTAAACGAAAAACAAAATGAAATCGTTGTAATGGGTAAAGGAATTGGCTTTCAAAAAAAAACCGGCGATGAAATTGAAATGGATAAGGTAGAAAAAATATTTTGTTTGCCGGAAGAACACACAAACCAGTTTAAAAAATTATTAGAAGATATTTCCTATGAATTAATCAAGCTGGCGGAAGAAATAATTCGATATGCAGAAAATAGCTTAAAAAAACGTTTGAGTAAAAATATTTACATTACGTTGACAGATCATTTGAATTTTGCAATTGAGCGGCAAAAGCAGGAAATTAATTTTCAAAATGCATTACTTTGGGAGATTCGAAAATACTATAATGAAGAATTTCAGATTGGATTGAAAGCAATTCAAATGGTAAAAGAAAAAATTGGTGTTGAACTTTCTGAGGATGAGGCAGGATTTATTGCACTCCATTTTGTAAATGCTGAAATGGACGGCGATATGAAACAAGTAGCTTCCATGCCCCTAATTATCAAAGATATTTTAAATATTGTGCGCTACACCTTTGGAATTGAAATTGATGAAACGACACTTTCTTACGAACGGTTTGTTACACATTTGAAGTTTTTCCTACAACGTGCAGTACGTAATGAATGTTATGAATGCGAAGATTTTGAATTTAATAGAAGCATTCAACTTCGGTTTTCAGATGCATATCATTGTGCATTAAAAATAAAAGAGTATATGAATAAAAAAATGCAATACAAGGTTACAGATGAAGAAGTCACATATTTGACAATACATGTTTCAAGAATCATCCGAAGAGGAGATTGAATTTAATAGAAAACAAGATGTTATGGGATTGTTACGTTAAGACGGCAAAACCCGAATGAAATGGATGAACATGTTAAATGTCATTCTTTCGTTCGGGTTTTTAATTTTTTTATAGGAAATTGCATCCTATAAAGAAAAATACGAATTAAAGCACTTTGTGCTTTAGATATATTAATATCATAAGGAAAAATGGAGGAAACAGTTATGGCAAGTAAGTATGATGGTTTAGCAAGAATTATCATTCAAAATGTTGGTGGAAAAGACAACATTATCGCTCTGACACACTGCATCACAAGACTTCGTTTCACATTAAAAGACGAGTCAAAAGCAAATACACAGGTATTAAAGGCAACTGAGGGCGTTGTAACGGTTATGCAATCTGGTGGACAGTATCAGGTAGTCATTGGTAATCATGTACCAGATGTGTACGAAGTAGTATGCGAACATGCACACATTACAGGAAGTGCTCCAGAAAATGATGGTCAAAGTACAGGCAAGAAAATGGGTTTTGGTGCAAAATTAATTGATGTAATTTCGGGTGTATTTGCTCCAACCCTGGGTGTTTTATCAGCATCTGGTATTATTAAAGGCTTATTAGCAATCTGGGCATTTGTTGCTACAAAATATTATGGACTTGATGTAACTACAAGCGGAGCCTATATGATTTGGTATTCGGTAGCGGATGGGTTTTTCTATTTCCTTCCAATCGTATTAGGATACACTGCAGCAAAGAAATTTAAATGTAACGAGTTTATTGGTTTGGCACTTGGTATAGCGCTTTGTTATCCGAATATGGTAAATATCAAAGCAGGTGAACTGATGGGTTCCTTGTTTACAGGTACGGCTTTCCAGATGGATTATTACACCTCATTTTTCAGGATTCCAGTCGTTATGCCAATGAGTGGATATCCATCCACTGTTGTTCCAATCATTGTTGGAGTAGCATGTGCTGCATGGCTTGAGAAGAAATTAAAGAAAATAGTTCCAGATGTAGTAAAGACATTTATTGTTCCAGTAGGTGTTTTAGGCATTATGGTACCAGCAATTTATTTGGTAATTGGACCAATCGCAACCTTCCTTTGTAATATAGTAGGCATTGTATTTTCAGGTATCTATGGTATTCCAGCCGTAGGTGGACTCGTTGCTGGTGCACTGATTGGTGCATTCTGGCAGGTACTTGTAATCTTTGGTTTACATTGGGGATTAATCCCTTTAATGATGATCAATATGGGTACTTATGGTTATGACTTTGTTCTTTCGCCATATTTTGCAGCATCTTTTGCACAGACTATGGTTGTACTTGCGATTGTTATTAAGACAAAAGATCAAAAGATTCGAAACATTGCATTACCTGCATTTATTTCTGGTATCTTTGGTGTAACGGAACCTTGTATCTATGGTGTAACACTTCCTAAGAAAAAACCATTTGTAATTTCTTGTATCGCAGCTTCTGTTGGTGGAGCTATCATAGGATTAACAGGATGTAAAATCTACATGATGGGTGGACTCGGTGTGTTTGGTCTTCCAGCTTTTATTGATACGACAACAAACAGCATCTACAGTATGGTTTGGGTAAGTATTGGTACATTAGTTGCTATGGTAATTGGATTTGTTGCTACCTTTATCACTTACAAAGATGATGCTCCTGTGAAAATATCAGATAAAGCAAAAACAAACGTAAAGACAGAAACAATTGTTGCTCCATTAAATGGAGAAGTAATCGAGTTAAGTAAAGTAGAAGATGAAGCGTTTTCATCCGGAGCATTAGGACAGGGTATTGCAATCATTCCAAGTGAAGGAAAACTTTATGCACCAGTTGAGGGTGAAATTACAACCTTTTTCCCTACCGGGCATGCAGTAGGAATGGTATCAAACGATGGAGTAGAAGTATTAATCCATATTGGAATGGATACCGTAAAATTGAATGGTGATGGATTTAATAAAAAAGCAGCACAGGGGGATAAAGTTAAAAAAGGTGATTTGTTATTAGAATTTGATATTGAAAAAATTAAATCAGCAGGATATTCTTTGATGACACCAATCATAATAACCAATACAGATGATTATTCAGATGTTGTACCAACAGATGCAAAGACTGTAAGACAGGGTGATGAAATCATTACTGTGTTGTAAACGCAAACGATTAAAACACAGGATCCGGGGTCTGATAAAGGTCCCGGATTCTATCAAAATTTTCCATAGGTTTGGAAATTTTATTATTAAGATAACAACAAATAAAAAATAAGGAGGAAATAAGATATGAATTCATTTCGTAAAGACTTTTTATGGGGCGGTGCAACTGCAGCGAACCAGTATGAGGGTGCATGGAATATAGATGGAAAAGGTCCATCAGTATCTGATATGTGCACCAATGGCTCCCATACCACGCCAAAGCGGATTACAAAAGAATTGGAAGAAAACACCTTATATCCAAGTAGAGAAGCAACGGATTTTTATCATCATTATAAAGAAGATATTGCACTTTTTGCCCAAATGGGATTTAAAACATTCCGATTATCAATTGCCTGGACCAGAATTTTTCCTACCGGTATGGAAAAAGAACCAAATGAAGCAGGGCTTATGTTTTATGATAAAGTGTTTGAAGAATGTTTGAAATATGGAATTGAACCGCTTGTAACAATATCCCATTATGAAATGCCATATGCACTTGTTGAAAAATGTAATGGATGGGAAGGTAGGGAATGTATTGATTATTTCTTGCATTACTGTGAGGTAGTTTTTGATCGATACAAAAACAAAGTAAAATACTGGCTTACGTTCAATGAAATTAATGCGGGAACGATGCCGTTAGGAAATGTATTATCCTTAGGGACCATCAAAGGGTATGTAGGACCAATTACGCAGGTGCCAGACAACCCACAAGCACGCTTTCAGGGATTGCATCATCAGTTTGTAGCGAGTGCTAAAGCAGTAAAGTTGGCACATGAAGCATACCCACAGTTTAAGATGGGTAACATGATTTGCTTTATCACCATGTATCCATATACCTGTAATCCAGATGACATTTTGGAAGCTCAAAAAAACATGCAGATGATGAATTGGTTTTGTTCCGATATTCAGGTACGTGGTGCTTATCCATATTATGCACAGCGTTACTTTGAAGAAAAAGGCATTGAGATATCTATGGAAGAAGGAGATGCGAAACTTCTGAAAGAAGGATGTGTTGATTTCTATACATTTAGCTATTATATGAGTAACTGCGTAGCAAAAAATTCGGAGGATGCAAAGTCAACAGGAAATATCGCGGGCGGCTTGAAGAATCCATATTTGAAAGCAAGTGACTGGGGATGGCAGATTGATCCGAAAGGGCTGCGTTATACATTAAATGAAATTTATGCACGTTATGAGATTCCACTTATGGTGGTAGAAAACGGACTGGGAGCTTATGATAAAGTAGAAGAGGATGGAAGCATCAATGATTCCTACCGAATTGATTATCTTAGGGAACACATTGTAGAAATGAAAGAAGCAGTAAAGGACGGCGTTGAATTATTGGGATATACTCCATGGGGATGTATCGATTTAGTCAGTGCATCAACGGGTGAAATGGCTAAGCGGTATGGATTTATCTTCGTAGATAAATACGACGATGGAACGGGAACATTGGCACGTAAAAAGAAGAGTTCTTTTGACTGGTATAAAAATGTAATTACAACAAATGGTGAAATATTATAGAAATTTTGAGTGCCGCTAAAGCGGCAGATAGGAGCAAAGATGAAAACATTTACTTATACAATTACAGATGCAATGGGTATTCATGCAAGACCAGCAGGTCTTTTAGTAAAAGAGGCAAAAAAATATGAATCTAGTATAACAATTTCATATAACGAAAAGGGTGCCGATTGCACAAGGTTGATGGCGCTTATGGCACTTGGCATAAAATGCGGTGGTGAGGTATCAGTATCAGTAGAAGGTACCGATGAAAATGATGCAGCTGTAAAGATGGAAACATTCTTCAAAGAAAACCTGTAAATTAAGATTATATGGAAGGATAATGAGAATGGAAAAGCAGTGCGGGAAAAAAGTATTTGGTGGAATTGCAATTGGTAAATTATTATATTATTCCAAGAAACAACATCAGGTAGTTCGAAAGAAAGTTGAAAATGTAGATAGCGAAATTGAGCGATATGAAGAAGCTAAAACAAAGGCAATCAAACAGCTTCATACTCTGTATGATAAAGCATTAAAAGAAGTCGGTGAGATGAATGCTCAGATATTCGAAGTTCATTCCATGATGTTAGAAGATGGGGATTATAATGATTCTGTTTATAATTTAGTGCGCACACAGGGTATTAATGCAGAGTACGCAGTTGCAACTACGGGAGATAATTTTTCCAATATGTTTGCAAATATGGACGATGAATATTTTAAGGCAAGAAGTATTGATGTGAAGGATATTTCGGAGCGCGTGATTGCAAATTTAAACGGTGCTAATATAGAAAGTGAAGTGGGCGATGAGCCGGTTATCGTATTGGCAGAGGATTTAGCCCCAAGCGAGACGGTTCAGATGGATAAAGATAAATTGCTTGCTTTGGTTACAAGATTGGGTTCCGTTAATTCACATACTGCAATTCTTGCAAGAACTATGAGTATTCCAGCTTTAATCGGAGTAGAAATCAGCGAATGTTGGAATGGTAAAATAGGCATTGTGGACGGCTATACAGGAACTATTCTCATTGATCCGGACGAGAATACAATTAGAGAATACGAAGAGAAACAAGCGAAGGATTTAGAGCAAAAAGAACTGCTTCTAACCTTAAAGGATAAAGATAATGTTACGCTAAGTGGAAAGAGGATTCAACTTTATGCAAACATAGGAAATGTTTCTGATCTCGCGTCTGTACTCAAAAACGATGCAGGCGGTATAGGTCTGTTTCGTAGTGAATTCTTATATTTGGAGAAAGATACCTTTCCAACTGAAAACGAGCAGTTTTTAGTTTACAAGCAAGTAGCGGAAACAATGGCAGGTAAAAAGGTTATCATTCGTACCTTAGATATTGGAGCTGATAAACAGGTTGACTACTTCCATCTTGAAAAAGAAGAAAATCCCGCAATGGGATATCGTGCCATCCGGATTTGCTTAGCGCAACCCGAAATCTTTAAAACACAACTGCGTGCCTTGTTCCGTGCAAGTAATTATGGTAATATATCAATTATGTACCCTATGATTATCTCAATCGAAGAGGTGCATAAGATTAAAGAAATTGTAGAGCAGGTAAAAGCGGAGCTTACGAGCGAAGGGATTCCATTTGCAAAAGTAGAGCAAGGAATCATGATTGAAACTCCAGCAGCGGCTATCATGAGTGATATACTTGCAAAAGAGGTTGATTTCTTTAGTATCGGAACAAATGATTTAACGCAGTATACCCTGGCAATTGATCGACAAAATGCGAAGCTAGATTCATTTTATAACCCACATCATGAAGCAGTGTTGCGGCTTATTGAACTCGTTGTAAATAACGCGCATAAGGAAGGAATTTGGGCGGGAATTTGCGGTGAACTTGCCGCAGATATGGAACTGACAAAACGATTCCTTAAGATAGGAGTAGATGAACTTTCGGTTTCGCCAGGATGTATTTTACCAATTCGGAAAATCATACGTGAAACAATGTAACTTTTATAAAGGATAGGAATGCATGAATAAAAAAGTAGTTTTTTTAGATATTGATGGAACGTTAACGGGGCTTGATGGTAAATTGCCGGAGAGCACAAAAGAAGCCATTCAAAAAGCAAAAGAAAATGGGCATAGGATGGTAATCTGTTCTGGAAGAAGCAGATTTCAGATATATCCTAGTCTTTTGGAACTTGGCTTCCATGGAATTGTAGGAGCAGCAGGTGCATTTGTAGACAGTGATGGGAAAGAAATCTTTCATCAGTACATGGAAGAAGAGCACAGAAAATGGATTACTTCATACTTGGAAGATAATAAATTCGTTTATAGTATGCAAGCGGAAAAAGGTATTGTTATCAATGAACGCTGTAAGCAAGAAATGATAAAAATTTATTCTAAGTATAGTGCAGATGAAACACGTTTAAAGCGTCTAATTGGAAATATGGATGTTAGAGAGGATGTATGGAATCAGCCAAGGGAAGAAAAAGTGATTTATTATAGCGCACCATTTCCGTTAAAAAAAGTACAAGAGGATATAGCACCACATTTTGACGTTGTAGCTTCTAGTATTGATAAAACAGATGAATATTCTGGTGAGATCGGGATTGCAAATATTAATAAATCAACTGGAATGCAGATTTATTTAAATCATGTTGGAATTAGTAAAGAGGATACGATTGCAATTGGCGATGGGCCAAATGATATGGAAATGGTTCAGTTTGCAAAAATAGGAGTTGCTATGGGTAATTCAGAGCAAGAACTCAAAGACGTAGCGGATATGGTGACAAAAAGTATTGATGAAGATGGAATTTATTATGCATTTCAGCAATTGCAATTGATTTAAATGATAGTAGAGATTAACTTGGTATGTGCAAAAAACATGTGAAGGAGTAGAGGGAAAAGTGATGAGCAAGATGCCAGAAGGTTTTTTATGGGGCGGTGCGACCGCTGCAAATCAGTGCGAAGGTGCATATTTAGAAGGTGGTAGAGGACTTGCTAATGTAGACGTTGTTCCAACCAGTGCAGATCGATTTCCAGTTGCGCTTGGAAAAATGAAAATGACAGCATGTGATGATGCTCATTACTACCCAAGTCACGAGGCAATCGATATGTATCATCACTATAAAGAAGATATTAAATTATTCGCAGAAATGGGCTTCAAATGTTATCGGCTTTCCATTGCATGGAGCAGAATCTTTCCGAATGGAGACGATAAGGAGCCGAATGAAGAAGGTCTTAAATTTTATGAAGATTTGTTTGAGGAATGTCTTAAATATGGGATTGAACCATTGGTTACAATCTGCCATTTTGATGTGCCAATGCATTTGATTCAATCAATTGGTTCTTGGAAAAGCCGAAAGATGATTGATTATTATGTAAGATACTGTGAAGTAATATTTATACGCTATCGTGATAAGGTAAAATATTGGCTTACGTTCAATGAAATCAATATGCTGCTTCATTTACCATTTATGGGTGCAGGTCTTCTTTTTGAAGAAGGCGAAAATGAAACCGAGTCAAAATATCAGGCTGCGCATCATGAACTGGTTGCGAGTGCGCTTGCTACAAAGCTTGGACATGAGATTAATCCGGAATTTAAGATTGGATGTATGCTTGCAGCAGGTAACACCTATCCAAATACATGTGCCCCACAAGATATATGGAAAGCGATGGAAAAAGATCGTGAAAACTATTTTTTCATTGACGTACAGTCAAAAGGCTATTATCCAAATTATGCGCTGAAAACCTTTGAACGAGAAGGCCTTACAATCTTGATGGAACTAGAGGATGCTGTCATTTTAAAGGAGAATACCGTAGATTTTATCTCCTTTTCCTACTATTCATCCAGACTTACCAGTGCAGATCCTGCTATGAACAAAGAGACCGCGGGAAATGTATTTGCAACACTAAAAAATCCATACTTAAATGCGAGCGAGTGGGGATGGCAGATCGATCCACTCGGACTTCGTATTACAATGAATTCTTTATATGACCGATATCAAAAGCCTTTATTTATCGTAGAAAATGGACTTGGTGCAGTTGATACACGAGAAGCAGATGGATGTATTCACGATGATTATCGTATAGAATATCTAAGAGAACACATTAAGGCAATGTTAGATGCAGTAAATATAGACGGCGTCGACCTGATGGGGTATACCCCATGGGGGTGCATTGACCTAGTCAGTGCATCCACTGGAGAAATGAAAAAACGATATGGTTTTATCTATGTAGATAAGGATAATGATGGAAAAGGAACACTAAAGCGAAGCAAGAAGGATTCCTTTTACTGGTATAAAAAAGTAATTGAATCAAACGCAGAAGAACTGTAACTATTTACGATTTACAATTTTTATTACGATGTTACAATCGGAAACGTGAGAATAGTTAATATCTAAAGAATAATCAATACTAACAAGAATACCTTTTTCTTGTTCCTCCAAGCTTATATTAGTAGTATGTATTCCAATCATAAGTTCGCCAAAAGGGGTTCCATAATAAGTCATAGTTTTTTTGTCTTTCTCAAAAACCATGGTTACATTATTGAACCCCTTTTTTGTGAGCTCAATTAATTCAGGACTAATCTTAAGACGAGCCTTGGAAATCCCGCTTTCTGAGTCTGGTATTTCTGTTATTTCTTCGTAAAAAACATAATGTTTACCATTTTTCAAGTAATATTCTCCGGGGGAGATTACTTCCATGGCCTCATCCTGGTCTAATTCAAACTGAAGACCGGCAATGGAAACTAAGACTTCTTTTTCCATGGTTCCTCCTAGTATTGTTCTATGTTGACATCGCCTGTTTCTACCACATCACATGGTAAAATGGTATTAGCAAAGGCTTTGAATTTCTCTGCGCCATCACTTACGAAAAATTGATGAGTGGGACTGCTTTGATCGCAAATTAAATCCTTTGTTGATAGAACTGCTTTTAATGATTTGGCGGTCTCATATGCAGGGTTTACTAAAATTACATTGTTCCCGATTACCTTTTGCAAGGTATGACGAATCAATGGATAATGTGTACAGCCTAAAATCAAAGAATCAATATCATAGCCTTTTAATTCACTAAAATAACGTTCTGCAATTTCTACCGTAACCGAATCATATAGTAACCCTTCTTCCACCAAAGGAACAAATAATGGACAGGATTTTGGAAAGACCTGTACGTTAGGATTGATACTATTTAGGTATTTTGTGTAGATGTCAGTACGAATCATGCCTTCGGTGCCAATAACACCAATACGACCATTTTTAGTTGCCGCTAAAGCAGCTTTTGCGCCAGGCTTTATTACTCCAATAACTGGAATGTTGCTTTCTTTTTGAAGTGTTTCTAATGCAAATGCAGTGGCAGTATTACAGGCCACTACAATCGCTTTCACATGTTTTGTATTTAAAAATTTTACGATCTGTTTGGAGTATGTAATTACTGTATTTTGTGATTTGCTGCCATAAGGAACTCTTGCGGTATCCCCAAAGTAAACAATTGATTCACTTGGCATCTGCCGCATAATTTCACGAGCAACGGTTAATCCACCAACACCCGAGTCAAAAACACCAATCGGAAAATTATTTGGCATGGAGTCCTCCTATCGCATAAAGCTTTGTTGAATAAGCTTTTCTACAAGTTCTTGCTTACTAATGCCTTTTGCTTCCCATAGCATTGGGTACATACTAATCGAAGTAAATCCTGGTAAGGTATTAATTTCATTGAAAACGACCTCGTTGGTGTCTTTTTCTAAAAAGAAATCAACGCGGGATAATCCAAATCCATCCACTGCACGGAAAATTTCAACTGCATATTTGCGAACTTTTTCATTGATACCTTCTGGGAGAACTGGAGATATTACAGTTTTGGATTCTGCATTGTTATATTTCGCATCATAGTCATAAAAATCAGCAGCAGCAAGTATTTCACCAACACCGGAAGCCTTTGGCTCTAGTCCACCAAGAACGGCACATTCAATTTCACGGCCAACAATGGTTTCTTCCACTAAGATTTTACGATCATGCTCTGCCGCAAGTAAAAGAGAATTCAATAATTCATCACGGTTGTGTGCTTTTGAAACACCCTGAGATGAGCCTGCATTTGAAGGCTTTACAAAAACCGGATAGGTAAGAGCAGCTTCTACTCGGTCTAAAACGTTTTCGATATCTCTTAACTGGTAGGAATACACAGGTACATATTTTGCCTGACGAATATTTAAAGTATCTACGATAATTTTCGTGTAAAATTTATCCATGGATACAGCAGAAGCTAATACGCCACAGCCGACATATGGAATCTGAGATAATTCAATTAAACCTTGAACGGTTCCGTCTTCGCCGTACATTCCGTGAAGCGCAGGGAAGATCACATCCACTTTTTGTAGATTGGTAGCACCGTTTTCAGTTATGTAAAACCCTTTTTTTGTTGCATCAGGGGAAAGTATTGCATCTACAGTGCTATATACCCATTTACCAGAGGTAATATCCTCCGTAGAATTTACTTTTACCCAATGACCCTCCTTTGTTATTCCGATTAGGAGTACGTCATAAGATTCTCTATTTATATTTGAAATTATTGTTGTAGCAGAGATACAAGATACTTGGTGTTCAGAGGACTGCCCTCCGAATAGTACAGCAACAGTTTTTTTGCTCATCGTTATCATGTCCTTTCTTTTTTTGTTACTACAGTTTACTCTTTAATGGAAAAATAATCAATAACCTTATCAAACAACTCCTTTAGTTTTGATTTGTAAAACACAGAATTAGTATCGGCTGAGAGTAGACTTTCGTACTCTTCTTCGGTTAGTATTTCTTTGAATTGTTCTTTGTTGTCTTCTGTTATAACGTCATAAGTTTCATCGACATAGCAAAGAGAAGGATACATAACACACCACCAGTTTTTTCCTTCACTTGTGCCCAGTTCTACACGTAGAGCTTCATATCTTCCAGCTGGAAAGGTTAGGTCGCCGTATTGCTTTATTGGAAAATCGCAAAAAGTTAGGCTTGCATTGACTCCATAGAAATACCCTTCCGAAGCCATTTTTTTTGCAGCAACTTCTTTAATAGAAGAGAGGTTATCACTAATGATTTCACGCGCCTCTTCAATTGTCTGAGTACCGTCCATTTTCTCTCTTAAATAGGAAACTACTTCATTTTTCACTAAAAGCTTGAGGCTTTGGTCTTCTTCGGTATCACTGTTGGCAATTACATGCAGCCGAATAATTTCACTGGCAATGTGCTCTTGCCCATTACTACTAAGTACTTTCTCGTCCATATTAGGACTCATAACAAGAAAAAACAAACAAATAAAATAAATAAGAAAATTTGAATTCATATGTAAACCTCCACATCAGATTGATATGGAAAGTATTACCAGTATTTAGTGGTTTATTCTTATTAAAAATAAACTGTCTGCAAATTAATTATAGTTCAATTTGATTTGCAGACAGTATTTTTAATTTTCTTCGTTATACGCTTCGTGATCTTCGACATCAATAGCGGTTCCATAGGCGTCATCTTTGGAAACGGTATCACTTGGCGAGTAGTTATAGTATTCTTCTAGGCAAAGATTATTTTCGTATAAATAATTTGCTAATTGTGTACCAACATAGCGAATATGCCAAGGTTCATATGCATATCCCGTAATCTCTGATTTATCCTTTGGATAACGGATGACAAAGCCATACTCATTAGCATGGTTTGCAATAAATTTACCCTCTGGTGTAGCGGCAAAGGTTATATCCAGATGATTGTGTATGGACTGGGTAGAAACATCCATGGCGAGCCCGGATTGGTGTTCACTGTGTCCAGCCTTTGCAGAGTAAAGGTTCGTTTGTTCTTCTCCATTTTTTTGGAGATTCTTATTATATATGGTTAATTGTCTGTCGTAAGAACGATAGCCCGAAACGCCGTAAATATCCAAGCCCTCATCTTTTGCAGCTTTGACAAGAGAAACAAGTGCTTCGCAAGCTTCTTTTCGCATTAGTTTTTTTTCGCTGTATCCGGGACAACTAAAGATAATGACAGGAACCTCTAAATCTTGTGGAATATAGTCAGATGGAAGACCGTATTCTTTGTTAACTAAGACTGTGATACTAGAAGGTTTGGTATCAATATATGTTGTTATCTTTTCATCCGTTTGATTTGTATCGCTTGCATCAATCATAGAAAAATTATCTCCCAATTGGTCCTTATTATAATAATATTCATTTTCGTAAGGACTGTTACTCGCTTGGGTCATTGGGGTGTTAAAAAAACTGTATGCAACAAAACAGATAATTAAGACAGATACAACCGCTAAAATAGATTTTTTCATAGAACGACCCCTCGTCTAAACTATATATGGCTGGTAATTATGATAATTATACCATATGTAGAAAGAAATGCTAGAGAAATTTGACGAAATATAGAAAAAATATGTATAATTTGTAAAATAAACTCAAAAAAACACCACAATATATAGTTGAAAGCTATTTCTTCTATACATTATGGCACTTTTTTCTTATACGTTATTCGAATTACCAGTATAACTATCCAACAATTGTGTCTTTACACGCCACAATTCGTCGGATAAATCTACATATACTTCATGAGGATTAATTAGGCGTTTTGTTTCATCCCAAAGGGTAGCTAGCTCTGCCTCACAGTTCTTTCGAATGTCCATAACGCTTGGAGATTCGTAGACGCATTGACCATTCTGAAATATTGGAATTAAAATTTCACGAAGACTATATGTGTTTGGTTCCAAATATAACTTTTTCCAAGTCTCCACTGGATCAAAGAGTTTTAAACTCTCATTCTCAGAAAATTCTTCATTTACAAAGGCAATTAAATCCGCCTTTATTTTCCCGGTACTCTTTTCATATATACGATGAATCGTTTTGTTGCCTGGATTTGTGATTTTCCAGGTGTTATCCGATAATTTAATTTTTGGCATAAAGGTTCCATCTTTTTCAATTGCAGCTAGTTTATAAACACCACCAAAAGCAGGGCAATCCTTGGATGTAATTAAGTTTGTACCAACACCCCAGGAATTAATGGCTGCACCTTGTGTTTTAAGAGAGTCAATCAAATATTCATCTAAATCACTAGAAGCCACGATAAGTGCTTCTGGAAATCCGGCAGCATCTAAAAGTTTACGTGCCTTTTTTGAAAGATAGGCCAAGTCACCACTGTCTAATCGAATACCATATATCTGAGGCATTTTCCCGGCTTCCTTTAATTCATTAAATACTTTAATCGCATTTGGAACGCCAGAACGTATGGTGTCATACGTATCGACCAATAAAGTTGTGTTACTTGGGTAAAGCTGCGCATAGTGGCGAAAAGCAGTTAGTTCATCTTCAAAACTCATAATCCAGCTATGTGCATGAGTACCAAGTGCAGGTACCGAAAATTTCTTTGCACATAGTACGTTGCTGGTACCAATGCAACCACCAATAACGGCGGCTCTTGCACCAAGCGTTCCGGCATCGGGTCCTTGTGCGCGGCGAAGACCAAATTCCATGACTCCGTCACCTCTGGCAGCGAAACAAACACGTGAGGCCTTTGTTGCAATTAGACTTTGATGATTGATAATATTTAAAATAGCCGTTTCAACTAACTGCGCCTCCATGATGGGAGCTATAACTTTAACAAGTGGTTCCATAGGGAAGACAACAGTACCTTCTGGAATCGCGTAAATATCTCCGGTGAAATGAAAACCCGCAAGGTAATCAAGAAAATCTTCGTCAAAGACATTAAGACTTCTAAGATAGGAAATGTCATCATAATCAAAATGAAGCGCTTTGATGTATTCGATTACCTGATCCAGACCAGCACAGATTGCATATCCACCGCCGGATGGATTGGTACGGTAGAAAGCATCAAAAATGACACGTTCTTGTACGTTATTTTTAAAGTATCCCTGCATCATGGTTAACTCATAAAAATCGGTTAACAGGGTAAGATTCTCAGTCATAAAGTCCTCCTTAACATATCTAGCATTTGAAAATTTTACGTTTATTATTCTTTTGCTATATATTGCTACGAAATACAAGGATTGTCAAGTGACTTGGAAAATGTGCAAATCATGTGGAAGTATATGTTGAAAAAACAGAAATAGTACTTGACATATTCATGCGACAGGTGTAACTTTACATAGAGGTTACAATTGTCGCATAAAAAGGAGTGGGTTCATGGCTAACAATATAGAGAAAATATCGGATGCGGAGCTTGAAGTGATGAAGGTCATTTGGTCTAAAAAGTCTCCATCAACCTATGCTCAGATACGCACTGTATTAGGTTGTAAAGGTGGATGGGATACTTCAACTATTCGTACATTAATTCGCAGATTAGTTGGAAAAGGGGTATTGCTTCAAGAAAAAAAGGATGTTTACTATTACATTCCCACCATTTCAGAAACCGAGTTTATAGAGGCTCGTACAAAGGAGTTTCTGCATAAGATTTTTAAGGGGGATGCGAAATATCTAATTTCTACCATGCTAAGTCCTGAGGTTTTAACCCCGGAGGAGTTAGAAGATGTAAGAGAATTTTGGAATAAGGGGAAGAATATAAATGAATGTGATATTTAAAATGTTTTTTTCATTGTCTGTTTCAGGGTCAATACTTGCTCTTGTGTTGTTTTTAATAAAACCGCTAATAAAAAATAGATTGAGTAAACGATGCCAATATTATATTTGGCTTATCATAATACTACGATTTTTAATACCGTTCACACCTGAGACTAGTGTGGTCGGCAGTTTGTTTTATTATTTGGAAAATAACACTACATATTCTACTGCATTAGTGGAGAAGGAACAAATTCCAGCTCAAACGGATAATTTTTCAGGGAGAGTGGTTTCACAAAACACTGAAAAATTTATTTTTTCAGAGTCCTCACCGAATTATTGGAATGATATAAAAAGCAGTATTTGGTTGCTGTGGCTCGGTGTTGCTGTTTTGTTTTTTGTTAGAAAGATAACAAGCTATCATAGCTTTATCCGTTATGTTAAAGCGGGAACACACAGGATTGAGGAGGAAAAGTTTTTAACAGTATATAAGGAAGTATTAACGGAAGTAGGGATAAAAAAGCCTTTGCCAATTTACGTCAACCAGCTGGTAGCATCACCAATGCTTGTCGGTATTTTCCGTCCCATCATCATTATCCCCAAACTGGAACTGGATGATGGCGAATTGTATAATGTTTTTTTACATGAGTTGATTCACTATAAGCGATTTGATATTTTCTATAAATGGCTTATACAAATTACGGTGTGCCTGCATTGGTTTAATCCCCTTGTTTATATTATAAATCGTGAAATTAATAAGAATTGCGAGTTGTCCTGTGATGAAGTAATACTGAAAGGCTTGGATGAAAAAGGTCGAATACAGTATGGGGATACGCTATTGGCAACCATAAAGACGGAAGGCACATACAGTGATTCTATTGTATCAATAACATTAAGTGAGAATACAAAACTGTTAAAAGAAAGGTTGGGTTCAATTTTGAGTTTTAGAAAAAAATCAAAAATAATAATTTTTATATCAATATTGTTAAGTTCTATGTTTTTAGCTGGAGCTACTTTTGCAGGTGCATATACAGCAGGGACTATTGATAAATCCGATAATTTAGTAGATGTTAACGAAAAACTTGATTACAAACCATGGAAACTGGATGATAAAGCTTATCCTCGAGATAAAACGGCAAAAACAGATAGTTTTACGCTTGTTGATAGCCCTAATGTCGATATTACAATAGATAACAATGCGGCTGTTGATTTGGTTACTACATCAGATAAAGAAATAGCCGTAGATTACAACAGTACCTTATACAATGTTTCTGTTGAAAATAAAAGCGGCAATTGGAAGATACACATATCTTACCTTGGAAAAGAGTCGGTATACTCATCTGCGGTTATGTATGTTCCCGATATTATTTATGGGGATATTAATTTGCAGGTAAAAACAGCTACTGTTAATTTTAATGGTGTGTTCCAAACCGTTGGAAATATCAATGCGGATATGTATAATTCTTCAATATCCTATATAATTCCAAATCAATTTACAGGAGGCTTGAACGCTATCGTTTCTTCCAATAGTTATTTGGATTTAGAATCTGATAATGGATATAAAAACTGTAAAGTTACCATAAAGAGGGGTGAGGGGTGGCTGATTGAAGATTTTCCGGATGGTTTTACAAAACGTAATAGTACATTTACTTATTCTAATGGCACACAAGAGGGGAATATCAAATTTAACTTAAAGGATGGAGGGTATGCGGTCATAAAAGGACAATAAAAATATGAATATCAAAGCATTAAAAAAGTTGACAATCAATAAATTTTATACTATATTCATAGTTAACGTATATGAAAAAGACGTAGACGGAGACAGTAGACTTATTTAGAAAAGCAGAGTGAGCCGGAGACAGTGGAAACCCGGTCTAAGTATGGTAAGTTGAATATCACTCCTAAGTTGCAGGTCAAAAGTGAAAACTAGTAGGCCCCGCCGGTATCCACCGTTATATGGAAACTGTATTGTAGTACGGGTGGTATAATGAAAGCATTGGCTCTCATCCTGTTAAGGGATGGGGGCCATTTATCGTGATGGCAATGAGACGTGCAAAATTCAGTGAATGATGATGTGTGCTAGCACATAAATCATCATTTACTGAATTTTATAGGGCGAAGCCCGCGTGCTTCTTGATAAGCAAAGCGATTCAAGAAGAATGCGCACGTCGGAAGAACTGGGTAATGTGCACGTCGTTATCGGGCAAAAGCGCACGGCGAAGAATTATTAAAAAGGAAGGAAAATATATCATGTCAATGTATGAAAAAGTATCAACGAACCTCAATTTTGTTGACCGAGAAAAGCAAGTAGAATCCTTTTGGAAAGCAAATGAGATTTTTGAAAAAAGCATGGAAAATAGAAAAGAAGGAGAGACCTATACCTTCTATGATGGACCGCCAACCGCAAATGGTAAACCACATATCGGACACGTTTTAACCCGTGTCATTAAGGATATGATTCCGAGATATCGTACCATGAAAGGTTATATGGTTCCAAGAAAAGCTGGATGGGATACACACGGTCTTCCTGTAGAGCTTGAAGTAGAAAAACTGTTAGGTCTTGATGGAAAAGAGCAAATCGAAGAATACGGCTTGGAACCATTTATCGATAAATGTAAGGAATCCGTATGGAAATATAAAGGTATGTGGGAAGATTTTTCTGGAACGGTTGGATTTTGGGCAGATATGGAAGATCCATATGTAACTTACCACAACAATTTTATCGAATCCGAATGGTGGGCATTAAAGCAAATCTGGGACAAGAAGCTTCTTTATAAAGGATACAAAATTGTACCTTACTGTCCAAGATGTGGAACTCCACTTTCTTCACATGAAGTAGCACAAGGCTATAAAGATGTAAAAGAAAAATCCGCAATTGCCAAATTCCCATTGAAGGGAAAAGAAGGCGAATTTATCTTAGCTTGGACGACAACACCATGGACACTTCCTTCTAATGTTGCACTTTGCGTTAATCCAAATGAAACATATGTCAAAGTAAAAGTTTCTGTAAATGAGAAGAAGGATGTCGTAAAAGAAGGCGAAGAAGATACTGCAGTAGGCGTAGAATACTATATTTTAGCAGAAGCGTTGCTATCGGTTATCGAAGGAGCTTATGAAATCGTAGAATCTTATATAGGAAAAGAGTTAGAGTACACGCAGTACCTTCCACTTTTTGATTATGGATTCAATAACCCAGATGGAACAGTGGGAGATATAGGTGACCGTTCCATGGTTTACAATAAAAAGGCATTTTATGTTACTTGTGATAACTATGTAACCCTTTCCGATGGTACCGGAGTCGTTCATATTGCACCTGCATTTGGTGAAGATGATGCGAACGTTGGTCGTAACTATGACCTTCCATTCCTTCAGTTGGTCGATGAAAAAGGACAGATGAAGGCAGAATGTACCGATATGGCAGGCGTATTTTGTAAAAAAGCAGATGAAATCGTGTTCCGTTTATTAGGGGAAAAGAAATTATTATTTAAATCTCTTAAATTTGAGCATAGTTATCCATTCTGCTGGAGATGCGATACACCACTTATTTACTATGCAAGAGAATCCTGGTTTATTAAAATGACCGCAGTAAAAGAAGATTTAATTCGTAACAATAACACCATTAACTGGATACCGGAAAATATTGGAAAAGGTCGTTTCGGTGACTGGTTGGAAAATGTACAAGATTGGAGTGTAAGCCGTAACCGTTATTGGGGTACTCCTCTTAATATTTGGGAGTGTGAATGTGGTCATATGCATTCAATCGGAAGTATTGAAGAGCTTAAAGAGCGTTCCAATAACTGCCCAGAGGATATCGAGCTTCACCGCCCATTCATTGATAATGTAACATTTGAGTGTGAGAAGTGTGGTAAGGAAATGCACCGCGTACCAGAAGTAATCGACTGTTGGTTCGATTCTGGAGCAATGCCATTTGCACAGCATCATTATCCATTTGAAAACAAAGAATTATTTGAAGCACAGTTCCCTGCAGACTTTATTTCGGAAGCGGTTGATCAGACGAGAGGATGGTTCTATTCGTTATTAGCAGAATCTACTTTGTTATTTAACCAAGCACCTTACAAGAATGTTATCGTTCTAGGTCATGTTCAGGATGAAAATGGACAGAAGATGTCAAAATCCAAAGGAAATGCAGTGGACCCATTTGATGCATTGAACGAATATGGAGCAGATGCAATTCGCTGGTACTTCTATGTTAATAGTGCACCATGGCTTCCAAATCGTTTCCACGGAAAAGCAGTACAAGAAGGTCAGAGAAAGTTCATGGGAACACTTTGGAATACCTATGCATTCTTTGTACTATATGCAAATATTGATGGCTTTGATGCAACGAAATATAGCTTGGATTATGAAAAACTTAGCGTTATGGATAAATGGTTATTATCCCGCTTAAATACCGTTGTGAAGACTGTGGATGAAAATCTAGAAAATTATAAGATTCCTGAAACAGCAAGAGCACTCCAGGATTTTGTGGATGAGATGAGTAACTGGTATGTAAGACGCGGAAGAGAGCGTTTCTGGGCAAAGGGCATGGAGCAGGATAAGATTAATGCTTATATGACACTTTATACCGCATTAGTAACCATAAGTAAGGCAGCAGCTCCAATGGTTCCATTTATGACAGAAGACATCTACAGAAACTTAGTATGCAGTATCGATAAATCCGCGCTAGAAAGCATTCACTTGTGTGATTTCCCACAAGCAAAGAATGAATGGATTGATACCGTATTAGAAAAAGAAATGGAAGAGGTTCTTGATATTGTTGTATTGGGCCGTGCTTGCAGAAATAATGCAAATATAAAAAATCGTCAGCCAATTGCAACCATGTATGTAAAAGCGGAAACCGAATTATCTAAGTTCTATACCGAAATTATTGAGGAAGAATTAAATGTAAAAGAAGTAGTATTTGCAAATGATGTTAGAAACTTTACTTCTTATAGCTTCAAGCCTCAGTTGAAGACCTTGGGACGTAGATTTGGAAAGCAGTTAAATGCATTAAAAGAAGTTCTTGCAACTTTAGATGGTAATAAGTCAATGGATGAATTAAATGAAAAAGGAACCCTGACAATTACCTTAGATGGCGTGGAAGAAGTACTTGAAAAAGATGATTTACTTATCGATGCTGCACAAATGGAAGGTTATATGTCAGAGTCCAACTATGGAATAACCGTTGTACTTGATACCAACTTATCCGAAGAATTACTCGAAGAAGGATTTGTACTTGAAATGATTAGCAAGATCCAGACCATGCGTAAAGAGGCAGACTTTGAAGTAATGGATCACATTAATGTATATGTAAAAGGCAATGATAAGATTGCAGAAGTATTAAAGAAAAATGAAACAGCGGTTATGAGCAAGGTACTTGCGAATGCTGTTGTGTATGGCGAAGTGAAAGGCTCTGTGAAAGAATGGAGTATCAATGGCGAAGATGTAACGCTTGCGGTTGAGAAAAGAGCATAAGTCACAAATAAAGAGTCACGGAAAAAGCAGGACTAGGAATTTGAGTAGAAATCCAAATACGGACGGGTGTGTTTACGAATCAGCCGCATTGGCGTTCGACAGAACCTCTAAACATAGAATAATCAGCTCTTATGGGAGCTGATTATTCTATAGAGTTTCCGCCGAACATGCTAAAATGATTCGAAAACACACCCGTCCGTATTTGGATTTCTATTGTAGTGTATCGTCCGCTTTTTCCTGGCTTTAAACAAATTCCCGCTGTCTGATATTTCTATTAAAACTTGAAGTTATATATATCATCACATTTTTTATAAAAACTTGTAATAATTGAATAGCCCAATATTAATTGAAATACATTCATAAACTTTGTGCCATTACGTATCAAAGTAGCAATCGGATATGTTAATACATTTGGTAAAAATCTACCAACGCCAAAGTAAATGAAAATATAAAGTGAAAAATATAAAGATGGGATTCCTAATAATACAAGTTTGGTTATATTGATTTTCAACGTTCCTGATTTTTTCATTTCGTGTATGAAATGTTCTAAGCCAAGTAATAATCCTAAACTTACATAAATAACAATCTCTAATATATAAGGATTAACTTTAAAAAAAATCAGATTATTGTTGCTAATACCATTACGACTAAAAAAGTAATTTCCAAAATATACAACTAAAAGTATCAAAGTGATGATAAAAAAATATTTTAAACAAGATTTCATTTTCATAATAATTATCCCCTGTTTTAAAGATAGTTTAGATTACATAACAATTGCGTCTTTGCTCCCATTTTTTGCCCCTGCATTTCTATATTCTTGGTTATAGTATAGTCAATTTAATCCAAATTAACAATTGGAAATTTACTGCGTCACCTTTCGATTTAAATCCTCTTTTGCATCGTGTTTTACTGTGTTAGAATACTTTTATGTAATAGTAGGATTGCCACTTGCGAGGAAATCAATCAACATATGGTTGATACAAATATGATTGTAAAGAAGGGAACAAAAAATGTTAAGGATTGGTGAATTTGCTGAATTGTCTTCTATCAGCATTCATATGCTCCGCAATTATGATAAAATCGCATTATTGGTTCCACAACATGTGGATGAACTGAATGGTTACCGTTATTATGATAAAGAGCAGTTATTACAAGCAAATCAGATTATAGCATTAAAAGCAATGGGGTTTGGACTTGATGAAATAAAAGAAATCCTGTTTATGCAGCAGTGTGAAGTCGTTGCTTTTTTACAAGTAAAGTTGCAGGATAAATTTAGAGAATTAGAAAAAATAAAAGACCAAATCAGACAGATTCAGGTAGTGATGGATGTGGATGAAAAATCGGAAGATTATGCTTTATCCATTGTGCGAAAAATAATTGCACCAACGTGGGTGGCAAGTTATAGGGGAAATATTCATGCTTATCCAGAAGAAGGAGTTCTTTGGGGAGAATTAGATAAATTGTGCAAAGACGGTAAAATTAAGATTCGCACAGAATCACCAGCCATGGCAATCTATCATGGTGTTAATGATAATAATGGTATGATGGATGTAGAAGTTCAGTTCCCATTAGACAAGGAATATAGAAGCGATGAAAAGCTAACAATTTTCCAAATTCCAGAGCGCGAAGTGGCATCTGTAGTATTTAAAGGATGCTATTCTCAGATTGGTGGTATTAATATAATCGTTGCAGAATGGTTAGAAAAAAATCAGTTGGAGATAAATGGGCAATCTTTTTCTATTTATCATAGTTCTCCTGGAAACTGTTTGGATGATAAAGCATTTGTAACGGAGCTTTGCTTTCCAATAGAAGAAAAAATTAGAAAAAATTAAAATTAATATTGACTCTCGTATTGTGTGAGGGTTTATCCTTTTCGTATGGTGAACAGCAATTTTAAAATATAACCATATGGAAAGGATTTTTTATGAGTAGAAAATTATTAGATATTAAACATCATTTATCCAGTGGATGCTGTATGTGGAGTGGCATTGAAGATGTATATGCTACAAAAACAGATCAAATACTTCCAGGTGCATTTCTGTTTGCTTTGAGTAGTTTTGGTGAATCGGTATTTCTGAAATATAAAGATGAAAACCGGCCGTTTATGTTTAGCGTGGCAGATGGACGGACGAGAAAAACTTATGATAAAATTAAGAATATTATTGGCCTAGACTATCAAATTTCTGAAGGAAGAACACTCACATATGCTTTAAAATCAATCAAAAGGGAAGTTGATAATGGTAATCCAGTTATATTAGGCCCGCTCGATATGTTTTATCTTCCGTATCTAAAGATGTATCATATCAATCATATTCCGATGCATTATGTATTGATGGTTGGTTACGATGAAGAAAAAGACTGTATATTAATTTATGATTGTGATAGGGAAGAATTACAAGAATTACCGCAGTCAGAACTAGTACAGGCATGGCAGATTGATAAGAATGCAGTTGGAAATAAAAATGGTTTTATTCGATTCAGTCTTTTTGAAAAAACAATCGATAAATACAAATTAGCTGATATCTGCCTTCGTAATAAAGCTATGAGACAGTTATGTGAAAAACCTGACTTTGTTGGAATCAATGCTTACAATAAAATTGCAATGGAGTTCCCTTCCTGGAAAGATAAATTTTCCAAAGAAGAATATAGAAATGCACTTGTATCAATAACAGAATTTTTGGGCATGGTTCCCAAACTACCAAATGAGATTTTAGGAATTCCTGAAAAAGAAGATATTTGCTTTGATGGTAATTATAATAGATTAGGCAACATATTATTGCAGCTTGGTAAAGAGTATGAACGCATTGACTGGACACATGCTGGCAATTTATTTTGCCAATGTGGCCACCTGATAGAAGATATCACAAATCGTATCATACGGTTCTATTGCCAGAATGAAGAGTGTTTATCAGAAATCCCAAATATATTTATTGAGATTGGAACGTATGCAGAACAGGCTTATCAAATTATTGCAGATTATAAAGGAGAAAATTAAAATGGCGTTTGATTATAAAAAAGAGTACAAAGAAATTTATATGCCTAAAAACAGACCAGAGATAATTGATATTCCCGTAATAAATTATATTGCAGTACGGGGCAAAGGTAATCCAAATGAAGAGGACGGTGAGTATAAACAGGCAATAGGTGTCCTTTATGCTATCGCATATACAATCAAAATGAGTTATAAGGGAAAACACAAGATTGATGGTTTCTTTGAATATGTTGTACCACCATTGGAAGGCTTTTGGTGGCAAGACGGTGTAGAAGGAGTTGACTATAGTAACAAGGAAACCTTTCGCTGGATTTCAGTAATTCGACTCCCAGATTTTGTATCAAAAGAAGATTTTAATTGGGCTATAGATGAAGCTATACGAAAAAAGAAAATGGATTGTTCTTTTGCAGAGTTCTTTTCTGTTCATGAAGGATTGTGTGTTCAGATTATGCATATAGGACCCTTTGATAATGAGCCAGCGACAGTTGCTATAATGGATGCCTATTTAGAGAAGCAAGGATACGTAAATGATATTACTGATATCAGATTACACCATGAAATATATTTATCCGATGCTCGTAAGGTAGCACCAGAAAAATTGAAGACAGTCATACGTCATCCTATAAAGAAGAAATAATAGAATTCTGGTTTAACGGCGCAGGACGGACGCGGGGGCTTTTGGGAAAGTCACGCAAGATGCGCGGTGGTTTATGGTTTTCCAGATTCGAATGGTGCACAGAGGATGTGTTTACTTTATGAAACATATAAAGCATGACGCTTTGGACGACAAATATAACTTTCTTGAAAAGCAAGGATTTCTTAAGAAAGCTTAAGTTTTATATTTGATAAAAAATCGTTATAATTTTAAAAGAGTAAATAAAACAAATGCGGGGGGTTATGATGTCAAAAGCGAAACAACAAAAGAAGAATAGATTTTTACTGCCACTTATATTAGTGGCATTTATACCGTTAATTATGTATTATCATGGATATGATACAAAACTTGATTCGTATCCATGGTTTGGTAGGGGGACGCAAGCGGATGCTTTTTTGTACTATAAAATGGTAGCAATGATTCTACTAGCTGTGGTAATGATGATAAGTCTCTTGGGTTACTTTTATACGTTAAAGATTTCATCGGCAAGTAAATTGAAAAAACAAAAAGATCTCCAGGTTTTTTATTCCTATAAAACTTGGATACCACTTATGGTATATGCAATTCTTTGCTTGCTATCAACCGTCTTTTCAAAATTCTCTTATTGGGGATATCATGGAATAACGCAGCAGATGGAATCCGTTTGGGTACTGCTCGGATATGTTATTTTAACGTATTATGGTTATGTATTTGTTCGTAATGCAGATGATATCCGTACAATTATAAAGTGGCTATTAATCAGTAGTGGAATCGTATGTTTGATTGGGGCATTCCAGGCGTTTGGGCTCGATTTTTATAAGTCGATAATTGGAAAGTATACCTATTTACCTTCTATGCTTGTAAACGAAGAAATGGAATTTAATTTTGAAAAGGGAAGAACGTATTCATCGCTTTACAATCCAAACTATGTCGGCGTATATGCAAGTCTGCTATTACCAATCATTATTGTTCTGATTCTTGGGGATAAGAATCGCAAGATGCTAGTAGCTTATCTTCCATTATTGGCTGCTGTAGTAATTAGTTTATTTGGATCAAATTCAAAGAGCGGTATCTTGTGTATCGCGGTATCCTTACTGCTTTTTCTTGTACTGTTTCGCAAACAGGTATTAGAAAAATGGAAGATTGTACTTGTGGGGGTACTTTTACTATGCATCGCTTTTTTTGGAGTAAATGCACTAAAAGGGAATGCATTGATTAGTAGCTTGAAAAATGCGCTGAGTACAACTCAAAGCAAAGCACCTGCACTTTCAAAAATAGAAACAAACGATAATAATGTCACCGTTGTCTATAATGGAAATAAATTAGTTTTTCAATTTGTAGATAATGCAAACAGCTTAGAAGAGCAGTTGTCTCTGACCGATGGTTCTGGAGAAAAAATTGCAGTCAGCGAAATCGATGATGCGACACTTTCTGTTTTGGATGAACGCTTTCCTAATTTTACGGTAGGATTAGCAACCTATCAGGATCTATATTACGTTGATATTAATATAGATGGTAAGGCGTGGTATTTTACAAATCAAAGTGGCGATAACACATATAAATATCTTACCATTGTAGGTAAACTTGATAAAATTGAGCAGCCAGAATTTAGTAACCTGTTTATTGGTAAAGAAACGCTTGCTAGTAACCGAGGATTTATTTGGTCCAGAACATTACCACTTCTTAAGAAATATGTATTTCTTGGAAGCGGTGCTGATAGCTTTTTACTAGTTTATCCAAACGATGAATACGTCGGAAAGTACAACTATGGCTACGGGGATCAAAATATCACCAAACCTCATAACCTATATCTGCAAATTGCAGTACAAACAGGCGTGGTGTCGATGATTGCATTCTTGGTATTCTATCTGCTATATTTTGTTACAAGTATTCGATTATATATGAAATCAAAATTGTTAACCTATGAGACGCAAATTGGAGCTGCAATTTTAGTAGGAACCTTTGGTTATATGCTAATGGGATTATCAAACGATTCATGCATAGCGGTTGCACCAATTTTTTGGTTACTAATCGGTATCGCAATTAATTATCGCTTAAAAAATGGTCAATTTGAATAACTAATTCTGGTTTAACTACGAAGGACGGACGCGGGGATTTTGGAAAGTTACGCAAGATGAGCGGTGAGTATATGGTTTGCGAAATTCGAATGGAGCACAGAGTCTGGTCTTAAAATCAGACGCAATAACCACTCGGCAGAACCTCTAAGCAAGGCAGAATGAGCTCTTTGGGAGCTCATTCTGCCTAGATTTTCCACCTCATAATGCTACAATGATTTTATGACCAGCCCCTGTGCTCCATTCGAATTAGGAAGACTATGACTACCGCGCATATTGCTGATTTTGGTAAACCGCCCCGCTGTGTCTGAAGTGCCGTTGTTATTTGGTAATTTGCAGAAAAGAATTATTTATATCTGATAAAGAAAATATCAAAGGTAGCAAGTGATAAATTATTCTCATTAGTAGGCAATTAAAAATAATACACTGGGTTTGCTTTTGACATTTTACCGAATTCCCCCAAATTCTGGTTTTTACTGTGTGAAACGATTGTAAACCAGCGAGACCGTATTTCGTAGTCAGTCATGAAAGGCTGAGCTCATAATCTATCATTCAATTTACACGGCTCCCCTGCTAGGATTTTATATCATTAGAGCATATGGAACGTAAACTCTATCAAAAATCGGCTCCCAAGAGCCAATTTTTCGATTGCTTAGAGGTTACGTGGAGTGCTTATGCGACTGATATAAAATCCTAGCAGGGGAGCCGTGTAAATTGTATAAAGACAAAACTGCTCAGGCTTTCTTGGCGTCACTTATCAACAAAGACTTGCGTCCGTCCTGCGCCGTTAAACCAGAATTTACAGAATTACATTTACAATAGGTAAGAGTCTGATATAATAAAAGGGATTAACTAAAAAGCATACATGAGGAACGAAATTGATTTGTTCAAAGAAGAAGGTATTTCGCATGGAGCATGAAGTAAAACAAAAACAGGATTTATTGAATGACCAGGGAATGATAGCAGAGCCTGGATGGGCGAGAAGCCCAGTATGGAAGTATAACCGGAATCAGATAAAAGCACCTTGGTTTCGAAGAAAAGAATGGGATTATTATTTAATTACCAATGATACCTTTGCATTTGCATTTACTATTTCTGATTTGGGGTATGCGGGACTAATTAGCGCATCGTTTATTGATTTTAAGAATGCAAAAGAACAAACTAAAACAATGATACAACCTTTGACTCTAGGCAAAAAATATGGATTTGGAGCAAGTTCTGAGGATGGATATGCAAAAGTAAAAACAAAGGAAGTTTCTTTGCGCTTTTATAAGGAGGGCAATAAACGTACCATACACTGTTTTTGGAAAAATTTCTTTGAGAGAGAAGACTTATCTGCAAAGATAGAACTTTGCCAGCCTCAAATGGAAAGTATGTGCATTGCTACACCATGGCTGGAAAAAAAGACTGCTTTTTACTACAATGAAAAGATAAACTGTATGTCTGCAAATGGCAAAGTAACAATTGGAGACAGCGAGTATATCATGAATAAGGAATCCTCCTTTGCAGTATTAGACTGGGGAAGAGGAGTGTGGACGTACGACAATACATGGTATTGGGGAACTGGAAGTGGATTGATTGATGGTATTTCGTTTGGATTTAATTTGGGCTATGGTTTTTCAGATCGAAGTAGTGCAAGTGAAAATGTTCTATTTTATAATCATAAAGTACATAAGATAGATGGCGTGACTTTTGTCATTCCAAAGGATAAAAATGGGAACAATCTGTATACAAAGACGTGGAAAATTTTATCTACCGATGGCAGATTTGAAGGCGTCTTTGAACCAATTCTTGATCGAAATGCAGATATTAACTTAAAGGTTATTATTAGCAATCAGCATCAGGTATTTGGAAAAATGAATGCGAATGTTACTCTTGATGATGGTACAAAACTTGTGGTAAAGGATTTTTTATGTGCAATTGAAATAGTACATAATCGTTATTAGACAACTAGTTAACATCATAGGAGACATACTGGAGGTTTTATGGCAAAAGAAATTAACAAAGAAGAATTTAAAAAAGAAATTATCGATTATTTAAAAGTGCTCTCCTTTCGTGAGGTAGAAGATGCAAATGAGCAGCAGCTGTTTCAGGCAGTCTGCTATGCACTCAAGGATTATGTGATGGATCAGTGGATCGCGACACATAAAGCAAGAGAAAAAGAAGATGCCAAAATTGTGTATTATTTATCGATGGAATTTTTGATGGGTCGTACACTAGGAAACATGATTCTAAATCTAGAAGGAAATCAGGCAATCAAAGAAGGACTTTTAGAACTTGGTATTGATCTTCATGCATTGGAAGAAGAGGAGCCGGATCCAGCACTTGGAAATGGAGGCCTAGGTAGACTGGCAGCATGTTTCCTAGATTCATTAGCGACACTAGGATACTTTGCTTATGGGTGTGGAATTCGTTATAAATATGGTATGTTTAAACAAAAAATCGAAGGTGGATATCAAATCGAAGTACCAGATGAATGGCTTCGAAATGGAAATCCATTTGAAGTAAAGAGAGCAGAATATGCAGTCGAGGTAAAATTTGGCGGGCAGGTTGTGTTCAAGAAGGATGAAAACGGAAGAGAACGATTTGTCCAAGAAGGCTATCAGTCCGTACGTGCAGTTCCGTATGATATACCAATTGTAGGGTTCAATAATAATATGGTAAATACGCTTCGCATCTGGGACGCTGAGTCGACAAACACCTTTAACTTAGATTCCTTTGACAAAGGGGATTATCATAAGGCCGTCGAACAGCAAAATCTTGCGAAATCAATTTGTGAAGTTCTATATCCAAATGATAATCACTATGCTGGAAAAGAGCTTCGACTCAAGCAACAATACTTTTTTGTTTCCGCAAGCATACAACGTGCAGTGGACAAATATATGCGCAGTCATGATGATATTCATAAGCTGCCAGAAAAGGTCTGTTTTCAGATGAATGATACACATCCAACCGTTACCGTTCCAGAATTAATGCGTATCCTGATGGATGACTATTATTTGGGCTGGGAGGATGCATTTGCTATTACGAATCAGTGCTGTGCATATACCAATCATACCATTATGTCAGAAGCTTTAGAAAAATGGCCACAGGATTTATTTAAAAGGTTATTACCACGTATCTATCAGATCGTAGAAGAAATTAATCGCCGTTTTTTGCTGGAGATAGAAAAACAATATCCGGGCAATCAAGAAAAAGTAAGTGCAATGGCAATTTTATATAATGGTCAGGTGAGGATGGCAAATCTTGCGATTGTTGGAGGATTTTCGGTGAATGGAGTAGCAAGGCTTCATACTGAAATTTTAAAAAAACAGCAGCTGAAAGACTTTTACCAGATGATGCCAGAAAAATTCAGCAATAAAACCAATGGAATTACACAACGAAGATTCTTGCTTCATGGAAATCCAATGCTCGCAGAATGGGTAACCTCAAAAATCGGAGCTGGATGGATTACAGATTTAAGTGAGCTAAAGAAGCTTGCTCCCCTCTCGGATGATGTGGTAGCACAAAATGAATTTATGGAGATTAAATATCGCAACAAGGTCCGTCTGGCAAAATACATCAAAGAAAAAAATGGGATAGACGTCGATCCAAATTCAATTTTTGATGTTCAGGTAAAACGACTACATGAATATAAACGTCAATTATTAAATATCCTTCATGTTATGTATGTTTATGATGCGCTTAAGAAAAATCCCGATATGGAATTTTATCCGAGAACCTTTATTTTTGGGGCAAAGGCTTCTGCAGGATATCGCAGGGCAAAAGCGATTATTAAATTAATAAATAACGTTGCAGATGTAGTAAATAATGATACTTCCCTTCAAAATAAGATTAAGGTGGTATTTATAGAAAATTATCGTGTATCCAATGCAGAAATAATATTTGCAGCTGCGGATGTTTCCGAACAGATATCTACAGCAAGTAAAGAGGCAAGCGGTACCGGAAATATGAAGTTTATGTTAAATGGGGCAATCACGATTGGAACGATGGATGGAGCAAATGTAGAAATCGTAGAAGAAGTGGGAGAGGAAAATGCGGTTATCTTTGGACTGTCTTCCGATGAAGTAATTCGATATGAAAATGAGGGTGGATATAATCCAAAACAGATTTATGATGGTGATGAAGGAATCAAAAGAGTAGTAAATCAGCTTGTTGATGGAACTTATGATTGTGGAAAACAAGGATTGTTCCAAGAACTCTATCATTCTTTACTTGATAAAAATGGTGGAGAAGCGGCCGATCAGTATTTTATATTAAAAGATTTTCGCTCTTATGAACAAGCACAAAGAAAGATTGATTCAATGTATCGAAATCGAAGCGTATTTTCAAAGGCTGCACTTTTAAATGTAGCAAATTCGGGTAAATTTTCTTCCGATCGAACCATTCAGGAATATGTTGATGAAATTTGGCATTTAAATAAAATAAAAGTTGAGATATAAGGAGAAATTTTCAAATGAAAAACAAACAAATACTAGGGCTCGTGATTGCGGGAGTCATATTTATAACAGCAGGAGTGAGTAGTGTTTTTTCTGATAAAATAGCAACACAGATGTTTTCTGGAGGAGAAGCTAATATGATGTCCTCAGAAATGGCAAGTATTTTTGGAAGTGAAAGTGTTAGCATAGATCTTCCAAGTGAGAATTTCATAGGTATTGTTAGGGTAGAGGGAACGATTCAGGATGCGGGATCTTCTAGTGCATTCTCAACGGTAAGCTATGATCATCAAAGTACAATAGATTACATTGATAAGATGATAGATTCAGAGAGCAATAAGGGTATACTTTTGTGTGTAAATAGTCCTGGTGGAACGGTTTATCACAGTGATGAATTATACTTAAAACTAATGGAATATAAAGAAGAAACGCAGAGACCTATTTGGGCTTATATGGAAAGCCAAGCTTGTTCGGGTGGATTCTACATTTCTATGGCAGCGGATAAAGTAGCTGCAAACCGAAATGCATGGACAGGATCGATTGGAGTCATTATATCTTATTATAACTATAGCGACTTATTTGATGAAATTGGGATAGAAGAAGTAGATATAACAAGCGGAGTAAATAAGGCGATGGGGTCTTCTGGTAAAAAACTCACAAAAGAACAAAGAGCAATTATGCAAAGCTTAGTGGATGAATCATATGAACAGTTTGTAACTATTGTCGCAACAGGAAGAAATATGACAGTAGAACAAGTGAAACCATTAGCAGATGGACGTTTATATACCGCAAAACAGGCAAAAGAGAACGGATTAATCGATGAAGTAAGTGCTTATGATGCGTATGAATTAGCATTTCGCAAGGAAGTTGGCGGCGGTACGATCGTATACGAACCATCCTTTACTAGTGAAAATTTATTTTCTTCTCTTGTGTCAACGTACAAGGGAGTAGCATCCAAATCGGATGCACAGGTTTTATCTGAATTTTTAGAAAAAGAAGGAAATGGGGTGCCATTATACTATGCAGGAAATAAATAAACCCCAATATGCAGGATTTTTTGTAAGACTTTCTGCAGCATTCATAGACGGAATCATTGTGTTTGCACTTCTTTTCATTGTAAGAGTGCCAATGTGGTTATCCGCATTATCAGTTGGGAGCAATCCGCTTTTAAAAAATGTAATTTTTCGGTTTTCTTTTATCGATATTGTGATTTACTTATTAGCAACCACTTATTATGTATTGATGATTTATTATGAAGGTGCTACTCTTGGGAAGAAACTATTAAACATAAAAGTAATTGGAGAAGAAGACAAATTATCATTTTTTACGGTGTTTTATCGTGAAACAATTGGTAAATATATATCCACTGCAATCATGTGTATTGGATATTTCCTGATTGGAGTAGATTCACAAAAGAGAGGCTTACATGATATTTTATGTGATACTTGGGTTGTCTATGATTTTGAAGAAAAGAACAAAGAAAAAGATTTGAAAGAAACTTATCTTATAACAAAAACAGTAATACAAAATGAGTCGGAAAAAAGCGAATTTAAAGATGAAACAACTGAAAATAAAACTTTTGAATTAGAAAATCAAAAGTTAGAGAAAAATGTAGAAGAATAATATCAAACCTTTGAATACTTCATTTCAAATTGGAGACAATACAAATGAGGTGATTAGAGTGAATGATAAGGTAAAAGCTTTTTTTAAACAAAAAGGATTTTATATATCACTTCTAGTGGGAGTGATAGCCATTCTTGCAGTAGGTATAATAAGTGCAAATGTGCTTACCGATGAGAATGAGAATGCGCCAAAAATTGCTGAAAATGAGCCCGAAGCATCTTTGGTGGAAGAAACTCAACCAGATATAACGGTTGCGGATAATGAAATTATAGATACAAAACAGGTGCAAAATGAACTGAAAGAGGAAGTGGCTACGACAGAAGACGTGAAAGCAACTGAAGTGGCAGAGGAAGTAGCAGCAGAAGAAGAACCAGCAATTGCACCAGTAATCAGTCAAAGCGAACGTATTTCTAATTTGACTTTTGATGAGGAAAAAGGTTTGCTATGGCCAATCAGTGGAGATGTCTTGCTACCATATAGTATGGATAAATCCATCTATTTTAAAACACTGGCTCAGTACAAATGTAATCCGGCAATGATTATTTCCGGAACGGAGGATATGGATGTGTTGTGCGCATACAATGGAGTCGTTACTTCAATTGAAGAAGACGAAGAAACTGGAACGACACTTACCATGTCAATTGGAGATGGATATCAACTAGTATATGGAAACTTGGAAGATATTTCATGGAAGGTTGGAGACTACGTTTCTGAAAAAAGCTACTTGGGTACACTAGATGCACCAACTAAGTACTATGTAGAAGAAGGTACGAATCTTTACTTCCAAGTGATTCAAGATGACGAAAATGTAGATCCTCTCTTGGTGTTACGCTAAGATGTAAAAGATGAAGGAACTGTTGTAAATGTATTTTTCAACAGTTCCTTTTTATTTTAATAAAAAATATAAAAAAAGGGTAATCGATACAAAAGGTATGCATATAATGATGTGTGGGATGAAACGGATTACATAAAAAATAAAAATTCGCAGTCGATCGTTTTTACGTAAATCTGTTTTATATCCTATATTTGATTTTGAATGAAGTACCTTAGTGTCGACTGCTCGTTATATTATAAAAAGACCGTGCCGTAAGGTGCGGTCTTTTTGTGCGACAGGCAGTCGCACCAGTCCTAACTTAGGTTAGGGCTATTTTGCGTATTAAGAACAGCGATTACGATGCGGATGCAAAAACGAATCAAGAGTTCTGAAAGCAAGATTTCTCTGGAGTGAAAATCTCCAC
>JBGSNZ010000025.1:0-76142 GCA_041739345.1 Acetivibrio sp. | reverse complement strand
TTATACCGAAATTGCGAGTGGTAAGTTTTTAGGAGTTCCATATCTATTCTTCATTGCATTTGCGTTTGGTTTATTTATGTGGTTCTTATACAATAAGACAAGACATGGTAAATATATGTATGCAATCGGTGGAAATGAAGTGGCAGCGGAAGTATCCGGTATCAATGTATCAAAAACAAAGATAAAGATCTATGTATTGGCATCTGCATTATTTGCAGTAGCAGGTTTCTTACTTGGAGCAAAAGCAGGTGGAGCTAGTGTAAATACAGGACTTAGTTATGAGCTGGAAGCTATCGCAGAATGTACCATTGGTGGTGTTTCTACAAATGGTGGTGTTGGTAAGGTTTCTGGTATCTTAGTCGGTGTATTAGTATTCGAACTTTTGAAATCTTCCATGCAGTTCTTAAAGATTGATACTTCATGGCAGTATATTGTTCAAGGCGCCGTTATTATCGTAGCAGTTGCTCTTGACTTAAGAAAGTATCTTGCTAAGAAATAAAAATTGTGATGAATTCTGGTTTATCGAGTGACAGACGCGGGGGCTTTTGGGGAAGTCACGCAAATGAGCGGTGGATATTTTGTTTCCGAGATTCAAATGAATCGGATGACCTGTCCTTGGCATCAACCGCATAAACATTCGGTAGAACCTCTAATCATTGAAAAAGAAGCTCTTATGGGAGCTTCTTTTTCAATAGAGTTTCTACCTCATATGCTAAAATGCTGCCAAGGACAGGTCATCCGATTCATTCGAATTTTGAAGATTATGACCACCGCTTTTTGCTAGTTTTCGCAAAATGGACCCGCTGTATCTGCAATCTTAAATAATACCAGAATTTATTTAGGAAGTAGTAAAAAGCATAGACGGACAGGGCGTTGGGGGGGATTTGCAGAGAATAGGATAGAGGTAGCATGTGATAAATTGCACTGATAACCAAGAATTATGAGTTGATCGACGTTTGATTTTTTAACGCTTTCTATCTTAATTCTGGTTTTTATTAAACGCTTATGAATCAGCGAGTCCTAATTTCGTAGATAGCCATGAAAGTCTGAGCTCATAATCTATTGTTCAATTTACACGGCTCCCATGCTGGGATTTTATATCATTTGAGCATATGAAACATAAACTCAATCGAAAAGTTGACTCCCTAAGAGTCGATTTTTCGATGTTTTGAGGTTATGTGGAATGTTTATGCGACTGATATAAAATCCCAGCATGGGAGCCGTGTAAATTGGCAAAACCAAAAATTGCTCAGATTTTCCTTGGCGTCACTCCCCAACAAAAACTCGCGTCCGTCTTGCTGTTAAACCAGAATTAAGTATGAAAAGCAATTCTTGTGTGAAACTAGATTATGTAGTAAAATTGAAGTAGTTTGAATCTATGAAAATGGAAGAGGAAATACAAATGTATAAAGTGCTTTTAGTGGATGATGAGCCGGAGGTAATCTTAGCGGTAATCAAAAAGATGGAATGGGAAAAACTAGGATTTGAAGTGATTGGACATGCACTGAATGGGGAAGAAGCATTAGAAATGGCAGAGGCAAATACGCCAGATGTTGTTATGACAGATATTAAGATGCCATTTATGGATGGATTAACACTCAGTAGGAAATTAAAAGAAAACTATGCAGGAATAAAGATAATTATTTTCTCTGGATTTGATGAATTTGAATATGCAAGAGAAGCTATTAAAATAGAAGTAGAAGAATATATCCTAAAGCCAATGAAGTTGGATGAACTGACGGGGATTTTTTCTCGTATCAAGGATTTATTAGATAAAGAAAGAAATGAAAAAATTAACATTGATAAATTAAAAGAATATTATTTAAATAGTCTTCCAATTATGCAAGATCAATTTTTTATTGGTTTGATCGAAGGAAGAATGGAAGAGGAACAGATTGAAAGCTATAAAAATAACTACCAAATTAAAATGAATGGACCTACTTATGGAGTAACGGTATACCGTGTGTGTGCTCAGCTGGATAAAGAAGAAAATAAACTAGAAATGAAGCAAGAGCTTCAGAAAATTTCTGTAAAACATATAGTAGATGAAAATTTAGAGGAGTTCGATTTTAATTCCTTTGCTTATTTTGAACAAATTATACACATCACTAATTTTAATGAAACAAAAAATATCAAACGATATGTAGATCAGGTAGATAAAATATGTAAACTAGTGGAGAGAATGCTGGGTGTTCATGTTGTGGCCGGAATTGGAAAGAACGTAACTCAACTGTCACATCTTAAGTTTTCTTACGAAGGTGCAAAAAATGCAGCCTTTTATCGAGGATCAGGAGGCGTAAGTCATGCTACTTATATTGAAGAACTTCAACCTGCGTTGAATGAAATGGTTTCGTTGGATGATCAGAATATACAGGCAATTATTACAGAAATTAAGATGGGAGATAAAGAAAAGCTAACTCATCAGATCGAAAAATTCATTGAAGCAATGAAAGAGAGAAAACTATCCATCCAACAGTTACAGATTATTTTAATGGGAATCACCACCGAACTTTATAAACTTTCGGGTGCTTATGATATTGATATGTCAGAAGTATTTGGAGATAATTTAGACATTTATCAAAAAGTACTTCATTTTAATGGATTGGAAGATGTACAAGCTTGGCTTACCCAAGTTTGTCTATTGGTACGTAAATCTATAAGTAAAGAGAGAAAGAATACGGCAAAGGTTATTATTGATAAAGCAGTTATGTATATGGAAGAAAACTACGGAGACTGTACTCTCTCTATCGAAAAGATTTGTAGTGAATTAAATGTAAGCTCTGCTTACTTTTCAACTATATTTAAACGAGAAACTGGAAAAACTTTTTTAAATTATCTTACAGAGATTCGTATGGAAAAGGCCATTTTATTATTAGATGGAACCGAAGAAAAGACATATATTATTTCGGAGAAAGTCGGATATTCAGAGCCAAACTATTTTAGTTATGTTTTTAAGAAAAAGTATGGAATGGCACCTTCTAAGTATCGAAGAATTAGATTGGAGCAGAATGATTCACAAAATTAAGAAGACCTGTAATGGACTAAAAAAAGCGGTGAATTATCGAAGTATACAGTTTACTATTTCCGCTTCTTTCACCTTGGTTACATTAGTTTCGATGTTATTTATGGGTATTGTTTTATATTCCAAGTTTGTATCAAAAACTGAAGAAACTACGATAAAGGCCACTGAACAGCTTTTAAGCCAGACTAATGTTAATCTGGAAACTTATCTTAGAAATATGATGCGTATATCCGATTCGATGTATTATTCCGTAATCAAGGATAAGGATATATCAACAGATTCTTTGGATGCTGAGATGAATTTATTATATGAAGTAAATAAAGATAACTTGGTTAGTATCGCATGTTTTAAAGATGACGGGAAGCTAGTTGCTGCAACCCCGGTAGCAACGCTTAAGAAGAATATTGATGTTACATCACAAGAATGGTTTGTTTCAGCAAATGAACAAATGGAAAATCTTCATTTTTCAACACCACATGTTCAGAATTTATTTGATGATACATCGTATCGCTATTACTGGGTGGCATCGCTAAGCCGTATGGTGGAACTTACTTCAAAAGGAAATAATATTCGTGGAGTACTTTTGGTTGATATGAACTTTAGTGGCATAGAACAACTTTTCAAAAAATCAAACGCCAGTGGGGAATCGGAATATATCTATCTTATTGATAGTAAAGGAGATATTATATATCATCCGAAGCAGAAACTAATTGATTCCCAGGTTGTTAAAGAGAACAATATGAAAGCAGTCAAATATGAAGATGGATCTCATTCGGAATACTTTGCTGGAGAAAAACGCATTGTTACGGTTAAGACGGTTGCTTATACGGGATGGAAAATTATCTATGTAACTCCATACAGTACGTTTAATATGAGCTTAAATCAAACTAGATATTTTGTTATTCTGCTTATTAGTATCATGATGCTTATTATGGTCTTAGTTAATCAGTTTGTATCTGCCCAGATTGCAAAACCAATCAAGCGTCTGGATAAATCCGTAAAGGGATTGGAGAATGGTAACTTAGATGTTGTTATCTATGAAGGCGGAGGTTCTGATGAAATAGAACATCTTGGAAAATCTTTGAATTCTGTTGTGGTGCAGTTAAGAAAGCTGATGGAGAAGATAGTAATAGAGCAGGAAGAAAAAAGAAAATCAGAACTCGATGCATTGCAGTCACAGATTAATCCACACTTTCTATATAATACACTTGACTCTATTGTATGGATGATTGAAGGAGAGCGGTATTCAGAAGCAGTTTGCATGGTAACAGATTTGGCAAGTTTGTTTCGCATCAGTTTAAGCAAGGGCAAGAATATTATTTCTTTGAAGGATGAAATTTTACATGCTAAAAACTACATGAATATTCAAAAAATTCGTTATAAAGATAAATTTGAAATTTGTTATGAAGTAGATGAAGAAATATATGATTATCAAACAGTAAAATTGGTTATACAGCCACTTTTGGAGAATGCAATTTATTATGGTGTTGAGGCAATGTATGACGAAGGAGAAATTATTCTTCATGCATATAAAAAGGAAGATAATATCTATATTGAAATTATCGACAATGGACTGGGTATGACACAAGATGCGGTGGAAAGTTTACTTACCGATAATACCAGAGAGAGAACACGGGGATCTGGTGTTGGTCTTAAGAATGTTAACTCAAGGATTCAACTTAGATATGGGGAAGAATATGGT
Organism: Acetivibrio sp.; assembly: GCA_041739345.1. Taxonomy (GTDB): domain Bacteria; phylum Bacillota; class Clostridia; order Lachnospirales; family Lachnospiraceae; genus DIGJ01. Next base: position 71,418 of record JBGSNZ010000025.1, on the reverse strand, counting down.
GTGAAAATTGAAAGTCAGCCAGATGAAGGAACGAAAGTTACCATCCATTTACCTGCAATTCTCTATTCGGATATGAAAGGAGAAGAAAAGCATGACTAATAAAATGAAATATATTCTTTCGATTCTACTATTGATTCTTCTCTTGTTCTCAATTGGAACTTATGGCTATATGAGCAGTGGAGACAGAAATGACACCTATCACGTATCTGTTATTTTAGAGTCCAATAATTCAGAACGCTGGTCTATTTTAAAGCAAGGGATTGAAAATGCTGCGAAAGAGTACAATACCGAGATTACAATAAATACTGTTTCAACACAAAACGGTGTTACGGAATGTTTAGATATTATACGGCGAGAACTGAAAAATGGTACGGATGGATTGATTCTTGATTTGAGTAATAATAATAAATTGGTAAAAGAATTAGATGATATGTTACTAGACACTCAAATTGTAATGATCGAATCAGAAATACCAATATCAAAAGGATATTCGTATATTGCACCAGATAATTATCAGATGGGGTATGATCTTGGGAGTAATTTACTAAAAAATAAGAAAAATGGAAAAAAAATTGGGATAATAGTAGGAAATAAAAAGAAGAACTCAAATATGGAACGGAAAAATGGACTAATAGCAGCCATTGGTGATCGAAATGTTTCATGGGTTCTTGAGGATGACAGAGAACTAACGGAAGAAACGATTACAAATAAAATTAACGAAAGTCCGGTTGATTATCTAGTTGGATTAAACACTGTAGTTACAGAAGAAATCCTCAATATTACAAAAGACAGTGGAAGAATAGGTATTGTTTATGGAGTGGGTAATACCGAAAAAATAGTATATTATGTAGATAAGGGGGTTTTAGGCTGCCTGGTTGCACCAAATGAATATATTATGGGATATATGAGTGTTAATAGTATGTTTAACCGGTTAAACTATGATACCAAGGAAGAGCGAACCATTGTTGATTATTTAGTGATTAATAAAGAAAATTTATATGATGTAGAGAATCAGAAGCTGATGTTTCCAATGGTTGAGTAAGGATGGGGAAAATGAGACAATATAAACGTATTTTATGTTTGGTGTTATGTATTTGCATTAGCTTTTCGCTAAGCGGATGTGGTTTAAATAGTGAAATTAAGAAAGATAATACAATAAAATCGATGAAAATCGGAGTAACGGTTTATGATCATTATGATACTTTTATTTTGGAATTAATGGATTCATTTGATGGTTATGTGAAGGATTTAGAAACAAAATTGGGTATTACCATTTCTGTGGATGTGGAAAATGCAGCATCCAGTCAAAGTGTACAAAATAGCCAGGTAGATGATTTTATTAGTAACGGATGTGATGTTATATGTGTTAATCTTGTTGACCGAACCGATCCAACCATGATTATTGATAAGGCAAAAAGTGCGAATATTCCAGTTATCTTTTTTAATCGAGAATTAGTAGAAGAGGATTTGGAACGATGGGATCAGCTATACTATGTTGGAGCGGTGGCGCTAGAGTCTGGTATCATGGAAGGACAATTGGTTGTGGATGCATGTGATAACGATTTTGGTTCTATTGATAAAAATGGGGATGGAATCTTGCAATATGTTATGCTTGAAGGTGAAGCAGGTCACCAGGATGCAATTGTACGAACAGAATATTCGGTGAATACAGTCACGGAAGCAGGCTATGATGTGGAAAAATTAGGATATGCAATTGCAAATTGGAATCGTGCACAGGCACAGACGAAAACAGTTCAGTGGGTAGAACAGTTTGGAAATGAAATTGAAGTTGTATTTTCAAATAATGATGATATGGCACTGGGAGCTATTGATGCCTTTAAGGCTGCAGGAATAAAAATCACTGATTTTCCTGTGATCGTTGGAATTGATGGCACTTCGGTAGGACTCGATGCGGTGAGAGAAGGAAGTTTGAAGGGAACGGTATTAAATGACCAGGACGGACAGGCACGTGCAATGGCAGAGCTTTGTGTATCTTTAGTTAATGGTGATGAATTACCAAGTGACATTGTATTAGATGAAGGACGTTATATAAAACTACCACATCAGATGGTGACACTTTCTAATTTGCAAGATATTATAGGCAATAAGTGATGTTTTTTGAATATGTCTCATTGACAGAATAGGCCTTTTGTACTAATATTTATTCAAAGACCTTGAAAGGAAGCATCGCTTATGAAACGCGTTTTGGTTGTAGACGATTTTCGCGCAAATGTAATTATGATACAGCGGGCTCTCAGTGGAAAGTATGAAGTTTCTACTGCGACGTCCGGTAAAGAAGCAATGCAAAAGATAAAGGGAATAAAACCAGAGCTAGTTATTTTGGATATTCAAATGCCAGATATGAATGGAATTGAAGTTTTAGAATCTATGACATCAGATCCTTTCATGAAGGATATACCGGTTGTATTCTTAACAGGACAAGCAGATCGTGAAAAAGTAACAAAAGGATTTAAGTTAGGTATCAAAGATATTATTTCAAAACCAATTATCATGAAAACAGTTGAAGCAAGGATTGATCGCGTATTTCTTGATTTAGAAATTGAAAGAGCGAAGCAACTAGAAGTGGACTTGGATGAAAATTCGTTTCATTTTGAGGGTGATAATAATTCTTATGATGAATTATTCGATGATAATTTTTGGTTGGATGATGACTGGAAAGATTTGTTATAAGGAGGGTTCTTAAAATTTTCAAAATAGATGAATCAATTGGATTACATAATTGCGGTGAAGATGAAGAGGTTTATCGCATTGTTCTAAAAAGCGTGTATGATGAGGGATATGAGAAAATAGAATCAATAAAAACAGCCATTGAAATAAAAGATTATAAAACATATGGAATACATGTGCACGGCCTCAAAAGCGTTGCATTGAGTATTGGTGCGATAGATCTTTTTCATCTAGCAAGGACACAAGAGATGGCTATAAAAGAAGGTAACATTCTCTTTGCTTTGAACTATAATGAAGATCTTCTAATGCAGTATGAGGTAGTATTGAATGAAATTTCAAAAGACGAAAAAATAATGAGGAGTTAATTAAATTAACTTCTCATTTCTTTTAATTTTTTTTCTTGCTTTTTTATAATATATCGGCCAACCATAGCATCTGGTGCTATGAAGCGGCAGCCATATAAGGTTGAATTTTTCTCCTCAAGTAGCATAGAACGAACAATTTCCAAATGCAAATTCATATCAAAAGAATCATCTGCCAAATGGATACGAACTTGCTTATATAGAGGAAGAGGAGCTTCACTATTGGATACAATAAATCCTACTCCTCCATTACTAATATCTTTTACTAAGACATCCCTGCGCTCAATACCTTGTGATGTTGCTAAAAAAAGCGGACAATCACTACCTACGTATAGACGATAGGATTCTCTTCGATTATAAGGAATGCCGCTGCCAACTAAAGATACACAGTGATACACCTCTTTTTTGTATTTTACTAATTTAATCGTCGGGTTATTCCAGCGATGGATTTTGGGACCTATATGTAAAAAAGACATAGGGTCACTATCTGAAAACCCAACGGATTTTTCATTATGCACAATTTGTGAAACCATAATGCGGCCATCGTCTAGAATTTTCATGATTTCACATGGAAATGATAAACGATCTGAGGCTGCTATAAGTTCAATTTCAATATTATCTCCTATTTGAAAATCTTCAATTTCCATATAATAACGTCTCGCTCCTTTCCATATGTGTGACACAACAGGTTAATTATAGCAAAATATGGATAAAAGAGGTATTGTATAAAATTGACAGAAAATAGATATTAATTTTGTAAAATTTCGCTAATAATAATTTTTCAAAGAAATTGACAAACCAGAAAGAGACTGTTAAATTTATTGTATGAGTGTCACTGTAAGTTATATTTCAAGGAGGTAAGCATGGCTAAATACACAAAAAGTGATATTATTCGATTGATAGAGGAAGAGGATGTAGAATTCATTCGACTTCAGTTTGTAGATTTATATGGACATCTTAAAAATATGGCAGTAACAACTAGCCAACTTAATAAGGTATTAGAAAATAAGTGTATGTTTGATGGAGCTGCAATTGATGGCTTTTCAGAAAAGAAGAATCCAGAGCTCTTTTTAGCACCAGATTTGGATACGTTTGTAATTTTTCCATGGAGACCTCAAAGTGGTAAAGTTGCAAGATTTATCTGTAATGTTATGAATGCGGATGGAACGCCATTTGAGGGAGATTCTCGTTATATTTTACAAAAAGTAGTTAATGAAGCAAAAGAGATGGGATACTCTATTAATGTAGGTCCGGAATGCCGTTTTTACTTGTTTGACTTAGATGAGAATGGAGAACCTACAACGAGAACATCGGAAAAGGCTGGATATTTTGATATTGGTCCTATCGATTCAGGAGAGAATGCTCGTCGCGAGATGGTTTTATATTTGGAGGAAATGGGATTTGAAATCGAATCTTCCTATCATGAAGAAGAAGCAGCACACCATGGAATTGATTTTAAATATGATGAAGCGGTGCATACGGCAGATAATATTGTTACCTTTAAATTAGTTGTTCGTAATGTTGCGAAGCGTCATGGAGTACATGCAACATTTATGCCTAAGCCAAAACACGGGGTGGATGGTTCTGGAATGCATCTTTCCCTTTCATTATCAAAGGATGGAAAAAATATATTTACCAATGAAACCGATTCTAAAAAGGTAAGTGAGGATGCGTATCATTTTATGGCAGGAATCATGGAGCATATCGAAGGAATTACCTTAATTAATAACCCAATTGTAAACTCTTATAAGCGGTTGGTGCCAGGATATGGTGCACCTGTAAATGTCACCTGTTCAACAACAGACCGTAGCGCCATTATACGTATGACAAGTATTGGCGGTTATGGGACAAGAATGGAACTGCGTACACCAGATGGTGCTTCGAATCCATATCTGGTATTAGCATTATGCCTAGCAGCTGGATTAGAAGGCATAAAGAATAAATTACAGCCAAGTGTTGAAATTGATGAGGATATTACAGAGGATAAGAAAAAGCATCTTCCAACCACATTAGAAGACGCTGTAAAGGCATTTAAAAAGGATGTATTTGTTCAAACGGTATTGGGACCTCATATTAGTGAAAAGTATCTAGAAGCAAAGCAGGAAGAATGGAATGCGTATTGTGAACAAGTAACCAAGTGGGAAGTTGATATGTATCTAAATCGCATATAAGAACCTTCATAAAAAAAGTGGAGGTGAGCTGGCTTGTATAACGTGATTGTAGCGTTTCCTAAATTAGAGGACGCAAGAAGTATTAAGAATATACTAGTACAAAATGGAATTTTGGTAACTGCTGTAGTAACGAGCGCAGCTTCGGTAATTTCCACCGTAGAGGAATTGGATAGTGGAATTGTAGTATGCAGTTATCGCTTTCAGGATATGTATTACAAAGAATTAAAAGAATATCTCCCAGAGGGATTCGAGATGTTACTTCTAGCTTCTGCAACCAAGATGCAAGAAGTAGTAGGAAGTGATGTAATTGCACTTCGTATGCCATTTAAAACCTATGAGTTAATCAATACCATAGAAATGATGACGAAGGCATACCAAAGGAAACGTAAAAAAGAAAAGCCAAAAGCCCGTTCTGAGGAGGAAGAAAAAGTATTAGAAAAAGCAAAGGCACTGTTAATGGAGCGAAATAACTTGTCGGAAGTGGAAGCTCACCGTTACATTCAAAAAACCAGTATGGATAACGGAACCAATATTGTAGAAACGGCAGAGATGATATTAAGTATAATGTAAAATAAATGGAGGAAACACAATGTTTAAAATTAATGATAATTATTTGAAATTACAGGGAAGCTATTTATTTGCAACGATTGCGAAGAAAGTTGCTGCATATCAAGATGCAAATCCAGATAAAACAATTATTCGACTTGGAATTGGTGATGTAACACAACCAATTGCACCAGCAATCATTGATGCACTTCATAACGCCGTGGACGATATGGGAAGACCAGAAACCTTTCATGGATATGCACCAGATTTAGGCTATGAATTTCTTCGAAATGCAATCGTAGCGGGAGATTATGAATCGAGAGGAGCAAATATTAGTGCAGATGAAATCTTTGTAAGTGATGGAGCAAAAAGTGACTGCAGTAATATTCAGGAAATTTTTAGTTTAGATAATAAAATAGCTGTTTGCGACCCAGTTTATCCTGTTTATATAGACTCTAATGTTATGGCAGGAAGAACGGGTAATTATAATCCAGAAACTGAAAAGTGGAGCGAAGTAATTTATATGCCATGTACCATGGAAAATAATTTTGTACCTGAATTTCCAAAGGAAACACCGAACTTAATCTATCTATGTTATCCAAACAATCCAACTGGTTCCACCTTAACCAAATCACAGTTACAAGCCTTTGTTGATTATGCAAATAAGGTAGGGGCAATAATCCTTTATGATGCAGCGTATGAGGCTTATATTTCAGAAGATGATGTACCACATACAATCTATGAATGTGATGGAGCAAGAACATGTGCAATCGAATTTAAGAGCTTTTCTAAAAATGCAGGATTTACTGGTGTTCGTTTAGGATACACTGTTGTGCCAAAAGATTTGAAATCCGGCGAAACCATGCTTCATTCCTTATGGGCTAGAAGACATGGAACCAAATTTAATGGAGCACCTTATATCATTCAAAAAGCTGGCGAAGCGGTTTACTCCGAAGCTGGAAAGAAGCAGCTAACAGAACAGATAGCATATTACATGAATAATGCTAAGATCATAAAAAATGGATTAAAAGAAGCCGGATTTCGTGTTAGTGGAGGTGTTAATGCTCCTTATGTTTGGCTTAAGACACCAGACGGCATGACTTCTTGGGAGTTTTTTGATTATTTATTGGATAAAGCAAATGTAGTTGGAACACCAGGTTCCGGATTTGGTCCAAGTGGGGAAGGATACTTTAGACTGACAGGCTTTGGAACTTATGAAAATACGGTGAAAGCGATTGAACGAATAAAGAATCTCTAGAAATAAATAGGACGTAAGATTGGAGAAATCATGTTAGGGCAAATACCGTTTAAAGTTGATTTTGAAGTTGCCGCAATTGTTATATTTATTATTACAATGTTTTATACGTATTCGGGAAAAAATATTCCAAATTTAGTGAACCGAATCTATAAAATTATGCTTGGTGTGGCCTTTGCTACAACAATTTTTGATTTGATCACGGTATTTTCCATTTGGAATAGTCACCTTATTCCAGTAGATGTTAACTATATGTTGAACTATTGCTACCTATTTTTACAAAACATGATGACTCCAATTTTGTTTTTGTACATTTATTTGCTGACAGAAGAAAAAGATCGGGACTGGACATTTTATATCTATTTTATTCCAATGCTTGTTATTATAATGAGTTTTTTTGCTACTCCGATGACCGGTTTTATCTTCTATTTTGATGAATCAATGAACTATTTCAGGGGACCTGGTATGAAGGTACTTTACATTTGTGCTTTTATTTACCTGATGTTGTCATTGATAGTTACTGTTAAGAATCGCAAAAATTTGAATAAAGGACAACGCTATGCAATTGGTTTAATTATTATAATTACGATTTTAGCACTTATTATTCAAGCAATCTGGCGGCATATTTTATTGGGTGGATTTGCAACCGCAATTTCCAGTCTTATAATTTATATATCACTTCAAAATCCAGAGGAACAGATTGATTATACAACGGGTATATTCAATCAAGCAGCTGCAATTACAATGTTAAGTGATTATTTCAAACAAAATCAACCATTTTTTATGGTGGTTTTGGCTATTGATCAATTTCGCTACATTAATGAAAAATATGGATTTCAGGCGGGAGACAGTTTGCTTCGCAATATTTCAAAATACTTAATGGGTATTGTCCCAAATTGTGCTTATCGTTTAGATGGGGATAACATTGCAGTTATATTTGAACCAGAATTAATTAATTTAGAAACCGTGATAGAAGAAATTCGAAGAAGGTTTCGAAAAGAATGGTCAATTGGGGATGACGATGTTAAGCTTTCAACTTGTATTTGTTGTATTTCCTGTCCGCAGGATGCACAAACAGTTACTGAAATATTAGATACTATTAATAATACCATTATGGATGCCAAAGAAATTGGTGGAGGAACCATAATTTATGCGAGCGAACACATAGAGAATCGTGAGAAAAAAATTGGTGAATTAGAGGAGCAGAAAAGTCTGCTTGAAAATATCACAAAAGAGGCAGAAGCTGCCAGAATTGAAGCGGAACGTGCGGATCGAACAAAGAGTATTTTTCTTGCAAACATGTCACACGAGATACGTACACCTATGAATGCTATCTTGGGAATGACGGAGCTGGTGCTTCGAGATGAAGTTTCCAATCAAGTAAGAGAAAATGTAGAAAATATTAAAGGGGCAGGGGAATCTTTGCTTACCATTATTAATGATATATTAGATATTTCAAAGATTGAATCAGGTAAACTCGAAATTGTAAATGACAGATATTTTTTGTCTTCGATTATTCATGATATAACAAATATGATATGTTCTAGAATGAGAGATAAGAAAATAGAATTTTTACTTGAAATAGATCATAATCTTCCCAATGAACTTATGGGGGATGAACTAAGAATTCGTCAGATTATATTAAATCTATTAACCAATGCAGTAAAATTTACAAATAAGGGACATGTACGTCTTAGTATTCAAGGTGTTATCGAAGATGAGTATGTAAATTTGCACATTGCAGTGGAGGATACAGGGTTTGGTATAAAGAAAGATGATCTTGGACATTTGTTTGAGAGTTTTGTTCGTTTTGATGGTATAAAAACGAGACAAATAGAGGGAACAGGGCTAGGACTTGCCATTTGTAAACAGTTGCTTGATTTGATGCATGGTGAAATCTTTTTAGAAAGCGAATATGAAAAGGGTAGCACCTTTTACGTCAATTTAAGACAGAAGATTTTTAGCAAACATTCAATAATTGAAGTGGTAGGAAAAGAACTTTTAAAACCGTTGGTTATACTACAGGATGAATCCGATACTCAAATGTTACAAGTTCTAAAAAATCTAGGAATTAACGCAACCTTTGAGATAGAGGCAGAATCCGTATGGACGGTTTTGCAGGATGTGAAGTTTAGCCACGTTTTTATGCCATATTCTACATACAAAAAGAGAAATGAGTTTGTGAATGAGCTATCGTTAGAAACAAAAGTTATTGTAATTACAGAATTTGGTCAGTACCTGGAATCTGTGGGGTATTTGTCAGCCATTCAAAAGCCTGTATATTGCCTGAATGTAGGAGATGCTATAAATGGAGTCCTCCATACAAAAGTTAAAAAGGAAATGCATGATACATTTATTGCGCCGAATGCGAAAGCTTTAATTGTAGACGATAATGAGGTCAATTTAAAAGTCGCAGAAGGACTTTTAAATCCATATAAGATGCAGATTTCCAAAGCACTAAATGGAAAAGAATGTCTTGAATTAGTGAAGGAAAACCAATATGATTTAATATTTTTAGACCATATGATGCCTGAAATGGACGGAGTGGAGACGCTTGCCAAAATACGTGCTATGGATGGAGATTATTTTAAAAATGTTACCATTATTGCCCTTACAGCAAATGCCATTCGAGGTATCCGTGAAATGTTTATGGAAAGTGGTTTTAATGATTATATTTCAAAACCAATGGATATTGGACGTCTCGATGAAGTGCTGCGTGAACACTTGCCCGAGAGCTTGATAAAAAAAGATGAAACAGCCAGAAAGAACAGACAGGAAATATTTCCGTATAAGATTCCGAATGTGAATACGCAGGTAGGCGTTTCTCAATGTTTCGGCTCGGTAGAGCTATATTTTGAATTGCTTCGTACGGTGATGTTAGAAGGAAGAATGAAACATAGTATTATGAAAGAATATATTGCAACGGATAATATAAAAAGCTATATGATAGAGGTACATGCGCTAAAGAGCATAGCGGCCAGTGTTGGAGCCAATGAACTATCTGAAACAGCAAAAAAGCATGAGGAAGAAGCCAAAAACGAGAATTATATATTTGTTCAGACAAGGGGAAAAGAACTTTTGGATATGCATAAACAATTTTTGAATTCAATAGAGGCTGTTCTTTTGCTAAATGATGGGGAAAAAGTAGTGGAGGTAGATTGTGATAAGAACACGCACACACGATCTCTAAGTTTGAGTGAAATTCCTTTTGTGGATATTGAAGAAACCTTGAGAGATATTTGTGGATTAATTGCTGATTATGAAGACGAACAGGCAATCAATAAGCTCGAAATGTTAAATTGTGTTAAGCTTACTCCAAAGTTAAGTGAAAAAGTTATAAAGGCATTGGATGAGCTAAAAATGCTTAACTATAATATGGCACTAAAGATCTTGAGTGAAGAATAGAGGATGAAAGTATGACCAGACAAGAATTTGAAAAAAACATACAAAAGCAAGTAATTCTATTAGATGGGGCAACGGGATCCAATCTTATGATGAAAGGGATGCCAATGGGAGTGTGCCCTGAAAAATGGATATTAGAACATAAGAAAGTATTAGAACAACTGCAAATGGAGTTTATCGAAGCTGGTTCTGACATCATTTATTCGTCAACCTTTACCTGCAATCGAATTAAGCTTTCGGAGTATGGACTCCAGGACGAAGTAGAAGCTATGAATCTAAGTCTGGTAAGTATTTCAAAGCAGGCAATCAAAAATTTGAAAAGCCAAGGACTTGATCGGAACATATATATAGCGGGTAATATTACAATGACTGGAAGACAGTTATATCCGATTGGAAATCTGGAATTTGAAGAACTTGTTAACGTATATAAAGAACAGGTAAAGGCGCTTGTTCTTGCTGGCGTAGATTTATTTGCGATTGAAACCATGATGAGTTTGCAAGAGTGCAGAGCAGCGGTTCTTGCAGTTAAGGAGTCCTGTGATCTGCCTATTATGGTGACAATGACTTTTCAGGAGGACTCACGCACACTTTATGGCACAGATCCGATAACAGCTGCAGTTGTAATGGAAGCGATGGGGGTAGATGCGGTTGGAGTGAACTGTTCAACCGGGCCAGAAAAGATGTGTGATGTGCTAAAGCTCATGAGAGAATATACAAATATTCCACTGATTGCTAAACCAAATGCAGGGCTTCCGCACCTTATAGATGGAAAGACCATTTATGATATGGAGGCAATCAGTTTTGCAAAAGAGGCTTCTAAACTAATTAATGCAGGCGCTTCTATCATAGGGGGATGTTGTGGAACCACACCAAAGCACATTGCCTGCTTAAAAAAAGAAATAGGAAATGTGACAGCGCCAAAACGTGAAGAAAAAAAGCGCAGATTACTATCGACAGAACGGAACACGATAGAAATTGATTTAGAGGGTAAGTTTCTCGTGGTTGGCGAACGCATTAATCCGACTGGGAAAAAAGTACTTCAAGCACAGTTACGTGAAGGAAATCTGGACATGATTATAAAGATGGCAGAGGAACAGGAAGAGCAGGGTGCGTCTATTCTTGACATTAATATGGGAATGAATGGAATCGATGAAGATGAAATGATGCAAAACGTAATTTATGAGGTGTTGAAGGTTTCAAATCTTCCACTTTGCATTGATTCAAGCTACATTTCAGTAATAGAGCATGCCCTACGTATTTATCCGGGGCGTGCATTAATTAATTCTATCAGCCTAGAAAAGGAAAAATTTGAAAAACTGATTCCGATTGCAAAAAAGTATGGAGCAATGTTCATCTTATTACCACTTTCCGATGCTGGATTACCAAAAAGCCTAGAAGAGAAGAAAGACATTATTCATAAGATAGTAGAGCGTGCCTATAGCCTTGGGTTAACAAAAGAGGATATTATTGTTGATGGTTTGGTTACCACGATAGGTGCGAATAAGATGGCGGCAATTGAAACATTAGAGACGATACGTTATTGCAAAAATGAACTTTCCTTAGCAACCATTTGTGGCTTGTCAAATATTTCGTTTGGATTACCAGAACGTAGCTTTGTAAATAGTACCTTTTTGTCCTTTGCGATTAAAGAAGGGCTTACTATGGCAATTGCAAATCCATCACAGGATCTACTTATGAATATTGCATTTGCTTCTGATTTGCTTCTTAACAAAGAAGAAGCCTCCAATCGTTACATTGAGCGAGTATCCAAGCATCCGCTTACGCTGACTGCTAGCGTAATCGAAAAGGAAAAAGAAGTTAAAAAAGAAGATAAAACGACTGACCGACATCCGATTTTTATGGATGTTTTAAAGGGAAACAGCCGAGCAATTCTAAATGATGTTAAAATAGCACTAGAAGTTGGGGAAAAGCCCTCTGATATTGTGGACAAGATGTTAATTCCGGCAATCAATGAAACAGGAGAGCTGTTTGATCGGCAGATTTATTTTTTACCACAGTTAATTAGTAGTGCGGAAGCTATGAAAAAAGCGATTGATTATTTGGAACCGTTACTAAATCAGGAGGGCAAAAACAAATCACTTGGTACGGTTGTGATGGCCACGGTAGCTGGTGATATTCATGACATTGGTAAGAATTTAGTCGTGTTGATGCTTAAAAATTATGGGTTTGATGTCATTGATTTGGGAAAAGATGTGCCAGCAGAAGAAATTATTCGAGTAGCAAAAGAAAGAAATGCAGATGTGATTGGATTGTCTGCGCTTATGACGACTACCATGATGGAAATGAAGCATGTAGTAGAACGTGTAAAGAAAGAAAATTTGAAATCATTGATTATCATTGGGGGCGCTGTAATTACACAAAGTTATGCGGATGAAATTGGAGCAGACGGCTACTCGAAGGATGCAAAAGAAGCCGTGCTACTCGTAAAGCGATTACTTGATATATAAATTATAAGGGCTCCGTTTTAATAAATTTACGTTTTAAAAATAAGGACCCTTTTTTTAACCAATTTTGGGATTCCATGAACATTACATTTATTTCTTTATAGGAAAGCTGCTTGGTTTCTATAAAGATATCAAGCATTCGTTCTGCTAGGAATCCAAACACTCTTGTCTCATAAGTTGAGTAGTCTGAAATATCCAGCTTCTTTTCGATTTCGAAGAGAATAGCAAAGAGCCATTCGCAGTATTCATCAAAATAATCTTTCCGCATGATAAACATATTAAACATATGTGCAGCAGTTCGATTCATAACGGTATCATAGGCATTTGCATATTCTTTATAGTCTTTTTTAATAATCTCACCAAGCATATCAATACCTTCTTTATGATGGGCATGAATGTAGTGTGAGTAATTTGTTTCAATAAAGTAATTACGTTTTTGGGGGAGAATAATATCGGTTTCCTTAAGAAGATGTTCTAGTTCTACACCGTTAAGGATACTGGAAAACTTATCTCCCTTTTTACGAAATGTAAAATGACGGCGGTAATGAACCAGACCGATATAGTCAGCATCCAGATTTTTATACGCCCAATAAATACCAGTTAATTCACAGAAGGTTGAATTTTTCATAGAGATATTATCTCCAGTATTATCACCAACATAACCAAGTTCGAGGTTTTTACCTTCTTTTCCAACATGGAGGGGAAAATAAATTGCATCATTTGGCATGTGATATTGTTTATGAGCAGCAACTAATATTTTCACGTTCATTTCATTTTGTCCTACTTTCATAAAATAATTATTTTTTTATCTTGCAAAAGATAAGTTAGTATTTTAGAATTATAGCAATAATGTACAAAAAAATCAATGGACCACAAAACCTTTAAGGAGAACCAACATGGATATAGAAAAGAAGCAGTTAAGCCCGCTTCATGAATATGAAAAAGACGCACTGGAACAATTTATTAATGTATGCGTAAAAAATAAATTAGAGTATTATGTGATTGGAGGAACTTTACTTGGTGCAGTAAGGCATCACGGATTTATCCCGTGGGATGATGATATTGATGTAGCAATGCCAAGGGATTCTTATGAGAAGTTTATAAAGATTTTCTCAAAGTATCTTCCAGATTATCTAGTTGTTGAAGCTCCGTTTAATAAGCCTGAATATCGTAGCTATTTTGGAAAAATCAGAAATGTAAATGTGGATATATACGACAATTTGCAGGATAATACACAGCCAAAGCGATTGGGTTATATGATTGATATAATACCACTAGATGGGACACCAAATAATAATTTTGGTCGAAAAATTTATGGATATAAGGTTTTAATGTATCGTTTCCTTTGTGGAGCAGCGAATGTTTCAACCGGTATTTTAGCTACAAGACCAAAAAAGGAAAAAATATTATTACACATATGTAAATCACTGCGACTTTACAAAATATTGGATGCACATAAAATTTATAAAAAGATGGATCGACTTTTTTCAAGACAGGAATTTCGTAAATCAACTTATTCAGGCACTGTAATGGGTGCGTATAATTTAAAAGAAATTGTGCCAACAAAATATTGGGGGTCATATAGAGAGGCTTCTATTTTGGATTTTGAAGGATTAAAAGTAAAAGGACCAAAGATGGTCGATGAGTATTTGACTCATATGTACGGAAATTATATGGAGCTTCCGCCAGAAAGCGAACGAAGAATTCACTTTCAAGGGAAATTAGTTGAAAGAAAAGAGGAAGAATAATTGAAGCGGGTACTATGGATTATAATTTTTGCAGCTGCCATTTTGGGAGGTCACGAAGCTGCAAAGATGAAATATCAATTAACGGAGACATTATCACTAATGGACCGCGACTCAGAAATGGATTTAAGCGATGTGGAGGTTTCGGATGATAATTTGCTTTCGGAGGATAAGGTGGTCAATATTCTTTTAGTTGGAGCAGATAAACGAGAATATTGGAGTCAGAAGGGACGTTCCGACTCGGTTATGATAGCAACCATTGATATGAAAAACAAAAAACTCAAATTAACCTCGTTGATGCGCGATATGTATGTGACGATACCGGGATACGAAAATGCAAAGTTTAATGCTGCCTACTCTTATGGTGGAATCAGTCTTTTGTATCAGACTATAGCGGAAAATTTTGGAATCAAGTTAGATGGTTATGTAATTGTAGATTTTGCAGCATTTAAGAATGTCATTAATAAAATCGGAGGGGTTGATATTGAACTAACGGAAGAAGAATGTGAATATCTGCTAACTACCTATGCCGATAAAAATACAAGCGTTTCTAAACTACAACCTGGCCTTAATAAAATGAATGGCACACAGGCACTTGCCTATACACGAATTCGATATGTTGGTCCTGGTGATTTTGGAAGAACTCAAAGACAGCGAAATGTATTGAATGCAATCTTTAAAGAAGCAAAGAGTATGTCTTTCTCCGATTTAAAAGGTCTGGCAGATGAAATACTTCCATGTGTGGTAACAGATGTTACCAATGAAGAGATTATTTCTTATTTGATGTCTGTGATAATGATGGGAACAACAGAAATTGAGCAGATGCGAATACCAATCGATAATGGATACACGCAGGATCGAATCAATGGACAGGCTGTTCTTGTTGTAGATTGGGAAATGAATCGTGATGCATTAACAAAATTTATATTTGAAAGTAACAATTGACAAATGAAGGTACTATTGCTACAATATTTGATAAACATTGACTCTTTAACACATTATAGTAGTGTAGCATTTATTGTAATAAAGTAATAAAGTAAAGAGCTTGTGAAGGGAGATATCATATGAGAAGAATGACTCTATCCATTCTTGTAGATAATACTGCAGGAGTTTTGAGCCGTGTGGCTGGTCTATTTAGCCGACGCGGATATAATATTGATAGTCTTACAGTAGGTGAAACAGAAAATCCTGCTTTTTCAAGAATGACAGTTGCAGTGACTGGTGATGATCTGATTTTAGAACAGATTGGAAAACAGCTTGAGAAATTGGAGGATGTTCGAGAAATTACAGAACTAAAAGATGGAGAATCGGTTTGTCGGGAGTTAATTCTTGTTAAAGTAATGGCAGGCCCAAAGGAACGTCAGGCGATTATTGCAGTTGCGGATATATTCAGAGCCAAAATTGTGGATGTTGCCATGGAGTCTCTTATGGTTGAACTTACTGGCAATCAGGTAAAACTGGATGCTTTCATTAAACTACTGGATGGATTTGAAATTAAAGAATTAGTTCGTACCGGAATTACTGGTTTGATACGAGGAGCTGGTGATTTGGCACAAGGAATTGATGACTAGTCTTTTAAGAGATTACTTTATAGGTAAAAACTTAGAGGTGTAAGCCATAGAAAAACAAAAAATGGAGGAAAGAAAAATGGCAAAGATTTACTACCAGGAAGATTGTAACTTATCACTTTTGGAAGGAAAAACAATAGCTGTCATTGGTTATGGAAGCCAGGGACATGCACATGCATTGAATGCAAAGGAATCAGGTTGCAACGTCATTATCGGTCTTTATGAGGGCTCCAAGTCTTGGGAAAAAGCACAGGCACAAGGCTTTGAAGTATATACAGCTGCAGAAGCAGCAAAAAAAGCAGATATTATTATGATTCTTATCAATGATGAGAAACAAGCAAAAATGTATAAAGAATCCGTTGAGCCAAACTTAGAACCAGGAAATATGTTAATGTTTGCTCATGGTTTCGCAATTCACTTTGGTCAGATAGTTGCTCCTAAGAATGTCGATGTAGCTATGATTGCACCAAAGGGACCAGGACATACTGTAAGAAGCCAGTATAAAGAAGGAAAAGGTGTTCCTTGTTTAATAGCAGTACATCAAGATGCAACCGGAAAAGCTTATGATATGGCATTGGCATATGCATTAGCAATCGGTGGTGCAAGAGCAGGTGTATTACAAACAACCTTCCGTGAAGAAACAGAAACAGACCTTTTTGGAGAGCAGGCAGTACTTTGTGGTGGTGTTACCGCTTTAATGCAGGCAGGTTTTGAAACATTAGTGGAAGCTGGATATGAACCAGAAAGTGCATACTTTGAATGTATCCACGAAATGAAATTAATCGTAGACTTAATCTTTGAAAGTGGTTTTGCTGGAATGAGATATTCCGTTTCCAATACTGCTGAATATGGTGATTATATTACAGGACCAAAGATTATTACTGCAGAGACAAAGAAAGCAATGAAGCAGGTATTGACTGATATTCAAGATGGTACATTTGCTAAGAATTGGTTACTTGAAAACTCTGTAAATTGTCCAAACTTCAATGCAATGAGAAGAAGAGGAGCTGCACATCCTTCAGAAGTAGTAGGAGCAGAACTTCGTAAACTTTATAGCTGGAATGATGGAAATAAATTGATCGACAACTAAATTATAGTAACTAGGATATAGTGGAAAGCACCAAATGAAAGGAATTCTTGCATTTGGTGCTTTTTGGCATGAGCATCAGAACCCCATTTTAATAAAGATACACCCTTGTAATATAAGAACGTATATACTAAAATAAGGAAAGTAGAGAATAGCAAAAACTTAATATGCGCAAAAGACATGCGCAAGAATGGAGAAAATTATGAAGTTATTATTTTTAGTATTAAATAAAACTGAAAAATTGGATGATTTATTAGTAGAATTTGTTAACAGAAATATTAAAGGAGCTACAATTATTGATAGCGCAGGAATGGCTAGAATATTATGCGATAAGCATGATAATGATGAGATTCCATTTTTAGGATCAATCAGAGCATATTTATATCCAGAAAGAGAAAAAAGTAATATTATCCTAACAGTTATTGAGGATAATCAATTAAATGAAGCAATTGAAGCAATAGAATCTGTTGTCGGAGACCTTTCAAAAAAAGATGTAGGCATAGTATTTAGTGTACCAATTGATTTTGTGAAAGGAATTTACAAAAGTGGAAAATAAAATTATTATAGAAACAGCTATTATGCTCTTATCAGGTTTGTTTTGTGGAAGACTTGCTAAATTTCTAAAATTTCCAAATGTTACAGGTTATTTAATCGCAGGACTCTTATTAGGTCCATCTTTGTTCAATTTAATTCCCACTAGTATGGTAAGTGGATTTTCTGTTATTTCTGATATAGCATTAGCATTCATAGCCTTTTCAATTGGAACGGAATTTAATTTAAATTATTTTAAAAAAGTTGGAGCTGCGCCAATAATTATAGCTATATCAGAAGCTTTCGGAGCTATAATTTTAGTGACGGTGGCATTAATTGTTTGTGGTTTTGATATAAAACTTTCAATCATGTTAGGAGCGATTGCTGCTGCAACTGCTCCTGCTCAGACGATAATGGTTATAAATCAATATAAAGCGAAAGGATCATTAACATCATTACTCCTAAGCGTAGTAGCAATTGACGATGCAGTTGCATTAATTGGGTTTGGATTTGCAACAACTATAGTGAAAGTGATGTCATCCAACCTCAATACCAATATTATTTTATCTATTTTAAGTCCGATTTCTGCGATACTCATTTCGTTTATTATTGGGGCAATAATGAGTATATTTATGAAATTGATATTTCGTTGGTTCAAAAAATCATCGAATAGAGCTTGTATTATTATAGCTATTGTACTATTTACATACTGGTTGTCAGAATATTTCCATGGTTCATCTTTGCTTGCGTGTATGTCATTAGGTGCAGTACTTGTAAATATATATTCAGAAACTGATAATATTGTGAAAATAGTAGATAATTTTACGCCTGCTATTTTTATGATTTTCTTTGTTATTTCTGGCGCAGGATTTGAAATATCAGCACTTCCTTCAATTGGTGTAATAGGAATAATGTATGTCGTTTTACGTGTTTTTGGAAAAATATTTGGAGCGTGGTTTGGTGGAAAAATCATGAAACAAGAGGATAAGATTTGCAAGTATTTAGGACCAACACTAATGCCGCAAGCTGGTGTTGCATTAGGACTTATTGTAGTTGCTGGAAAACTTGTACCTGATTATGCAGCACAGATTAGGGGTATTATTTTATGTTCAACATTTATATATTCTATTATTGGTCCGATTGCTGCCAAAATTGCCTTAGAAAAATCAGGTGAAATTGTAGTGAGCAAAAAGGCGTAATGATTCACAGATTATGTAATGAGAATATATTACACTTAAGATAGCACCATGATACAAACGAAGGTAGTCACTAAGAGGAGTTTTTAGTGAATACCTTCATTTTTTTTATAAAAAGGAAAAACGAAAATCTTGTAAAACAATAGTAAATATATTAAAATGAAAGAAATAGGGGAAAGTGTAAAAAGGAGAAGAATATGATAAAAATTCATAAAACAAATCTAATGATTGTTATTGTAGCAGTAGCAGCACTTGGGGTTACCGCTTTTGCAAAGTATGGTGGCTCACAAAAATTTGTACTAGCCGTTTTAACCTTAGCAATCGGATTAACTGGATCAATAATAAGTTATTTTTCAAAGCTTAGAGATGATTTTAAGGCATTGGGAATTGTACTATCAGCATCTATTTGTGATACCATTTATTCTGGAGCCGTAGGTGGAAGCTCTGCAGCATTTATTGCACTCTTTATTACACTTGGAATGACTACTATCTATTTTAATCAAAAAATTATCCGATATTTTGTAATACCAATGGCTTTCATTTTAATTGGATGTGCCATCTTTAACCCAGCTATAATTGAAGGAGCAGAAGAACCAACGGTTCGCGGGGCACTTATAAAAGTGATTGCTTATATCTTAACAGCCGCGGTTTTATATTCAGCAACTAGACGGGGTGAACGTTTAATCAAAGAATCCGAAGAACAATTGAGCAAAATTAAAGCGAATCATGAAAAATCAGACTTGATTGCAGGAAAACTTTCTTCTTCGTTAAAAGAGAGTCTTGATAACGTACATAACATTACGAGCAGAGCAGATGAAGTAAGCGATTCTGCGAATCAAATACAGCAGGCTATGTCAAATTTAAGTGGTGCAACGATTCAAGTAAATACGATGGTAGCTGAAGCCGCCGCCGCAATTGAAGATAATTATAAGCTTGCAAGTGAATTGGAAGACAAATTTACCCAGGTAGGACATGCAGTAAAGGATGGAACTAAGGGAGCAGATATTGTTTATGGCTCAATGGAAATGATGCAGGATCGGGTGGGTCAGGCAAATGCTGCAGCGCAGGAACTATTAGATGAGATGCAGACAATCCAAACAATACTCGGAGAAATTAACTCGATTTCGTCACAAACCAATTTACTTTCTTTAAATGCTTCGATCGAGGCGGCAAGAGCAGGCGAACAAGGAAGAGGATTTGCAGTGGTTGCAGGAGAAATACGTTCTTTGGCAGAACAAAGTGAAATAGCTTCCAAAAATATTGAGAAAATTCTTCAATCCGTAGAAATGAAGGTTGGAATTGTTTCGGAACGTATTACTGCAGGAACGGATTCGGCAAGTGATGGAATTTCTAAGATGCACGAACTAAAAGAATTACTCTTGAATATTGATGAAACGACAAAGGCAGTCGAAACCATTGTAGGAAAAGAATACGCCATTATTAATCAGGTAAAAAGTAATTTTCAAACAGTTAACAATGAAATCGAAACGTTGGTTAGTGTTACCGAGGAGAATGATGCAATGATTACCACGATTACCGAAACTGTAACGATGCAAAATAAATCTATCAGTGCAGTAGAAAAGGAACTAGTAAATGTACAAAATCTTTCCACAACGTTGAAGCAAGGATAAAATCTCGCAGGCAGTAGGCTGACTTATAGGAGAATAAAATATATGTATTTTGAAGAATATGGAAGTAGGCAAAATAAAACTATCATATTATTACATTGTGCAGCAATCGTGGAGATGTATGAAAAGATATTAGATATATCAAATACCTTTTCTAGAACTAAAGAAACCAGAAAAGAAAATTGCGTTCATAACATATTGGAGAAAAATCAGCAAACAGACTTGGATGAATTATTATACGGACAGATATACAACCGATAAGTTACCTGGTTTTGAAGATGTACTTGTACCAATTAAATTCTTGCAGGGGAGTAAAGAACCCAAAGTAATAGCAAAAACAGTGAATTATATGACACAGATAAATCCTCGTTGTAGTAAAGTTATAATTCAAGGATTTGGTCATGAACATCCATTAAAGAATCCTTCTGAATTTAAAAAAGAGCTAATAAAATTCTTTACTGAAGAAACATAGAATGAAATTGGCAAGAGATACTGTTTGTAAAAAAATGGTATCTCTTTTTTAATTTGATAAACAAAATACAAAAAAATCATAAATATTGTAAAAACATATAATGGTTTTAGTTTAATCTTTAATTCTATTATGAGGGAGATGCTATTGTGAAAAAGGGAAGAAAAATGTGGATAGTAATGCCAATAGCAATTTCTTTGTTTGTGGGATGCACAAAGGATTGCGTGAAGAATAAAAATATGTTCCATCAAGCGCATGATGATGGGATTGTTGATGAAAACTCAATGGGAAACGTTCTGATAGAAGAGGAGGCAGAGATTCTTTCAAAATCTCCCGGAGCGGTATCCAATATGCTTAAGACCGAAGCTTCAGGCACGCAAGTAAAAAAGAATGAGTATTCCATTATTGATTATTCCAACATTTCAGATGGTTATATCATGGTCAAATATATGAAATCTACTGTGAAAAAGATTAAAGCACAGGTAACTGGACCAAGTGGAGTGGTATATACTTATAATGCAACACCGAAAAAATATGAGGTCTTTCCTCTTTCTGATGGAAATGGAACCTATAAAACAACAATATATCAAAATATTTCGCAATCATCTTATTCGGCAGTGCTGTCTCAGAGCTTTGCGGTGAAACTGATAGATGAGTTTGCACCATTTTTAGTACCAAACCAATATGTGAATTATAAAGAGAATAGTGAAGTGGTAAAAAAGGCAGCAAGTCTTACCGAAGGAAATACAAAGCCATTAGTTAAGGTAAAGAAAATATATAATTATGTCGTCAATAATTTTACCTATGATAAGAAAAAAGCAAAGGTGGTGAAAAGTGGATATTTACCAGATTTGGATTCTGTGTTAAAGGAAAAAAAAGGAATCTGTTTTGATTATGCAGCGGTTATGACCGCTATGTTGCGAAGCCAAGAAATACCTGCAAAATTGGTAGTAGGGCATAGTGGAAATGCATATCATGCGTGGATAAATGTATATACTGATGATAGGGGATGGATTGATGGAATCATTTATTTTGATGGAAAAGCATGGAAACTAATGGATCCAACCTATGCATCCTCCGGAAAATCCAGTAAGGCTATTTTAAAATATATAGGTGACGGTTCTAACTATAAGGCAAAATATCTATATTAGGATTTATTCTTCTAATATTGGTGATAGTGAATTGTTTAGATATAATGTACTTTTTTTATGTTTACGATAGTAGTATAACATGATAAAATAAGCTTGATAGTAGTAGAAATAATCGTGGGAAGACATCTTGCTAGCGATTTTGTTACATGATTATAATCGGAAATTTTCATTATGAGGGAGGCGCTATTGTGCAAAAGAGAAGAAAAATATTGATAATAACAGCGATAGCAGTTTCGTTATTGGTGGGATGCGCAAAAGATAGTGTGAAGAATGAAAACAGTTCCGATCAAGCGTATGAGGATGGGATTGTTGATGAAAACTCAATGGGAAGCGTAGAGATAGAAGAAGAAGCAGCGATTCTTGCGGAATCTCCTGGAGCGGTATCCATGGTGCTTAAGACAAAAGCTTCAGGCACGCAAGTTAAAAAGAATGAGTACTCCATTATTGATTATTCCAATGTTTCCGATGGCTATATTATGGTTAAATATATTGAAGATACCACAAATAAGATTAAAGCACAGGTAGCTGGACCAAGTGGAGTGGTATATACATATAATGTAACACCGAAAAAATATGAGGTCTTTCCTCTTTCCGATGGAAATGGAACCTATAAAACAACAATATATCAAAATATTTCGGGAACATCTTATTTGACGGTATTGTCGCAGAGTTTTACAGTGGAGCTTACAGATGAGTTTGCACCATTTTTGACGCCAAACCAATATGTGAATTACAAAGAAAATAGTAAAGTGGTAAAAAAGGCAGCAAGTCTTACCAAAGGAATTGCCGATCCTTTAGTTAAGGTGAAAAAAATATATAATTATGTTGTCAATAATTTTACATATGACAGGAAAAAAGCAAAAACGGTAAAAAGTGGATATTTACCTGATTTGGATTTGGTTTTACAAGAAAAAAAGGGAATCTGTTTTGATTATGCAGCGGTTATGACTGCTATGTTGCGAAGTCAGGGAGTACCTTCAAAATTGGTAGTAGGATACAGCGGTGATGCATATCACGCGTGGATTAATGTATATACAGATGATAGCGGATGGATTGATGGAATTATTTATTTCAATGGAGATATTTGGAAATTGATGGATCCAACCTATGCGTCCTCCGGAAAATCCAGTAAGGCTATTTTAAAATATATAGGCGACGGTTCTAATTATAAGGCAAAATATTTATATTAGCATTCTTTATCAGTTGATTTTAAGTCAAAAAAATCGCCCAAAGCCAACGCTGTAATTACGTTTTTTTTCTTGAGCGAAGCGAAAGGAATAGTTGTAATTATGAAAAAAATTAATTTATCAAATGAGTCTGTTTCAGTTTTTTGCTTGGAAATGAGTTTGCTATTGCATTCAGGCATTAGTATCGGAGATGGTATTCATTTACTAGCAGAAGATGAAACAGAAATTGCATTAAAGTTATTATTAAAAGAATTGGCGGATAAAGTGAATGATGGAAATACACTTTCTAGTGCGTTAAGAGAAACAGAGCATTTTCCAAAATATGTAGCTGACATGACAGAAACAGGAGAAATGGCAGGAAGACAAGAGCAGGCATTTCAATCTTTATCCGAGTATTATGATGGGCGTTTTAAATTAATGAGCCGTATAAAGAGTGCAATATTGTATCCGGTTATTTTAAGTGTCTTAATGGTGATAATCATTGCTATTTTGCTAGTTAAAGTTCTTCCAATATTCAATAAGGTTTATGAACAGCTGGGAGGGCAGATGAAGGGCATTGCAGGTGGATTATTGCAGATTGGAATATTTTTAGGAAATATAATGCCGCTCATAGGTATTTTATTAGCAACCATCCTAGTTGGCCTTTTGGTTTTCGCTTTTAATAATAATATAAGAGGAAGAGCAAAGAAAATCTATCAGAAGCATTTTGGAAGCAGAGGACTTGTTAAAAAGGTAGGAACAGCCCATTTCGTATCGGCTATGTCTATGGGAATAATGAGCGGACTTAATGTCGAAGATGCATTGAGAAATGCAGCAGTAATTCAAGATGATGTTCCAACTGAAAAAAAACGGCATGATATGTGCATTCAAAAATTGGAAAGTGGAGTTGGATTGGCCCAAGCTATGAGGGAAACACAGATATTGTCAAATAGTTACTGCCGCATGCTGGAACTTGGAATAAGATGTGGTACAGCAGATACTGTAATCAGTGAAATTGCACGACGATTGCAGGAAGAGGCAGAACAGAGTATTGAAGAAAAAGTTGGTCTTATTGAACCAACAATTGTAGTCATAACTTCGTTCATCGTAGGAACGATTCTTATTTCAGTAATGTTGCCATTAATGAATATAATGTCCTCCATAGGATAAGGGGGGGAGGAGCAAGTGTGAAGAAAAACTTAAAAGTATGGGTTCTTTTTCTGTGCATAATTGCATCTCTTTTATTTCTCTTACAGGCAGTAACTAAAGTGGACGCGGGCCAGCAAATCGAGAGCCAAAAGCAGTTGGAAGATTCCATTCATAAAGCAATCATGACTTGTTATGCTACGGAGGGAATATATCCTCCTACGATGGATTATTTAGAACAAAATTATGGTGTTTTGATCGACGAAGAATACTATACGGTTTTTTATGAGATATTTGCTGATAATATTATGCCTACTGTGACAGTGATACCAAAGGAATAAAAGAATGGAGCAAGTATGAAAAATAGGACAGCAAAACATAGTATAGATAAAGTGTTTGTATTTTTGCTTTTTGGATTATTTGCAATTTTGATTGTGACAGTGTTACTGCTTGGGGTTAATAATTATAAAAGCCTTTTAAACAGAAATAGCGAGGCCTATAATGAACGGATTGCAATCAATTATATCGCAGAAAAAGTACGTCATAATGATATTGCTGGTGGAGTATTGGTAGGAGACTTTTTCCGAAAGAATGAAGGTATTTCAACATTACATATGTATCAGGAAATAGAAGAAGAACGATATGTAACAAGAATTTACTATTATAAAGGTTATATTAGAGAGTTGTTTTCATTAGATGGAATGGAAGTACAGCCTGAAGATGGAAATACAATCATGAAAGCGAATGACCTTAGTTTTTCATTGCATAGTCGTCAACTTACGATTCAATGTATCGATGAAGATGGAGCACAATCAGACTTGTCACTATACTTGAGAAGCGGGGAGGATGATACACCATGAATTCAGAAAGAAATAAAGTGCCATTACTACTGATGGAACAGTTAATTATGGTCTTGGTATTTGCACTTACGGCAACCTTCTGCATTCAGGCCTTTGTACATTCAAACCAACTTTCCAAGGAAAGTCAGGCGAAGGATAAGGCGGTTAACTTTGCCCAAAATGTTTCCGAGACCTTGATAGCAAATGAAGGATATATAGATGAATTAGAACAAATTTTTGGTGGTAACGCAGAAGATAATAAGTGGGTACTTACTCTAGATGAAAACTGGAATGAGTCAGAGAAATCCGAGTTTACTGTTCTTGTAAACAAAAAAAATACCTATGGTTATCTAGGAGAAGCTGAAATTATTGTGAAAAATCAAAAGGAAAAAGTTCTTTACGAACAGAATATAGCATGGCAGGAGGTAGTTGAACGTGAGTAAACAAAGATATGTGCCTATGCCGATAGGAGCATCTTCCTTGATAACTATTTTTGCTGTATTATGTCTGCTAACATTTTCTTTGCTGTCACTTTCTACTACATATGCAAACAAGAAACTGTCAGATAAGTCGGCACAGGCGGTTGCTAATTATTACAAAGCCGATTTTGAAGCGGAACAAATTCTTTCAAAAATGCGGGAAGAAATTTATCCGGATCGAGTAAAAAAAACAGGGAAAAATATCTATTCTTATGAATGTGAGATTTCGGATTCAAAGAGTCTATCTGTTGAGGTAATGGTAGATGGTGAAACATTCAACATACGCAAATGGAATGTAGTTTCGACTATTGAATGGGAAGCAAATGATAGTATAGAAGTATGGGATGGGCAGATAGAAGAGTAGAGAGGGATATTTATATATGAAAAAGCTTCATATGATTTTAGAACAAGCGGTAAATTGTAAGGCATCGGATATATTTTTAATTGCAGGTGGTATGTTAAGTTGCAAAGTATCGGGAAAGATTGATTCAATGGGAGAGGAAGAGCGTTTGCGGCCGGAGGATACTGAAAACTTAATTAATGGAATTTATCAGCTTGCAAATAGAAGTATGGAGAATTATAGTAAGACTGGCGATGATGATTTTTCGTTTTCGATTGCAAAGCTTGCTCGTTTTCGAGTAAATACCTATTTTCAAAGAGGTTCTCAGGCAGCAGTGATTCGAGTTGTTTCTTTTAATATTCCGGAGTATAAAGAATTAGCGATTCCAGAAGAGGTAATGAAAATTTCAGAATTAACACATGGCATGGTTATTTTTTCGGGTACTGCAGGTAGTGGAAAATCTACAACACAGGCCTGCATCATTGATTATATTAATAAGCATAGAAATGCACATGTGATAACATTAGAAGATCCAATCGAATACTTATATAGAAATAATAAGAGTATAATAAGTCAAAGAGAAATCGCGATTGATACAAATGATTATTTATCTGCTCTTCGTGCATGTTTAAGACAGGCACCGGATGTTATACTTTTGGGGGAAATGAGAGATTATGAAACTATTCGAACAGCAATGACGGCTGCCGAAACAGGGCATTTAGTAATTGCAACGCTCCATACAAAAGGAGCAGTGAACACGATTGACCGTATTATAGACACATTCCCTTCAACTCAGCAAGGACAAGTCCGTATACAGCTTTCTATGGTGTTGGATAGTGTAATATCACAGCAACTGCTTCCTAAAAAAGATGGTGGTATGATACCAGGAATGGAAATAATGCATATGACGCCGGCTATTCGTAATATGATTCGCGAAAGTAAAAGCTATCAGATCGATAATGTGATCCAAACAAATAGCAATTTAGGAATGATTGGAATGGATCAATCGATATACAACTTATATAAGCAGGGACTAATCGAAAAACAGGTGGCTGAAGATTATGCAGTAAACCAAGAGCAGATGGGTAGAAAAATTCTGGTTTAACTTTGCAGGACGGACGCGGGGACTTTGGGGAAAGTCACGCAAAATGCGCGATGGTTTATGGTATCGAAATTCGAATGGAGCACAGGACCTGTTCTTGACATCAACCGCATAAGCATTCGATTGAACCTCTAATCATTGAAAAGAAGCTCTTGTGGGAGCCTCTTTTCAATAGAGTTTCATCTCATATGCTAAAATGATGCCAAGAACAGGTCCTGTGCTCCATTCGAATTAGGAAGACTATGACCACCGCGCATTTTACTGATTTTGGTAAACGGCCCCGTTGTTGTCTGTAATATAATTGTAAATCACAGAATTTAACTATGATAGTAATCAGTTTATAAAGTTATCAGTCGGTTTGCTCTTGACTTTTTACCACAATCCTCTAAATTCTGGTTTTTATTTAATGTTTTTGAACAGCGAGTCCGTATTTCGTAGCCAGCCATGAAAGGCTGAGCTCATAATCCATATTCAATTTACACGGCTCCCAGGTTAGGATTTTATATCATTTGAGTATATGGAACGTAAACTCTGTCAAAAAATAGCTCACCATGAGCTATTTTTTGGCGTTCAGAGGTTACGTGGAATGCTTATACGATTGATATAAAATCCTAACCTGGGAGCCGTGTAAATTGTAGAAAAACTAAAATTTCTTAGCCTTTCTTGGCGTCACTCCCCAACAAAGACTCGCGTCCGTATTATGTTGTTAAACCAGAATTTTATCAAACCAACGATTCTTCTAATATTGGCGAGAGAGAATAGTTTAAATATAGCGTACTTTTTTTATGTTTACGATAATAATCATCCTGTATACGTTTTACAATTTTTATGGCATTATCCTTGTCTAAACAAGGTAATAAAAGTATATACTGTGCACCGCTGTATTTTGATACGATATCTCCACTGCGAAGACAAAAAGTGATGGATGTCAATAATTCGGGCATTGCTAAGTTTAGGGTGTCTAGCGATGGTATCTGATTGCTTTCAAAGATAGTAATTAAAATGCAGATATAAATTGAGCTTTTTAAACGAATAGCTTGTCTTAATTCTAATTGAAATATCTCTTTAAACACACCACAATTACAAACAAAAGCCCCTTTTTTCTTTTCATCTTCTTTTAAATTATTTATAACCACGGAAGTGTCCATCTCAAGATCAGATTGATAACTCATGAGTGAAAGATAAAGTTGATTTAGCTCACTAGAAGGCTGCACGCTTAAATTTTTATATAGAAGCTCGGTTGCCTTCTGATAATGTAAAAGTGCACTTGAATAATGACCTTGTAGCATAAGAGCTTCAATTAAGTTACAGTGAAGCTTTTCATCAAAAGATTCAATAATCAATGCCTTTGTACAGCAATCTATCATTTCTTCTATGCGGTTTTCTCCTTTTAATAATTCATACAGTTTTTTTGCTGCCACTAAATAAACAGAATGGTAGTAAGTCGTCAGAGGAACAACCCAATGGGTATCCTTTAATCTAGGAAGAAAATCTCCCTTATACAATTCCAAAGCTTTTTGGAAAGCTATAATCCGATCTGTAATCGGTAACGATTTTAGCGAGCCTTGACTACAGTAAGATTCAAATAATTCAATATCAAGACAATATGCAACATTTTCATTCCATTGATAAGAACCTCTAGAAGCAAGAATATAATCAATACCTTCTGGTGTGATAGGTTCTAAAAAGGTGCGTAAACGCGAAAAAGATGTTTTCAGTGAACTTAAAGGATTCTCACCAAAAGAATCTGCCCATATGGTATCTATGAATTCGCTTTGTGGAATAGAACGCGCATGGTACGTGACTAAATATCCCAACAAATTCCAAAGTTTGTAGGAACGATTTGAACTCTCTTTTATTAATTTTCCTTCATAAGTTAATTCAAAACCTCCAAACATACAAATGCTGAGTGTGTTTGGTTTAGCTTTATTACATATTTTATCTATAGTGACACCCCCTCCTATTTTTTTTGCGACGTACTTTGCATATCTATATTATATTTCGAGCAGGGGAAAAATATTACAGGTTAAATGCTAAATGTAACCAATATGTAACTGCTTTCGTATATATTTATTTTATATAAAGAGATAATAAAGCATTTTATGTTGATTCAAATAAATAAATAGGTAGAGGTGGAAAGCATGAAAAAAAACAGAACAATTAGAACT
Source organism: Acetivibrio sp. (assembly GCA_041739345.1). Taxonomy (GTDB): domain Bacteria; phylum Bacillota; class Clostridia; order Lachnospirales; family Lachnospiraceae; genus DIGJ01. The sequence goes on along the minus strand of JBGSNZ010000025.1, from coordinate 41,914 downwards.
ATTGCAGTACTGATGGCATTTATCTTAATTTTGACATCAAGCAATCTGGATGTTGTTAGAGCAAATGGAATGGATGCTACACAAGAAGTGAGTGGATCCATTGCGTCAGAAGAGAGTGCAACAGATAAAGTATCCTATGCGATTGATGGGGATACTTTCCTAAAAATGCTTTCGGATGCACAAAGGCAGGCTCCGATTCAAAACCTTTTTGATGTATTTGGTTATGAAAGCGAAGAACTGAATGCGCAGCTATTATTAGAGAATATCGAGCTCTATTTAGTTGGTGAGCCAATGATTCAGGATCAATATAGGATTTTTACCTTTTTACAAAAAGAAAAAAGTGGAGCCTTGAAAGTAGTATTTTTTACTGAAAATACTACTCAGGATATGATAAATGCTGAACTTAATGTGGAAGTAGGATGCTTAGAAGAAGTTTCTTCAAATGAGGTAGTCGAATATAGCCTTGTTGAAGTTACGACAGGCGAGCAAAAAATAGAAGAACCAGCAACAGCAACAGAAAAACCAGCAACAGAAGAACCAGTAGTAGAAGAACCAACAGTAGCAAGTGAAAGCGCCATTACTGTGCTTTCTGTTGGTGAACCATTGGGAATGTTGAATGAAGCTCCACAAGATACAGACAAAGAGGTTATTGAAGACGCGGCAGAAGTAACAAAACCGGAAACATCGGAAGAGGCGCCAGAAGTGACAAATCTGGAAACGCCGGAAGAAGTGCCAGAAGTAACAGATCAGGAAACACCGGAAGTACCAAAATCGGAAACGGTAGAAGAAACACCGGAAGTAACAAAACCAGAAACAATTGAAGAAACACCGGAAGTACCAAAGCAGGAAACGCCGGAAGACGTGACAGAAGAAACAAAACAAGAAACTGAACAAAAACAAGAAAGTTTAATTAATACTGTAACCAGAACAGCGTTATTATCTGTTTTTTCTATAAGCAATACAGAAATTGCACCAACGATTAACAAAGCAGCCGTTTTAGATGCTGATAGCAGCCAGTCTGTAGATTACGACGTTACTCTTACAGTGAATGGAGCAAGTAAAACAAGCTCTACTACAACGACACAGTTAGCAGATGTTATTTTTGTCCTTGATATTTCGAACAGTATGAATCAATACATGGGAGATGATACACGTTGGGGCAAGTTGCAAACGGCAATGGATAGAATGGTGACTACTCTGCTTCCAGCCAGTTCACAAAACAGAATTAGTATTGTTGCCTATGGTGGATCTAGACAAACGCAGAGGTCAGATTTTAGTATATTGTTAAGTAAAAGTAGTGATGCTACCGTTACTAAAAATATATATAACAAAACACTTGGTCAGATGCAGAATAGTGTATTTGGAAGTAGTGTGAGTGGTGGAGGAACAAACAGTAAAGATGGTTTTGTTGGAGCGTTAAAGGAACTTCAGGCATTAAGTGCCACATCAGCAAATAGAAATCAGTATGTTATCTATATGTCAGATGGTGAACCAACTTTTTATAAAAATTATTATGATGAATATTTAAATGGAGAATTTCTAGATACATGCCCATATACTTCTATTTCGAGCAATGAAGGATTTGGTAATAGCTATATAAAAGAGGGGGCATGGCAGGCAATTAATGTGGCAAGAAGAATCAACCAGGATTTTCCAAATGCAGCTATTTATACCGTTGGAATCGGCGCAACCGACACATTTGCAGCCTATATATTAAACACAGCTAATTATGCAAACGGTGGATTTAATAAGACTTATAAGTCAGCAGAAAGTGCATCTGACTTGGAAGCGGTATTTGCAGCCTTGACGCAAACAGTAAACACTTCCACTACACTTACAAATTTAGCAGCGCAAGATCAACTAAGTGCTTATGTTGACATTAATGAAGAATCACCGATTGAAGTGAATGGAACTCCAATAGAGCCAACGATTAATAGCCAAAATGAGAATCAGATTGATTATATCCGTAATAGCGTTGAAGTAGCTAACTATAATAAAGAAACAAAGACAATAAACTGGACAGTTGCGGCTAGTTTAGGTGAAGGTCAGACCTCTACCTTGACATATTCCGTACATACAACAGAAGAAGCGATTGCGTATGAAGACACCTATAAAGGAAAAGAAAATTGTTACCAAGGAACGGCGAATTCCGGAACCCATGCAAGCAATAATGGATTAAGTGAAGATACGCAATATGGTTATCATTCGAATGTAAATGCTTTCGTAACTTATATGGACGAAGAAGAAAGTGGAACAGTTACTTTTAATCACCCAGTAGTACAAAGTGTAGTCAGAGGAACCTTAACAATTAATAAACAGTTAGATAAGACGTATGTAGGTCTTTCTAGCGATACATTGTACAGTTTTAATGTAACATTAGAAAGTGCTAAGCTTACAGAGGATGCAATGACTCATATTACATTTTCTGCAGATAGATTGCATACAATACCTGCATTTGTAGATGGAAAAGTTGCTTTTACCGTACAGTTGAAAGCAACGGAAAATATTTGCATTGGTAATCTTCCAATTGATGCAAGGTATACTGTTACTGAGAATATGGCTGGATTTGATAATGCATATTATACCAGTAATGGTGTAACGATTGCAGCAAATGACGGCAGTGATAATCTGGTAACTGGAGCTAGTGCATCGGGAACCCTTACCCGAGTAGGAATTGTGGGAAGAGAAGATTATGGGCTAATCTGTTACGAAAAAGCAGATGGAAGCCAGAAATGGTATAACGCCAGCACGATGGATGAAATTATTAATAGTCAGCTAATTACAAAGCTAATAGCCAATAAAACCAATGTACACACATCCGTGAATGAAATTGGTAAAGAAATTAATGGAATCTGGACAGCTGGAAAACAAAGTGAAGATCTGGCAACGACATCAACCAATGGGTACTTAGACAGCAACGGAAGCTGGACATATGCTTTGAATGTGCAGAATATAACCTATCCACTGTATTCTGGAGGCGCCTACCAGGCTTATATAAATGAAGCTGGAAATGAGGTTACTCCATCAGAAACACGAGATGTTTATTATTATAAGAGTGGCAACAAATATTTTAAGGCGTATAAATCTGGTAATAAGTATTATGATGCTACAACAAATAAACGCATTTATAATTCTGTTACACATATTTATGAATACAAGGTAAATGGTATTTGGAGAGATTGTTATTATTATGATGGATGGTTTAGTAATTATTATGCTGACTGGGAAACAGATAATGAGATTTCATCTAGTGGCGTAGTTAATAAACAGGATGGAAAAGTAACTGGATCTTGGATAACCATACATTATGTTGAACTAAGATATCCTGATTATTATGATGATGGTACAAATACCCATACAACACCAGAAGAATTACGTGCCGCTTTAATTAGTGCAGCTGAAAGTGCATCCAAACAGTACTTGACCTACGATGGTAGCAATGGGTCGGATGTCATCTTTATAACCTATGACCTTGCGTATGATTCCGAAGATGCATACTTGTTGGCTGAAAAAGGCTATTACATGGCTAAAACAATTACGTGTGATTCCTATGTGGAGAATTTCTCATCCACCGGAGCACAGACAGCGCTCACTTTTACTAACAGTATGACGCTGATAAAAGATGGATCCATTACCGTTACCAAGACCATTGATAAAACCGATGAAATTGGAACAAAAACCTTTGTGTTCCAGTTGAGAAATGACTCTACAGAAAGCCCGGCATATGGAATGGTTTCTTATAAGACAGTAAACCTAAAAGGAAACGAAGTAAGAGGCAATGTTATTTTTTCAGGTCTTCCAATGGGTACCTATGAAATCACAGAAGTAAAGAACATGGATTATAGCCAGATAGCTCCTGTTGGTAATTGCAGTATATCATTAGTAAAAACAGATTATGAAAAATCAGTGTATATTGAGAATGCAAAGGGTTCTACCGGTGGATTTTCTGATACTTCTGTAGCGGTAAATAATGGAACAATATCGGAACAGACAATTTATTATAGAAAAGAACAATAACCGGTATATCATTAAAAAAACAGGAGATAGAACGTGAAAAAAATTATATGTAAAGGATGCAGTTTTTTAAGTGGAATTGTATTAGCAGTAGTAATTGCAATTGTTATTGTATTATTAGCACCAAGGGTATTTGGTTATGACATACTAGTGGTGTTAAGTGGAAGTATGGAGCCGACCTATCATGTTGGAAGCGTAGTCTATGTTGATAAAAATGTAAAAGCAGATGAGATTGAAGTAGGAGATCCGATCACGTTTTATAAGGAAGAGAATGTAGTTGCAACGCATCGTGCCATACAGATAGATAAAGAGAATCAGCAGTTTATCACTAAAGGGGATGCAAACAATACACAGGATATCAATCCGATACCATTTTCTAGTTTAATTGGAAAGGCGGTATTTACCATTCCAATGATAGGATTTGTTTCTGTGTATATCAAAACAGCAAAAGGCATCATTGCAGCCTGCTTTGTTTTGGCTCTTGTAGTATTGCTCTATGCAATACCCGAGATATTAAAAGTGGAAGTAGATGAACCAGGAAGAAAGAAGGTGCAAAAAAATGTTCAAAAAGAATAGGATGTTCTTAAGTATCCTTTGTTTGATAATCTTATTTACGGTAGGTGGAACCATTGCTTATTTTACGTCAGCGGATGGAAAGGTTAATACCATTCAGATGGGAAAAATCAATGTGGAGATCCATGAAATCGTAGAAGGTGGCATGAAAAAAGAGGTGGGAGCAACTGTCAAAAAAGAAACGGCACCTTGCTGGGTGCGTATATTTGTAGGTATACCGGTTGGAATGCAGGGGCAGTATTTGGTGGAAACACAGCCGGAAGCATCGGAATTAACCAATAATTCTTTGTGGATCAAAGATGGTGATTACTATTATTATAGCAAACAACTGGGTGGAAATGGAACGGAGGAAACCGTAGTCTTGTTTGATCAGATTATGGCAAAAGATTCGTTAAATCCAGATGTGGTACCAACTGACCTAGATATCATTGTTTATGCGGAAGCCGTTCAGGCAAGCTATGGAAGTACCGCAGTGGATGCATTTAACAATTATAGTAAATAGTAACAAAAAAATGAACAGATGTAACCAGATTGTAACCAGACTATTATAAAATGTGAAAGAAGATTTGTAATAGGAAACCATTTAATTAAAAAAAAGGAGTGTGTCATTATGAAAAAGAAAGCAACTTTATTAGTCACAATTGTAGCGTTATTGACAATCGCAGTTATCGGAGGAACCCTTGCGTGGTTTACATCTTCGGATGAGGTAATTAATACCATAAATACTGGTACAATTAAAATTGACCTTGTTGAAGAAAACTTTACTAATAATCAAATTAATATTATGCCAGGAACAGTAATAACCAAAGATCCAGTAATTAACAATGTAGGTTCTAATGCAGCATGGGTTCGTTATAAGGTAACTGCAACCGTTTTAGATGGATCTACAGTTACTGCGTTATCTGCAGCTGATTTGAAATATTTAAAACTTAATAGCGAGGGTCAATATGTAGCGAGCCCAATAGCAACAACTGATTGGTCTGCAGCAACAAAATTGGATGTTAATGGAAAATTATCAATATTTGATAAAGTAGAAATTCCAACTGCATGGGGAAATCAGTATCAGGGCAAGACTTTACAAATCGTTGTTGATGTTCAGGCAATTCAGTATGATAATAATGTTAAAGCTGACGGAAGTATTATTGAAAATAATTCATGGTTGTCTGCTGAATAATTATGATTTTTTGTTCCAGAACATGCTTTGACTATTAAAAAAAGGAGTTTGTAAGCTATGAAAAATAGAATATTTGGGCATGCAATTGTGATTGTATGTATTACAGCCTTAATGACAGCAACGACTTCCGTCAAAGCATTTGCATCCGAAAGCAATAATACACAAGCGGAAGTTGCACTAAGCAGTTCCAATCAAATCCAATTGCCAGCCGATAACCATTTAATTAATACGCAGATTATGCCAGGAGATAAAATTCAACAGGCATTCTATGTGAAAAATAAAAGTAGCCAAACGGTAAGCTTTTACATGTCAGGCAATATGGAAATTAAAGATGCAGCTGGAAATCCAATTGTAAAGGTAGATGGAAAGACATTTGCGGAAGATTTAGTTCGGAAAATTCAGTTAACGATTGCAAGGGAAGATGGTACAATTTTATATCAGGGACCTTGCTCGGGTGATATCCAGGATGCAAATGAGAAGTATAAAGCAAACTTTGCAACTGCCACTATTTCTGACGGATTTTTAAAATTTAATTCAAAAGCAGGAATTGGACTTGGTACATTAAATGCAGGAACTTCAATGCGCCTGATTGCAACGTTAGATGTTCCAGGAGATTCCATTGGTAATGAATATCAAAATGCATATTCAATATTTAACTGGGAATTTTATTGTCAGGGTGAAGATGCGCAAGGCCCATATTATCCTCCGGTTGTTAGCCCAGTTGTAAGTCCGGTTGTAAGTCCGGTTGTTAGCCCAAGCGTTCCAACAGATATACCAGATGAAGGTGTGCCAGGTGATGAAGGTCAAGATGATGGAGATGACTCAACTGCAACAATTGAGGATGAAGAGGTTCCATTGGATGATATACCAGTAGTTGTTGATGATAAGGATATAGAAGGTTCACTTGCAAAGACTGGTTTTTCAGTGCTATATATAAAACAAGCGGTAAGCGTACTTATTGTTCTATTTATTGGGCTGATTGTTGTAAATAAGTTAAGAAAGAAGAAAAATGTGTAAATAAACAATATAAGCTCGGTCTGAGCACTCAGACCGGGTTTTATATATTTGTAAGGATGATAAAATGCGTGATAGAATATTTAAAGTGATTCAGGTGATCATGGTGGTTGGAATCCTTATTATGATTCCAATATGTATATACGAAAGTTATAAGACTTGGCTGGCATATAAGGAGTTTAACAATCCCTCTGTAGTGGAGAAGGAAACATATTTTAATGAACTCCCATCTTTCGAAGAGGATGAAAGTAAATGGCCGGAAGATACTCTTTTTATAGAACAAAAAAGAGAAGAGTACGAAACGAAAGATTTACGCCTTATTGTACCAAGGATAAAGTGTGACGAATATGTAGTAAATGGGACACAGATGGAGAATCTAAAAACTGGGCCTGGATTATATGAGTGTTCACAGATGCCAGGAGAAGGAAATCGAAACGTGAGTATTGCAGCTCATCGTAGTGGCTATAGCCATTATGCAAATTTATTTAAAAACATACATACCATTGGAAAAGGGGACTTGCTTTATTTGACCGATGAACAGGTTGTTTATGTTTATAAATATAAAGAGACAATAATTGTGGAACCAAGTGATTTGAGTATACTATATTTGCAGGGTTATTCCTGTCTTACCCTTACTTCCTGTCACCCACTTGGGGAAAATAAACAAAGAATTATTGTAAGAAGTGAACTGCAAAGGATCATTCCGTATGAAAAAGATATGAAATTCCCTAAAGTGGAAACCTAGGGAACATGCAAATACAACTCTTATAAATCCCTTGAATTTCAAGGGATTTTTGTTGCGTTGATATCATCTTGACGGATGATGAAATGATCTATCTGGAAGAAGCCTATGTACCACACAACTTGGTTGGTGATATGGCATAAAACGTAAAATAAGCCCACTGCTTTGAAAACAGTGGGCGAAAAGGCATATTATAATATGAAAGCAATTAGACAGCTAGACCTGCGGCCCAGCGGACAGCTTTGTCCAAACTTACTTCCGGAGTTTTCTTAGGTTCAACAAAATCTACTTCACCACATAGTATACGTTAGTGCTGTTTCTGACAGATTCCGAAGCTGATCGCTTGCTTTGGGCAACCATCGACGCATTCGAGGCAACTGATACATTCGGCTGAATTGACATTTCCGGATTTTACCATTCCGGCGATATTAAGACCCATAGGACAGTTCTTGTTGCACTTTCCACAGGAAACGCAAGTCTTGGGATTAGCCTTAAGTCTGAATCTGGGAATATGTAGAAGGTCAGCAAGTTTCTCACCTATTACCATGAATGGAGCCATCCAGCAAAGGCTATGGCACATGCCGCGCCTGCCAGTTAGAAGTGTGAACAGGTAGATGACGGACATCACAATTCCGTAGATGATAATAAATTGCTGATCAAAGTCTATAAAATAGAAGAAATCTCCCTTGAGTGGGCGGCTTCGAATCCAAAGAAGCACGATGAAGGAAAACCATACCACCCAAATTATGTATTTTGAGAGGTTTTTCCATTTACTGTTCCATTGGCGGTTGTTGGAATTGGAAACGAAGTCCTGAACCGCTCCGCCAGGGCAGAGCCACCCGCAGAAAAGACGGCTGCCAACGAGTGAGAACAACAAAAGCATTCCAAAAACCATTGCACTTCCATTCAGTATGCCATTTGCAGCGGATATGACGATAACCATCGGTGACAAAAATAAAAATGTAATCGGAAACATTAATGCGGAAAATACCAGTATTCCTTTGCGAATCTTTTGCCTCATTATATATCAGCTCCTTCTTTTGAAATTATTTCTTTTGCTTTGACAGCCCAATCTCTCATCGCGGAATAGATGTAAACACCGCAGAGTGCAGTCAGTTGGCTGTAGGTGCAGTCTGTACCTTGCGCTTTTAGCTGTTCGAAAAGATCAATATAGCCGTTCATGTCTTTGACCAACTTTTCATTTCTTCTCATAAAATCGTCCAAATGTCCAAGAAGCACCTCCGGTTCAGTATTCTCGCCAAAGGATACCTTGAGTAGTATTTCGTATCGGAGCTTTTCAATCTCAGGTTCCTCACGCAGCCAATTCGAAAGCTCTTTCCTTCCAGCATCGGTGATCGTATATAGGATTTGTTTACGACCATTTTCGGCTTCCGTATTGTCGGAGCTGACGGCAAGACCTTCAGCAACCAACTCTTTGAGAGTGGGATATATCTGTCCGAAGCTCTCCTGCCAGAAATGGCTGTATTCGCCCTCTATCCATTTTTTTATCGTGTATCCAGTCTGCGGCATACGAGCCAGCATTCCAAGCATTACATATTTTGATTTTCCTGTGTTTCCTTTCATTTAGATACCTTCTTTTCTTTAATATATTATTATAATATATCTTAAAGATATATATGTCAAGAATTTAATACGGTAGTATTGTTTCTTTGATTGACATTGACTTCCAATATTTAGAAATTTATAATAAGATAAATTAAAATTAAAATAAGCTGAAAATTAGGGGGATATTATGCCATATTACAAATATCAAACGAAAAATTTTTATTATTCGGAAATAGGAGTAGGTAAACCGTTACTGTTCTTGCACGGAAATACGGCTTCCTCAAACATGTTTTTGAATATTATCAACCAATATGCAAAGAAATACAAAGTAGTTCTAATCGATTTTTTGGGACATGGAAAATCTGATAGACTAGAAGAGTTTCCTGTTGATTTATGGTATGAAGAAGCGAAACAGGTAATTGAATTTCTGACGCAGAAAGAATATCATGACGTGTTTTTGATTGGTAGTAGCGGGGGAGCATTAGTTGCGATTAATATTGCTTTAGAAAGACCAGATCTTGTCAGAAAAGTGATTGCAGATAGCTTTGAGGGTACGATTGCAATCGATGCCTTTACTGCAAATATTGTAAATGACAGGGCATTTTCAAAACAAAACGATGGAGCACGAATGTTTTATCAGGCGATGCAGGGGGATGATTGGGAAGGTGTTGTTGACAACGACACAGTTGCGATTGCTGAACATGCAAAAAAGATTAAGAACTTCTTTCATAAACCGATTTCTACTTTGCAGGCAGATGTTTTATTAACAGGCAGTAAAGAAGACGAATTCCTTTCAGCTGTGGATGCGGAATTTTATCAAAAGACATATTCAAGAATGATAAAAGAAATTGGACATGGTGATTTTTATCTATTTGAGCATGGAGGGCATCCTGCAATTTTGTCTAATCAAACAGAATTTGCAAAAAAGGCCTTATCATTTTTAGAAGTGGATTAAACCTCTATGTGTGTTTAGTTTCAGCCATTTTAATAAATAGTCCCCCGGATGGGCATATTGCATTTAAGAATAATGCGGTATGCCCTTATTTTATAATATATTATGCAGTGATAAGTAAATATCAATTACATCCCATAGGGGGGCTTCACAAACCCATTTTTGTTCGTTTATAATGATAAAAAAGATTAGCATCTCTATTATTGCGATTCTTTTCTTATCAGTTTTGGTATTTTTCTTGTCAAGACTTGCACCAGGGGATCCGTTGGTATCCTATTATGGTGATCGTGCGGAACGGATGTCACCAGAAGAAAAGGAGCATGCCATGGAGCGGCTTGGCTTACATGAAGCCATACCAAATCAGTATGTTCAATGGGTTAATAATGCCGTTCATGGAGAATTTGGAATTTCTTATAAATATAAGCAGGATGTTCTAGTGGTGATAGAAGGAAGGCTCATCAATACCTTGATTTTAGGCGGTATTGGGTTTTTACTCACCTTCTTATTTGCGTTACTTCTTGGAATCTTTTGTGCCTTTCGAGAAGGAGGAATTCTTGATCACATCATTTGTAAAGTAGGAACCGTGACAAGCTGCATACCGGAATTTTATTTTTCATTGATATTAATTCTCGTATTTAGCGTAAATTTGAAATTATTGCCAAGTAGTGGTGCTTATGCCCTTGGACAATCAGGTAGTATACAAAGTCGTTTGATGCATTTGGTTCTTCCCATGATTGTTGTTGTGCTAAGCCATCTTTGGTATTATGCATATATGATACGAAACAAGCTTCTAGAGGAAATAAGGCAGGACTATGTGTTACTTGCAAAGTCGAAGGGACTGTCTAAGACAGATATTATGTATAAGCACTGTGTTCGTAATATCTTACCTGCATTTATCAGTATAATGGCGATTTCTCTTCCTCATATAGTGGAAGGAACCTATATTGTAGAAATGGTCTTTTCTTATCCAGGAATTGGTACGCTATCCTTTGAAAGTGCAAAATACCATGACTACAATATGCTGATGGTACTTTGCCTGATTACTGGAATTATTGTTATTATCGGAAATATTATAGGGCAGGCAATCAGCGAAAAGATTGATCCTAGGATGAAGGCGAGTGAAATCGTAGAAACAACGGAGGTGACAAAAATTTGACCAAGGAAACCGAATTAAAAACGGAAAAGGAATTTAAATTAGTTGGATTAAATTATAGAAAGCCTGTTACCTTCGAGGATAAGAAACGCAGCATTTGGAGAGGAAGGCCGGTGGCTTCGTTTGTTTTGCTGGCGGTTATTGTATTACTGTGTGTATTTTGCAAGCTGATTATGAACCATGAGCCAACCTATATGGATCTTTCAAATTGTAATGTAGCACCAAATAAAGCGTTTTTATTTGGAACGGATACGATGGGACGTGATATTTTTTCGATGGTTTGGTATGGTGGACGCATTTCCCTATTTATCGGAGTAGTGGCCACCTTGATTTCTACAACGATTGCGATTGTTTATGGGGCCATTAGCGGAATGGCTCCAATGGTTATCGATGATGCCATGATGCGCTTTACAGAAATAATGCTTAGCATCCCAGCTCTTTTGGTTATCATTTTTGTACAGGCCATTGTTGGTAAACAAAACGTGGTTGTCATCTCCATTGTAATCGGGATTACTAGCTGGATGAGTATCGCAAAGGTTGTACGGACGGAAGTAAGACAGATACGAAAAAGTGAATATGTAATCGCTTCGCGTTGTATGGGTGCAAGTTTTTTCATGTACTAAGAGAGCATCTGACACCAAACTTCGTTTCTTCTATCATGTTTATGGTGGTCATGAATATAAGGGGAGCAATCACCGCAGAGTCTACGTTAAGTTTTCTTGGTATAGGTCTTCCTATTGAAGTAATATCCTGGGGGAGCATGTTGTCCCTTTCGGAAAAAGCGTTAATGACAAATTCTTGGTGGATTATCCTAATCCCAGGGGTATTTCTTGTGACGACGCTGCTGTGCATTACAAACATAGGTAATTATATTCGAAGAGAAGTAAACCAGAGTACAAGTAATATATAAAAGGGAAATTAATAACCGCTTAACCATACATTTTTAAGTATATGGTTAAGCGGTTATTGTTAAAGTGATAATGAGGAAGCATTTGCAGATTGCTATTTGCTGCAAAAATTAACTTATCGGATGATATTGTGAAGTTATTATATCATGCGTTCTATGGATGTTATAAGAGCTTATAAACCCATTTTCTCCAAATCAATAAAGTTGACAAATGCATCTATAACTCGAACTGGATTATTTTCATATATTATGTTGTCCTAAGAAAAATGTATTTACATAATTATATCAGATATTTTGAAGCAACATAACCTGTAATTTCTTTTCCTTCCGTATCAGTTGCTTTTACTTTGAATATAGAGGAAGAAATTTTGTCCATAACTTTTACGGTCTTTCCATTTTTAAACTTACCAATTACCTGAGAATTTAAATCCTTTGTTTTATGACAATTAAGATTATCGCCAGACGTTTTTACATTCATTCTAGGAATCGTTGTCGAGGAGATAGTCGGAAAATTGTTTTTAATAACTCTGTCTTTGAATGCAATAAACATAGCTTCATTTCCCTCAGATCCCATCCAGTAAGATGGACAATGCTTCCCTGTACAATCAAAGTGTCTTACCACATTGGTAATTTCAATATTGTATTTCTTCATCAGTTTTCGAACTAATAATACAGCATTGGTAAGGGTATCATGTGCAAACTCGCCATTCGTGGAACACAGTTCAATTGATATACTATTTGAATTTGTTACTTTACCATATAAGGAACCGCCGCCTGTTTTCGAGCAATCAGAATATCTGGAACCACCTACCGCCCATGCAATGACATTGTCTTTAACACTTTGATATATAGATGTAGAATCCACAAAATAATGTGCGGAAGCTTTCCTATTAGCAGTTTTGAAATAATTTGCATTTGCTTTTGCTGTATCATTTTTGTTTGCAGTATAATGTAATACTATATATTTAATGGCAGATGTGTTTCTTGCAGCACCATGGTTCGAAGCATGTGCTAATTCGGTGTAAAGCGTATATGCCATTCTATCATCTCCCTTTTAATGAAAAAGAGGGTGAACATAAAGAACACCCTCAAATTGATTATAAATTTAAATATTTTGATAATTGCAATTTTCCATAAAATTGCCAGCTTTTTCTGTATTCGCGTATTCTTCTTCCGCTTTTGCAATAAAATCAGAAACATTATTTAAAATACTTCCTTCCGATTTAAAATAAGTAGCCCAAAAACCAACCACGATTACTAAGGCTGTTAATAGAATTTGTGACCAATCCATAAGTTTCCTCATTTCTGTACTGCATTTTACGCATTTCAAGTTTTGGTCGCAGCGCAGACACAAACTTGCTGAGTAAAAAAATCATAAATTCTTTTACTCATTTTCCATTTTTGTTTTGTGATTAGCTATTTTTATTTTGTTTTTCGGATAAATTGCATTCCTCAGGACTTTCTTCTGATTCATCAATAACCACATTTAGTTTTTCAAACCATTTATGTAGTCTTGTTATAAGATGATTGCCGCCAAGATTTTCGTAATTTTTAAACATACCATCTAAGTTTTCATAGTCTAATGCACTAATGAAAGTTGTTCCTTCTAATTTCTTACATTCGTTAATTATGTTAGTCCTTAGAATAACGACCATAGCATCATTATTTTTTTTAAAGTCTTGCTTGATAGCCAAGATATCTTCATCATGCTTTTGTAACATCTTAGTAGTTTCATTGTTTTGGATGTTTTATTAAATGCACACATATATAAATTGTGACACTTATCCCAGATTTTTTTACCTACAAAAATTACAGCAAGTACAATAAAAAAGGTTCCTAGAAGTTGACCTAGTGTCAACTCTGAAACCATTATGCCTAATTCAGTCATTTAATTTATGCCCTTTCATTTATGATAAAGAGCCTGAAGATGTTCTAGAGGCTCTTAGGATATGCTGTACAGTTTTGTAAACTACCGTATTATCAACGTACTGCGACTTATAATCTGGCCTTTTATTAGATATTCTATATCATTTACTTTTCTTGGTTCAGTTGAATGAATTAGTATAGATACCTTATAGTATTTATAGATCAAATTTTAAAATTATATATTACGCTTAAATTTCCTCAAAATCTCCACTACTCTCTTCAATTACATATTTAAAAGTTCCAATATATAAATCGAACAAAATACCAAGAGTAGTAGATAGAATACTTCTTGTTTGAAACCAAAGCTGCCCATTAACATTTATAAAATCTACTTCGGGGGTACCAGCTTGAAATGATACACTAAATGTTCTAGTTTCTGATTTTTTAAGAATAAATGGACTTATAGTAGTATTATGATCGCCAAATAATGTTCCCCAAATAATTAAACAATTATTTTCATTATCCGAATAATCTTCATAATTACACCCAAATAAGTGCCAATTATTAGTATCGCCTGCATATGCAACTAATGGATTAGTATTACCACTAACATAATGGGTAATTGTTGGACATTCAAGATTTCCACTACCTGTGACTTTAACACCTTTTACATAAGCAGTTTTTCCGCTTGCAATATCAGCTGATGTTGCGGTTGCATCAGAGGTAAAAGTACCTGTTAGCACTTCTTGTGGATGTGTTGAATCACTTCCTACATTTGATATTACAACACCATTCGCAACGTATATCGGTATAAGATTATTTAGAGCTATATTACTATTTGTGTCAACTGCACCTTGTTCTAAAAATAATTGTGTACCATGTACTGTATCTACAACCACTTTGCTAGTATTCATCAATTTCCCAGATAAGTTTGGAAGCTTTCCCACTTGAATATCATCAGAAGTTTCAGAGAAGAAAGTTACTCCACTTAATACTTTATCGGGTGTTGCATCAGAACCGCTAAGGAAAGTACCACCACCTCTTCTTACTAATAAACATTCGCCCATTTATCTCACCACCTTTAATTGAATTGGTATTGCAGTTGTCGGTTTCTTCTTATTACATGTTACAACGATTTTATTTGCGTCTGTAACAATTTTACTGACGCAATTCCAAGCGGATTCTTCTGCCTGAGCGGTTGCAAGCGTAGAAGATAGCACAGCGTCAACGATAGGGGTGTCACTTGCTGATATTCCAGGTATTGAAATACTCTGTGTATAGGGTGCAGTCGTACCTGTCCATGTTGTAGTTATGGTTGTAGTATAGGTAGTTACGCTCGAATTATTTTGTGCTGCGTTTATTTTGATATTTGTAGTACCGTCCCCAATAAAAAATTCTTTTGTGTCAGTTGTAAAAGCAGGTTCACCTACACTAAGTGTAGGCAAATTTGCTTTCACTCCTCGTTTAAATTGTATATTTGACATATTTTCCCTCCTAGAAAGTACCACTATCTATTGCGGTTATTGTTGTATTTAAAGAAATATATTTGCAGAACCATCAAAGATTGTTGATTCTCCAGTTACATCGTCAGTTTTCCATTTGCATCTAATTGGTACATTACCGGAAGCAGAACAGGTATTCTTTGAAGCGGCCAGGGGCATCTGAAATTTTTGAAAAAGATTTCTGATAACAGAAACAATAGAGTGGAAATAAGAACAAAAAAACAGGGATAGAAGAGTTCACTCAACTATCCCTTAATTATTGTGATTACATCAGATATTTAGAAGCAACATAACCGGTGATCTCTTTTCCTTCCGTATCCGTTGCTTTTACTTTGAATATAGAAGAAGAGATTTTATCCATTACTTTTACGGTCTTACCATCTCTAAACATACCGATTACTTGAGAATCCAAATCCTTTGTTTTATGACAATTAAGAGTATCACCAGACGTATTTACCTTCATTCTCGGAATCGTTGTTGAGGAGATATTAGGAAAAGTGTCTTTTATAACTCTGTTTTTAAATGCAATAAACTTAGCTTCATTTTCCACAGACCCCATCCAGTAGGCTGGACAATACTTTCCTGTACAATCAAAGTGTCTTACCACATTGGTAATTTGAATATTGTATTTCTTCATCAGTTTTCGAACTAATAATACGGCATTTGTAAGAGTATCATGTGCAAATGCTCCATTTGAGGAACATATCTCTATTGAGATACTATTTGAATTTGTTACTTTACCATATACAGATCCCCCGCCTGTTTTCGCACAATCAGAATATCTGGAAACACCGACTGCCCATGCGATGACATTGTCATTTACACTTTGATATATGGAAGTAGAATCGACAAAATAATGTGCGGAAGCTCTCCTGTTAGCGGTCTTGAAATAATTTGCATTTGCTTTTGCCGTATCATTTTTGTTTGCAGTATAATGTATTACGATATACAAAATGGCAGATGTATTTCTCGCAGCACCATGGTTCAAAGCATGTGCTAATTCTGTATAAAGCGTATATGCCAATCTATCATCTCCCTTTTAATGAAAAAGAGGGTGTTCATATAGAAACACCCTCAAATTGATTAGATATTTAAATGTTTTGATAATTGTAATTTTGCATAGGTTTGAATACTGTGAAATACATTTTCGACTAAAATATCAAGAACTTCATCTGTGAATATCCCTCTTAAAAACAGAGGAATATTTTTAGAGAGTTCATTAACTACCCATTGTTTTTTGAAATTACCAGCTTTTTCTGTATTTGCGTATTCTTCTTCCGCTTCTGCAATAAATTCGGAAACCTTAGTTAAAATGCTTCCTTCTGCTTTAAAATAAGTAGCCAAAAAACCAAACACGAATACTAAGGCTGTTAATATAATTTGTGACCAATTCATAAGTTTCCTCATTCCTTTCGCTTCGTTCAAGGCACAAACAAGTAATGAAAAATTGTTGTACCGCTACAATCTCTGGTTTACGCAGTTGACATGAAACCTACTTTCCAGTATAGAAACTATTATTTTCCATACATTCATTAAATTTCTTTTGTATATATTCATAAGCTGAATTAATTTGTCCATTAATAAGGCCACGTTCTTCTATATATTTTTCATAACTATCATGGAGTGAAATTATGTATAAATATTGTTCCTTGCTTTTGCATTTCCCCAATGATAAGGAATCAGCAAAATTTAATATATCTCGGCGCCAACTTTCAACTTTGTGATTGTGTAAATCCAACTGTACCATATCTACCTTTGTTTCAATTTTAGATATTTTATCATCCATGTCTTTATTTAATCTTTTCCCAATCCATCTTAAAATTGAGGTAATAGGGTTTACTTTTAGTGGTGTTATTTCAATAACAAGTCCACTGCAAAAAATCAACCATAAAATATGTCTCCAATTTTCAAGTAAAAACTCTTTCATATTTACATCATTCCTTCCAAATATTGCAAATGGTAGGAGAGTATGACATAATATTCTCATCCATTAATTTGGTGAGGCAAGCTACTTATGTGCGAGTGTTACTTGCCTCTATTTTTTCAAAAAAAGCTTAGGACACGTAATCCTAAGCTCTTTTAATTACTATTTAGTTGTTGCCTGATTGTAGTTCATTGTTTTGTTACTTTATGTAATAGTCATATACATTCTTCCTACAATCCAATAATTTGATCAGATTGTCTGTAATCAACTCAATAAACAATCATTTAATTAACTACTTACCTCGGATTTAATTAACTTATCATACCGATTAGCTCTTCATACTGCGTGGCAGTCAGTCTATTACAAGCTAAGAATACATCTAATTTCTTATAATACTGTTTCTTCTCTAAGTCATACTCCTCTTGCGTAATGGATCCATTATCCAATTGAATATTACTGATGGTAATTAATTTTTTCATACATGTATAAGCCATTTTTACTTTCCTCCTGTTTCTTGTAAACATATTAGATATTCGACATCTGCTTCTGTTTTATAGATTGCTGCTTGTTCCTTTGTTAATACAGCTTCTACAATAGGTTCTGACGTTTTTGTGGGTGTTACTTCTCTAACAATAGTGTCATTAGAGTATGTCGCAACTGTGTATTCCACGCCATCAATTATTTCTGTGTACTGTTCTACGATGGTTGGCATTTTTAAATCCTCCTTTATAGTAGCATATAATTAACGTGTAAAAATGTATGAGCAGTTCCGCTTCCATGTCCACTCCCTGACTGAGCTTCAATTACTAGAGAATTCTTAAATCTTAATGGAGTGGATAGCAATATTACTAAAGCCCTGTCTGTGACAAGATTGCTTGATAATGGTCCAACTCTGCTAGGTAAGATACTATCTGTTTCTTGATTATATTCCAAGGGATATTTAGCGCCTCTTGATGACTTATACTTATATGGCTCTGAATAGAGACGATCAATTTGAAATAATCCAGAATGCATTTGTCCGTAGGGACTATAAAAACCATAGTACTGTGATAAGCAATCATATACAACTACTCCATCAATTATAACGCGCAAACGTTCATTTGGTACGTATTCATTTCCTGTGCTAGCAATTATTACTTCATTTAAACAACCATTTCCTATTACATTAACTAGTGGAGTCAATACGGTGATATTATTAATCTCGCTGTTGTAGTATGTAACATCTCGTCCATACGGTGAAGCTACATTACTTACACTACCATTTACACCTGCTACGCTATTTTGAAGCGCATTTAGTTTTGCCATGACAGTTCCAGTATTCACTCCACCTCCACCGTCAGTAGTGTTACCGATTCTGCCATTAATATCAAGAGTCTTTTCATCTAACTGTGTATTTAATGATTTGGTAGTATTACTATTAACTTTTAGATTAAGCTCTTGCATAAGCGTATCTAGTGGCTTACTTATATTACTATTAATCTTTAAATTTAACTCCTGCATAAGAGTGTCTAAAGGTTTTCCTAAGTTACTATTAATTGTTTTCTTTATTTCTGCCCAACTCATTAACTAATCACCTCCGTTATACTACCATCTTGATTAAATATTGTTGTAAGTGTTATTTTACTACTGTCAGCTTTAGAAAGCACTTTTGTTATGCTTCCGTTTGTATTAAATATTGTTACTATTGTACCAAGGTCATTCGTTTCTAGTATGCTACCATCTTTATTAAAAACAGTTGCACTTGCTACAAAACCATTAATCAACAACTTCTGGTTCTGTAAATCGCTATTTAATTCTTTAATAGCACTTACCGCATCAGTCTTGTTACCAGTAGTAAGAGTAGTTAAATCACCAACTTTAGAATCTGCATAAGCATACACATCAGTTTGTTTCATAGTGGTATCATAGACACTTGTTTTCATATCACCGTTAATATCTTGTGCCCCTTTAATCCTGATATTTGTAGTGCCGTCCCCAATAAAAAATTCTTTTGTATCAGTTGTAAAAGCAGGTTCACCGACACTAAGTGTAGGCAAATTTGCTTTCACTCCTCGTTTAAATTGTATTTTATTTGCCATATTCTCCCTCCCTAGAATGTTCCGCCATCTATTGCAGTTATCGTTGTTTTTAAAGAAATATTTGCAGAACCATCAAAGCTTGTAGCTGTTCCAACTACATCACCTGACAAGGCAATGGTTCTTGCAGTTTGTAGCTTTGTAGCGGTTCCAGCATTACCAGAAATGGTAGTTTTATTTGCAATGGCTGTTGTGACAAAAGCGGTAGTTGCAACCTGTGTTGTATTTGTGCCGGCGGTAGCAGTTGGTGAAGTTGGCACTCCTGTAAAAGCAGGAGATGTGAACATAGTTGCTTTACTTTCATTTGTTACATTAGCTAGGCCAACATCAGTCGAAGTTAATGTAACAACTCCAGTTTTACCGGCAACGGAAGATACTTTGTCTGCAGGTGTTAATAACTCCTGCCAATTTGCCAGGGTACTTGCACCAGCTGTTTTTAGTATGTAACATTTGCTTAAGTCTGTTCGAACAGCAATATCACCAACTTGTGCAGTAAGTGCCAGCATTGCTGTTTGATTAGCTACAACAAATGTATCTGAAATTGCAATCGCTGGTAAAATGGATGAATCAAGTTTTCCATTTGCATCCAATATTGGTACATTGCCGGAAGCAGTACCGGTATTTTTTGAAGCAGCAGTACCGGCATCTGAAATCTTTGACAACGCTAATGTAGGTATATCATTAGCGGTCAAATTTGTGGCGGATGTGATTCTACCCTTTGCATCAACGGTAACTTTTGTGTATGTACCGGCGCCCACTCCAGTATTTGCTAATACTAATGTTATGGAAGCATTTGCAGAACCATCAAAATTGGCGGAACCAGTACCATCTCCCGAAATGGAAATAACTCTTGCATTTTGCAATTTCATTGCCGTGTCGACATTCGACCAATCAGGATTAACCAGAATTTTGTTAGTGCCATCTCCAATATATAGTTTTCCGGTATCCAGAACAAATGCTGGTTCTCCTTGTGATAAAGTAAGACTTTCTAAGTTAGTGGAATTACCCCTTTTAAGCTTTAATGTTTGTGCCATATTTTTACCCTCCTTTATAATCAATTATTAAAAAGTCCCTGCATCGGCAACCCAATCATCGTTACTCTCAAAAAATGTGCCACCGTCAACCGGCATTAAACCCATTCTGTCGTAAAGTTGCCCATATATGTTATTAATTTTATTACTAGACCATGATGATAAAAGGGATATAACAGAATCATTAATTCCAAAATTTTGATCTAATATTTGTTCAAATTCATTTGCATATGTATTCGCTCGAGTGGCCGCAATATCCGCCTCAGCGGTGGCAGTTTTTGCATTTGTTGTCGCCACATTACATTCACTGGTAGCCGTATTCGCATTGGCAGTAGCGGTAACACATGCAGCAGTAGCGATATTTGCATTATCTGCAGATTTATTAGCTAAAGTAGCTTTTTGGTCTGCAAGTAGGGCTTTTTCATTGGCTAAATCAGCCTTTTGATTTGCTAATGTAGCAGCGTTTTTTGCTTTTTCGGTTTCAGTAATGCATGCAGTAGTAGCAGCAACCGAATTTTCAGTAGCTTCTATTGTATTTGCTGTAGCAGCATTACAATTAGCAGTAGCGTCATTTGATTTCATAGTAGCAGTAGCAGCTTCTGATAATATTATATTGGCCTTTGCAGTGGCAGTATTTGCATTATTAAGCGCAATCAAGGAATCTTCAACCGCTAATTCTGCTTTTTCCAAAGCAGGATCTACTTTTGCAATTGCTTCATTAACTTCATCTGTTAATTCACCTAGAGTAATAAGGGCTTCTGTCAAAACATTGAATTCTGGTGTACTGATGACTGAATTTTCATTAAGTGCTGCTTTTTCAACATGCATTTTAAAATTTGGTGAAGATAACCTTTTGGTAATATCAACTCCGTCAACAGTTTCTTTGCTGTATAACCGAAACTCAGCATTGAAATTACCAAATTCGGAAGTAGTTTGTGTAGTAATTTCATACAGAATTTGATTATTCACAATTTCGCAAGGGTTGAATATTCCATACCCGGATTGTGGCTTTTCACATGCAAAATATGCGGAAGTATTTTCTGGAATGGTATAAACTTCACCATCTTTCCAGATGGTGGCTACAATCCATCTTGATCTGTCATCATATTGTTTGGTATATATAGTTTCTAAAGATTTTTTTTCGTAAAAATCAACATCGATATTCATAATAATGTCTTTTTCATAATCTATAGCCAAGCTGGTATCCTCCTTTTCTTGTAATGATTTTGTTTATAAGAACTTATTTGGCTTTTGTTGCCATATTCTTATCTTGTAAAATAGGATTCTGTAAGCAATTTTTAATATTAGCCAGGAGTTCTGCCTGACTTCCTTGAATCATTAATGTATTTAGCATCCCAATAATTAATTGAATATTTTGTTCACTATAATTCAAAATAGTAACTTCATTTTCCTTCATATTTTTCCCTTTCTAAATCAAAAAGGAGACTCCAGGTTTGCAGTCTCTTTTAATAGATAATTTTAATTCATGTGTCAAAAATACATATCATTATAAATTAGATAAAAGTTATTTACTTGATAATGCACTTATTTGTTGCATTAATAATTTTATATCCGTTTTCATCGTATCTATATTCTTTTGCATCACGTTTATATTATCTACAATAGAGACATCACCAACTTTTAATGTTCCTTCGACGGTTAAAGTGCCTCCAACAGTTAAAGAATACTTATCGGTTATTTTCGTGGTGCCTCTCAAATGTATGGTACTACCATATACATTTACATCTGGTGATGTTAATACTCCACTTTTGTTTATATCTTTTGAACCAAAATAGCCTAGAGAGTCAGGGTTATGACCTAGAACTATATTTCCAAGACTAGATAATCCAACAATGTTATAGTAACCGACACCTTCAGGGGTCATACCTCTTATATAGGCATTGGTTCCTTTCATTAAAATGGTACCGTTCATTATTGTTACATCGATATTAGCACCATTAATAGTTCCTTCATTGGTGAAATAATTACCAGTTCCATGAGTTGTAATATTTCCACCGTCTATTGTTGTATAATCACCTTCCAGATCACCAAAAGATTGAATAACAGATCCTTTAATAGATCCACCTTCAATAGTCCCACCTTTGTTATTAATATTACCAGTTAATGAGCCAGTAAATGTTCCATTCGTAGCTGTCATATTGCCATTTTCATCAACTGAAAAAGATTTACCTATATCAATCCTGCCACCGGTAATTTTACCTGTAAAACAAGTATTCCCATCAGCATCAATATACATTTGTTGTATATCACCCTTTTTTATTACAAACAGGTTAGTTTCATTAGGATTCATTGCTATTGTGTTAGTACCATTAGTCAAAGATAAGCCATTTTCATTAAATGTCATGGTATTACCTGAATTTTGCATATACAAATTTTCCCCGATAATAAATTTACCTAGCAATAACTCAGCAGCGATACCGTATAATGTTGTATTGTCATCTAACTGTATTTCACCAATAGCAGTAATGACATTCTGCCAATTATCTTTTGTTAAAAAAAGACCATTACCGGTTCCCCACATTTGATTAGGAGAATAGTTGTCAAGCGCATTGTCCCACTTTCTCCATTTTGTACCCGTATTATCGGCTATAAAAGTTTCATTTGAAGAGTTTATAAGTTTTTGCTTGGAAGCGTCCAACGCATTTTTCAAATAACTGCTTACAATACTTGTTTGAGATTTTGCATTATTCCATCCAGTCCCATTTATGGTCATAGAAGTGCTTGCTGACTGCGCAATATATCCAAGTTCGTCCAATGCATATTTTCCTTCTTCAAGCTTACTTTTACTGCTAAATGTTAATTCAAAATCAGATTCATTATCCCAATTATAGTGTATTTTTAATAATCTCGATTCAACAGGAATATCATGGAAAACAACCGTAATGATACAGCCTAGCTCCAGTTGATTGGCAAACTTACGAAATTCAGAAATATTCACAAAATTTATGGCATTTACAGTCATGGTATACGATGGTTTGCATACCTTTGCTAATTCGCTTCTTGCAAGTGCCAATAAATCTAGCTTCATCTGCAATATCTCTTCGTTTGTCATCGTATCATATACAACAAAAGAATCGTCAACAAAATCAGTGTCATGTTCGTAATTGCATAGTTCTTTATACAAATCTGAGCCAAGAAATGATTTTAAATTAAGAGTAAAAGAAGAAATGACACCTTCTTGCGCTTGAATTTCTTCTTCCTTTTTATCATACTCTGCTTTTCTAGTAGTAAGTGCTTCATTTACTCCGTTAGGACCATAGAGTTTTTGCCAATAGATACTCATGTTTTCCTTGTCATTGCTATTCATAGCAGTAGCATAAGCGGTATTGTAATAATCAAATTCGTCCTGAAGAGCGTCTACTCCATATAGTGACCAATTTTCAGAATGTTCCGTATCAGGTAATCTGTTTTTTATGTCAGATAATTGAGTATAAAGTGTATTGAGAGTGGTGATAGCCGCATTATATTCAGATTGTATACTGTTATATTCTGTCTCATATGCTTCGAGCTTGTTTCTGAGACCTTCACTCATCCATGACTTATAATAAGAGAAATCACAAATTTCTGGTCCGCCACTTGGATTGATATCTGAAATTTGTAATGGAGTTCCATTATCATCTCCACCAGAAACACTCATCACTGTCTTAATATCACTTGAATTTGACGATATTTTAACCTCTTTGACTAAATTATCATAGGAGAGATAAATACTTGTCGCATTTCCTACATTATCTAATTTGTAAGCGGATATCGTTCGATCAAAGGTATTAAATTGGAATACACATTCAAACTCATTGGCAACATCATTTGTTAAAAAAGAATATGCATCCACAGAATCATTGTTAAAACTTCTTCTCCCTGTAGAAATAGCAGGATCTATTGTTCCTACTGTCCAGTTTGGTGCTTTATTCATCACAACATGGAGAATACTATGAGTAGAATCCGTTAAATCGTACAAAGCATATCGATCAAGTCCTCCTTGCTCATCATTGTCCGTTCCAAGTGACCCAAAGGAAGTGAGTGTTTTCGTCGTTAATTCATATTCTAATGATTTACAACTAACTTCCTTGTATTCATTAATTGCATCTCCAATAGTTTCTACACTATCAATTACAAACCATCCGATCGTTTGAAACAGCATAAGCCTTAATTGCTCTACATTGGAATAGTTTTTTACTTCCTTATTATTTTTATATTTATAAATCTTGAAAGAAGCTTCTGATATATTAGAAAAACACGAATCTATAGTAAAGTCGTTTGTTTCTAATATACCAAGTATCGTTTTATCTGGGTTTGCAATGTATGCAGTAGGGCGTTCTGCTTTTCCAAAAGAATCAAAACTAAAAAACATTAATGTACACCTACCTTTCTTACTTCATTATATTTAACCATAATCTCACACGGAAGATTTGTTGTTAATTTATTCTTTCCATTTATAAGTCTGATAAAATACTTACTGAAATCAGAGTATACGGAATGAGACGAGATCGTTGTCTCGATATAAGGAATGGAACAATCAACCGTTAATACTTCATTTACTGCACAATTATTTACTGTAAAAATCTTTTTTTCTTGTTCTGTACTATTTGTTAAAGTGAAGTTACCGGCTTCGAGAATTTTGATTGTGAGATATGGATAAATATAGGAGTTTTCATCGCTTTGAATATTTAAAATAAAACTTCCATTAGCAGCGAGAGTGACTCTTTTTATAATATCTGGAGAGTATCCCCAGGGAGTATCTGCTGTCACTGTAAATTCAAGCCCCATGGTTCTTCCAATAACAATAACCTGTGGATTTGTAAATATTACGTTATATTTGATTCCATACAGTTCAGCATCATCGAACTGGAGTTCTTTATATGTACCCTGAACACATAACCAATTCTTTAGTTGTCGTTCCTGATCCGAGTCTATTTTCGAACCATCTTTGTTAATAATTTGAATTTTAAATGATAATGGTGCAGAGTATTTGTGAGAAATAATATCAAACGATTTTTTTCTAACATTATATTCCGTTTCTAAATCTGTTTGTATACCAGCAGAGTAGGTGTCAGACGCACTTCCGAAATATACACACATAACTCCATATGTCTCACTGGAGACACCATTAAATATAAAATTATGTTCCATGATTTTACCTCCTCCTTTCATTAAAAAAGAGTGGCTACGGATGTTTGTAACCACTCAGAGTATTATCGTTTCAATTGACTATATACTGCATTCCCTACGATATCTGGTATCTTTTCCATTGCAGAGTAGATTTGATTATTAATATCATCTCTGGCAACACCAGCTACTGAGATTAGAGGAGAATTTATTTGAACAGACGGCATGGCTGTAAAAGATGAAATAGTATCCGTGTAACTTTTTAAACTTGTATAGCTTTCTAATTTTGGCGATTGTGCAGCAAATATTTCAGATAAATTACTTTGATTTACATTACGGACAAAGGCTTCTTCTAATTTTACTATTCCAGCAACTTTTTCCCCCTCAGCATTTAGCAGTTTATTTGACATACTATTTGTATTAAGTAATTCATTATTGCTAAAGGAAGCAGCTGCTAAACTTAATTTCTGAGTATCTTTTGAAGTTGTAGCAGGCGATGAATTATCATTTGAAGTAGTAGTAGTTGATGAAGTATCACTCAAATAGGCTTTTAATGCATTTAATATCAGATCCCGATTTTGGTTATCATCTCCTGCGACATCAGATACATCATCAATACCGGATACTCCGAGAAGTTTAGCAAGTTCTACCATTTGTTTACGTGATAGAGCAGTATAGCCATGAGTCTGTAAATATTTTGTTAAACTGTCGGTTGCGTTACCAGTACCGGTACCATTTGTCAATAAACTCAAAATATTAGTATTTTTCGTATTTGATGCACCTGTTGTACTTATAGATTCTACATTGTTGACAGAATCAGACAAACGAGTCTCTAAATCGTCTAGAGCTTCAATGGTAGGCAGTACCAAATTATCCTTAATCGAAGTTCCATATGTTTTTGACATATCATCAATCTCGGAATAGATAGTGGAGTAGTTGTTCTTAACCAAATTAAGAGAATCGGATATAGCAGCTTCTTGTGTAGCCAGATCACTTTCTAGTAATTGAATCTTTTTATCCTGTACTTTTTCAAATGCCTCTAATTCATCGTCGAGTGCCGATTCTTTAACTTCCAGATTATGATCCGCTTTCGTCACTTCTAAATCGGATTCTGCATCTGCCAGGTCTTTTTGGAGTTCAAGTCTAAGAGCGATATCTTTTCTATTGCTGGATTGAGAGAGCTCATTAATCTTTCGTTGAAGAATGGAAATGTTTTTCGTTTTTTCTTCCACGGTTTTTTGGTAATCGTTTAAAGACTTTTCTGATTCGAGAGCTTCTTTTTGAACGTCTATATAATCACGCATCGCCTCGGTCTCAGCTTCAATCCCTTCTTTTACTAAATCAATGATTGCATCGCGAAAAGATTTTGCTGAGCTTTGTGCAGATTCCAGTCCTTCCTGATATTCCTCTAATTTCTCATTATATGCTTCAAGACCTTTATCATCATCGTAAAAATCAGATCGTTTTAAATTTGCTATAGCATCTTGATAATATGCTATTTCTGAATTTGCATTGGCTAATCCTTGTAAATTAAGATATTGATTCGTAAGACCAGCAGCAGTAATCGTGCCATCCTGAAATGAATCACCAGATATCAAACTGGAAATATGTGATAGTTTTTCATCCGCTTCATTCAATGTTTCGAGAAGCTTATCGAAAGCAGCTAATTTCGCATTGGCTGCAAGATTGATAGTGTCATGAATATTTTCTTCATTTTCTTCAATTTCAACGCCTAAATCAGAAAGAAGTTTTTTGTAATATAACCATTCTTCTGAACCAACTTTAAGATTCATAGATTCAAATTGCTCTTGAATTTGGTCACGTTCCATTGTTAATAATTCTAGTTTCCGCCTTTGTTTCTTTTCAATATACTCATAATCTTTTGAAGTAGCATTGTCACCCATTTCTGCTTCTCGTTTGGATATAAGAGAATCGATGTAATCTGTTTTAGAATCAAATCTAGTTTGAATCAAGTCTATCTTTTGTTCTGAATAATCTTTTTCTTCTTCTTTGAGTTCTCTGATTGTATCCTTAAGAGCTTGCGCTTTATCATATAAATCTTGATAGGAATTTATTTTTTCAGCAGTTTTACTGTCGTACTCAGTAATATCATAACTGCCGTTCTGTACCTTTAATTTTAGATCTTCTGGTAAATCAATTTCATTTGCTTTGTCCATATATGATTTATATGATTTTTGATATATACGGATTTCTTTTTGAACTTTTTCTTGGGCTATGTCTATGTTATTACTTCTAGTCTTAAATGTGGCAAAGGTATCACTGATTTTGGTTTTCAGTTTATCCAGTTTAGAACTTAATACTTCGATTTTACGAGAAATCCAGTCAATTTCTGTTGTTGATTCAGTTGAACTAGGTGTAGAAGTATCAAGTAAGTCAGGTTTATAATTATTAGCAGCAGCATTGTCTAAATCATTTTTAGCTTTAATTATTTTATTTATTATAGCTTGCCCTTCATTATATTTCTCTTCTAACGCTTTATATTCATCTGAACCTGGTTTTAACGAACCGAGCCTCATACCCATTTGCATAAACTTTTCGGAAAAGGAGTTTGTTTGAGCATCATAATAATCACTCCACATGTTTGCGACACTACTAAATAATTGGTTTTCAATCTCGAATTTGGCTTGTGCATATGAAGTTACATTACTTAAGTCAACGCCATAGTTTTTATTAAAATCATTTACTAGACTTGCATTGGAGGAAAATGTGCTCTCAAAAAATGCTTGATTATTTTCATTTTTTGCTATTAGATATTCACCATAATTATTTAAATCATTTTGATAACATTCATCGAGTTTATTTACGAGCTCTTGCTGACTACCTTCAACACCAGATTGATAATTAGTAATTTGACTTTCCATTTCAGGATATTTTTCTAATAGGCTTACTAAAGTAGAATTAGATATATTCCCGCTTTTTAATTCGTCATTCACAGTTTTTTGTAAATTGCTGACCTCTTTAAGCCCAGAAATATAGGTGGATAAATTTTCCTTATTAACAGTAAAAGTACTGGAAACTTGCTGCTCCGCAGTGCTTAAATTATTATTTGATCCAGCTAAAGCCTCTATTTCTTTAACTGCATCTGAAGCGCTTATACCAGTTTTATCTAATAATGATTTATATTTTTCGTTGTTAGTTAAGACAGATGCACTCAATTTTCCGGATTTTGCAAGATTTTCAAGTTGAATTTTAACGTCTGAAAAAGAATCATCATTTAATAATGAATTGAATTGAAAAATTTTAAACTTTTCTGGATCTAATTCTTTATATATTATTTCTATTGCATTTGAAGTTTGCTCATACGCTTCTTTTACTTTCTTTTGATCATCAGTAAGTATCCCACCAGATTGTTCCGTCTTTTCAATAGTATCGTAGTAACCTTGCATTTGAATTTTTTGTTCTTCTAAAGCGGATGTACTTTCCCAGATAGAATCAGATATTTCGGAAGTCAATACATTATAATGTTCATAATCTTCAGTATTTGATGCTTCATTTTGCAA
Source organism: Acetivibrio sp. (assembly GCA_041739345.1). GTDB lineage: Bacteria > Bacillota > Clostridia > Lachnospirales > Lachnospiraceae > DIGJ01. The sequence continues at coordinate 12,773 of JBGSNZ010000025.1, read as the reverse complement.
TTTAGTAAATTGTTTATAACCAGCAATCATGCTGGCCAAATCATTTTTGTCATTTGTGAGAATTGCATTATTACCACTCGATTCAGCATTGTTTACATACTCGTCAATTTTTGAGCTAGAAAATTCGTCTATGTCATATTTCTTAGTGATATATTTAGCAGACGATTCTGCTGCATCTTTTTGTGTGCGTGCGACTTCTTTTTCTGCTAGGTCTTTTTGAATTTGTAATTCTTGAGTTACTTCTTTTAGATTATCTAATTGGCTTTTTTCTACATAGGTCAGGTTAGTTTTTACAAGTAATTCATCTAATAATGCGTTCTGAGTTTCAAGTTCTGTTGTAATCGTTTCTAAATTAGATATCGCTGTTTCATATGCTGAACCTGTTTCCTCTACTTTTTCTTCAAGCTCGGAAGTGGTAGTAATCGCCATATCTAGTACATTTACAAGAGCAACAATTCCTGCGCCTATTGCAACAAACGGAAGTAAGTCCATTGCAGCTCCTAACATTGTGGTTGCTACAGTTGCTCCTTCAGCAGCAGAGGCTACTTCTGCAGTGCCTGTAGCTAGCCCCATCATAATATCTACGCCTTTGCTTATAGCACCAGATATAAGCGATTTTCCAAAATCTTCTGTACTTTCTTTGATTGTCTGCCCGATGGCTGTAGAATCGTCTTCGATATCTTTTGTTTGCGATTTTAATTGATCTAAAGAGGTCACTACTTGGCTAAAATCAACATTGCCCAAAGATTGTTTATAATTTTCAAAAGCATCTGATAATTGATTGATTTCGGATAATTGTTCTTTTAATGAAGCAGAAGTTAATGACGTTAGTCTTTTTTGTTCAGTCTGAAGATTTTTATAATACTGAGCCATTTTATTTAATTCTTTATTTGACGAAATAATAGCTGAAACTGCTTCTTTATTAGATAACTCTACCCTCAAAGATATCTTAGAATCCTTTTGCAATGACTTTATTACTTTCTTCAATTCTGCCTGAGCCTGTTTTAAATCATACGTTATGTCGAATAGAGTTTTATAATCATAATCCATTCGTTTTGTCACTCCTTTCCGGTTATTTATGTGAGTATATTCTATGATTCTTTATTTCTATAAGAAAAGAGCTTTCAATTCCTTTGAATTAAAAAGCTCTTTATATGCTATATTATTTTTTGAAAATCTAAAGGTTCAATTAAAACATATCCCTCCTTACAATAGAGTTTACTATGTTGAATTCCATTTATTGCAATCCTATTAATATATTTTATAGATTCCTTTAAAAACATCATTATAACATACATATTATGTTGAATAATATTATCCGAATCCCACGAGATAACGAATTCATCTTCAATTTCAATATGCAAATCTCTTAATAAATATGTACATTTGTCACGCTTTTCTATACTCTCCGTTATTTTAAAACAATTAACCCCTTGGTTCCAAATTAGCTCTTCAATGTCTTCTGCTAATTCCTCAATAGTTATTTCTGTAATACCCTCATTATTACACATATACTCGCCTTCCTGACTATAACAATTCACATATGATTGTGTTTCCAATTCAAGTCAAATACTTCATACGTCTCTCGATTAAGTCCCCTACTTATCTTCATCATCGTCACTTGATTGGGTATACATTCTCCCTTTTCTATTTTACGTATAGTAGAATATCCAACATCAGAAAGCAATTCCAATTCTCGTAAACTTAATCCTTTGTCGATTCTTATTTGTTTGACATTATTTAACACTTTCATATTCTCACCCAACTTTTGCGTGACAAATGTGATTGTGTAAATCTTATAAAAATTAATTAGTTGCCTTATAACAATAGCACAAAGACCGTGTCTTTTGTGACACAAATATTAAAGTTTTATAAAATGTGCACAATTGAGTGTTGCCTAACTAGTATAATATATTTTGTCAAGTTATGCACTTTTAATGGGTCGATTCTTCTCGTTTTTTGAGCTTCATTTTAATCTATGGGTTCTTCACTCTTTATATTTGTTTTTATTTTATGTTGAATAATATCAGCCAATGTCTTTTCATCTACAGAAGATAATTTCTTAGCAAATTCTCCAATGGTATTCATGTCAAGGTTCTTATCCATATTTTGGGCAAATTTTGTAACTTCATTGATTAGTTCTCCTATTGGATGAAGTATTTTTTGCTTTCTAAAATCAACCATCAAACCAGCATTAGCTAGAATTTTTGCAAAGCATTTATTATCATTATAGAATTCTTCATATAATCTCTGCAATTCCTTGTCATTCATAATTATTTCATATTTACTTTCTTCTTCTGTAAATGTATATCCTTGTAAGAAGTAGTCTGTGAAAACAAAAACTTCGGCTAATTCATGAAAATATGGGACATATCCAGTAATTCCATTTTCACCATTTGTCTGGAAATAAGAATTTACAATGAATTCGGTAGCACTAATACGTTCTGACATTGAGATGGTATCTTTGCATGTATATTTATTTTTGAGCATATTTAATTCCTCCTGATTTAAAAAAAATTGTTAATCTTAATATAAAAAAGTATCTAAAATAGGAGAGTGGTTCAACGACCTCCACCCTCCAAAGAGTATAAAAAATACCCTTACTTAAATACGTTGAAAAATAAGTAAAGGTACTTATTAAATTAAATTATTCGGTTTTTGTGCATTCCATCTACCAATGAATTTCTTGTGGTCCTCTTTTGTAAATATAAATACAAATCTTCTATCACTAGTTGGGTAGATATCGACTGGTTTTGCACCCCAAATCCAGTATTGTGCTGCTTGGGTCGCATTTCCATATGTAATAGTATCCTCTGCTTCGTATTCTTTTCCTGTAAATTCGCTTAATATTTTCAAAATGTTCACCTTTCTAATTGATTGAAAAAAAGGGTATATAAAATTCGTTCATTTGCGAATAATATATACCCATTAATAATATAATACTATTCACAATAACCATATGTGTTAATAATTAATCTTCAACTAAAATATCCTTCATTACGTTAACGATTTCTGGATTGAAATTTTTCCAACCAGTAATATCAACAGTAGCTAGTTGTGATCTTGCCTGATTTTTATTAATTGTTTTTTGATTATAATCCTTAATTGTAACAAAGATTTTGTAATGGTCTATGGTATCCACTATGGATCGCCACGGCATGTATGACCTTACATTTTCACAATAGTCACATTGATTGTAACCAATCCCACATATGGAACACCTATGATTTTTTTTAGCCATATAGCATCAACTTTCTAAAGCAGCATTAGAGTTATAACTAATCCTACTCATATGATATTAGTCCTCTGCAACGATAATTGAGAATAATTCGCCAGAATCATTACAAGTGTCTTTAAGCATTGTAAATTCAAAAGGATGTTTACCAGTTGATGTCATTGCAAGAGTTACAGTTGCAGGGTTCAATTTTGATTTTGCTGCAATAATCTTACCAGCGTATACAATATTAGAATTACACTTATTTCTAAAGATTACATCAGCAACTAAACGTCCATCAACAGGGAAGTCTTCTACATTGTTTGTAACCTTAACAGCACTTTCGGAAGTATAATTGTATTCAACATAAATATCTCCTGCTAATCCAGTTGGTACCGTAATTGTTTTTGAGGCTGCATCAACAGTAAAATCTTTAGCAGATACAGTAGCAGCAACTGTGTATTTATTGCCAATAGAACCATCTGTATTTAGAGCATAGATATATTTTATCTCTGCGGATGGTGTACCAACAGGTACATGAGTTAATACGACTGTACCGTTAGTAATTGTTTTAATTTCATTGGCTGGAATTGTGATTGCATTGCCAGTAGCAGCAACTTCTTTTGCAGAACCAAACTGGGCAGCAGCAAGGTCTAGGCTGAAAAGAGAATTGCTTCCTGAAAATTTTGCTCTTTTGGATCGGTATAGGGTAGTAACTAATGAACCAATTGCATCCACAACTTCCTCTGTTGTGCTAGTTGTTTCAAGTGAAGAACCTTCAATTGAAGTAAGTCTGAGTAATACAGAACCATCTGTTAAATCACTGAAACTTAAAGATCTTACTCTGTCGAGTACTAATTCATTTGGATTGATTGCCATTTTTAATTCCTCCTAAAAGTTTTTTTTATTAAAAAGAACCCACTAGGTGAGTTCTCCTAACCAATTTATATTTTCATTGTCTATCTTTTTTAGGTCTATTCCGAAACCAGAATAACCACTTTGTAAGAGTAGTCTTGCATTTTCTGTGTGCACGATACGTCTTACACTATCCATAAATGAATAAATTTTTAAATTCCATACAGTATCCCAATTATATTTAAAGCCTTCTGAATTTACCATTGCAGAAATCAAACATTGTAATTGAGAATGATATTGCTTATTTTTATTCTTTTCATACAATTCTTTAGCCTCATCTATTAAGATTAGCTTTGTAGCTTCATTGTATGGTACTTCATCATTTCTTTTCATGTAATGGATTTTTCTTAAATAAGTTACAATGAGGGTATAAATACTCTTATCAATTATTGTATCATTGACTTCATCACCTAAAAAATTTTCATTCGTCTTAGAATTGTTATATAGTTTAAATAAAGTTAAATCTAAATCACCAAATAATATTTTGGTGTCATTCTTAGAGTAGCGGTTTGTCATAATTGAATAGAAAATTTCAAAATCGGTAATGCGAGAATAGTCGACACCTATTTGATTTAATTCATATTTTAAATCAGCACCAGTAGCACATAAATTATGTATCATAGAAAAATATTTAGCTTCGCCATATTCTTCTATTTCTCCTAATGTTGGTTGATGAATTGTAATTTTACTGTTTATTACATAGTCTGTTTTACCACGATAAATACTTAAATTATCCATCTCGTCACCTACAACCAGCTTTCTAATTGTATTTTGTATGATTCATTCGAATCAAAAATCTGAAATCCTCTATAAATTTCAAAACATGTCTTTCTTCAACAACAAAATAAGTAGGATGGTCGCTATATGTTTTCTTTACATACTTGCCATATCCACATTCTCTTAATTTATCTACTTCAATACGTCTTATTTCTAATATAATAATGCCTTCTTTCATTTTAGATTTACATGCATTACAAATGCACACTCTATATCGTTGGAATATGAATATAGTTGTATATTATATATACATATAAGAAATATTGGAAGATGTCTTTAAACCCTTATTAATCAGGGCTTTCTGAATGATTGACTCTGAAATGAGTTGTCCGAAACAATGTTGTACAAATGTAAAACAATATATAAGGAGGATACAGTTCCTATTGATTAACCATAGAAATTGTATCCTCCATAAGCAAAAGAGAGGGAGAGAACTTTATAAAATAATGAGATAGGGGAAATGAAATCGTTATAGTTGCATATATTATTCTATACATATAAGAAAGACTGTCGCATATCTATATCCCCCTATAAATCAATGCTTACAGAATTTTGACTTTTTAATGAGTTGTCCGAAACAACATTATTTTTGATTTTATGATATCTTTTAATATCATTTTGAGTTTTATAGTTTCTTCTATATATATCATAACATATCAAGCATCTTTCTTTTTGTCGTGACATACTCGGTATTTTTTCTTTTTTACCACAATCAATGCACTTGATTGTTATGGAATCAATCGTTTCATATTTATTGCACTCATGACAGTATATTCTATTGTTCTGCTTATTTTGTTTCATTAAAACTCCACATTCCTTGCATTTCGTAAATTTTTCCCCACAGTACAATAAATACTTATATCCTAGATTTCTAAAATCTTCAATCTGTAATATTTCATCAGAATTATCTTTGTCTATGTAACAAACATTAACACTAAGATTATCAATAATTTTACTCATTGTAATTAATCCTAAGGTTTTCATATCGTATATCATAAACCCTTGTTCCTTTTTTGTAGCGTTAACATTTGCCATTTTGAAAATATCCTTAAATTTGTAATTCACCCAATCATTATTATTTGAAGCAACCAAATTTTTATATTTTGCTAGACATAAGAGAGTAAATGCTAAGCGTTTCATTGGTTTACTGACAATACCATCAATGGTTAATAATTCATTCTTAGTAATAGGAATATAGTCAATATGAATTAACGGATACTTTTTAGCATGAGCTGATATATCTAGAAGTATAGATTGCCACTTTGCTAAAGAAAAATTATTATATTTTTCTTCCATAATTTCTATTAATTCCAGGTAAATTCTATGTGGTGTTAATTCTTTTTTAAAGCAATAGTATTTCGCCAATATTTTCAAATCTAGAGTTGGCTTTTTATCTAATCTTTTACTGTTCAATATCTTTTCTGCATATTCATCTTCTTTTAGTATTATATTATCCATTGATGCCTCCAAGCTGTTTACTTTTCATTTTAAACTTATTACCGTTGTATTCAATGTCTCCATCTTCATATTCTTCAGGATAGTTGATCATATAATTGTTCTTTTCTAACAAATTATTAATGAATACATTGCCACAAATATCCCAAGCAAACTGCTTTGATCTATTTGTGGAATAGCATAAATCTAATAATATATTCGCTAGTTTTCTTTCGTTTGGACATGTTCTAGTACATTCTTCTCTAAAAACAGTTACAAAAGATTTTCGTTCCTCATTAGCATCTTCATCTTTGATTCGTTCTCGTTTTACTATTTGCTGGAATTTTTGTACTTTATCCGTATAGTCTAAGTAAATCCTTTCGATTGATTTATATAAATTTACACAATACGTCTCATTTGATTTTAAAATTGTATAATCGAAACCGGCTACATTTTTTGTATAACTACTTAAATAATTATCAAATTCTTCTTCAAATTTCTTACATATCTTATTAACAACACATTCATGATTACCAACAGGAAATCGCTTGTAGTAATAAGAAATAAATTCCTTTTCCTGAATTGTTTTATTTGGTTTGTCAATTACTTCTTGTAAAGTAAGTTTAAACTCACACAAACTTTTCTGATTAGAACTTTCTATGTAATCATTATATTGTTTCATTGTTTGAGGGTATATGTATTTCATAAAATAAGGTTTCTTGTCTACAACAATACGTTTGTAATATTCCTTCTTTTCCCTTGTTTCTTCTGAATCAGTATCAACAAATTTAATTTCATTAGAATCAAACCAACTTTTTGGCCTAGGCTTTGAAACAATTCCTTTGGATTTATCAATAGCATTTTGCTGAAATAATTGACCACACATAATTCTATAATCTAGAGTTTTATATTCCTCGCTATCTATATTAAATTGGGATTGAACATCAAATTGGCAAGTTATACCGTTAGTATACATACCAATATCATCTCCAAAACTATCTATATTAGCTTGAACCAAATCATCTTCAGTTACTATTTTTTTAGGAGCTTTCCTTTGTATACACATTATAGTTGGTAAGATTCTAGTGTTTTTTATTAGTATGTCATTATTTGTGGTTAGATTCTGATCAGCATCATAGTCCTCGCCATTCATTGCATCGGCAGTGGTGTCCCATGTGTTAAATATTAACATTGTCTTTATGTATTTGTACCAATATTCTTGAGCAGCCATATATGATATATTTAATATTCTAATGTTGTTATGACAAGTCATCGGTGCACGGTAACATGCTACATTTTTTACATGTTTATCACTCCAATATTTTGAATAAAAGTCTCCAGCTTTTAATAAGCCAGTAACTTCTAATCCAAATATACTTTGACATAAAGCATAAGGGTCTCCACAGGCTATCTGGAAATTACCTTTAACTTTAATAACCCCTACCTTAGCTTCATTTATTTTCTTCTTTATCATAGAGTGAACATGATTTCTAACATAGGAATCATTCATCATATTTTGATCAATCATCAAAGCTTTTGCATAATCAGATTCAATACAATCAATATTTTCATCACATAAGTTCATGCCTTTTAAAAATAAAATTGTTTTTCTATAGTCGCCGCCTAATACTTCCCTTAATTCGTTAATTGTTGGGACGATTAATTGTTGTATATCATCATCACATAATCTATAACTTTGTATAAATTGATAATTTAAATTTCTTTCATTTTCTAAGATGTTAGGGGAAACCTTTGCTATGCAAAATTTGTAGTTATTGTCCTTACAATTTTTAATATAGTCTTCATAACTATCATAACTGTCCCACAATTTTAACATAGAGGTTGATATAATAACGTCTACGGTACGAATGTCAACCATGTTGCCCCAGGCGTCTTTGACCATATATTTTTGAGCTACATATTTACCGAATTTAATAAAATCAAAAGTAACCAACATACCTTTACTATAAGCATATGCTCTAGTGTTAATTCCAGAGGGTATATAATTTAAACCTAACTCTTGTCCCCATATCCAAGCACGGCTTGGTAACATTAATCCAAATCCATCATTTGAATTTTTATGTATATGTGTTTGTTCTATATATTCCATAGTAGGTTCTTCATCTTTTTCATCATCCAGTTTAATAATATCTTCTAAAAAATCCACCTCACAATCTTTTACAACTAATATACCTTTTGGGTCAGACACAGGAATAGAAGAGGAACAAGTCAATGATTCATATGCTCCATATTTTGCAGGCACCATTTCTTTGTTTTTGTTTCTGCCATTATCGATACGTTTTCTTAATTCGGGATATAATCGTTCACTTGTAAAGACTATAGTACTACCTTTTACTCCACCGTTTGTACCTAAAAGTCTTCTGTATTTTATTCCATTTACCTTAAAACCATCTTTGTAAGCTTTCCAATAATCTGATTTCTTGTCTATAACTAAGCATAAATAATCAGGTTTAAACTGAATGGTACTGAGCTGTTCGTATAAGGCACTAATTTGTTTTTTGCTAGAATTATTCGATTTTTTTAATTGGGCTATTTGTTGCCTAATTTCTTTTGCCCTTTCTTCTACGTCTTCTAGTTCATTTAATTCATCAATGAATCGAAGAATAGTACTATCGGCTAATGGAACAATTTCGTTATTTTTCATAGCCGTAGGGATATCTAAGACTAAATTCCATCGTGACTTACTTAAACGAGTGGAGTGTATTTTAAAAATAAATTTCTGTAAAGTTTGTTGTTTAGCGATAAGTCATTACCTCCCATTTTTATTAAGTTTATAATTTAATTTATTTATAGTTTGCTATAGTTTAGCATAATTACGACAAACTATTGTTATATATAACACGCACTAGAAATTCGAATAAAACTTTCTTGTATGCGTAATAGCATTTCATATCGTAGCATATGAAAATATAGATGTCAATGTATAGTTACATATATTTCATTAATACTCATTTTATCATAATCAACAATGATATATATGAAACTTTAAATGTTTTGTTTGACATTATATCTTAATAATGATATTGTGTAGTTATATATATATCATCATAGGAGGTAAATTGTGAAAGTTAATGAAAATATATTAAGAGAAGTACTGAGAGAAGCCATTACAGATGCAAATAGAAAACCAAATACCTTCGAAAAACAAATTAAAATCACTATGGCACATATGTATAATATGGCTGGCGGTGAAGTTGTTGACATATTAAATGGAAGAATACCAGTAGAGTCAATGTCTGATGATACCATGTTTAAAGTCTCAACTGTTTTATATGAATTAAATAAAAATTTACCAAATGGTTTTGACACTAGTAAACTTGAAGTAGATAAATATTTTACAGATAATGAGAAGTTAAAATATAATAGAAAAATAAATAGAGAAGTAATTGATGAAGATATTGTATTTAAACAATGGATTCAAGTTGCAGATGATCAATTTGTAGTTATCATTAATAATAAAGAATTAGCTCGATTGGTATCCATAAATAAAATTCATTATAATCCTGAAACTCAAAGAAATCTTACTGAGATTGAAACGAAAGAAGGAACAATAAAGAAAGTTACAATAATTTCACAGGCATATAATGAAATTTGTGAAAATATGCTTAATGATGATTATATCCCAGATGCATTATCCTTTAATATTAACCCTGATTTATATGCACCTCCGAAAATAATTCGAGGTGCTCTTGTAGTATCAAAAGAGTCTGTTGTCGATTGCATTGATGGGTATCATAGATTAAAATCTGCTATTGATGTAACCAAACTAAATCCAAATTGGGAAAAGAATTTTATTATTAATTTAATTACATTTGATGTAGATAAAGCAAAACGATTTATATTACAAGAAGACATAAAGAATCATCTTAGTGATGAACAAAAAACACAATATGATCAGGATGATGCAGGTAACTTTATAATAGATAAATTAAAGCAGAGCATGTATTTAAAGAATAGTAATTTATCGGAGATCCATTTCCAACTAAATAAAATAATTAATCAAATATTTAAACCGCAACGGTTAAAAAATTCTGACGCAAGAAAAAAGGCGGTTTTGCTATATAAAACGATTGAAACTAATATGAATGATCTAATAGAAAATAATAATTATATTGGTAAAAAATTCACCCTGGAAGAATGGTTTATATATTTATATTTAAATAATTATTGTATTAATAATAACGTTGATTTTGTAACCGTTTTAAATAAAATCAATATGGATAATTTATTGAGACAAATAAAGATTGTAAATAAGCCAATACAGAAACATTACAATATTATGAGCGAGGTGATTGGTAATGTATAATGAAGAAAGAAAACAGTGGTTTTTAAATGAGTGTGGATATGAAGAACCTACAGTAGAATTATTAAAAAAAATATTTAAATCGACAGAATTGGAAGAAAGAACTTTTGGTAAAGATTTGTGTGAATTTAATGAAGATGAAGCCATTGACTTATTAAAAAGTTATAATAGTAAGTCGAGAAGAAGATTGAAATCAACAGCAAAATTTTTAAGTGTTTATTACCAATGGTGTTATCAAAAGAATATTATAAAGAATATTCTCAACCCCTTTGACGAAAGAACAATTAACTTTGTCATTGATAATATTATACCAGTTGAAGTATTCAGTGACAAATTTTTTACAAAAAAAGATATAATAGGATATATAGGTAGTTTATTAGATGATATTAACAAATTTATTTTACTAGCACCGTTTTATGGATTAAAAGGTGAAGGGTACATTGAAATAATTAATTTGAAAATGAAAGACTTAGATGAAGAAAGAAAAACTGTAAAATTAGCAACAGGTAGAATAGCTAAAGTAGATGATTTGTTTATTGAATACATGAAAAAGGCTGAGAAAGTAGAAAATTATATAACAGAGAATGAACCTAACAATAGAAATTATAAGGCTTATATATATAATAGTAATGGATATATTATTAAGTCATGTGGTGGAGGTTCCGATTTAGAGCCTGTAAAAGCATCATTTATAAATCAAAGATTAATACGGATTAAAGCACAAATAGGAAATAAGTTTATCTCTATTTCAAATTTATATAAAAATGGATTAATTAATTATGTAAAAGAGCAGTACTCTTTAAAAGGAATTAGTCTTAAGGAAGCATTATTTTCAGAATTAAACGGAAAGTTATATGTTCACGACGAAGAAACTCAAAAGTATATAGAAGAGTTTGGTTCTAGGATGACAGTACGGATGTTGCGATTGGAATTGAAGGAATATATTGATATCTATAATTAATAATATGGGTGGGAAAACCACCCTATCTTAAATATAAGAACGTAAAATATGAAACAATAAGAACTACTAATTGCAAGTGAGTTTTCTTTTAGCAATATTGAAGATTGTTTATAAATAGCACTAAGAATGCAATATATATAACAATAAAAAATGAAAATATATGCATATGATTTTAGGTAATACATTTAATAGTCATTGAGAATGGAGTTTAGGAATCGAGGTGAAAAAGAAATGGTAAAAATGCTAGTAGTATACCAATGTGTAGATTGTGGTGTGATTTTTCATGCTGGAGAAGTGATTCATACATATAAAAGAGCCTATGGAACAGTCGGGACTTGCCCGGAATGCGGTAGTGAAGAATACGTAAAAAGCAATAAAAAAGTAATTATTTATTATTAAATTAGATGTATAACAAAAATTAAGCGAAATTAGAAAAAGTTGATTTAATATACTTCAAATTTTATTTCTAAGAAGAAAGGGATATTATTGATGGAAATTAAAAAGCTAGGTTGTTTTATAATTATAGCCACAACAGCAAGCTTGTTTTTCGCATTAACGCCTGCAACAGAACAAGCAAAGGAAGTTGATATATATAGGGAAGCAAAGAATATTAAGAGTAATGATTCAATAAATGTAGATGATATAGCAAAGCCATTATCTATAGATAGCACAAAAGAATTTGAACAGAATTACAATGATATGGAGACACCTTTAAATAATTCATTTAAAAGTTATATGTCATACAAATGTATTAAAGATAAGTCAAGTAAACAATACAAATTTCAACAAAAATCAGAAACTGGTGACTACGGAATACGAGTAGTTAAAGATAGATTTTGCATAGCTATCGGTTCATATTACACAACCAAAATAGGAAAGAAAGTTGATTTAATTATGAAGAATGGTAAGATAATCAAATGTATTTTAGGAGATTGTAAAAATGATAAGGATACTGATAAATCAAATAGGCAAAACAAAAATGGTTCGATAGTAGAGTTTATAGTGGACCCTCTGAGTTAGGGTAGTTGTCACCCACCTATCAAACTGATATGATAGGTATCAGAGAAGGACAGGTGACAGAGATGAGTTATAATAAATATCCAAAAGAGATGAAGAATGCTGTAGTAAACAGAATCATTAGCGGAGAA
>JBGSNZ010000011.1:0-24661 GCA_041739345.1 Acetivibrio sp. | reverse complement strand
TAATAGATTGCAAGGAATAGCATATAACAAAAGCCTGATTACATCATAAATTATAAAACTACAATTGGTAAGCCGTATGCGTTAATAGCGCACGTGCGGTTTGATAAGGGGGTAGCCTAGAAATAGGTTACCCTACTTTATTCGAAATTCTATTACTTGTAATAAAAACGGTAGATTGGTATAATTTGCATTGTATAAAAGAAAAGGAGAATTTTATGAAAAAAATCAAACAAAAGGTGAGTTTGCTATTAATGGCAATTGGTTTTGTAGTGGTCTTATCTCAGACAAGTATTGCAAAAGCAGAAACAGTTTCAACAGATGAGAACATGAATGTTGTCACTAAAGTAGATACTCATTACATTACAACTGGCAATGAAGAAGATTCTGATACCTATAATTCTTATTTTATTTCAAGTGATGGACAAATGGCTACGCCAATTACAATTACAAAAAAAGGCACTCTTTATTTTGCAGTAGCAACAACAAGTGAAGAGTATCCATCCGTAAAGATTTACGCAGATGCTGCTTGTGCTACAACGCCTTTAGGTTCAGCTTATATTAGCAGTAGTAATTATGACACCGGACTTGGTATGTATGTAGGATCAAGCGAGGCATATATTGAAAAGGCGGGTACGTACTATATTAAAGTGAATCAAGTTGCAAACGTATTATTTATGTCACAGCTATTTAATGGAAGTGATCGTACGTTAAAGAACAAGACTTGGACGGCTTCTTATACGGATTATGCACATGATGATATTTATTATAAATATAAAGCATCAAAAAACGGATATCTAACAGTAAAGGAAGAATTTATTGACGTAGATGGAAGTGGTACAGGAAATGCAGATATTACACTTTGTAACAATAAGAAAAAAGAAATTACCGAAAATGTATATACTTCGACAAGCCAGAAAAGCAATCAGGCGGTTTTTGCTGTAAAGAAAGGTAAGACATATTACATTAAGGTTTCTTCCAGCTATGCATATCGTATCAAGTCTTCTTTTACTTCAGTCACAGATGCAAGCGGTAGTAAAAAAGCCAAAGCAAAAACGTTAGCATTTGGAAAGGCAGCAACTGGATTGATTTTTGCAGAAGATAAAACAAGTGCGGTAGATTATTATAAGTTTACGTTAACAAGTGCTTGTAAGCCAACTTTTATATTAAAAGGAAATGCAACTGGAACTATTTATTTTGATGTGATTGGAACCAATATCTATGGTGGTTCGGGATATGCAAAAATCAATGATTATGGCTATAAGGGAAGCTCAAAAATCCAGTTGAGTGATAATCGAAATTTGCCTAAGGGAACTTATTACATAAAGGTATATAAAGATTATGATAAAGATGCAACGGGAAATTATAGTATAACAATTAAAAAATAATTAGGGAATGTTCCTAAAATATAGTCTGTGTTCAATTTGCAGATCGAGGCACAACTAGCATGGGCTCTAACCTCAATACGATTATCAATTTTAATAAGCCATAAACAATGAAACGCGAGTGATGGGCACTCGCGTTTCATTATGTCTTACTAAAATAATCGTATAATTCGGTTAGAACCCATGCTAGTTGTGCCTCGATCTGCAAATTGGGATGAAGTTTTTGTATTTTGCAATATCTTATTATCATTTTTTAATGAATGTTTCTAAGGCTTTGTTTTTTTTAGCTTTACGGATTTTGTAATCACACCGCTTGCATTGCAGTAGTATTTTACATTTTTAATCGTTACCCACTTAGACGTAGCAAGCGGTCCGGTCTTGGTAGCATAATACTTCGTTCCATCGCTTGTTGTTATAAGCTTTGAGACAGCGAGTTTACCTGTTTTCATTGCATAATACAATGCACCGTTTTCTGCTTTAACTAGCTTGTTTTTAACAGGAACACCTTTTACTCCTGCATAGTACATATCTTTGTCTTTTAGCACAACGACAGAATTTTTAATTACAGCGCCCTTTGAATCGACAAGCTTTCCGTTGGATGCTATTTTACCAGCTATAATATCCTCTGTCTTGGAATCCTCTTTACCCTTACCTGGAGTCTTTGGCTTTGGAGTTGGAGACAGTGATGGTTTTGGTGACGTAGTTGGTACGGAAGGAATGTAGTTTCCGCCACCTCCTCCAGACGGAACCTCTGGACTAGGAGTTGGTGATGGACTCGGAGTCGGTGAAGGGCTTGTTGATGGACTCGGGCTCGGTGATGGAGTTGGGTTCGAAGTGGAAGCCACAAACTTCTTAACGGTTATGTTTGCTGCTGCTTCCAAAGTACTAGCTGTGCTTAAATATGGTCGGTATGCATTACTTATAGTATTGAAACATAACGTGCTATTTTCTAAATTAATTATTCCGGTACTGTTATCATATGTAATTGGCGTTTTGCTACCAGAAGAAAATTCAATTTGCATTACGTTAGAAGAAAATACATATTCGCCAGCAGAATTCGTCAAATAAATATTGGGCCCTTCCTTTACTACCTTGAATAGTGAAGATGAAGATTCTTTATTCCCAACGTTATAACGCCACCAATTGTTATCAATCGAAGGTGTTAACGTTTTATTTTGTTTCGAATCATATAACACAATCAAATCCCCTGTTTGTAATGCAGTCAAATCCGTAACATTGGTAAAGCTGCCATTGGATACGTCTGGGGTTGGATCTGCCGACGGGGTTGGATCTGCAGACGGGGTCGGATCTGCCGATGGTGTTGGGTTTGACGATGGTGTTGGGTCTGACGATGGTGTCGGGTCAGACGAAGGAGTTGGATCAGACGAAGGAGTTGGATCTGATGATGGAGTTGGAGTTGGCGGTGTACTTGGATCTGGTGTTGATGTTCCACCTCCATTACTTGGTGTTGGATAAACTGACGGTTCATCAAGACCAAACAAATCCCATGCAAGCTCCGGATAGTCGATAAAAACATTCCGATTTCCCTGAACCGCTTCGCTTAGATCGTTGCGGTTCATTTCCCATGTATCAACAGGATCTTCTTGCATCCATTGGAGCAAGGTGTCAAGACTTTCAATAACCGGCTTTCCATCGTTTCCGCCTTTATCTCCGGCTTGTTGTTTGCTGCTATCTTGTGTAAATAAGTTCCGTTCATCCCAGCGCACGTATACATATAGATAGATACGGGCAACATCCCCTTTCACATTATCTAAAGGTTCAAATAATCCATTGCCTGTGGAATCATACCAACCAACCGTTTTACCATTGTTGGCAACCGTTTTATAGTTGGAAAGCTTGGAGGTTACATTACCCATCGTATAATTGCTTCTTGTAGAGTTAACCTGTGTATTGGTTGGCCGTAAATGATGCAGGTCAGCACCACCTCCACTTTGATAAAAACTGGCGCGGCTTTTTGGCCAAACGTGCTCACGGTTAAAGCTCTCACTGTATTCATCGGAATAGAATAACACAGTACCTGCTTTTCCGTCTTCGGCATCGGTGTACTTCCAATAGCTTGGTAAAGAATCGTAAGTAACCGACTTTGTCATGGTTTTCGTCATTAATGTTCCGAGCTCATTTTTTAATGAGGTCTTATCCAGAGAATTAAATGTGTTTTCATAAGAAAATTCATTGTTGTAATTAGTCTGATAATAGCTGACTGCGTCGCTACTAAGAGATGTTGCAACGGTATCACGGTGCCCTTTGTTGTAGGACTGATAAGTTGTTGCTGCACTTATACTTTGAGGCGTGGCAATCGGTAGCATACCAATTGTCATTGCGATCACTAAAGTATAAGCAAGAAACTTATTTCGCATTTTTACTTTCATAACATACCCCCATACCTATTGTAAAGTAACATAATTTTCGTTTGCCAGTATGCAAACAAGCTATCCTAATGCTTATGTAAAAAATTACAAAGACATGCTTCTTTTTTGAAATTTATTATTTTTTCTATCCAAGCGCATTATCAGGAAATTAGGAATAGAAAGCTTCTGAGTAAATTTATTATGATAAGGGGATATAGAAAATCCAAACCTTTTTAAGTAAATGCGTAATTCTCTTGATAGCATTTGCTTAAAAAGGTTTGGATTATATTTTTCTCTATGATAATAATCAGTTCTTGTGTTTAAATTGGCAGTGCAGATACAAATTGATACATGAGTATAAAGTGACAGACGCTTCCAGCTAACACAAATATATGGAATACTTCATGAGAACCAAAATTTTTATGCTTGCTATTAAAGATAGGGAGTTTAAGAGCATAAATAACACCACCGATTGTATAAATAACACCACCGGCTAATAACCATAGAAACGCTCCAATTGGAAGTGCTTCAATAATCGGAGTAAACGTAAGTACGCACATCCAACCCATACCAATATAAATAACGGAAGAAACCCACTTTGGACAAAATACCCAAAATGCTTTGAGAATCATTCCAAGTATTGCGATTGACCAGATTAAGATAAGCATTCCAATACCACGCGTTCCACCAATTACGATAAGGCAGATGGGAGTATAACTTCCGGCAATCATTACAAAAATCATCATGTGATCGCATTTTTTGAGAATACGATTTATTCCTGGGGAAATATCAAATGTATGGTAAACCGTACTGGCTGTATAAAGTAAAAACATGCTAACAATAAAAATAAGCAAAGAGATCGTATAAACAGGATTGGGTTGACTATGAGCCTTTATTAATAAAGGTGTGGTAGCAAATAATGCCATCATCATACCAATAAAATGGGTAATTGCACTGCCGGGATCTTTTGGTCCTTTTTCTCTTAACTGTTTCATCTAATAACCCCTTTCATAATAAAAAAAACTTGTAATGGTTAATATAATTACAACATGTAGTAATCAATACTACGTGATGCAATTATTATATTATATTATGTTAACCAGAATTGCAATCTTTATTTTAAATCTTTTAAATTTTATTGCTTGTCATGTATTGAATAAAAATAGCATATAAAATATTCAACGGGGTAAATAGCCTAGTTGGAAAAGATCTGAACAAATAAGTATTAAAAAGGGGGAGTATTTATGAAAGCGTTTGCAAAGCGATGTCTGGCATTGATGTTAAGTATCATAATGGTACTAACTATGATTCCTGTCAGCGGATATGCAGAACAAAGTGTTGGCACTTTTAAGAAAATCAGTAGTGCAGCGGAACTTACTTCGGGTAAGTATGTAATGGTAGTAGATAGTGGGTATGCCATGGGTATATTAGATGCCTCATGGATTACCGCTACACAGCTTAGTGCTACGGAAGGAATCATAACAAATCCAGATAGCGGTTTGATATGGTCATTAACTATTTCAGGAGATCAAGTGGTTTTAACCGATTCAAATGGAAAATCGATTAAACCAAAGGCTGCGAATACAAATGGAATAGTAGAGGGAAGTTATTCATGGACAGCCGTTGAGAATAATGGAACCTTTACTTTTAAATCAGCAGCAGCGGATACCGTGACTTTAGCAAGTAATCCTGATCCACAATATGGAAACAAGTTTCGTGGATATAAAAACAGCACAGTTGATAAAGGCGGTTATGGTACTTTGTTTACTTTATACAAATTAGGGGATAGTCAACCTCCAGTTGAAGTTAAGAAAGCTCAGATGCCAACAGCGAGTCAGGCAAGTGGTTCAGTCGTTGCTTCTGGTACAGAAATTACACTTACTAGCACAGAAATAGGAGCAGTAATTCAGTATACTACGACATCTCCTACAGTTACTTGGATAGATTATTCAACTCCAATTAAAATTACCGCAGATACTACGATTTATGCTAAAGTATTAGCAGACAAAGCAGGTACCTATACGGAGAGTGATGTTGCAGTATTTAACTATATACTGGAAGGTGGTGGCACACCAGAACCTACACCAAAAGCAACAACACCAACAGCGAGCCAGCCAAGTGGTTCAGTCGTTGCGTCTGGTACTTCAATTACACTTGTCAGTAAGCAAACAGGAGCAGTGATTCAGTATACGACGGTTTCTCCTGCTGGTATTTGGGTGGAGTATTCAACACCAATTACAATTACCGAGGATACTACGATTTATGCAAAAGTATTAGCAGACAAAGCAGGTACCTATACGGAGAGTGATGTTGCAGTATTTAGTTACATACTTGGAAAGGATCCATTAGATCCGAAAGATCCAATTACAACAATCCCGGCCGGAGCTATGAGTATAAAGGAAGTTCTGAATAATACAACCGCTGCGGGTGCTGATACTGCTCAGACATTTACCGTAGTCGGACAGCTTGTTTATCAGTATGGAGGCGATGGTAAGATAGATTCTGCAATATTAGAGGATGTTATTGATGACCAAATCTATGCTTTGCAGGTATATGTCAAAGGTGATTTGGCGAACAATATTGGTGATATTTTGAAAATAACAGGTGCGGCTTATAAGTATAGAGGAGTTGTGCAGTTGACTAGTCCGAAAACCGAAGTGATTACAAAGGCTGTTGATGCAACCTGCGTGATACAGCCACAGGAATTTTCCGGGCTTACCGAAGTGATAACAGCGAAGGATTCTTTGGTATCCGAATATGTTGTAATTAAGAATATAACACTTGGTACATATACTAGTGGTGGAAAAACTACAGTAACGGATAGCAAGGGAGTAACGATGCCAATCTATAAAGCGGCACCTTATCCAAGTGGTGTTGAGGCTGGTGAAAAGGTTGATTTGTATGCTGTAGTGTCTAAAAATAATGCAGAAGATCAGCTGCGTAATGGTAGTTCGGCGGATTATAGAATTACCAATGATAAAAAAGCGCCTACGATAACATTGCCTACATGTGACAGTGCAGAATTAGGAAAAGACTATAAGATTTCGGTAACCATTACTGATAATCTAGAGGTGTCAGAAGCAGCATTGACTTATACAGTAAATACCATTTCGAAAGAAGTTGCTTTGGTACAGAGCACTTTGGATACTACAAAATGGGAAGTAACGATTCCTGGAAGCATATTTACCTCAAAAGTTTCTAGTTTCAGCGTTAGCGTAACGGCAAAAGACAAGGCTGGTAATACAGCAACCAGCGGTGTAAAAGTTATATCAGTTGCAGATGCACCACAGGTTGCAGACGTTACACCTGCCAGCAATGGAAAGACCGGAGACGAAAAAAGACCGCTTATTAGCATAACGGCTACTAATCTTGGATCAACTCCAATCGCAAAACTTACGTTAAAAGCAGGGGAAACGGTTAAACTAGATGCTGTTTCTATGAGTTATTCCAAGGGAACATTCTCCTATACACCATCTGAGAATCTTGCAGATGGGCGCTACACGGCAACCGTTGTGATTACTCGTGCAGATAGTAAAACGACAACTTATGAATGGTCATTTACGGTAGGTAAAGCAAAATATAACTTTTATTATGGACAGTTACATAGCCATACAACATACTCGGATGGTTCAGGTTCCCTAGATTCAGCATTGGAGTATATTAGTAAAATTAGTGAAAGTGATAATATTGATTTCGTTGCATTTACCGATCATTCCAACAATTTTGATGATAAATCAGCAGCTAATCCAGAAAGTTCGCTCTATGATAAGAGCCTGATGACCACTGCGAGCCAGACGGTATGGAATAGTTATAAGGATAAAATAGCTGCATTTAACAATTCTACGACAAATAACGGAGTAATCGCACTTGGTGGTTTTGAAATGACTTGGTCAAATGGACCAGGACATATGAATACCTATAATACATCAGGCATTGTGAGCCGTAATAATAAAACGTTAAACAATAAAACAGGGGATGCTGGCATGAAAGCATACTATGCCCTTTTAAGCAAGTCAGAAGGTGCTGGATCAATTAGTCAGTTTAACCACCCAGGAAAAACCTTTGGTACCTTTAATGATTTCGATTACTGGGATCCTATTATTGATTCCCGAGTTAATTTGCTTGAAGTTGGCAATGGAGAGGACTCAATTGGTGGTGGAGGATACTTCCCATCTTATAACTACTATACGATGGCGTTAGATAAAGGCTGGCATGTAGCACCAACGAATAATCAAGATAATCATAAAGGAAAATGGGGCAATGCAAATAATGCCCGTGATGTAATTATTACGGATAATTTTACAGAACAAGGCATCTACGATGCAATTAAGAATCGTAGAGTATATGCAACCGAAGATAAGAATTTAGAAATTTTATATACAGTAAACGACCAATTGATGGGAAGCATTATTGAAAAAGTACCTGAAAAATTAAGCATTAATCTAGCATTAAATGATACAGATGATGCAATTGAAAAAGCAGAACTGATTGCAAATAGTGGTCGCGTTGTTACTACTTGGGATGTAAATTCTCAAAGCAAAGAACTTACAGCAGAACTTAAGCCGGATTATAGTTACTATTATGTAAGAGTAACACAAAAAGATGGAGACCTTGCTGTGACTGCACCGGTTTGGGTTGGTGATGCTATAACACTTGGAATTTCAAACGTTGAGAGCAGTACGAGTACGCCAGTTACGGATGAAGAAATGACGATTAAAACAACCTTATTTAACAGCGAAGCAGCAGATGCTATAATAAAATCCTTGACCTATAAGCTTGATGGTAACATTTTAGAACAATACACCAATTTAGGTACCGTAGCAAAAGCCTCAAACTTTGAAAGTACTCATAAGTTCACACCTACGAAAGCGAAAGTACAGAAAATATCAGTAGAAGCTGTTTTGACTTTAAATGGCATTGATTACAGTTCTACAAAGGATATTGAATTAGATGTTAGAGACGCTAATAAACTGGTATACGTAGGGATTGATGGAAGCCACTTTAATGAATATGTAGCCGGAAATTACAAAGATTCGATGGGCAATTTTAGCTTGCTTGCAGCACAAAGCAATGTAAGATGCGTTATTCTTAATAGTAGTGAAGAGTTGATTGCGGCAGCTAATAATAAAAACGGTAAGTATCAGATGCTTGTATTAACTGCACCAAGTCGTCGTAATGACGCAGCATTAAGAGAACCTTACTTCAACTATTTGGATACAGAAATAGCAGCAATTAAAGGGTTTTCAGAAGCAGGAGGAACGCTGATTCTGTGTGGTTGGTCTGATTATTACGAAAGCTACAAATCATATTCCACAGACGATCATATGGCAGCACAACAAAATAAACTACTCAAAGCAATTGGAGCATCCTTACGTATCAGTGATGATGGAACCTATGATGATGTATTAAGTGCTTATAAACCGGGTGACAAGAATGAAGCAAATAAAGCAAGATTATACTTGTCTACCTACAATTGGAACAATACATTAACCAAAGGTATTGTGTATGACACAAATAATCAAAACGATAATAAGTACTCACAACTTTTTAGCCATTATGGTGGCGCTAGTATTTTTGTAGTAGATAAGGACGGAAATCCTACTACTACGTTGCCAGCAAGTGTATCACCAGTTGTATATGGACATAGCTCCACTTATTCCAAAGACGGTGACAACGATAGTTTAGGTGGAACTACAACACCTAAATATACATATGCGGAAAATGATAACCGTTTGATGGTACTTGCGAGTGAGACCTTGGCTCATGCAAATGGAAAACAGTCTCTTGTAGTAGTTGATGGTGCGGCATTTATGAGTAATTTTGAAATCCAAGCTAAGGCAGAAGATAAAGACACTAATGCGGAACTTATTTACTCCAATTATACGATTTTACAAAATCTAATCCAGTATTTAAACCCAACACAAATTAATAAAATTTCAGATGTACAAAAAGAAAAAGAAGAAGGAATTAAATTTACAGTAGAGGGTATCGTAACCTCCAATGCATCTGGATTTGATAAGAACACAGCATTCTTTGATTGTATATATATACAAGACGATACAGCTGGTATCAATGCATTTCCTGTAGCTGCTGACTATAAAGTTGGTCAGAAGGTGCGCATTACTGGAACGACTTCTTCCTATCAGCAGGAAAGACAGTTGAATGTAAGCAGTGTTACTTTGGTGGATGAGAGCATTGCAAAAGTAACACCAAAAGAAGTAACATCAAAAGAAATTAATGATAAAACTTATCTTGGAAGCCTTGTAAAGATTTCAGGTACGGTGGTGAGTTTCGAACTTGCTAACGGAGCAGTACAGACCATTATGGTTAGAGATAATAAAGGCAATGATGCCCGTATCTTTATCGATGGTTATATTACAACAAGCAAAGTAATTGCAAATCTGGCAGAAGGAAACCAGATTACGGCAGTTGGGCTTTCATCCTATGACAATACGTTTAAAGGACTTCCTGCCCGCATTCGTATTAGAGACCGTGCAGATATTGTATGTACAACAAACGGGGGTCCTTCGGGTCCAGTTGTTGTTCCTGGAACGCCTACAACACCAGCAACACCAGAAAAAGGTAAAGTTGTTGTAATTGATAAGGCTGAAACAGTTAAAACAGATATAAAAACAAAGACAGTAACGGCTACGGAAAAAAATGGTGCTTTCTATACTTTAGATGGAAAAAAAGTCGTGAATGCAATCGTTAAAGCGGAGGATGGCAAAAAGTATATCGTAGATAAAGACGGTAAAAAATATGTTTCTTCTATCATTAAAACAGACAATGGTAACAAATATATCACAAGTGATACAGGAGCTGTTTTAACTGGAAAAATAGTTAAGGTAGCTGGAAACATATACTATACCACAAAGAATACGGGTAAGATTGTTAAGGATAAAGTGTTTAAGCTAGATGGTAAGAAGTATGTTGCAGGTAAATCTGGTAAATTAGTTACCTCCAAATGGGTAACAGTGGATGGTAAGAAATACTACTGTGATAAAAATGGAGTTGTTACGAAAACGAAATAACGAATTTACTATAATGACATAAAGTGATGGGCGAGTGCAAACTAACATGTAGTTGGTTTGCACTCGTCCTCTTTTTTATTCCGAATTCATTAAACCAGCAACGGTTGGTCTGCGAAAGAATTATAATTATCTTATATATAAAATTAAAGTGCAAAGTTTATTTTAAGTACTTGTAAAATTTATTCAAATGAAGGGAATCCTGTTTTAATACAAGATTAACTGTGGTAGAATGAAACAAATTTATTCTGAGAGGAGACAAAAAATGGAAATTGAAGTTGGCGAAGTGATTAAAATGAAAAAAGCACATCCATGTGGAAGCAAAGAATGGAAGGTACTTCGTGCAGGAATGGACTTTCGTTTGGAATGCATGGGATGCGGTCACCAGATAATGCTAGCAAGGAAATTGGTGGAAAAGAATATTAGAGGGAAAGTTGAAAAATAGAAATTTTGTGCTGAACAATTTTTTTGGTGGAAAAAAATAATTGTACAATATACACAAAATATTACAAAAAAAATGCAAAAAAGCTTTAAAATTATAATGAAAAGGACATGCGACCTATTAAATAATTATGCACTGTGATAGCATTTATAATACTCGTATAGGGAAAATTATCCATGAATAGGAGGGAGCGAGTAGTATCACATTATAGGGACATTTGAATAATTAAGGGGAAAATATTAAGAGAGAGAAATAAGGAGGAGAATTATGAAAAAGAATGCAAAACGATTTTTGGCATTGATGTTAAGTATCATTATGGTATTTACAATGATCCCTGCCACTAGTCAGGCAGAGAGAACTGTTTCTAATTTTGTAAAAATTAACAGTATGGATGAGCTTACTTCAGGTAAGTACGTATTGATAGCAAAGACAGGCTATGCAATGGGTGCTTTAGCTGGCAGTTATGCGGGTGCACCCGATGACTCTGCTGCCCAACTTCCTGTTGAGGATGGAACAAATGTGGTAAATCCGGATACAAAATATATTTGGGATCTTACTGTTTCGACAGATTCGACAGATTTGACAAGAAGTGTTATTTTAACTGATTCAAATAATGTATCAATTAAACCCCTGGCAGCTACTACAAAGGGTAAAAACGATATGGCAATAGGAACATATAATTGGACATTTAAATATAATGAGAGAAATACGGGACATTTTTCGATTACTACTACTACTTTGGGAAATGAGGCTAGATCAATAATGTGCGGCGTTGACATAGCAAATAGATTTAGACCGTATAAAGATTCTTCGCTAACAAATGTTACATATGGTTATAAGTATTGTGCTGATTTTACTCTTTACAAGTTAGTAGGTGATCTTACTGTAATACCAAAAGCAGCAAAACCAATAGCAAGTAAGGCAAGTGGTTCGACAGTTGCTTCGGGAACGGCAATTACACTTTCTAGTACAACACCAGGTGCAAAAATTCAATACTCAACGAATTACACAACAGCTTCTGCTATTTGGTTGGATTATGCAGAGCCAATCGTACTAACTCCGACTGAAAATACCATTTATGCCAAGACATTAGGGGATAACTCAGGTGCCTATGATGAAAGCGATATGGTTATGTTTAATTACACAGTGAAAGACGAACCTCTAGTTGTTGGTGTTACACCTGCTAACAATGGAATAACTGGGGATGTTAAGACGCCGTTTATTAGTGTAACAGCTGTTAATGCAGGTTTGGATCCAACTGCAATACTCACCTTAAAGATGGGTGAAACTAATATCGTAGATGCTGTTCCTATGAACTATTCTACCGGTGTATTTTCCTATGTACCATCAGTGAGTCTTCCAGATGGACGCTACACCGCGTCTGTATTAGTAACTCGTAAAGATGGTAATTTTACTACGTATGAATGGTCGTTTATAGTAGGTGCACCAAATTATAAACTATACTTTGGACAGCTACACAGCCATACGGCAGAATATTCAGACGGAGCTGGAACTTTAGCAGAAGCTCTTGATTATATCAATAAGATTAGTGATACTGACAATGTAGATTTTGTTGCATTTACCGATCACTCAAATTATTTTGATGCAACTACTGCAATAAATCCAGAAGCTGCACTTTATGACACCAATTTGATGACAGCAGATAGTAAGGCTAAATGGGCAGGATTCAAACAAAAAATTGCGGATTTTAATGCTTCTTCCACAAACAGAGGAGTTATCGCACTTGGTGGTTTTGAAATGACTTGGTCTGGTGGACCAGGACATATGAATACCTGGAATACAGCAGGTATTGTTAGCCGTAATAATAAAACTTTGAATGATAAAACAACTGATAATGGAATGAAAGCTTATTATTCCTTGTTAAGCCAGCCAGCAGGCGCTACGTCTGTCAGTGAGTTTAACCATCCGGGAACTACGTTTGGTACCTTTAGTGATTTTGCTTACTGGGATCCTACGATTGATTCACGTGTATCCTTAGTAGAAGTAGGAAATGGTGAAGGTGCGATTGGTAGTGGTGGATATTTCCCGTCTTATAATTATTATACGATGGCACTTGATAAAGGATGGCATCTTGCACCTACAAACAATCAAGACAACCATAAAGGTAAATGGGGAAATGCAAATGATGCTCGTGACGTTATCATCACGGACAACTTTACAGAACAAGGTATTTATGATGCATTAAAAGATCGCAGAGTATATGCAACCGAAGACAAGAATTTGGAAATTACATATACTGTAAATAATGAATTAATGGGAACTATCATAAAGGATGTACCAGAACAACTTAATTTAAATGTATCTTTGAAAGATGCAGATCCAACAGATTCAATCATAAAGGCAGAAGTAATTGCAAATAGTGGACGTGTTGTTTATTCTTGGGATGTAAATGCGCAGAGTAAAGCGCTTAGCACAACCCTGAAGCCAGACTATAGCTACTATTATATCCGAGTAACTGAAGCTGACGGAGACCTTGCGGTAACTGCCCCAGTTTGGGTTGGTAGTGCAAGAAGACTTGGAATTGCAAATGTACAAAGTAGTACAAGTACACCAGTTACAAATGAAAAAATGACAATTAAAACAACCTTATTTAACAATGAATCTAGCGATGTAACAGTTAAATCATTGACTTATAGGGTAGATGGAAATGTTATTGATAAAAAGACAGATGCTAAAACTGTTAAAAAAGAATCAAACTTTGAAATTTCTTATGATTTTACACCTGTTAAAGCAAAAGTACAGACATTCAATGTTGAAGCTGTGCTGATGATTGATGGACTCGAGTACACATTTACAAAAGATCTCGCTTTAGATGTTGGAGATCCCGATAAAATGACATACATAGGAATTGATGGAAGTCATTACAATGAGTATGTTAATGGAAATTATCCGGATGCTATGGGTAACTTTAGCTTACTTGCATCACAAAGCAATGTAAGATGTGTAATTCTTAAGACTAGCGATGAGTTATTAACAGCAGCAAAAAATGAAAATGGTAAGTTCAAGATGATTGTATTGACAGCTCCAAGCCGTCGTAATGAAGATTATTTCAGAAATCCATATCGTACTTATTCCGATAAAGAAATAGAAGCGATTAAGGAATTTTCAGAAGCTGGTGGAAATTTAGTGCTTTGTGGATGGTCAGATTGGTATGAGAATTACACTGAATATGCTGATAAAAAACCAATGACTTTACCAGAAGAAGACCATATGGCAGCACAACAGAACAAGTTACTTGCAGCACTTGGTTCCTCTTTGCGTATTGGCGATGATGCAAGTTGGGATGAGACAAACAATGCAGGAGGAAGCGAAGCAAATAAAGCAAGACTCTATCTTGCTGCATATAATTGGAATAATGCCTTGACGAAAGGTATTGTCTATGATGAAACACATAATTTGGACTATGCGAAAGAAAAGATTTACACGCAGTTCTTTAGTCATTACGGCGGAGCTAGTGTTTATGCAGTTGATAAGAAAGGGAATGCTACCTCAACATTGCCATCAACTGTTTCACCGGTTGTATATGCACACAGCACAACTACCTATAAGGATAATGACAATGATCTTGGTAGTTTGGTTATTCCAAAGTATGAATATACAGATGGCACAGAGCGTCTGATGGTAATGGCTAGCGAGACCTTAACGCATGCAAACGGTACGAAATCCTTGATCATTGCCGACGGTGCAGCATTTATGAGTAACTTTGAAATTAAGGCATCGGTTGGAGACACCAATGCGGAGTTGAATTTCTCAAACTACACAATTTTGCAGAACTTAATTCAGATGGTAGCTCCAAAGGGTATTGATTCCATTGCATCGGTACAAAAAGAGCCAGAGGAAGGTGTTAAGTTTACAGTAGAAGGTATCGTAACATCAAATGCATCTGGATATGATAAGGATACCGCTTTCTTTGACTGTATTTACCTACAGGATGGAACTGCTGGTATCAACGCATTCCCAGTAGCTGGTGACTATAAAGTTGGTCAGAAAGTTCGTGTTACAGGAACAACTTCTTCTTATCAGGGAGAACGACAGTTAAAGGTTAGCAAGATATCTTTGGTAGATAGTAATGTTACAAAAGTAGCACCAAAAGAAGTAACGGCAGAACAGATTAACAAAAAAGAATATCTTGGAAGCCTTGTGAAAATTTCGGGTACAATAAAGGAAATTGAGTCTTCCAATGGAGCAGTACAGACAATTATCGTAGAAGATTATATGGGTAATGATGCTCGAATCTTTATTGATGGATATATTACAAAAGGTAAGGAAATCGATAAATTAGTAGTAGGTAATTTGGTTACTGCAGTAGGTCTTTCCTCTTATGATGATACATTTGTGGGACTTCCAGCTCGTATCCGTGTTAGAGACCGTGCAGATATTGTATGTTCAATTAACCGTGCACCATCAGCACCGGTAAATACAACTACACCAGGTGGTGGATCAACCGTAGCTGTTGGCAAGGCAGAAACAACCGTGACGAATGGAAAAGCAAATGTAAAAGTAGCTATCAGTGAAAAAGCACTGAAAGATACAGTGAAAAATGGTAATGGAAATGTTACAATTACCTTAGGCAAAGATGCATTAAAAGATACTTTTAGTAATGCACAGGTTAAGAAAGGTGTAGTAATTGATTTATCAATTCCTGCAGTGAAAGATGCAGCAGTTAATAATATCGTTTTAAGTACGGAGGCGTTGTTATTAGCAAAAGAAGCAGGACAGAAGCTTACAATCAATGTAGCAAATGCAGATACAAAGGGTTACACCGTTAGCATTCCTACTTCTGAATTAAAGAAACTTACCGATGCTTCAAAAGACTTAAATTTAGCAGTTGCTTTGGAAAAAGAGACAAAGATAGCTGCAAAGGCAGTAGGAGTTCTTTCTGTAGGAACAGAGGGTACCTTAGCAGCAGGTATGGTAGTTTCAGTGCCTGTTAAAGATGCTATTTCAGTATCTGCAGGAGATAAGGTATATATTTACCATAAGAACGCGAAAACTGGTGCATTAGAAGAAGTTGCAAATAATGTGAAAAAAGTTGCTGCAAATGGAACTTTAAATCTTTCTACATTAAGCGGTGGAGACTTTGTAATTTGTACAGCAAAGGTAAAGGATGCAGTTAAGTTAGTAGATCGAGTTACTGTAGAAGTTAAGTCTTCCGTTACAAAAGGTGATACACTAAATGTAAAAGCAACGCTACCTAATGAGTTAGCAAAGGTTGCTGCATTTACAAAAGGTGATCCGATTGGACAGGAAGAAGCAAAAGTAACATATAAGGTAAGCGATAAAAAAATCGCAACCGTATCGAAAGATGGAATTGTTAATGGCAAGAAAAAGGGAACCGTTACATTAACAGTAGTTGTTACTTTAGAGAATGGACAAAAGAAGACCTTTGCGAAAAAAATCAAAGTAAAATAGTAAATTGCAAATAGGTATAAGGCTTAGTTAATGAGGGGTTGCCATACTAATTTAGTGTGGCAGTCCTTTGTTATGTATTTGCTTTAGTAACCAAGGAGGGAAATTCTGTGAAAAAAAACCTTAAGGTGCAAATTTTAATTGCAGCAATTATGCTGTTAATATTTATAGGAGCAGCAGCAATCTTGAACCGTCCAGATCCAAATGACGTACTGTCATCCGCAGAAAAGCGAATTTTCGCGGTTGCAAAAGTTACCGATATCCTAAGTGACAATGCATCACCGGATACTTGGACAGAGGGTAGACGTATTGGAGAGCAGCAGTTGGAGGTAACCATACTAACGGGTAAGTATAAAGAATCGGTTTTGGAAGGCACGAACTATATGAATGCCTATTATAATGTGGACGCAAAATTAGGTAGCCGGCTTGTTGTCCGATTAGATCATGATGATGCCGGAGAATTATATGTTGTTTCTATTACAAATTATGACAGAAGTAGCGTGCTAATTATTGCTTTGATTGCATTTTCTGTACTTATGATATTGGTAGGAGGAAAACAAGGCGCAAGAGCGTTATTTGGTCTATTGTTTACATTGCTTAGCCTTTGGTATATTTTGATTCCTTTGGTTCTAAAGGGAGTCTCACCGATTATAGCAACTATCCTGATTGCTGCATATACCAGTGCGGGTGCATTGTTGATGTTAACTGGATTTACGAAAAAAACATTATGTGCGTTTTTAGGATGCGTTGGAGGGGTTATAGCAGCGGGTATTTTTGCATGGATTATTACGAATTTGACACCAATCAATGGCTTCAATATGTCAGAGGCAGAAGAACTGGTAATACGTGCTTCTGAGTCCCCATTGAAAATTAGTGGTTTGCTGATTAGTGGAATTATTCTTTCAGCACTTGGAGCCCTGATGGATACTTCCATGTCCATTGTATCTGCGCTACATGAGGTATATGAACAAAATCCTTCCATATCGAAGAAGCAGATATTCCGCTCTGGTATGAATATCGGGCGCGATGCTATGGGAACTATGGCAAATACATTGATACTTGCATTTGTTGGATCAGCGTTTAATTTATTGATATTATTTCAGGTATATGAGTATCCAATGATTCAAATATTAAACAGTGATATGATGGTAATTGAAATTTTGCAGGGTATTGCTGGCTCAGTAGGTATTATTGCAACGACACCATTTGTTGCCGCTTTATGTGCTGCAATATTTCAACTCAAACCAAGCAAGAAAAGGGCAAAGCAAAAAGCATAGTATAGGAAAATGTCATCAGGATATATATGAAAATATAAAAACAACTAAAATAAACAATTATATTGTTGAAAAATATGTAAAAAAGTCCACAATTTATTTTGTAAAATGAAAATAAATTGTGGACTTTTTATAATAAATGGACTTGTGACCTTTGATAAAAGAATAGATTGTACTACACTTAATATGTAAATATATGTCACGGAGAGGATGTATAATGGGAGGAGAGAGTTTTATGAATCAATTCAAAAAAGTGAAGCGGATTATGGCTATAATATGTGCCGTAACCATGACGGCTACCTCTATTCAGGTAACGCCAATTGTTTCAGAAGCAGCAGATGGAGAGAATACAGGAGTTCAAGTAGTATCAACCGAAGAACCACAAGTTGATAAAGATGCATACCGTATTCCGGTTGTTGAAACAACAGATGTGCATGGTTTCTTATTAGATGTATCATCAGGGAATCCTTTAACATATCAATACAGAATGGCCCGGGTATCTGATGCAGTAAATGATTTGCGCGCAGATACTACAAAAGGGGATGTTCTTTTGTTAGATGCAGGTGATATTTATCAAGGTAACCCTGTATCCAACTTACTTGAAGGAAAATCTATGATTGCTGCATATGATCAGATGAAATACGATGCAGTTGCGTTGGGCAATCATGAATTTGACTGGGATATTGCAAAGTTAATAGATAGCGACGGTACAATGGGATCTTACGATTTAAGCAGCAGCAATGGGACTTTTTCAGGCAATAGCCAGATTCCTGTTCTTTGCGGTAATATGTATAAAAAAGGAACCCAGGAAAGGGTTGATTTTGCAAAAGATTATGTAGTTATTGAAAAAGAAGGACAGAGCTTAAATGGTGCTAAAAAAATGTTTAAGATAGCGGTCTTTGGATATGCAGATGATTATTCTGCGGATATTATGGCAGCTAAGATTGCTCCTTATGAAATCAGAGAAAGTGATTTAATCAAAATAGAAGCTGAAGCTAAGCAAATGGAAGCAAATAAAGAAGTAGATATGTGCGTTCTTTTATCTCATGCAAAAGCAAGCAAAGTATCTGCTAGTTTAGGAAGTGATACAGCATTTGATTTAGTCCTAGGGGGGCATTCACACGAAAATTTGGCGATGAATTCTAAGGATACAACGGGGGTTCCTTATATTGAATCAAAAAATCAGGCGATTAACTATAGTTATGCAGAAATTTGTGTAGCGACAAGTGGTGCTATTAAAGTTGAAAATGCAGAAAATAAACCCGTATATGTAAGTGCCACAAAAGCGAGTCTTTATAATACACCGGAAAATGCCTCAAATCTTGATAGTGAAATTGTTAAAATTAGTGATATTGCAGTGGAAAAAGTTGCACCGGTTATGAATGTACAACTTGGTACCATTACACAGCAAGTTAAAAAAGCTGCAATCGGTACGAATGCTTTTTCATCCACTGCAGGAAACTTTATGGCAGAACTTATGAATGCTGCCACCGGTGCAAAAGTATCATTTGTAAATGATGGGGGTATTCGTACTGAATTTACATATGAAGGCCCTAACCGTATACTGACAGCAGGTGATATCTATACAATTGCCCCTTTTGGTAATTTATTACCAACATTTAACTTGACATATAAAGAATTAATTGAATTAGTTCAATATGCGGTGAAAGATACAACTATGAAATTAAGAATGGGTGGAGCGACGGCTTACTATTCTGACAATGGCTTAACAACTTTATTTGTTGGAAACGAATTGATTTATAAAGAGGGACAATATCAAAACGGCTACAAAGAGACAGATACTATACTTGTTTGTACGAACGAATACGTGGCTACATCTCCAGGGACTCCGTTTGTATCTAAACAATCAATTGAAGCTTCAAAAGGTGAAGTTCCTTTGACAGATAATGAATCATATATTGCAGCATTAAAGAAAGAAGCTGCTGCTAATAATGGGAAAATTTTTGTTAATCCAAATTCTACACTTATTAAAGATAATTGGGATGGAGTTACTGTACCGGAGGATAACAGCAATCGGTTTGGCGGTTCAGACAATTCAGCTTCATACACGATTCCTGTCGTAGAAACGAGTGATGTTCATGGATTTATACTGGATACATCTACAGGAGTAGAGAGTACTTATCAATACAGAATGGCATATGTTTCAGATGCAGTAAATAAGTTGAGAGATGCAAATGACGGTGATGTTCTTTTGTTAGATGGTGGAGATATTTATCAAGGAAATCCAGTATCTAACTTGCAAGAAGGAAAAGCAATGACAGCAGCATATGATGCAATGAAGTATGATGCAGTAGCACTTGGTAATCATGAATTTGACTGGGGAGTGACAACCTTGATTGATTCGGATGGAACCATGGGAAGCTATGACTTAGCAAACGGAACAATCAAAGGAAATAGTACGATACCGGTACTTTGCGGTAATATTTATTACAAAGATACAAATAAAAGGGTTGACTTTACAAAAGATTATGTAATCCTTAATAAAAAAGGCGTTAATGAAAAAGGCGTTACAAAGTCATACAAAGTAGCTGTTTTTGGATATGCAGACGATTATTCAAAAGATATTATGACTGCAAGAATTGCACCATACAAAATTGACGTGAATGAATTAGCTAATATTCAGGCACAAGCAAAGAAAATGGAACAAGATGGAACGGTAAATGTTTCGATTCTTTTGGTTCATGCAGAAGCAAAAGCGATTGCGGAAAGTCTCGCATCCGATTCTGTATTTGATCTTGTTGTTGGCGGACATACTCACCAGAGTGTAAATGGTGTTGCTTCAAATGGTATTGCATATATGCAGCCACAAAATCAAGCAAAAACATATGCTTATTCAGAAATCAAGATTGATTCAAATAACAAAGTTAGTATCGCAAATTCTACAAGTAAAAATGTTTATGTAAGTGCAACGAAATCTAATTTGTATGACACAACTGCAAATGCAAGTCATTTGGATAAATACTTAATTACAATCAGTAAAGCAGCATCTGCTGCAGTAGCACCTATAATGAATGAAGTACTGGGAACGATTTCTGCAAATGTTACAAAAGCAGTTATTGGTAAAAATGAGATGTCTTCTGTAGCTGGTACATGGATGGCAGAATATATGAATGCAGCGACAGGTGCAAAGGTATCCTTTACCAACGCAGGAGGTCTTAGAACGGAATTCCTATTAGATAGCGGTGCCACTTCTCGTAATTTAACAGCTGGTGATGTTTATACAATGGCACCATTTGATAATAAACTGCCAACCTTCAACTTTACATATGAAGAATTAGTAAAATTATTAAATTATACCATTAGTGCTACAGGAAGAAAGGCTTTAGACTTACGAATGGGTGGTGCAACTGCCTACTATACAGGAGATAAGATAACTGCACTTGTAATTGATGATACTCTGATTTACTATAATGGAGCATATCAAGTAGATAAGAATACAAAAATTAAAGTATGTACCAATGAATATATTGCTACTTTTATTGGTTCGCCATTTCAAGGAAAAACATCGATTGAAGCAGTAGCAAATAAAGAAGTAGCAGTGGATAATGTATCTTATATTGCGGCATTAAAAGCAGAAGCAGCTAAAAATAAAGGAAAGTTACATGTTACAACGAAAGCAACACTTGTAAATGGAGAATGTCCAATCTCTCCATATTACGGACCTGGTGCATCAACACCAACAAAACCTACAAAACCAGAAACACCAACAAAACCAGAAACACCTACAACTCCAGAAAAAGGAGATGTTGTGGTAATTGAAAATGCAAAAACCGTTAAGACAGAAATTACTTCTGGTACAGTAACTGTTAAGGAAAACAAAGATGGTCTCTTCTATTCAGCGGATGGTAAAAAAGTTACCAATGCAATTGTAAAAACTGAAGAAAAGGATAGATTCATTGTTAACGAGGCTGGTTCTAAATATGTTTCTTCTATTGTTGCAACTGAGGATGGCAAGAAATATATCACAAGTGATACCGGAGCCGTAATCACTGGAGCTGTTGTTAAAGTAAATGGTGAAAGATTCTATACAACAAAGAGTACTGGAAAAGTTGTAACAGATAAACTCTTGAAATTGGATGGAAACAAATACTTTGCAACAGAATCCGGAGCATTTGCTACTGGCAAGATTGTTAGTGTAGATGGAAACAAATACTATACAACAAAGAATACTGGTAAGGTTGTAGTAGATAAAATTTTAAAACTGGATGGTGAAAAATATATTGCCGATAAATCGGGTAAATTGATTACATCAAAATGGGTAACCATAGAAGGTAAAAAATATTATTGTAATAAAGATGGTGTTGTTACAAAAACAAAATAACTTATAAATACGATACAAAATAGTTGTAAAACGATGAGGTGCGATTCTTAGAATTGTACCTCATTGCCTTTGTCATTGCTGTTGTAAGAAAATTGTACTTGCATTACCATAAAAACTATGCTATAATTTTACACTGTGAGACGTTTAAAATTTTCCTTGTTCTCTATACTGATAATAGAGAGCCAGAGACCAAAAGGAGGTGCAAACAACTATGAATAAGTATGAATTTATATTAGTTGTAAATGCAAAAGTCGAAGACGATGATAGAGTAGCAACTTTAGAAAAAGTCAAAGGTTACATCGAGAGATTCGGTGGCACAATCGGTAAGATTGATGATTGGGGCAAAAAGAGATTGGCTTATGAAATTCAAAAGATGAAAGACGGCTACTATTACATCATAAACTTCGAATCTGAATCTACAACACCAGGCGAACTAGAACAAAGAGTTCGTATTATGGATAATGTACTCAGATATTTATGCATTCGCGTAGACGCATAAGCATAGAGAAGGAGGTATTTCCTCATGAATAAAGTAATATTAATGGGCCGTTTAACTAGAGACCCTGAAGTTAGATATTCCCAAGGTGAGAGTGCATCTGCAGTTGCTCGTTATACATTAGCAGTTGACCGTAGATTTAAACGCCAGGGGGATGAACAAACCGCTGATTTTATCAGTTGTGTATCGTTTGGAAAGACAGCAGAGTTTGTAGAACGGTATTTACACCAAGGTACTCGTATTACTGGTTGTGGAAGAATCCAAACCGGAAGTTATACCAACAAGGACGGTGTTAAAGTTTACACAACAGATGTTGTTATGGATGAAGTAGAGTTTGCAGAAAGCAAAAATGCTGGTGCAGACAATAATGCTGGAGGCTTTCAGCCAACCGCACCTTCACCTAGCCACGCAGTTGGGGATGGCTTTATGAATATTCCGGACGGAATTGATGAAGAGTTACCATTTAACTAGGTTTATATTAAAAAAATGACATGCTGCTAAAGCAGCGGATAAGGAGGTCATGATTATGCCATATAATAAGAGTGATAGAGGCGACAGAGCTGATTCTCCAATGAAGAGAAGAGGCGGAATGCGTAGAAGAAAAAAAGTTTGCGTATTTTGTGCTGATAAAGAACATAACACAATCGATTATAAAGACGTAAATAAATTAAAAAGATATGTTTCTGAAAGAGGTAAAATTCTTCCTAGAAGAATCACAGGAAACTGTGCGAAACATCAGAGAGCGCTTACAGTTGCAATTAAGAGAGCAAGACATATTGCTATAATGCCTTACACATTGGATTAAGCCCTTATTTTACTAGGGTTCCAGAGAGCACGAGGAGTGATTTACACGACTTGTACACACTTTGCGTAAGATAAAAATTGAGAGCCGCTACATGGGAAACTGTGTAGCGGCTCTTTTGATATAAAGTTTAAATGAGAATGACTAAGTATTTAGTGAGTACTGGGCTTGCAGGGATACTATGTTAAACGGATGGTATCTTATTGTATTACTTTGCTGATAGTGGAATGAGTCTTGTATCAATGTAATCTTTTAGACCGAGCATATCAGGAAAAATAGAAAACGAATGAATATCATGCATGCTTAAATAATCTATAACATTTTGTTTTAAAGCATAATCAAAATCTATATAGCTCAAAGCATTATTTGTTACTAATTCACTTTTAAACTCATTCTCTAAAGGTTTCAATGAATTACCTTGAACAGTGAAATACCCATGTTGAGCTATTATTCTATTGTTATTGCGTATTGGGAAAATAGCAATAGAATGTTGTAAATTATGTATATCAGAAAACAAGTAATCCTGTGGAGAAATAATGCCATGCTTACCAACGGAAATATTATTAAATTTTTCCGGATTTAGCATCCATAATCTAGATGATTCATCACTAGTCCAGTCCAATGAGAGGAAATATAAAGCTACTCCCAAATTGGAAGTCCAATCTAGCAGTCTTGTACGTAGTCCATGATGTTGCATCAAGTATAATTTTTCTAAATTTGTAAGCTCACTCTTTTTGATATCTAGTAAAGTAGAATTAATGTCTATATATTGTAACTGCTGTCTTTCTAAAGCAAGATAATCATTAAGTGATGGATACTTGAGCCTGAATAAACTTGAGTCTAGTCGATATGTAGATTTTGATGTACCTCTGTACCAAACATGTCCGCTATTTAACTTGTTAAAATTATTTATTGCGTTTAATACTTCAAAGAATTCGTTGCTAAACATTATTTGGTTAGTGTATAATTATTATTGGCAAAAGAAATAAAAAAATGGGAAGAAGGATAACCCCTCTTCCCAACCATACAGTTTTTTATTATGATATTAATTGTCGAGATTAAATCGTAAAGGAGACTGTATGATGAATACTATTGT
>JBGSNZ010000038.1:0-170685 GCA_041739345.1 Acetivibrio sp. | reverse complement strand
GAATGAACCAAAAAAACATAAAAATATGAAAAAAATAAGAGTAAAAATGGGAAAAATGAAGCCATTTTTACTCTTATTTTTTTATTAGGGATAATTATCTTTGCTGAGAGCAATAAAAAACAGTAGTTTTTCAGCAGCCTTCCATATGCTCTAATGATATAAAATCCCACCATGGGAGCCGTGTAAATTGAACGATAGATTATGAGCTCAGCCTTTCATTGCTGATTACGAGAAACGGACTCGCTGATTTTCCAGCATTTCATAAAACAATACCAAAATTAAGAGTGAAGTGGTAAAAAGTCGAAGGTAGTTGTCATGTGATATACTGCCTTTGGCTTTTTTACATTACTTATAACTTCTTCGTTTACCAAATTTCTATAAAACAAAATATCTACCTAATTCTTCTTTCTATGCTTCTAAATATTATCCTTTCTGCATATTTCCAAACAACAATCAAGTTGCATTTGCTTTTGATATTTTACCGAATTCCTCCAAATTCTGGTTTTTATTATATGAAACAATTGTAAACCAGCGAATCCGTATTTCGTAGTCAGCCATGAAAGGCTGAGCTCATAATCTGTATTCAATTTACACGGCTCCCATGCTAGGATTTTATATCATTAGAGTATATGGAACGTAAACGCTGTCAAAAAATAGCTCCCTAAGAGCTGTTTTTTCGACGTTCAGAGGTTACGTGGAATGCTTATGCGACTGATATAAAATCCTAGCATGGGAGCCGTGTAAATTGTAGAAAGACCAAAATTGCTCAGCCTATCTAGGCGTCACTCACCAACAAAGACTCGCGTCCGTCCTACGTCGTTAAACCAGAATTTAGATTTACAAACAAGTTAGATATATTTGGAAAAACATGATATAATTTTCTTTATGGGACTGTGAGTTATAATGGAGGGTTATTTATGTTAAAGGTATTTTTGATAGAGGATGAATTTGTAGTTCGGGAAGGAATTAAAAAAAACATTGATTGGAACAAGGAAGGTTTTGAATTTTGTGGAGAAGCAAGTGATGGGGA
Organism: Acetivibrio sp.; assembly: GCA_041739345.1. Taxonomy (GTDB): domain Bacteria; phylum Bacillota; class Clostridia; order Lachnospirales; family Lachnospiraceae; genus DIGJ01. Next base: position 169,655 of record JBGSNZ010000038.1, on the reverse strand, counting down.
ATTAGCCTATCCATTAATTAAAAGCGCAAAACCAGATATTGTCATTACGGATATATGCATGCCATTTATGGATGGATTGGAAATTTCTCGCATGCTAAAAAAAGAATTGCCCGAAATTAAAATAATTGTATTAAGTGGGCATGAGGAGTTCGAGTATGCAAAAGAAGCAATAAAAATAGGAATTGAAGAATATTTGTTAAAACCAATTAATGGAGAAGAACTATTAGCAGTAGTAGGAAAAATTGGAACTAAAATTTTGGAAGAACGCAAAGAGAAGGAAAATATTGAGAAGTTTAGGAATGAAATGGAAGAAAATGAAGAAGAGGCAAAGCGAAATTTCTTCAACGATTTGATTCGAAGTAATCAGCCAGTAGGTAATGTTTTAGAAAGAGGAAAAAAGTTAAAACTTGAGTTATCTGCACCTTTTTATAATATAATTTTATTTAAGGTACAAAGAATGCACGGCGATGTAGCGGTGGTAGACGAAGAATTTTCAAATCGCTTGTTACAAATACGAAAACGGATTTCGGAAAGCTTTTTAGAAAATGGGGATATTATTGAATTTAATCGAAATTTAGAAGGAGTTGCATTTTTATTAAAAGCTGAAAGTGCAAAAGAAATAGAACTTATACAAAGAAGATTAGTCGAAACGATTGAGGATATTGTTCGGGATTATCAGCACATTAAGTATTTTGGGGGAATTGGAAGTCCGGTAAAAAGATTAAGGGAACTGGAGCATTCTTTCGAGGATGCTAGTAGAGCCTTTGCTTATCGATTTATTTTAGAAAAAAGTCAGTTTTTGGAATGTACGAAAATCGAAGAATCGTCTATTGGGGCAGGAGAAACATTACATTTTTCTATGATTGATGCTGAAAAACTAGATAAAAAAAAGGTGGAATATTTTTTAAGATGTGGGGATAAAGAAGATGTTCCTTTTTTTGTAGATGAATACCTAAAAAACATTGGAAATACAGGGAAAAATTCACTGATATTTCGGCAGTATATCATTATGGATATGTATGTTACAGTAGCTAAATTCATGGAAAATCAAGGATATAAAAAAGTGGAGTATGGGAAAGAACCTCTTGAAAAGACAAAAGAAATGACACAGGCTATCGCAACGATTGAAAATAGCGTCTTATACATAGTAAGGCTTTTTGAACATGCATTAAACTGCCGAAACGAGGTCTCTCGCAAAAAATCAGGGGATATTATCGATAAAACGAAGCTTTATATAGAAGAAAATTTTATGAATGAAGATTTATCGCTAAATTCAGCCGCCTCGTATGTCAATATTAGTCCAAGTCATTTAAGTGCGGTGTTTAGTCAGGAGATGGGAGTCACTTTTGTAAAATATCTTACGGATTTTCGCATGAATAAAGCGAAAGAATTATTAAAATGCAGCAATAAAAGAAGCAATGAAATAAGTATGGAAATCGGTTATAAGGATCCTCATTATTTTTCTTATCTTTTTAAAAAGACACAAGGTTGTACGCCTTTGCAATATAGAGGAACCAAAGGAAGTGAGGATTAGAAATGATGCGAAAAAAGTTGATGGAACACTTTTTGAATCTAAGTTTAGTGGCGAAAATGCGATTTTCTTATCTTTTGGTGATAGTTCCTGTACTTATTTTTACATTTCTTTGGTTTGGCAGTATTAAAAATTATAACCAACAATATGACAGCATAACAAGAAGTGCGTCGGCTGCTAGTGAATTTAGTATTGACTTTAAAAAAGATTTTGACTATAAAATTTACTTAATTATTGTTGGTAATCAAAATTATGAAGAAGCAAATCCACTCGCTGATATTGAGGAAGCACAAAGAATTGTAAAAGAGTTAAAAAAATCAACACAGGTAGAAAAGAACCGAACTAGACTAGAGCGAATTGAAAAATATCTGATTAATCTAGAAAAGTATACCGGAAATATTAAGGAAAATATTGATGCTGGTGGAAACTACGATGAAAATATTGAAATGTGGGATGTAGATATAAAGGGAGTTACTTCCTTGATCCAGGAAACCATATTGGAATTTTTATATTATCAGACAAAGGAAATTGACAATTTAAGATTGCAAATGGAACAATCCTATATGCATCTTATGGAATTTAGCATTATATTTTTAGGACTTGTTATTATTGTTACGTTTGTACTTTCTGCAATTATTCCAAAAACGATAACTAGACCGATTCGACATCTTTGTAAGGTGACGGAGGAGGTTTCAAAGGGAAATTTAGAGGTCCGCTCAAACATTGCAAATGGAGTGGAAGTAAAAAAACTAGGAGATTCTTTGGATATAATGATTCGAAGACTTAGTGAATTGATTGAAACGGTAAAAACAGAACAGGAACATTTAAGAGAGGCAGAGTTGAAACTGCTGCAAATGCAGATTAATCCACACTTTCTTTATAATACGCTTGATACCATTGTTTGGCTTGCAGAAGGGGGTAATCAAAAAGATGTTGTAAGTATGGTGGGAACATTATCTGATTTTTTTCGAACTTCACTAAGTCAGGGAAATGATATCATAAGTATTCAAGATGAAATCGTACATGCTCGCAGCTATTTGGAAATACAGCGGGTTAGATATCAAGATATTTTAACTTATGAAATTTGCATTCCTAAGGAGCTGAATGATTATCTTATTCCTAAAATTACGATACAGCCTTTGATTGAAAATGCCCTTTATCATGGGATAAAGAATAAGAGAGGCCTTGGAAAAATATTAGTTGTCGGACAAATGGAGGAAACTTATTTTACGATTGATGTAAAGGACAATGGGATTGGAATAACCGAGGAACGTCTTGAGTTTGTAAATGAAAAAATTCAAAAGCGAACAATCGAGGAAAGTGATGTATATGGTTTGTATAATGTAAATGAAAGAATCGTACTTCGCTTTGGGGAAGAATACGGAATTAAGGTTGAAAGTTGCTATCTTGAGGGGACAAATGTTAGAATACGTTTGCCATATGAAATGGTAGTTTCTAAAAAATATTAACTACTTTAACAAAATAATCAAATTGCTAATAGATATTCGTAAGAATATGAAAAAGGAACCAAAGAATATTCATTGTTTTTTTATACGATATTTTTTAAAATAACTATTGTAATACATAAATGGAATTCGAAAATGGAGGAGGATTTTTATGAGAAATTTGAAAAAGGTGGCAGCATTAATGCTGACAGTAGCAATGACAGTTTCTTTAGTGGCATGTGGAGGAAATAGCGCAGAAAAGACAGATAGTGCAGCTACTACTACAGATGCAGCAGCTACAGAAGAAGCAACGACAGAGGAAACAGAAACAGCCGATGCCGGTAGTGAAAAAATTGTTGTTGGTTTTTCACAGGTTGGTGCAGAATCAGATTGGCGTACTGCAAACACAGAATCAATGAAATCTACTTTTACAGAAGCAAACGGATATGAATTGATCTTTGATGATGCACAGCAAAAACAGGAAAATCAAATTAAAGCAGTTCGTAACTTTATTCAGCAGGATGTGGATTATATCGTTATTGCACCAGTTACAGAAACTGGATGGGATACCGTATTGCAAGAAGCAAAAGAAGCAGGAATACCTGTAATTATAGTTGACCGTATGATCGATGTATCCGATGATAGCTTATTTGAATGCTGGGTTGGATCTAACTTCTTACAAGAAGGTTATGATGCAGTAGCATGGTTAGCAGAATACTTAGATGCCAAAGGAAGAGCTGACGAAGATATTAATATCGTTACACTTCAAGGAACAATTGGATCTTCAGCACAGATTGGACGTACCGATGGTTTTGAAGAAAAAATGGCAGCTTATCCAAAGTGGAAAATGTTAGAAAGACAGACCGGAGAGTTTACTCAGTCTAAAGGTCAGGAAGTTATGGAATCCTTCCTTAAATCTTATGATGATATTGATGTAGTAATCGCTGAAAATGATAACATGGCTTTTGGAGCAATTGATGCAATTGAAGCAGCAGGAAAAACTTGCGGACCAGATGGAGACATTACAGTTGTATCATTTGACGCAGTTGCAGCAGCTTTTGACGCTATGATCGCAGGAAAAATGAATGTTTCAATTGAATGTAATCCATTACACGGACCACGTGTAGCTGAAATTATTCAGAAATTACAAGCTGGCGAAACAGTAGAAAAACTTCAGTATGTTGATGAAGGTGTATTCCCTGCAGAAACAGCAAAAGAAATCCAACCTACCCGTGCATATTAATTGCGGATGAAAGTTAAATAAATTAGGGTGTGAAGACGGGAGAATCCATAGATTCTCCCCCACACCTATTTTTTATCGAAAAAATAGGGTAAAAAAGCAATGATAATGACAATGAAAGGTGGAGTCCAATTGGAAAAAGACAAAAAAATATTGCTTACAATGCGTCACATCAACAAAAATTTTCCGGGAGTGGTTGCTTTATCGGAGGTAGATTTTACGTTAAGAATGGGTGAAATACATGCATTGATGGGCGAGAACGGGGCTGGAAAGTCCACTTTAATTAAAGTACTAACAGGTGTAGAAGAATTTGAAACTGGAGAAATAAAACTAGATGGTTATGATAATACAATCGTAAATCGCTCTCCGCAAGAGGCACAGGAGAAAGGGATAAGTACGGTATATCAGGAAGTTAATTTGTGCCCAAATTTGACTGTAGCAGAAAACTTATTTATTGGTCGTGAACCAAAAAAACTTGGAATGATTGATTGGAAAACAATGAATCAAAAATCGAATGAAATATTGAAAAATTTAAATATTAGTATAGATGTAACCATTGCACTTGAAAATTATTCACTTGCGCTGCAACAGATGATTGCTATAGCAAGGGCTATAGATATGTCAGCAAAAGTTCTTATATTAGATGAGCCAACTTCCTCGTTGGATGATAGTGAAGTTGAAAAATTGTTTGTTCTGATGAAAAACTTAAAAAGTCAAGGTATAGGTATTGTATTTGTAACGCATTTTCTGGAACAGGTATATGAGGTTTGTGACCGAATTACAGTTTTGCGTAATGGTAGCTTGGTAGGTGAATATGAAGTAGAAAAGTTGCCAAGGGTTCAGCTGGTAGCAAAAATGATGGGAAAGGATTTTGATGATTTAGAGTCTATTAAAAAGGATAGTCTTGAAGTAGAAAAAAAGTCTGGGAATATTGTGATTGATGCCAAACGATTAGGTGCAACAGGAACAATAAAGCCTTTTGATCTTAAGATTCACGAAGGAGAAGTTATTGGGCTAACCGGACTTTTAGGTTCTGGGCGTTCGGAATTAGCCAGAGCAATTTATGCTGCAGATAAGGCAGATAGTGGGGAACTTTTTGTGAAAGAAAGGAAAGTTACAATTAACGCTCCTATCAATGCAATGAAAGCTGGGATGGGCTATCTTCCAGAAAATAGAAAAGAAGAAGGAATCATTGCAGACCTTTCAGTACGAGAAAATATAATAATTGCGCTACAAGCAAAAAAAGGGATCTTTCATCGATTGAGTATAAAAGAACAAGAAGAATTCACGGATAAATATATTGAATTGCTTCAAATAAAAACAGCAGATCGGGAAGTTCCAATTAAGCAGTTAAGTGGTGGCAATCAACAAAAAGTAATTTTAGCAAGATGGCTTTTAACAAATCCGGATTTTCTTATCTTAGATGAACCTACCAGAGGAATTGATGTTGGAACAAAAACAGAGATTCAAAAGCTTGTAGTTAAGCTTGCAAAAGAAGGAATGTCTATTATGTTTATTTCATCTGAAATTGAAGAAATGATTCGAACATGTAATAAGATGGCAGTACTAAGGGATGGATGTAAAGTAGGAGAGCTATGTGAATCAGAATTAAATCAGGACAGCATTATGAGAGCAATCGCAGGAGGTGAAGAGCATGAATAAAACTTTGAAAAAAATCACAGGATATCGATTGTTTCTTCCATTGGTTTGTCTTGCACTAGTACTACTGGTAAATGTAATTAAAACTCCTAACTTTTTTGAAATTTCGATACAAAATGGAGTATTTTACGGATACATAGTCGATGTTATTAATCGTGCAAGTGAATTAGTTATTTTAGCAGTTGGAATGACTTTGGTAGTAGCAGCTTCTGGCGGCACGGATATTTCAGTTGGAGCAGTCAGCGCGGTAGCTGGAGCCGTTGCTATTTTTATCATTGGAGGTGGAGAGGCTAGTACAGATTTTTATCATTCCCCTTATATTATTGGTTTTCTGGCAGCACTTTTGGCTGGTATTTTATGTGGAGCATGGAACGGCTTTTTGGTAGCAAAAATGAAGATTCAGCCTATGGTAGCTACGTTGATCTTATTTACTGCGGGCAGAGGAATCGCGCAGCTGATAACGGGTGGAAATATCTTATATTTGAGAGTGGATAGTTTTAAACAATTAGGTGGTTTTATTCGTGGAGTACCACTTCCAACTCCTGTTTTTGTTGCGATTATTGTAGTTTTAATTACCTTATTTATCTTAAAGAAAACAGCACTTGGACTTTATATACAGACAGTAGGAATTAATGCAAAGGCAGCAAGATTAGTTGGACTTAATTCGGTGTTGATTCAATTTCTCACCTATACTTTTTGTGGATTATGTGCCGGTATTGCAGGAATGATTATTACGTCACGTGTTTATTCGATTGATGCAAACAATGCAGGATTGAATATGGAATTAGATGCAATTCTTGCGGTTGCACTTGGAGGAAACGCTTTAGGTGGAGGTAAATTTTCCTTAATCGGAAGTGTAATTGGAGCTATTACGATACAAGCGCTGACCACAACTCTTTATGCTATGAAAGTATCCGCTGATCAGCTTCCAGTTTATAAGGCTATTGTGGTTATAATAATTGTTTCCTTACAATCACCGGAACTTAAGAGAATGCTTCGGAATGCAAAACTTCAGCTTCAAAATGGGCAGCAGGGAAAGAAGGTGGCATAATGAAAACAAGAAAGAAAAAAATTGATGGCAATTCATTTCTGTTAATGATAACAATCGTATTATTTGTCATTATGTATGTGATTGGAATGATTGTATTTGCTGATAAGAATTTTGGAAAGTTGCAGGTGTTTTTAAATCTGTTTATAAACAATGCAGGACTTATTGTAGCTGCTACTGGAATGACGATGGTACTGATAACAGGTGGTATTGATATTTCGGTGGGTTCTGTTATTGCAATGACATGCATGCTTCTGGCATGGATGATGGAAAATAAGGGGATTGGTGCCATTCCAGCACTTTTAATCGTGTTGGTGGTGGGGTTGATTTTTGGTCTGGCTCAAGGCTTTTTGATTGCATATCTAAAGATACAGCCTTTTATTGTTACTTTGGCGGGTATGTTTTTTGCAAGAGGTATGACAGCCATTATCAGTACGGAAATGATAAGTATTAAGAATAATTTGTTTCTAGCCTGGGCAAATGCTAAAATCTACCTTCCATTTGGTGGAAGGATAAATCGTAAGGGAGTTATGATTTATCCATACATATATCCAAGTGTAGTTTTGGCTATTTTAATATTATTATTATTCTTTATTATACTTAAATTCACGAAATTTGGACGTTCTGTTTATGCGGTAGGTGGAAATGAACAGTCAGCCCTTTTAATGGGATTAAATGTAAAACGAACGAAATTAAAGGTATATGTAATCAATGGATTTCTAGGTGCTTTTGCAGGATTTTTGTTTTGCCTTAATACATGCGCTGGGTTTGTGGAGCAGGCAAAAGGCTTCGAAATGGAGGCAATCGCATCTGCGGTTATAGGTGGTACACTACTTACAGGTGGAGTAGGAAATGTGTTTGGCAGTTTGTTTGGAGTTTTGATTAAAGGAACGATTGAAACGTTTATTACATTCCAAGGTACCTTATCCTCATGGTGGACAAAAATAACGATTGCTGTGTTATTAGCATTTTTTATAATACTACAAAGCATTTTAGCGAAAAGAAAGCAAAAAAAATAGTTAACAGGAACAACTGCATAATTGAATAAAAATACCAAATGGGCTGTTGCAAAATAAAAAAGTCAAAGTGCTTTTTTATTAGCAGTCCTTTTTTTATGAAAAAGTGACATTTCTACTCTAGGATTTATGACATTTGTAACTTGGATGTTACAGTTACTTTGCATATCATTATAGATGAGAAAAAGAGGCACAATTTGTGCAGATTGGAGTAGTATGAAAGTTACTGAAAACAAAAATCCTTTGTGGACGAAGGATTTTACTATAATAACGGTGGGAAGTGTTGTTTCAAAGCTTGGAAATGCGATTTCAGGTTTTGCTATGGGACTTCTGGTTTTGGATTATTCCAGATCTACATTCCTTTATGCCCTATATATGGTTTTATATATGGCACCAAGAGTTATAGTTCCACTATTAGCAGGACCGTTTTTGGATAAGTATTCGAGAAAACGGACAATTTATATGTTAGACTTTATGTCGGCATTGATTTATGGAGTTTTTGCAACCATAATTTTTACCAACCACTTTTCATACATTGCCTTAGTTCTTGGCTGTGTTCTATTAGGTTCCATTGACAGCATGTATAGTGTTGCTTATGATAGTTTTTATCCAATGCTTGTGAATGATGGGAATTATACAAAGGCATATTCGATATCCAGTACCCTAGAGACACTTACTATGGTTATGGTGCCAGTTTCTGCATTCCTATATAATTTAGTTGGTATTGGTCCATTGTTTTTATTCAATGCAATTACATTTCTTATTGCAGCAATTTTTGAAATGCAAATAAAAGCAAAAGAAGAGTACACAAAGTCTAAGGATAATGAATTTTCCTTATATCAATACAAGGAAGATTTTATAGAAGGAGTTAACTTCCTAAAAGCAGAACGAGGACTTCTGGCAATTACGATATATTTTACGCTTACCATGTTCGCAAATGGCGCACTTCAGACACTTGCTCTTCCCTACTTCAAAGCAAACTTTACATCTGGGGAATACATTTTTATTGCAGTAATGGGATTTTCTGTATTAGGCCGAGTCATTGGTGGAGCGATCCACTACAAATATAAATATCCGGTGAATAAAAAATTTACGATAGCCCTTTTCGTGTACATAGCTCTTACAATTATGGATGGCAGTTTTTTGTATTTTCCACTAGGAATCATGATGCTCTCACGATTTTTTGGAGGAATTCTGGGGGTTACTTCTTACAATATTCGAATTTCTGCAACACAAAGCTATGTGTCAGATGAACGGAAAGGACGTTTTAATGGTATATTTCAGATGTTTGTTACATTCGGAATGATGATCGGTGGATTATTAGCAGGAGCTTTGGCAGAGTTTGTGTATGAACCATATGTCATCAGTGGATTTATGGTAGTCAATATGCTCGCAGTTTTCTTTATTATGTACCGTATGCGAAACCATGTGAAACCAATTTATAATCGTCATGCATAAGTTTGTATCATTAATTCTCTGCATCCAAAAAAGGAAATTTATTGTAGAATTTTTCATTTGGTAGTATAATAATAAAAACTTTAGCCATGTAAAAGGCTACTGTATAAAAGAAGATGAAGGGAGCAAAAGATGGATTCTTTAATTATTCCAGAAAATTATAGTTCAAAGCTTAATATAAGAGAAACTGAAGTTGCGATAAAATATGTAAAAGACTTTTTTGAGCGTGAACTTTCGAATCAATTAAACCTAACGCGCGTATCAGCACCTCTTTTTGTAGTTCCAGAAAGCGGACTTAATGATAACTTGAATGGAGTGGAACGTCCTGTTAGCTTTGGTATCAAAGAGCAAAATGATAAAGAGGCTGAAATTGTACATTCTCTTGCAAAGTGGAAACGTTATGCATTAAAGCGTTATGGATTTAAACAAGGTGAAGGATTATACACCGATATGAATGCTATCCGACGAGATGAAGATACGGATAACATCCATTCTATATTTGTTGACCAGTGGGACTGGGAGAGAATTATATATAAGGATGAAAGAAATTTTACCACACTCAAAGCTGTCGTAAAGAAGGTTTATAAAGCACTTCGTAATACAGAAAAATATATGTCTGAAAAATATGGATTTATTAATTTAATCCTTCCAGAAGAAATATATTTTATGACATCTCAGGAATTGGAAGATATGTATCCAGAAATGACACCAAAGGAAAGAGAATATCAAATAACCAAATTGAAAGGTTCCGTTTTTTTAATGCAAATCGGAGGAGAACTTGCATCTGGAGAAATTCATGATGGTCGTGCACCAGACTATGATGATTGGTCATTGAATGGCGATATACTAATCTATTATCCAATTTTAGATATTGCACTTGAATTGTCTTCGATGGGCATACGTGTTGATGAAGAAGCATTGAAAAAACAACTTGCAATACGCGGTGCTAGTGATCGCGCTGAATTGCCATTTCAAAAAGCACTTTTGAATGGGGAGCTTCCATATACAATCGGAGGAGGTATTGGACAATCAAGAATTTGCATGCTTTTCTTAAGAAAGGCGCATATTGGCGAAGTTCAGGCTTCTCTATGGCCAGAAGAAGTAATAACGGAATGTGAGAAAAACAAAATCCATATATTGTAAAAACTTTAGTCATTGAAAGTGGTAGAAAAATGAAACATTAAACTAGTACCACTTCGCATTTGTGCTTGACAAGCGCACAAATGTATGTATAATGTATTTATAGATGTGATAAAGGAGTCACTTATAGTGGCTCCTTTTTTTACCCTTTTTAGCTTAATGGATTAAAGCGTTAATAGGGTGCACTATAATAAAATTGAATAATGGAGGAGAGAAAATGAGAAAGACGAAACGAATTTTAGCACTATTATGTGCAGCTGTTATGGTTTTTGGTTTAACTGCATGTGGAGGAGATAGTTCTAAAAGTGAAACAGATGCATCACTTGAATCAACAACTGGAGAAACAGCAACTACAGGGAATGTATTAAATGTACATATTGATGTAGAAGTAGCTTCTATGGATCCACAGATTGCAACAGATGGTACTTCCTTTGAAGTATTAGCAGAAGTAACAGAGGGTTTATATTCTGTAGATGAATCAGGTAGCCCGGTAATGGCTCTGGCGGATACAGTAGACAAAAGTGAAGATGGACTCACTTATACATTTACTTTGAAAGATGCAAAATGGTCCAATGGATCTGCTGTTACTGCAAATGATTTTGTGTTTGCATGGAGAAGACTTGTTGACCCAGCGGTTGCAAGTGAGTATTCCTTCATTGCATCGATTGCTGGTTTTAAAAATGCAGCAGCTATTACAGCCGGTGAAAAGGGTGTTGAAGAATTAGGCGTAACAGCAGTTGATGATAAAACTCTAAAAATAGAATTAGATACACCAGTTCCATTCTTTGAAAGTTTATTATCGTTCCCTTCTTTCTTACCAGTAAATGAAGAATTCTTTACTGCTGCAGGAGCTAACTATGGTACATCACCAGATACGATTCTTTCCAATGGAGCATTTGTAATGACTTCATATGAACCAGCAGCAACGACGATTGAATTAACAAAGAATCCAGATTATTACGCTGCAGATTCCATTGCACTTGATGGTATTAAATATCAGGTAATTAAAGATGCACAGCAGGCTATGCTTGCATATCAAAATGGAGATCTTGATGTAGCAACTCTATCTGGAGAACAAGTAGAACAATTCAAGGCTGATCCAGAATTCAATAATATTATGGCAGGATACCTTTGGTATATTTCTCCAAATCAAACAATTGCCGGTTTGGAAAACTTAAACCTTAGAAAAGCATTAGCTCTTTGCTATGATAAGGCAGCAATTGCAACGAACATCTTAAAAGATGGTTCCATAGTAGCAGACTTTGCAGTGCCTACCTTACTTGCAACAGGTCCAGATGGTAAGGATTTCCGTGAAACGACCGGAACCTACTTATCTACAAATAAAGAAGAGGCTCAGAAATATTGGGAAGCTGCTAAAAAAGAATTAGGTGTAGATTCTTTGAAATATACGATGATTGTTGAAGATACAGAATCTGCTCAAAATGTTGCTCAGTTTATACAGGCAGAAATCCAGACAACACTTTCTGGAATTACGATTGAAATCGAAGTTATGCCAAAGAAAAATCGTGTAGAAAGAATGCAAGAGGGAGATTTTGAACTTGGTTTAACAAGATGGGGACCAGACTATGCAGACCCTATGACATATTTAGATATGTGGATAACGGGAAGCCCTAATAACTATGGTTTCTGGTCAAATGAAAAATTTGATTCTATCATCGATTCTTGTAAAAAAGGTGAACTTGCCCTTGATGTAGAAGCAAGATGGGAAGCATTGAAGGAAGCAGAAACAATCGCTATGGATGAAGTAGTAATTATGCCTGTTTACCAAAAAGGTGATGCGGTTATGATTAAGTCCAGCGTGTCTGGCATTGAATTCCACTCCGTAGGAGTTACACGTAGATATAATAACGCAACAAAGAACTAAAGAAATATAAATAATTTATACACGGCAGTGGTAGAAAAGCCACTGCCTGTGTATTATGAAGGAGCGAATACTATGAAGAAATATTTGCTTAAAAGAATCGGGGTTTCCATCGTTACTTTACTTGCAATATTACTTATCCTATTTTGTATGCTGGAGTTTATGCCAGGTTCTCCATTTAATGATGAAAAACTGACAGCCGATCAAGTAGCAATATTAAACGCGAAATATGGGTTGGATAAACCGACGGTAGTGCGTTTTGGAAATTATGTTAAAAATATGCTAACAGGAGACTTTGGGGTTTCCTATACAATTTCGAAAAATACACCAATCTCAACGCTGCTACAAAGTCGTCTTCCTATTTCAGTACGTATTGGTGGGCAGGCAGTTTTACTAGGTACAGTAATTGGATTGATTTTAGGTATAATAGCAGCATTAAAGCACAATACCATATGGGATACGCTTACAACAATCATCTCTGTATTAGGTGTTAGTTTACCTTCTTATGTATTTGCATTGGTGCTATCCTATTCGTTAGGATTTAAATTAAAATGGCTTCCATTATTGTATGCCACGGATTCTCCGTTAAAATCTTCGGTGCTTCCGACCGTGGCACTTTGTATGTTTACGGTAGCAACGATAGCTCGATTTACACGTACCGAGATGTTGGAAGTTTTAGGTTCTGATTATATGCTTTTGGCAGAGAGCAAAGGTATCAGTGGCCCACAGCTTATCATCAAACATGCACTTCGCAATGCCTTGATACCAATTATTACTGTGTTGGCTCCTTTGATTGTAGGACTTATGACAGGAAGTCTGGTTATTGAAAAGATTTTCTCTATTCCAGGTATTGGTAGCCTTTTAGTAACAGCGATTCAGTCAAATGATTATAATGTTATCATTGCGTTGTCCTTTATCTATAGTGCAATGTACATCGGAATTATTTTGGTAGTTGATATTCTTTACGGAGTGATCGACCCAAGAATACGTTTAGCAAAGGGGGATGGCAATGAGTAATCAAGCGGATACAGTAAAATTCATAGAACATGATTTTGAATACGTTGGTGCAGATAAAATATCCCAAATTGATATTGCTTACGTAAGCCAACCGTATTGGAAAGATGTATTGTCTCGTTTATTTAAAAATAAGGGAGCCATCATTGGATTAATTTTTATTATTCTGATTGGTATTATGGCGATTTTCGGACCAAACATTAATGATTATACTTATGATTCTCAGATTATAACCGAGCAAAACCTTGCACCAAGAATACCGGGACTTGAGAAACTGGGTATCTTTGATGGTAGTGAAAAGATGAGTACTTCTACTGGAATGACGAAAGTAAATGGGTACATATCAACGGATGGAACTGTAACGGGGAAAGAAAACACATACTACTGGTTTGGAAGTGATGTTTTAGGTCGTGATATTTTTACCCGTGTATGGGCTGGAACACGAATCTCTTTGTACATCGCATTGGCAGCGGTTTTGATTGATATGCTGTTTGGATTAGGCTATGGCTTGATTTCAGGATATTTTGGTGGAGCGGTAGATAATGCCATGCAGCGTTTCGCAGAGATTCTTAATGGAATTCCAAACCTTGTTATCGTAACGCTTCTCATTATTGTGTTAAAACCTGGTCTTGCGACGATTACATTTTCTCTCATGATTACTGGGTGGATTGGAATGAGTCGTATTGCAAGAGCCCAGATGTTAAAGCTAAAGGAACAGGAATTTGTGCTTGCTTCCAGAACACTTGGTGCGAAGAATTTCTTTATTATATTTAAAGAAATCTTACCTAATATATTTGGTCAGGTTATTACAAATACCATGTTTTCCATACCAAATGCTATTTTTACAGAGGCCTTTTTAGCATTCATTGGTCTTGGTGTTCCACAACCGATGGCATCGCTAGGCTCTTTGATTAGTGATGCATTTAAATCATTTACCACACATCCATTTATGATTATATCACCGGTTATTGTACTTGCAATTCTAATGCTCAGCTTTAATATGTTGGCAGACGGACTTCGTGATGCGTTTGACCCTAAGATGAAAGAAATGTAGGAGGAGACAATGGAAAAAAATACGATATTATCAATTCAGGATTTGTCTATTTCTTTTACTACAGGAGCAGGAGAGGTAAGTGCAATCCGAGGAGTTAACTTAGATTTACACAGAGGAGAAACGGTAGCTATCGTTGGAGAAAGTGGTAGTGGAAAATCTGTAACCATGAAAGCTATCATGGGTATTTTAAGTAGCAATGGAAAAGTAAATTCAGGAAAAATTTTGTTTTCTTCTGCAAAAGAAGAAAAGGAAGAGGATATTGATTTATTAAAGCTGGATAAGAAAGAAATGCGCCGTAGAATTAATGGAAAGCGTATTGCTATGATTTTTCAAGATCCAATGACTTCCCTAAATCCTGTTATGACGATTGGCGCACAGATTATGGAAGGCATGAAATGGCATTATAAGACTCCAAAAAAGGAAGCATATAAGCGTGCTATTGAATTACTTGAATTAGTTGGTATTACAGATGCAGAAAAACGTATGAAGAATTATCCACATCAACTATCTGGTGGAATGAGACAAAGAGTAGTTATTGCGATTGCCTTAGCGTGTAATCCGGAACTTTTAATTTGCGATGAACCAACAACAGCACTGGACGTTACGATTCAGGCAAAGATATTAGAGCTCATTAAAGATATTCAAAAAAAGCTGGATATTTCAGTAATTTATATTACCCATGACTTGGGTGTAGTAGCTAAAGTTGCAGACTATGTAGCGGTTATGTATGCTGGTAAGATTGTAGAAAAAGGACTTGTTAATGAGATTTTTTATGAACCAAAGCATCCGTATACCTGGGGACTTTTATCTGCAATGCCAGATCTTGACACAAATGATGATAAGCTTTACACTATACCAGGTACTCCTCCAAACCTTGTAAATAAGGTAGACGGAGATCCATTTGCACCACGTAATATTTATGCATTACACATTGATAACCGCTTGGAACCTCCAATGTTTCAGGTTTCAGAAACACATT
Organism: Acetivibrio sp.; assembly: GCA_041739345.1. Lineage (GTDB taxonomy): Bacteria > Bacillota > Clostridia > Lachnospirales > Lachnospiraceae > DIGJ01. The sequence goes on along the minus strand of JBGSNZ010000038.1, from coordinate 154,192 downwards.
TTGCAGCTACCTGGCTGTTACATGAAAATGCACCAAAGACTGAGATGCCAATCGAATTAAAGGCTAGAGTAGAGCGAATGTTAGGGGAGGCGAAAAAAGATGGTGAATAAACAACCATTATTATCGGTAGAAGGCTTGCACCAACATTTTAAAGTGAGTAGAACGTTTACAGTCAAGGCAGTAAACGGTGTGGATTTTGTTATCTATCCAGGTGAGACCTATGGACTTGTTGGAGAATCTGGAAGTGGAAAATCAACGATTGGTCGTTCTCTTATTCGACTTTACAATCCTACGGCTGGAAAGATTATCTTTGATGGAGAAAATATTTCTGGAAAGATGTCAAAAAATGCGGAAAAGCATCTTCGTACGAATATGCAGATGATATTCCAAGATCCAATGGCTTGTCTGAATCCGAGGAAAAAGGTAATGCAAATTATTGCTCAGGGTCTCGATATACATCATATCTGTAAAAATGCAAAAGAGCGGGAAGAAATGGTTTATCAAATCTTAGAAAAGGTTGGTCTTTCAAAGGAACATGCCAATCGTTATCCGCATCAGTTTTCCGGTGGACAAAGACAGCGTATTGGTATTGCCAGAGCCCTGATTATGAATCCAAAACTGATTATAGCTGACGAAGCAATTAGTGCTTTGGATGTTTCAATACAGGCGCAGGTTGTCAATTTGATGAAGGATATTCAAAATGAAACCAATACCGCAATTTTATTTATTGCACATGATTTGTCGATGGTTAAATATATTTCTGACCGAATTGGAGTACTTCATTTGGGTTACTTGGTAGAAACGGGAACGACGGAAGAAATCTTTCGTAATCCGATTCATCCATATACGAAGTCCTTACTCTCTGCAATCCCTCATCCAAATCCGATTGTGGAAAAAAGCAGAGTTTCAGAAGCTTACAACTATGCGACTAGCGGAATTGATTATGCAAAGGGAAGCCAGAATCACATTGATGGTACGCATTATGTATTAGCAACCAAAGAAGAACTTGATATTTGGGATAGTTCAAATTAAAGAATATTTAAAAATAAATGGTATGTATGGAAGTCTATTAAAACAGACTTTCTGACATACCATTTTTTATTTGGTTTATTTGGTATTAATATGAGTGATGGAGTAAATACCGCGACTAATAATATCATTGGCCCCAATATAATATAATCTTAAACTGAATAATGAGATTTTTGTTTGAATAAAATAGTAATTGAATAAACAGTAAAAGGATTTCTTATGCAAATATATGTAGTGGAAGCAGGAGTTACAGTAGATGATATAGCAAATAGATTTTCGGTTCCGGTAGAAGATATAATATATAGTAACCAATTGGTTAGTCCGTACGCATTAGCGATTGGTCAGGCACTATTAATACCGATTCAGGAAGAACATGAAAAGAGTCAGCTTTTATTATCGCTTGGTTATGCGTATCCGTTTATCAATCCTGAAGTATTAAAGGAGACGCTTAACTATCTAACCGAGTTAGCTATATTCTCCTATGGATTTACAGCAGAAGGAAACCTAATTCCACCCCAGCTTCCAGATGAATGGATGATAAAGGAAGCCCTAAATTTAAAAGCGCTACCGATTCTTACATTAACACCATTAGGGCCGGATGGCAAATTTAGTAATGAGCTGATTACCGCAGTGGTAAATAACCAGGTGGCAAAGCAGAATCTTATTGATCAACTAAAGCAGACGCTGCAAACGAAAGGATATAAAGGAGTAGATGTAGATTTTGAGTATATCAAACAGGAAGACCGCGATGCATTTACCTCTTTTGTAAAAGATCTGACGGTACAGATGAATGAACTTGGGTACCGTGTTTCGGTTGCTCTTGCTCCGAAGACCTCAAGTGAGCAGGTAGGGTTACTTTATCAGGGAAAAGATTATGGTGGACTTGGAGCTGCTGCAAATTCAGTGCTTTTAATGACGTATGAATGGGGCTATACATTAGCGCACACAAGATATAGGTCATAGAATTTGAATTTTAATTTTAATTTTTTTACTTGTTACGTTCATGACGGTATTTTTAACGTTTATGACCAAAATGACCATAAATGCAAGTTTTATGTTATAATATTTTTATTGAGACCCAATATTTTCCATATGCGCCTCGAGCTTAGAAAATTTGTATTAAAAAGGAGAATAAATGGAGGGTGTATTTTTAGTTTTATTGATAATAATTTGTCCAACTGTTATTTCTATTACATTGTATTACTTGGTAATATCAAAAATAAATATAGATGATGATCCAGAACCCATTAAAAAGACCATTAAAATCCATGGATATGTTAAGGGTTTTTGTGGCATTATCGTACTAGCCATTTTTGAACTGATTAAATTTTACTTAAGTAATCGTTAGAAAAAGTAGTACCTTAAAAAGAAGAACGGGTATGCGGGAGAAGGGAGTAGTTTTATATGAAGGAAAGGAAAGGGGAATATGTAAATGCCGGATTTTATCCATGGAGAAGGTACTTTGCAAGAAGCCTTGATGTCGCGCTTAATTCATTTATATTGCATTTTTTGATTTCCATTGTTTTTCACTATAACCTATTAAGGATAAATTCACTTGTGCAGGTTGTATTACAAGTAGTTGCGACTATTTTGATGTTGGCATTCGAGCCAATATATCTGCACTATTTTGGAACCACCTTTGGGAAATGGGTATTTGGATTGTCATTGGAAAATGACACTGGAGAAAAGTTAAGTCTTCAACAGGGATTTTCTCGGTCAAAGGGGATTTTTATATATGGATTTTGCTTGGGGATACCTTTTTTAGATATCTATGCGCAGTGGAAAAGTTATAATCGTTATCAAACAGGGGAGCAACAGCCTTGGGAAGAAGACGGAATTGTTTATATCATCAAGGATGCCAAATGGTACCGAGGATTTGCTTATATTCTTATTGGAATCATATCTGTGGGACTGCATTTATTATTAATTCAAGTTGGCAGTCTTCCTCCTGTGCGAGGGGATTTAAATATTTCTGGTTTTTCCAGGAATTACAATTACCTGGATTCCTATTATAGTGGTAAAGGGAGTAGATACCTAAATATGAAGGGAGCCTGGGAAGCGAGAGAAGCAGAAGATGGAGTTTGCTATGCTGATATGGGTATAAGTCCCATTCCCATATTTAAATATAAAACTGAAAATGGAAGCTTGAAAGAAGTCCGTTTTGAAATCCAATTAAAAAACAGCAAGGATTTATTGAATACTTATTTGAATGAACGGCTACTTTCTTCCTATGCATTTGCTGCAATGCAAAAGGGCGGTGCGGCATATTTTTCTTTCTGCAACGAAATTAAAAATATTATGAAGAAACAATATATGGAAGACTTCACCTTTTCAAAGAATGGAATTACTTGTATTAATCAGATAGAGTATTCAGGATATGAAGTAACTGACACTTTCTTATTTCCAACCAACGGAAAGAATAATTATTTTCATCTGATATTTACGATAAAAAAGGCTGAATACGTAAATAAATAATTAATTGCCTGTGACGAGTAAAGAAATGAAAGTTGGGTAAACAACAGTAAAATATTCGTAAATGTATTGAGAATAGATTGCGGGAGTAGAAACTTGAGTAAAAGGGGAAGAGATGTTTTTCGTATAAAATAAAAAAAGTACTTACGCAAACCGATAATATCTGCTAAAATCAATTTTGTTACTTAAAATTAAATATGTTTAAATGAAAATGGTAGTGAGATTATGTACTATAATCGCAACGAAAGTTACGAGAAAAGTGCATAGTCTCCTTTTTTATGACATATGGCAGAAGTTAAAAGAATGGAGAGAAAGAAAAAATGGAAACAATTACAACAAAAGAAACAAGCTCCTTTGCAACAGAACCAATTGGAAAGCTGATTACGAAATTTGCAATACCCTGTGTTATTTCGTTATTAGTTAATGCACTTTATAATATCATAGATCAGATTTTTATCGGTCGTGGAGTAGGTTATCTAGGAAATGGAGCGACAAATGTTGTATTTCCAATTACAATTATTGCATTGGCATTTGCACTGCTTATCGGAGATGGTGGAGCTGCTTACTTAAGCTTGAAACTTGGAGAAAAAGATGCAAAGAGTGCCCAAAGGGGGGTGGGAAACGCCGTTACAATGGTTAGTGTCATGGGTATTGTGATGCTTTTAGCGGGCTTACTTTTCATGAAACCTATTGTTACTTTATTTGGTGCGACAGATATGATTTTACCTTATGCTATGGATTATGGTATGATTATTGCAATAGGTCTTCCCTTTATGATGATTTCAACTGCACTGAATTCAATTATAAGGGCTGATGGAAGTCCTAAGTTTGCAATGATTTCAATGATACTTGGAGCCGTAATTAATACTATTTTGGATCCGATTTTCATCTTTGTGTTTGGAATGGGTGTACAAGGAGCAGCGATAGCTACAGTTTTGGGACAGGTGGCTTCTTTTGTGGTGTCCCTTTTATATTTAAAGCATTTTAAGACAGTTTGTGTTAATAAGGAATCTTTAAAACTTGACGTTAATATCAGTAAGATAGTTCTGGGTTTTGGAATTAGCAGTTTTATCACACAGATATCAATTACAGTTGTTATGGGAGTAACCAATAATCTTTTGACTAAATATGGTGCAGATTCTATTTATGGAGCTGAGATTCCACTAACTGCAATGGGAATTGTTATGAAGGTAAATCAGATTTTGATTTCTATTCTTGTGGGTATTGCAGCTGGCTCTCAGCCTATTATTGGTTATAACTATGGAGCTAAGAACTATAAGCGTGTTAAGAAGACTTTGGGAATTGCGGTTATATCAGCAGAAGTTGTTACACTGATTGCATTTATTATCTTCCAGTTCTTCCAAATGAGTATCATTTCACTATTTGGTTCTGAGGAATCGTTATATAATGAATTTGCAATAAAATGTTTTAAAATCTTCTTACTATTATGTGTATTTAACGGATTTCAGACTGTTGCTGGTATTTACTTACAGGCAGTAGGAAAACCTGTAAAGGCAGCAATTGTTTCGTTGTCGAGACAGATTGTATTTCTTGTTCCTGCAGCTATCATCATCCCAATGGTTATCGGAGTTGAGGGTGTATTGTGGGGAGGTCCAGTAGCCGATGGACTGGCATTTATTTTAGCTCTCGTACTTATTATTTACGAAATAAAACATTTAAAACAAGAGGTATAATAGAGAAAGAGAAAGATGATTAACAATAATCGTTTCGAAAAGGCAAGAGACGGAAGAACAGCTGGAAAAAGCAGAAAAGTTTATGAGGATAATTGAAGAATACTTAAGAAAAGAATAACTACGATCATCTGAAATTTATAATTAAAATAGACTAAATACCATAAAAAACTACTTATGTAGAGTGAAAAATACTTTATACATAAGTAGTTTTTTATGGTGGCATTTTAGGAAATAGCAAAAATAGAAAAATTTGGGTTGAAATTTTATAAAAGGCATGCTATAATAAATTAACTTAAACGCTTAACCACTAATAAAAATGGGGGGTGCTTCATGAAACCGAACTATATTTGTACTGGGAATGAGATGATTTCATTGCCTTGCATTAATACAGCGAATGCTTCAATTTATGATTTTACGATGCTTCACATGGGGTATAAGGGACTAATTGATGTAAGAGGTACTTTGGAGAAGGCTCTTTTACAGCCAATCATTAAAATTAATGATAAAAAAGTTGATTTTGATACGATCATTTGGAGAAGAAATAACTATTGGATTCCTGTTTTTGAAATACAAAACTCACAGGTAGAAATCGAAGGAACGATATTAACGCCGATTGGAGAAAGAGGATTTTCCTATCAATTAAAGATACGAAATAAAGGAACCTCAAATCTAAAAGTAACCCTTGGATTTGAAGGATGCTGGAATAGTACCTATCATTCGATTAATGAAGATAAGAGCATACAAGCACCTTGTTATGTTTATGAAAGTGCTTGGAATCATAGCTTAGTATTTGATATGCGTATTGGCGTTTCTGTATTTGCATTTGCGCCCATGTTTAGTGAAGAGATGAACATGGAATATGATCAAAGCAGTGAGGGGATATCCTATCGATTTGAAAAAGAGCTTGAAGTAGGAGTAAATGATGTAATTGTTTTGGATAGTTTCTGGGGAATTGGTGTAGAAGAGGTAGCTGCCACTACATCCGCAAAAGAGATGTATCGTGTAGGCTTTGAAAAGGAGTTAATCAAAACAAAAGATTGGCTTACCAAACGATATCGAGTGATAAAAGAAGATTCTCTAAATGAAATGTTTCATACAAATCTATTTTTTAATTTCTTTTATGCATCCGGTAGAACCATTGATACGGAAGAACTTGTCTTGGTGACATCAAGAAGTCCTAGATATTATGTAAGTGCTGCCTACTGGGATCGTGATAGCCTGTTGTGGAGTTTTCCATCTATTTTACTCGTTGATTCCTCTTATGCAAAAGAGATGCTTTTATATGTCTTTGGAAGACAAAGAAGAAATATAGGAATACATAGTAGATATATTGATGGGACTATATTAGAGCCTGGATTTGAGTTAGATGAATTGTGTGCGCCGATTATTGCGCTCTATAATTATGTGAGCAAGACAAAAGATGAAGAGATGCTAGAGTATGAAGGAGTAAGAGAAGGAGTTCGCTTGATTTTAGCAAGATTGGAAGAAAAGAAACATCCAAACATTGCATTATACGAAACCTTCCTACAGCCTACGGATGACATGCATGTGTATCCATATATTACCTATGACAATGTTTTAGTATGGCGTGTTTATAAAAATATTAGCATGTTATTCAAAAACAAATGGAAAGAAGAGACGATTAACAGGATGGAAGAACATGCCGATTCCGTGTATGAGGCGATCTTCACTCATTGTGTTAAGACCTACCAATCAAAACGCATTTTTGCTTGGTCTGTAGATCAAGACGGAAACTGGGATGTTTACGATGAGCCTCCAGGAAGCCTTCAGCTTATGCCTTTTTATGAATTTTTAAAGGAAGACAATGAAATTTATAAAAATACAGTCGAGGTAATCAGAAGTAAAGATTATCCATATTCCTTTTATGGAAGTCCGATTGCAGAAATTGGCTGTCCACATGCGCCGCATCCCTGGGTACTTAGTATTGCCAATAGCTTGTTGTGTAATAGATTAGAAAGTAGCAAAGCCAATCTATTACAATTGAAGATGGATAATGGAGTAGCATGTGAAAGTGTAGATGAGAATACCGGAGAGAGCACGACAGGAGATGCATTTGCAACCTGTGCAGGTTTTTTATCTTATGCCATTTATGAAGCTTTTCACGTTTGAATAATTGATGTTATGTGTTTCATATAGTTTGAAAACAAGGAGGAACAAATTTGAATAAGTTAGACTACGACGGATGGAGTATTAGATCTACTTGTTCGATGCGGGAAAATAAGAAATATTATGAAAGTGTATTCTCGCAAGGCAATGGATATATGGGGATTCGAGGAACCCTTCCGGAAGACATAGAAAATCAAAGTTATGAACGATGTACTTATATAGCTGGTGTCTTTGACTATATTAAAGATGAAATTACCGATATGGTAAATGTTCCTGATTTTATGGATACCAAAATTATAGTTGGAAAAGAAGTGTTTGACCCACTTCATGAATCTGTGGAAAAGATAGAGCAATCCTTGTGCTTTAAAGATGGAACTTTAGAACGTTCCTATTGGTGGAATACGAAGAATTATGGGATGATTGTTATAAAAAGTAAACGCTTTTTAAGTATAGCGGATGTGCATACCGCAGCAATTCATTATGAAATAAAGGCACTTGAGAAATCCTGTGATGTCTTATTTCAGACGGGAATCAATGCAAATATTACGAATCAATGCATTGAAGATGATCAACTCAAGCAAAATAATAATGTATTAAAAATGACAATTCCAATGGAATATCTTATCGAAGATGTAGCTTTACTTAAAGTAATGACATCTGGAAAAGCTAAGATAGAAATTATAGAAGCATTCTTGGTTCATACCGATGAAAGTAATCTCTTTGCTACAAATGTGAAGGAAGATGGCTATGTTGGGAAGAAATATGAGTTTATAGCAAACCAAGGAAAAGATTACAGTTTTGACAAATTAATATCAGTTTTTACCTCCAGAGAATGTAAGGAGGATGAGCGAAACAAAACAATCAAACAACATATATTAAAAAACAAAAGCTTGGGTTATGATAGATTATATTCGCTTAATAAGCAAGTTTGGGAGAAAAAATGGGAGACATCTGATATAGAAATAGAAGGTGATCTTAAGATACAGACTGCGATTCGTTATAATATATTTCAATTGATCCAAACGAACGCTGAAAATGATAGTTCAGTAAATATTGGTGCCAGAGGAATTATGCACGGCAGATATAAAGGATGCTACTTTTGGGATACTGATATTTTTATGCTCCCCTTCTATGTACATACCAACAAAGAAGCTGCAAGAAATCTGGTGATGTACCGATATTTAAAATTGCCAGACGCAAAGGAAAATGCCAAGGAGCTTAATCTAAAGGGAGCCAGATACCCATGGATGTGCTCGATTGATGGAAGAGAACAATGCGAAAGCTGGGATATCGGTAAAAGTGAGATACATATTACTGCGGATGTAGCCTATGCAATTGATTATTACGTGCGAATGACAGATGATCTTAAATTTTATGAAAATAATGCAGTGGAAATGTATGTAGAAACCGCAAGATATTTTGAAAGTCGTTTGACGTACGATGCAGTAGAAGATAAATACAATCTAATGTTTGTCAAAGGACCAGATGAGTATTGTGGGATAACGTCTAATAATACCTATACCAATTGGCTCATACGCTACAATATGAAGCTGGCAAGGGAAGGACTTACCTATTTAAAAGAAAAGTGCCAGGAGAAATACGAAGTGCTTAAAATAAAACTTGCGATTCAAAAAGAGGAATTGGAAAAGTGGGATAGCATCATGGATAAAATCAGTTTGCCTTATGATGAGTCCAAACATTTATACATACAAGACGATACATTCATGAAGCTGGAACCACTTGACATAATGGAGTATAAGACAAACGAATCCCCACTTTATCATAGCATCTGCTTTGACAGACTTCAAAGATACCGCGTTCTTAAACAAGCAGATTTGGTTTTACTGGTAACCTTATTTCCAGAAGCGTTTTCTTTGGAAGAAAAGACAGAAATATGGAATTATTATGAACCGCTCACACTTCACGACTCTACCCTAAGCTACGGTGTGCATGCCAATCTTGCTGCCAATCTTTCCGATGATCAAAAGGCACTTGAGTATTTTGAAAAGAGCGTGTTACTTGATTTGGAGGATGTCATGAAAAATACTGGAAAAGAAGGCCTTCATTTTGGGGCATTTGGAGCATCATGGCAAGCGCTTATCATGGGTTTTGCGGGTGTTCGAATAAAAGAAGATGAGTTAACACTCGATCCACATCTTCCAAAGCATTGGAAAAAACTCCGTTTTTCTTTGCATTACAAAGAAGAAAAGTACTTTATTGAGATTACAGATAATACCTCAAGTATAGTGAAAACATAGAGATTTTCTGATTGACAAATACGAATAATTCTTCTATAATTAACTTAAACGGTTAAGTTGTTAAGCGAAAAATATCTCCTCAAGTTTTATAAAAATGAAATTAAAAAGGGAATAATAGTTACATTTAAGTAAATTATTAATAAAAACCTACAATTTTAATTTTTTATAAACTTAAGCGGTTAAGCAAAATATGGATTTGGAGATATGAAGGAGGAAATTTGGATGGTGAAGCGCATTGGGATTAAGGATGTGGCAAAAGAGGCTGGTGTATCCATTGCAACAGTATCCTATGTAATCAATAACAAGGGAGGGCAAAGCTTAAGTGAAGAAACGAAAGAAAGAGTCTGGAAGGCAGTCAATAAGTTAAATTATGTACCAAATCTTTCAGCAAGAATCCTGGCAAATAACAAATCAAATCTTATTGGGGTTGTGATTCCACAAACAGAGACGGACAAAGAGTTTATGTTTGCGAATCCATTTTATGCAGAGTTTTTAAGCAGTCTAGAATTAACCGCTAGGAAAAGGGGATACCATGTATTGATTTCAGGTGCCAATGCGGATGAGAATTATATTGAAGTAGCAAAGAAAAGAAATCTGGATGGAATTGTAATTTTAGGCGTTTATCCAAAAGATACGCTGGCAGACATTCAAAACTCAGGGATACCGACGGTCATCATTGATAGTTACATTAAAAGCTATCATTTTAATACGGTGGGGACAGATGATTGCTACGCTGGTTATACGGCTACAAAATATCTTTTAGAAAAAGGGCACAAAAAGATTGCAATTGTAACGGGTTCTACTTTGGAAACGGGCGTAAATCAAGAAAGGCTTCGCGGGTATCAAGATGCCCTTTTAGAATATGACATTCCAGTAGAAAAAAAGTTCATATGTACGGGTACCGTTGATTTTGAGTATGGGGAAGAAGCGGCGGAAATCATAGCCAAGATGAAAGATGATATTACGGCTGTTTTTTGTACGGCAGATATTATGGCTCTTGGACTTTTGAAAGGTCTTACAAAGTCTGGTATCAGGGTTCCAGAGGATATTTCGATTATGGGATTTGATAATACGTTTATATCAAAGATTTCAACGCCGGCACTGACAACCATTAATCAGAATATATCCATTAAAGGAGAGCGGGCAGCAAAAATGATTATAGGTTTACTTGAAGAACAATTGAAAGGGAAACAAGATTATATTGTGCCAATAGAAATTGTTGAAAGAGAATCTGTAAGGGAGGTGTAGGGGTGTATTTTCCAAATAAGAAGCAGAAACTAATATCAATTTGTATTTTTTTACTTCCTTCCATGTTAGGACTCCTTGTATTTTGTCTGGTCCCAATGGTAGCATCTGCAATCTATAGCTTTTTGGAATATGATGTGTTGTTGCCATTAAGTCAAGTGAAATTTGTGGGATTTGACAATTACAGAAGACTATTTGGGGAAGGTGAGCTAGTCACTACTTTGTGGCATAACATAAAGTATTTGATTATGTATATACCAGTTATTATGTTTACATCCTTAGCAATGGGAGTTCTTCTAAATCAAGATTTTAAGGGTCGCCGGTTGGTACAGATTATTTTTTACACGCCGGTCATCACATCTTGGGTAGCAGCCGCTGTTGTATGGAGATGGATATTAAGTGGAAAATTTGGATTTATTAATCAAGCGTTTGCAGTGATTGGAATTAATGCACCTGCGTGGCTGAGTGATCCAGCCTGGGCGATGGTTGGAATTGTCATGGTTGCAGTATGGAAAGATACCGGTTATTATGCCTTGTTTTTCCTTGCGGCATTAAAAGGAATAAATTCTACTTATTACGAGGCAGCAAATATTGATGGAGCAAAATGGCATCATAAACTTTTTAAAATAACACTTCCATTAATTTCGCCAACCATATTTTTGTTGTTTGTGTATAACATAATTGCAGGATTTCAAGTATTTGATTCTGTTCAAATTATGACGGGAGGCGGACCGGCTGCTTCTACTACGGTAATGATGGAACGAGTGTACAAATATGGGTTTAAGATGTATCAGATGGGGTACGCTGCGGCATGGTCATGGGTACTGTTTGCAATTATCTTAGTAGCTACCATCATACAGTTCATTCTGCAAAAAAGGTGGGTGAATTATGATTCTTAAGAAAAACGATGTTATATTTTATAAAAGAAAACGAAATAAAAAAATAATCAATACAATAAAAATATCTTCTTTCTACATAATTTTATTAATAGTAATACTTATGATTGTTCTTCCCTTTGCATGGATGTTAAGTACATCCTTTAAAGGTGTTGAGGCAATACGTACGATTCCGATTCGATGGATTCCAGAAAATCCAACCTTTGATAATTATAAAAAGATATTTAACATGTCCAGTTATAGTTTTTGGAGAGCAGGATTTAATAGTTTTTATCTTGCCGTTACCTGTACTATCGTTTCAGTTTTATCAGCTACTATGGCGGCATTTGTATTTTCAAAAATCGAATTTAGGGGTAGAGAAAAGTTGTTTATGGTATATCTGGCTACGATGATGATACCAACCACCGTAATCATGATACCCAACTATACGATTTTAAATCATCTGCATTTGTTGGATACCTTTACTGGGCTGATACTGATGTCGTTAAATAATACATTTGGTGTATTCTTGATGCGACAGGCTATGATGGGAGTAAGTAATGCATATTTAGAGGCGGCTATGATGGATGGTGCCACTTTGCGGCAGATTTTCATTAAAATAATGCTTCCAATGACAAAACCTACGCTATTCACACTGATTTTAATGAATTTTATGGGTTCGTGGAACTCGTATTTACAACCATTGCTAGTACTAAGCAGCAATGATAAACAAACCCTGCAGTTGGTTCTTGCTACACTAAATGGACAGCTAAAGGGAAAGGAAAACATTACGATGGCGGGAGCTGTCATCTCAATACTTCCAATCGTAGTTGTTTATGTAATCGTTCAAAAATATATTGATCAAGGTCTTGAGATTGGTGGCATCAAAGGGTAACTTCATTTGATACGTAAACGTTGCGTTTGATATTTTATCAAAGCAAAGTTGCAGTATAAAAAATTAAGGAGGAGTTTTTTATGAGAAGGTTAATTAGTTACATGTTAGTAGCAATGATGGCAGCAAGCATGCTGGTTGGATGCGGAAAGTCAGACAAAAAGGAAGATGCTGCAGAAACCGGTGCCGTAGCACAGGATACGCAGGATGCACAGACAGAAGAAGATACCAGTAAGGAAAAAACAAAAATTGTATATCTTCAATTTTCGGCAGGAGAATCCAATGCAGAAACATTAAAAAATATGGTGGCAAAATTTGAAGAAGAAAATCCTGATATTGAAGTTGAAGTGCAGTCATTAGGATACGATGATTATTTTACTGCATTAACAACAAAGATGGCAGGTAATTCTGCACCGGATTGTTTTGAATTGAATATGGAGAATTTCTTAACTTATGCAATCCGAGATTCGATTGAACCACTTGACACTTATTTTGATTCAACGGGCTCATCCACAGATGCATACAGCGAAGGACCTCTAAATGCTGCTACCTATAACGGCAAGTTGTATGCAATTCCACAAAGCTTTTCGACAGTTGTATTAATCTACAACAAAGATCTTTTTGACAAGGCAGGAGTTAGTTATCCAACATCCGACTGGACTTGGAAGGATGAACAGGCAGCAGCAGAAAAAATCCGTGCGCTTGGTGATGATATATGGGGAACGTATCAGCCGGTTACTTACAATGAATTATATAAATCAGTTAAGACAAATGGTGGTTCTTTAGTTAGTGAGGACGGTAAAACATTTACCATGAATTCTTCTGAAAATGTTGAGACACTTCAAATGATGTTAGACCGCGTATGTGGAGACAATCGAGTAATGCCAAATACAGAAGACATGGCAGGTCGTGGTGACTGGGATATGTTTAAATCAGGAAATCTTGGTATGATTCATACAGGAATCTGGGCATTTAGTGATTATGCTCAAAATATTACTGATTTTGACTGGGATATTGCAGTAGAAACTGGAAACAAAACACATGCAGCACATTTCTTTGCAAATGTAGCTTGTGTCAACAAAAAGAGTGAAAATAAGGAAGCAGCGTTTAAATTTATCAATTACATGGCTTCCAATAAAGAAGTAGTTAAGATGCGATTGGATGCACAGTGGGAATTACCGACTGTATCCGATCAAGACTTAATGGCTCAGTATCTGGAACAAACACCACCTGAAAGCAGAGAAGCAGTTATGGAATCTCTTAATTATGCAGCTGCACCTCCTGCACTTTTAAGATATAGCGAGGTTGTTGATGTAATGACACCGATCCTTGAAGATGCTGTGATAAATAATGTACCAGCCAAAGATGTATTAGATCAGATCCAAGAGGAAGTTGTAGCGAAAAAATTAATGAATGAATAAGTGAATAAAGAAACCCTAAGACTTTCGTCGATAGAGGGAACATGAAAAGTAGTATAGACTCAAAGGTTGTCAGACGTGAGAATATTCTACTTTTCGTGTTTATACACAATAATGGAGGCATATATGGAAATAAAACACATTTCGAATCGAACCAATCCCTATGAATGTAATGATTACGGGAGAGAACCTGAATTTGTAACGGCAAACGATGACATAAACGTGAATTGCTATGTATCTGGAGATATCAATCGAGCAACCCCTCCTACACTAACGGTTATAGTAAATGGAGTAGATGAGAAAACGACGGAAGGAATTTTCAGATATAGTAAAGAGAAAAGAGACTATTATACGTTTTCTCTTGGTTCATTTTGCACGGGAACAAAGATTCAATACTCAATACAAATGGCAAAAGATGATCATGTAATCAAAACAAAATGGTATTCGTTTGAAGTCCTGAAAAGCTATGAGTTTAGTACACCTACGGAAGTATTTATTGACAAAGGAATTGATAGTGAAAGTTTGTCTTTGTATTACAGCATACATGAGAAGAAAAGAATGCAGCTTCAGATCTTATTAAATACGGATCATATTTCAGCTCAAATGAATATGACCAACAAACGAAACGATATGCACAATCTCGTAAAAGAAAACTATCGATATAACGGATGTGAGTATACATTAACAATGGATGCAGATTCTAATTCTTTCAAATTAGAGGGCAAAAACAAGGAATTATTAGGAGCGTTTAAACAAGGAATTCATGCAATAAAAATACTACTAGATGAAAATGATACCATACAGCATGTTACGTTTTCTATGGATTTATCTGGGCGTACATTTTATGGATTTGGCGAGAAGTTTGACAAAGTGAATCAACGAGGACTTCACCCGAAGAACTGTGTCGTAGAACAATTTACACACCAGATGGATAAAACCTATCTTCCAGTACCTTTTTTTATGACAGAAAAAGGATACGGCGTGTATTATGACACCAATCATATCGTTGATTTCGATATAAAAGACAGTATAGAAGATCAAAATACAGTAACAGTAAGTACCATAATTGGTAAAGTACCATCACAGGATTCCTTTTTATTCTTTTTTGGCACAATAAAAAAGCAGTTGCAACAATACATAACACGAACTGGCGAACTTATGCTTCCTCCAAGTTGGGCGTTTGGTCCATGGATGTCGGCAAATGGATGGGATAGTCAAAAAGAAACATTGGAACAAGTAGAAAACATGAAAAAATACAAAATTCCAGCAACTGTAGTAGTTTTGGAAGCTTGGAGTGATGAAGCGACCTTTTATCTATTCAATGGTGCAAAGTATGAGGCAAAGGATGGAAGCGAAGCACTTTCCTATAAGGAGTTTCATTTTGAAGAAGACGGAAAATGGACAAATCCAAAGGAAATGTCAAAGATAATCCATGCGAATGATATGAAGCTCATATTATGGCAGATTCCAGTGATAAAACATGTAGAAGAAGGAACGTTCAAACAGCATGAAAATGACGAAAGATATGCCATTGAAAAAGGGTATTGTGTGTTGCAAGCGGATGGCACACCGTACCGAATAACAGATAACTGGTTTGCAGATTCGCTCCTAATTGATTTTACAAACCCAGAAGCTGCAGCTTGGTGGTTTTCAAAAAGAGAATATCTTGTAAAAGAACTTCATGTAGATGGATTTAAGACTGACGGTGGTGAGTTTGTCTATGACTATGAATCTACATTTTGTAATGGTATGACAGGATATGAAATGAAAAATAGATATCCGAACGCCTATGTTGGGGGGTATTACAAGTTTTTAGAGAAGATGCTTGGTAAAGGGGAAGGGATTACCTTTTCAAGGGCTGGATACAAGGGGGCGGGAAGCTTTCCGACTCATTGGGCAGGAGATCAGGTATCTGAATTTAGCGAATTACGAGCACAGATTCGTGCGGGACTGTCAGTAGGTCTATCTGGAGTATTTTTCTGGGGGTTTGATATTGCAGGTTTTGCAGGAGAACTTCCAACCACGGAATTATATTTGCGGGCAACCGCAGTAGCAGCATTTTGTCCAATCATGCAATTTCATGCAGAACCAAGAACCGGTCAGTTTGGGGATATGAATCGCAGAAGCTGGAACAATGATAGAAGTCCATGGAACATTGCAAAAGTGAATGATGATGCATCGGTCATGGAGATATATCGATATTATGCAAACTTAAGAATGAATCTACTACCTTATATATGCAATGAGGCAAAACATGCAATTAAAGAATGCCGGCCACTATTTGCGCACCTGATCTATGATAATGAGGAGGATGAGAAGGTATACGAAATAGAAGATGAATATATGTTTGGAAGAAGTATATTGGTGGCACCAATTCTTTATGAAGGAGTAAAGGAGCGAAGCGTATATTTACCAACAGGGGTATGGTATGACTTTTTCACCAATAAGCCTTATGTAGGAGGGACAGAATATGTGCTACCTTGTGAGCTTGGGAAAATTTTAATTTTTATAAAGGAAGGTAGTATCCTTCCTATGAATCTTTCTGAAACATTAGAGCTAGGAAGTTATGTGGGGAATAACTCCGGGAGTTATGAAAATCTATGCTTTATTGTATATGGAGAACATGGGGAATGTTGTTACGAGGATGAAATAGGGAATCATTTGTTGGTTCAATATTCAAATCAAGAGGGAAAGGTAGACGCAGAAGGGAGTGAAAATAATATAAAAGTAGTATCGTCTGTGAATATGAAACACGCGTATGATAGTAACTAAAAGTGGAGCAAGCAAAGGAGGCTTGTATGATAAGAAAAATTGGGAGTTTAGTGATTGTAATGGTTTTATGTGTGCTGTTAGTTTCGGAACCTGTATATGCAATAGGAGGTGTCTGGCATTCACCGTATGGAATCGATGATCTCTACGACAGTGAGCCGACGGAACGAAACGCAAGAGATCCGGTTGCAGGAGAGGATGTTTTAATTAACTGCACAACATGGCCGATTGAATCAGGTCATAGTGTTTGGGTTGCATATACAAAAAATGGTGTTTGGCAGCAAAATGTGGGAGCCTCTTGGAAATATAACAGTGGAAATAATTCGTATTGGCAGGCGAATATCGGAAGCTTTGCGAAAGGAGATGAAGTTGCTTATACAGTATACGCAAATAAAGATGGAAGCAATCTCCAGCAAATTGGTTCGTTTTCATTTAAGGTAACAGGGTGGGAATATGTAAATAGTGCACAGCTATATTCGTCTGATAATGGATGTGTTGTATTTAACGCAACTGCAAACACGGGAAATTTTTCGCCAAAATTTGCAGTAAGCTTTCCAACCGATGATACCTTCCGCATGCAGTTGTCACCAACTGGAAGCTACAATTTTGACAGCGGATTAAGTAATTATACGGTAAATGAAACTTCCAGTGCGGTTTCCGTGCAAACAAGTAAAATTAAAGTCGTGGTTACTAAAAATCCGTATAAGCTACAGGTATATGATGTAGTTACCAATGCACTGATTTCGGAAAGCGGAAGCGAGCAAAACCGCCTAACCTGGCTTACGGATGGAAGTAGCATTATAAAAGGAGTGAAAGATGCATATTCTTCGCCAACGGATGAAAAATTTTATGGATTTGGCGAGCGATATTCTGATTTTCAAAAACGAGGTAAAATTGTAGAAACCTATGTTTATAATCAATATCAAAACCAGGGAGAAAAAACGTATCTTGCCGTTCCATTCTTCTATTCGAATAAAGGGTATGGTTTATACTTAAATTCAACTTATTATTCCAAATTTGATATGGCTTCTACTGATAATTCACAGTATAGCTTTGCGTCGAATACGGATGGTAGTTTGAGCTCCATTCTGGATTATTATTTTATCGCTGGAGATAGACCAGATGATATCATATCACAGTATTCAAATCTCACCAGCTTACCGCAAGATATGCCAAAATGGGCATTTGGGTTATGGATGTCTGCAAATGAATGGGATAATCAAACGGAAGTAGAAGGTGCAGTAGGAAATTCGATTACCAATGATATTCCTGCAACCGTTGTTGTATTAGAACAATGGAGTGATGAGAATACCTTCTATATTTGGAATGATGCGACCTATACTCCAGTATCCGGAGAATCGGCATTAGCAAATAATGATTTTACCTATGGTACCAAATGGCCGAATCCAAAGAATATGGTGAACTACATACATAACAACGATATGAAAGTATTATTGTGGCAGGTACCTGTACAAAAATATACGGCCTATAATTATCAGCAAAAAGATAATGACGAATCCTATATGATACAACAAGGGTATGCGGTAGGTGATGGATCAGGCGCACAATACCGGATTCCAGCGTCTGGGTGGTTTGGGAATAGTCTTCTTTTGGATTTTACCAATCAGGCAGCAGTTAATTGGTGGATGTCAAAACGGGCATATCTTTTTGATGACATTGGCATTGATGGATTTAAAACGGACGGAGGCGAAATGGTTTGGGGAAGAAACACGAGCTTCTCGAATGGAAAAACCGGAAGCCAGATGAGAAATCTTTATCCAAATCTTTATATAAATGCATATAATAATTATGCTAAATCAAAGAAAGGTTCAGATGGAATAACATTTAGCCGCTCTGGAACGGCAGGAGCACAGCAAAGTGGTGCGTATTGGGCGGGAGATCAGTCGTCCACATTTTCTGCATACAAAGATGCCTTGCGCGCTGGACTTAGTGCAGGAATTTCCGGTGTACCTTTCTGGGGCTGGGATCTAGCTGGATTTACAGGTGATTTTCCAAGTGCAGAGCTCTACAAACGTAGTACACAGATGGCAGCATTTGCACCAATTATGCAGTTCCATTCTGAAAAATCAAATCCTAGTCCGAGCGAAGAACGTTCTCCTTGGAATGTGCAAAGCAGGACAGGGGATAATACCGTTGTTTCTACATTCCGTAAATACACGAATACACGTATGAATTTGCTTCCTTACATTTACAGTGAATCACAAAAATCAGCAGCAGAAGGTACACCAATGATGAGAGCGATGCTGCTTGATTATCCAGAGGATGCAACTACATATTCATTAGAAGAAGAGTTTATGTTTGGGCATAGTCTATTAGTAGCACCAATCCTTAATGAAGGACAAACAATGAAAGATGTTTATCTTCCAGAAGGAGACTGGATCGATTTTTATCACAATGCCATGACAGCTGGAGGACAAACAAAATCTTACTATGCGGATGTGAATTCGATTCCAGTATATGTTAAGAATGGAAGTATTTTGCCAATGAATCTAAACTCAGATTATGAGATTGGCGGATCAATTGGTAATGATGTAGATGCTTACAATCATCTTACATTCCGAGTTTATCCAATGGGAAATTCCACTTATACGTTAACGAACAATGATAAATCCACCATGACAGTAACTGCAGTGGAAGATTTTTCATCTCAACAAGTGACGGTGAGCGTACCAGCGACTTCCATTCCAGTGACCACACAAATCTTTGCTACGGAGCCTACCGGTATAATGGTAAACGGTTCTGCCATTACAAAGTATACGGATAAAGCTACCTTTGTGAATGCTTCGACGGGTTATTATTATAGTAAAGCCGAAAAATTGGCTTATGTAAAAGTGCCAGCAGGAACATCAGCAAAAACGATTGTATTAAATGGAGTAAGCAAGGCACCATATGAAGCAGAGAATGCAAGCTTAACGCAGGTTTCTACAAATACGAATCATAATAATTACTATGGCGATGGATTTGTGGATGGATTTTCTAGTCAAGGAGATGCGGTTACGTTTGATATCAATGTACCAGCAGCAGGCACTTATTCCGTTGCGCTACGATATTGTGCTGGAACAGAAATAGCGAAAAGAACGCTCATACTTAATAATAGCGCAAATCTAAGTATTACATTACCTAAGACAAGCAACTGGGATACATGGGGAACCTATATTGCAAATGTTACGTTAAACAAAGGGAAAAATACGATTAAAATGGCGTATAATTCGGGAGATTATGCGGGTATTAATCTGGATTGCATTTTCTTAAAGTAAGGGAGGAGGAAGTGTTATGCGAGAACAAAATGGTAGCAAGTTAAGTTGGATTACCAAGGTTACAGTTATTTTTGGTGTATCGGTTATACTGATTGGCAGTCTTTATACAAAATCAATTAACGCCTATACATTAGCATTAGGAAATGTAATAGGGACCCAAGCGGACGGAAACTCATTAACCGTAACGGTAGATAATGGAGCTGAGGCAAATGATGATCTTCTTGTACTTGATGTATGTGATGAGGGAGTAATAAAAGTAGATTATCGACCAAATTCGATTGCATCAAGCAGCGATACCCCAATGATTGATCCGAATTTATCTTGGGATAGCGTAAACTGTACCATTAATACAAATGCAGATCCAATCACCTTAGAGACCACGGATATGCGAGTTGAGATTTCGAAAACGCCTTGCCGTATGACGGTGAAAAAGGCAGATGGTACCACACTATTCTACGAGCCTGGTTCAGGTGGCGTCTATTCTGATGGGGTACGATTTGTTCGAGAGGATTCTACCAACCTGTATGGAATTCATTCCTACGATTGCTTTTCGGAAAATGGAGAATTGCTTCGAAATAATAATACGAGTGCCGCAACAGCTGGACAGCAGGGAAACTCGGGTGGGCCTTTTATGTGGTCAACGGCTGGATACGGTCTATTAGTAGATTCGGATGGTGGTTATCCCTATACGAATTCCACGGATAAAAAGATGGAGTTTTACTATGGGGGTACACCACAAGAGGGCAGAAGATATGTGAAATCAGATGTGGAATACTATATTATGCTTGGTAAACCGAAAGAAATCATGGAGAGCTATGCAAAGATCACAGGAACTTCTCCAATGATGCCAAAATGGTCACTCGGATTTTCCAATTTTGAATGGAATATAAATGAAGCCGAGTTAACGAGTATGGTAGATACTTATCGTGCAAAAAATATTCCAATTGACAGTTATGCTCTTGACTACGACTGGAAACAGTACGGGGAAAATAATTATGGAGAATTTGCATGGAATACGTCGAAATTTCCATCCTCTGCAAGTACCGACTTAAAGACCACAATGCAAAACAAAGGAATTAAATTAATCGGTATAACGAAGCCTCGTATTGTCACAAAACTATCAAACGGGACAACTACCGTTCAAGGGAGCGATGCGGCATCAGGCAATTATTTCTATCCAGGTCACAATGAATATACGGATTACTTTTTACCAGTAACGGTTCGAAGTATTGATCCTTATAGCGAAAGTGAGAGGACGTGGTGGTGGAACCATTCGGTCGACGCATTTAATAAAGGAATTGTTGGCTGGTGGAATGATGAAACCGATAAAGTATCTTCTGGTGGTGCAGAATACTGGTTTGGAAACTTTACGACGCTACATCTGTCACAAGCTTTGTATGAGGGTCAAAGAAATTATACATCAGGCCAAACAAGAGTATGGCAGACCGCTAGAAATTATTATCCAGGTACACAACGATATGCCACAAGCATTTGGTCAGGGGATGTAGGCGCACAGTTTTACAAGGGTGAGAAAATCAGCTGGGCAGCAGGTTTAAACGAGCAAAAAGCAGTTTTATTATCAACGGTAAACAATGGTCAGGCAAAATGGGGAATGGATGGTGGTGGTTTTAACCAAAATTCAGGAACGATACAAAACCCAAGTCCAGAGTTGTATACCAGATGGCTCCAATTTGGAGCATTTACACCAGTATTCCGTGTTCATGGTAATAATTATCAGCAAAGGCAGCCTTGGTTCTTTGGAAGCTCTGCAGAAGAAGCCACCAAGTCCGTCATACAGCTTCGATATTCACTCCTCCCATATATGTATTCCTATGAGAGAAGTGCTTATGATACAGGATTAGGTTTGATACGACCATTGTTATTTGAGTATCCATCCGATCCGAACGTAGCGAATGATACAGATGCATGGATGTTTGGAGATTGGCTACTGACGGCACCAGTAACACAAAAAGGGCAGTCTTGTAAATGGATCTACCTTCCACAAGGAGAGTGGATTGATTACAACAGAGGACGCGTATATACAGGAGGTACAACGATACCATATTCACTTAATGCAAAAGATTGGAATGATATCCCATTATTTATAAAAAAAGGTGCAATCATACCAAGACAAAAAGTGGATGATTATGTTGGAGAAAACACCGTTGATGAAATAATGGTTGATATTTTTCCAGATTCTAGCACGACTAGCTTTGACTACTACGATGATGATGGATCAACTTATAACTATGAATCCAATCAGTATTTGAAACAGACAATTCAATCAGTTTTAGCTAATGATACCGTCAATGTTACGGTTGGTGCCAAAGAAGGAATTTACGAGAACGGAGTTGAATATTATTATCTTCTCGTACACAACAAAGCAGGCACTGCTGTAAGCATGAATGGTTCTTCAATAACGCAGTATCCAGAGTATTCAAACTTAGTGCAGGCACAAGGAAGCGGTTTTTCGGTTGGAAAAGATGTTTACGGCGATGTAACCTACATAAAAATACCAGCTGCAAGTACAACATCGATGCAGTTGTCAGTGACAGGAAATGCAACGGTTACAGCAAGCGCGCAAAAGTATGAGGCAGAGCAATCATCTTTATCGGGTGCTACACTAAGTACACAGGCAACCATCAACACAAATCATACGGGGTATTCTGGACTTGGATTTGTAGATGGATTTTATAATGACAAAGCAGCTATGACATATTATGCAAAAGTTGCAAATGCCGGAAATTATAAGGTTGTGTTACGATATGCCAATGGAGGAAGCGCTGCAAAGAATATGAGTGTTTATGTAAATGGAAATTATGAAGCGCAAGTCAATTTCAACGTAACCGCTGACTGGAATTCCTGGAGCAATATGACACAAGTATTACCACTAGCTGCCGGCAATAATAGTATAACAATTAAATATGATACAGCGGCAGGGGATAGCGGTAATATCAATATGGATTATATTTTGGTTCCATTTTACCCAGATCAAATTGTTGCAGAAGCAGAATCAGCTGCACTTTATGGAACGGCATCCGTCAATAACAACCATTGGTTTTACGAAGGTACCGGTTTTGCAGATGGAGTAACTTCTATAGGAGCAAGGGTATCATTTGGTGTGACTGTACCAAATGCGGGTAATTATAATACTGTTTTGAGATGCTGTAATGGCACGAGTGGAAGTAAAACCGTCAATATATATGTCAACGATCAATACAGCACTACGCTTACAGTACCTAGTAATGGTGGTAATTGGAATGCCTGGAAGGACATAACAACTACGCTTCCTTTGGCAAATGGAGAAAACACAATTTCTTATCGATATGATTCTTCAAATAGCGGTAACATCAATATTGATCAGATACGTGTTTTAGTAAATGCTACCAATGCAAAATCCATCAATTTATTGGATAATGCTGGATTTGAGCGGGAAACCAATGACTCTAATTGGAGCGAGTGGCACCCAAGTGGTCAAGCATTAGCATATGGAGTAGATTCTGGATCAGGAATGAATCCACCAGAATCAGCAAAGGAAGGCGATAAACGAGCATATTTTTATAGTGCAAGCGCTTATCAGCAAAGCATTCATCAGAAAGTTTCAGCTGAGAATGGTATCTATAGGGTAGAAGCATGGGTGAAAACATCAAATGCCACACCGTCCACCAATCGATTGGAAGTAAGTAATTATGGTGGGACTGATATATATGCAAATTTGCCTTCGGACAGTGCTTGGAGGCGAGTTGTTGTTGACAATATCAATGTTACCAGTGGATATGTTGATGTGGGATTCTATGTTGCATCATCTGGAAATACGGTGGTACACATAGATGGAGTAAAGCTATATAAAAAGTAGAGAATACTAAAATCAATTGAGGGGTTAACATTGGGACTGCTGTGAAATGGAGTAAAATCTCATCTTACAGCAGTCTCATTAAAAGGTTGATAAGTTTATTTGAAAACTAGAATTGGAGGGCCTAAAGTATGAAATACGATGCAGTAATTTTTGACTTGGATGGAGTGATATGCCATACGGATCAATATCATTTTAGAGCTTGGAGTAGGATAGCGGATAAGTTGGGTATTTATTTTGATGAAAAAATAAACAATCGCTTGCGAGGAGTAAGTAGAATGGAAAGCCTGGAAATACTGCTTGAGAATTACAAGGGAGAGATAGCCGAAGTGGAGAAGATTATGTATGCGGAAGAGAAAAATAATCAATATAAAGAACTGTTAAAAGAACTCTCTCCAGCAAACTTAAGCATAGAAGTAAAAGATACGTTGGATGTCTTACGTCTTAAGGGAATCAAACTTGCAATTGGATCTTCGAGCCAGAATGCAAAATTTATTTTAAAGCAGATAGGATTAGAGAATTACTTTGATGCCATAACAGATGGATGTGATATCACGCATTCAAAACCAAATCCGGAAGTATTTATAAAGGCAGCAGAAAAATTAAACGAAGAGCCGGGGCGTTGCTTGGTTGTAGAAGACGCTGTGGCAGGAATACAAGCAGCAAAATCTGGAGGTATGGAAAGTGCTGCAATAGGCGATGCAGTATCCTCACCTATCGCAAATTATCATTTACATGAATTTAGAGATTTATTAAAGCTTATAGATTGAGCAAAAACTACTTACATATAGAGTGAAAATACTTTATGTGTAGGTAGTTTTTTATTGAGGCATTCTAGGAAATAATTTAATACAGAAATTTGCATTATTTACTTTTTGCTTTGACAACTGACCAACTATAGTCTTATAATTATTAGCTAACTGTAAAAAACCAATGAGTGGAGGAAAAGAAACATGGGAATAAGAATAGCAAATAGGAATGATTTTGAAACAGTGTATAAATTATTCGATCAAATTTTTCGGTTGCATCTAGATAGAAGACCAGATATATACAAAGATGGAGAAGTAATTACAGAACTGCAATATAAGGAAATGATAGAAAATCCAAACGATGTGATATTATTATGGATAGAGGATGATAAAGTGGCTGGATTATGCCATATGATCAAAAAGGAATTCATAGGAATACCTATTTTGAAAGATTGTGTACAAGTATTTATTGAAGATTTTGTTGTAGATTCTGAGTATAGATCGAAAGGGATTGGAAGAAAACTTTTTGAAGCAGCAAAGCTTCAAGCGAAAGAGTGGAATTCAAACTCTTTAGAGCTAAATGTATGGGAAGTAAATAAAGAAGCAGAATGTTTTTATAAAAAAATGGGATTAAAGGTAAAAAGTACACGGATGGAATGTAAAGTAGATATTCAACTGGACGCATAAACGCAAGCCAAAGAGCATCAAGTTATGTTGCGCACAATAAAATAGCAAAATTAACTAAATACAGAAAATTGAACCCTTGGAGCTCGCAGAAGATTCCAGGGGTTTGTATTTTACTGCTATCGGTATAATACGTCTATGGATATTAACTGCAAAGTGAAAATAACCGATATTATAATTAAGCAGTATTTAAAGGCGTACTTACAAAAGTTAATACTACAACTATTAAGATGGATAACTTTCGTTAGAAATTAGTTTTGCTTAAAAAACAAAAGAATGTAGGGGATTAGATGAATATTAGTAGAGTCACTCCAACTCAGTTTAGGAGTTTTTCAGGAACAAGCAAAATAGCTGGGATAAGCTTGCCTGATTTTAATGATGCTTATGTATATACAAAGAAGAAATCAAATACAAGTGAATCAGAATATAAAAAAACAATAGTTGAGCAGGCAAAAAAGGATCAGTCGGAAGGCAAATTTCAAAATGAATCTCAAGGCTTTAATCAAGTAATGAAGCGATATGTTTCGGAAGTATCACCAGATAGAAAAGGAATTATTACACAAGGACTAAAAGAAGTGGAAAAAAATAAGCAGGATGCCAATAAAACGCTGGATGTAATAGCATTATTACTCGAGGGTGAAGTTAAATACCAGGACTCAGAAATAAATGGTGATTATGCTGAGTTTTATGACAGCAATGGAGAAATGGTTGCAAAATATTCTAATGGTGGATGGACTATGTTGAATACAAAGGCAGAAACAGCGCGCCAGATAGATGTGTGTTCAATATATAATGAAGCGTGGCGAAATGCGGTAAAAATGAATCAGGGAGAGGATAGTTCCCTTGGAGCTTTATCTGTAAATGAATCTGATTCCGAAATAACTTTTGATATGAAAGCATAGAAACCGCCTATTTTCAAGATTTTTGAAGATAGGCGGTTTTTTTTTAGCTTTATACAAGAATGAAGTAGTAGGTAGAATATACGTAACTAGTTTTTTATTGTGGTATCTTAGGAAATAGCTCAATGATGAAATTTGCATTGTTAACTTGTGTTCGACTATTTCTTTCCGTTTTCAAATACGTTACTTTGTATAAAACCTCTTTCAGTAAATTATTTTTTTCACATGCATCAGTACAATTGTAATAGGACTCGATTATTGAAGTGACAGCAGGAATTAGTATTTGCATTGATTTATTGCGGGTTTGTATAGAGTTATATTGTTTTTTTAGATCATTCAATTTTGTGGATGCAGAGCTTATTTGCTCAGTTAATGTTTTATTACGTTCTAAGTAAACTTCTGTTGTATAAATTTCTTTTTCAAGGAATTCATAGGTTTTCGTTAGCTGTTTATTTAATTCATTTATTTCAGTTTCAAAGGCAGCTATTGAAGAGGATAAAAGTTCTTCTTCGTGACAGTAAGAAGTAGTTTCAGCATTTTCTAACTGCAGTTTGTAATCTTTGAGCCAATCAGTTAATGATTTGATGGTTACTTCTTCAACCAGGTAAATAGGAGCAGATATATTATCACAGTTGCGATTTTGGCATCGTATGCTAGCATACCTATTTTTTTGGTTAGGTCCAAGACGGTTCATCAGTTGGCCGCACTTCTGACAATATATAAGTCCTGATAATGGATTTTGTAAAATCTTATCTTTTTTAAGTGGAGGTTTGGAGGACAAAGACATAATCTCTTTTGCTTTTTGAAAGTAGGTTTCGGTGACAAGAGGATCGTGTAAGCCATCATTCATCATGTATTCAGAAGAATTTGGACGGCTAACCATAATATTACCGTCAACTACCTTTTTCATTTCTTTTCTTTTACCCCAGCATATTTTTCCGATATATACTGGATTTTTCAATACATCCCGGATGGATGCAGCTGACCAACTTTCAGATACACGGGGTTTGATACCAAGATGATCTAAGTAGGTTGCTATTTTCCAGCTTCCTAAATCTTCGTGAGCACCGTCCTCGTGAGTGATACCATTAATGTATAAATCAAAAATGAGGCGAACGACTTCAGCTTCTTTTGCGTTTGGAGTAAGCGTAAATCCGGAATTGTTCGCAATCTTAACTCGATCATAGCCATATGGAGGTGTAGGGGAAATATATTTTCCATCTTTGATGGAAGATACTCGGCCACGCTGAATTCTTCGATTTATGGTCTTATATTCGCGCCGGCTCATGAATAAACCAAATTCAAAATATTCTTCATCAAACTCATCCGATGGATCATAAATCTTAATAGGAGTAATAATCATGGTGTTGCTATATTTGAAAGCCTGGGAAATAATCCCCTGATCGATTGTATCACCACGGGCAAGACGTTCTACCTCTACTACAAGAACTCCGGCATAGATACCTTGCTCTACCTCTGATAGTAGGGCCTGTATTTCTGGACGAGATGCAATGGTCTCTCCGGACACAATTTCTTTATATATTTTAGTTATTGTGATGCCGAGTTTTTTTGCAACTTGCAGTAAAATATTTTCATGTCTGGTGAGAGTTTCCCCTTCACCACGCAGTTCCGCTTCCTGGTCTGCTCTTGATTTCCTTAAATATAAGCAAAATATATTTGATGAATTATGGCTTTCTAACAAGGGATTAATTCCTCCGTTTAAGAATCAATATTACGAATGGATATAGCTCCAACAGACATTATGAGGTGAGTTGTAATACGCCTACTTTTTCATAATTATATGATGCAAATACTATATAATGCAGTTTTTCGGGATATAACAAATGAAAAAAATAGTAGAATTCGTTGGAATTTTATTTATAAAGTACAACCAGTACAACATAAATATTTATGAGGAGGTGCATGTATGGTAGTAAAAGAAATGAAAATCGGAGAAGCAACTGTAAAATTTCATGATGAATGTTACATTAACCGGAGTAAAGAAGAAATTGCAGATTCAATCGAGAATCTAAAAAAAATATGCACCCGAATTGCTATCCATAAATGTATTGAGGACAAATTGCGGGAGTAGAGCTGGAAATTCGTTACGTTGATGACTCTATTTTCGACGTTTATGACGAAGATGGTCATAAATAGGTAGAAGTGTTATAATTCTTTGGTGAAGTATCCTATTTTGAGCAATCAAAGAAGAGCAACTTGAGGTAAACATAAGTTGCTCTAAATATGATTCATTCCGTGTTATTCATCTATTGATGAAAAATACGGATTTACCTGAACAAAGGGAAAACGTTTCTAGCAAAATGGAAAATGATATTAGCTAAAGTAGATAGAAACGAAATAAGCTGATGAATCACTTGAATTTGTAGATCTGAGAAGAAAAAAGGAGTGATGAATTTTATGTATCAAATTATGGTCATTGAAGATGATCCGATCATTCAGGAAGAATTATCAATACTTTTGCAAAGCAACGGTTATGAAGTCATCCGGCTAAAAAATTTTTCAAATATAATCAGCGAGGTAAAAATATACAATCCTCATTTGCTTTTACTGGATATTAATTTGCCTGTACAAGACGGTTTTAAAATCTGTTCCCAAATACGCACGTTCTCTAATGTGCCAATTGTATTTGTCACAAGCAGGAACACGGATATGGACGAGCTTAACAGCATCATGCTAGGCGGCGATGATTTTATTACAAAACCGTATAATACTTCGATTTTACTGGCTCGTATTTCTTCTTTGCTAAAACGTACCTATGCTTTGGAACACGCAGAGGTTCTTACATATCGAGAGGTAACCCTACATTTGGAGAACAGTAAAATTGAACATCAATATAAGTCGGTTGAGCTGACAAAAAACGAGTTAAAAATCATGCTGTTTCTTTTCCGGAATACCGGAAAGATCGTTCCTCGTGCAGATTTGGTGGAGTATCTTTGGGATAGTCAGCTTTATGTAGATGATAACGCTCTAAGCGTAAACATTACAAGAATTAGGGAAAAATTAAAGCAAATCGGTATAACAGATTTTATCCAGACGAAACACCGTCAAGGGTATTTGATATGAAGTATACAGATTATTTAAAAGATCAAATCCCTGGTATCATCACCCATATTCTGTCCATGTTTGGCTGTGCGATATTCCTATCGGCTGTTCATATACAAATGGGAATTATCTTGATTCTGTTCATTGTATGGTTTCTGATTGCCGCTATCTATATCCATGTATGTTACTATTTTCGCAGCAGGTATTTTACGCAAATCCTTTCACAGCTGGATAGCTTGGATAAAAAATATTTAATTTCCGAAGTAATGGACTGCCCGATACTTACAGAGGATCAAATTTATTATCATATTCTTAAAACCGCCAATAAATCCATGATGGAACAGGTATCCCAATCGAAACGTGAGCGTAAGGAATACAAGCAATACATTGAGCAATGGATACACGATGTGAAAACACCGATTTCTGCCATGAGCCTTATCTGTGAAAACAATAAATCCGACATCACCAGAAAGCTGATGGCAGAATTAGAGAAAGTCAGCCATTACACGGACCAGGCACTTTATTATGCGAGAAGTGAAAATGTCGCAAAGGATTATTTCATAAAAGAAGTGCTGTTGTCAGAAATGATCCATACCGCTGTTGCGGAAAACAAACAGCTACTGCTTCAAAACCATCTTTCTGTCGAAGTGCAAAATTGTGAATATACGGTTTATGCCGATGAAAAATGGACTGGGTTTATTTTGAATCAGTTAATTTCAAATGCAGTTAAATACTGTGAAAAAGAGCCAAGCATAATATTTAAGGCCTGTTCCAAGCAGGGGTATATCCTCTTAACGCTTCTAGATAATGGCATTGGGATTTCAGAAAGTGATCTGCCACGCATTTTTGAAAAAGGCTTTACTGGAGAAAACGGAAGAACCAGAAAAAGCTCTACCGGAATCGGCTTATTTTTATGCAAACGGCTTTGCGATAAGCTGGGGATTGGTATTGCTGTAAAATCTAAGCTCGGACAAGGGACAGGGGTGGAGCTTTATTTTCCGAAAGGAGATTTTGTGAAAGTGCAGGAGTAAATCCCTGCAGTTCTTACATTTTTGTAAGAACTTTGTAAGAAAAGTAGATACAATCGGATTGCCATATTCGTTAGAATGAATGTGAGGTGAAGAATATGAATCAGATTTTAAAAATTGAAGATTGTGAAAAATATTATGGAAACAAAGGCAATATTACCAAAGCAATAGACGACATCAGCTTTGAAGTGCAAAACGGTGAATTTATCGCCATTATGGGTGCTTCGGGCTCTGGAAAAACAACGCTACTGAACTGTATTTCCACCATTGATACTGTCAGTTCAGGGCATATTTTTCTCAACAGCATCGATATTACGGAAATCAAGGAAAAAGAACTTGCTCGATTTCGCAGAGAAAATTTAGGATTTATCTTTCAAGATTTTAATCTATTGGACACACTTACCATCAGCGAAAACATTGCAATGGCCTTAACCATTAACAAAGTACCTGTTGAGGAAATCGACCCTCGTGTGAAGCAGATGGCTGAAAGACTTGATATTGTACCCATTCTTGATAAGTTTCCCTATCAGGTTTCCGGTGGTCAGAAACAGCGTTGTTCCTGCGCAAGAGCCATGATCAACAACCCTAAGCTGATACTGGCAGATGAGCCTACAGGATCGCTAGACAGCCGTTCGGCACAGATGCTTTTGACTACCATACAGACCATGAATCAAGAGCTTGGTGCGACCATTCTCATGGTTACCCATGATGCTTTTACAGCAAGCTATGCAAAGAGAATCTTGTTTCTCAAAGACGGTCAGATTTTTACGGAAATTCTACGGGGTGATCAAAGCAGAAAGCAGCTATTTGGAAAAATCCTTGATGTTATGACACATTTGGGAGGTGACTTGTCTGATGTACGTTAAACTGGCCTTGCGCAACGTAAAACGTTCCTCAAAGGATTATTTGATCTATATGTTGACCTTGATTCTTTCCGTTGGGTTGTTTTATGGATTTTTATCCATTACAAGCCCGTTTTATAACAGCCGACTGCCCATCCAAATGAATCTAGAATATTTCTCCAGCAAAATGAAAATTATCATTCCTCTGATTGCGTCTCTTCTCGTTTTTCTAATTTCCTACGTAAACCGCTATATGATAAAACGTAGAAAAAAGGAATTTGCGCTACAAATAATCATGGGAATGGAACAGCGAACAGTGTCTTATCTGTTTTTTATTGAGATGCTTATTATGGGGCTTATTGCAGTTGGTTTGGGTATTGTACTCGGCACATTGCTGTCCCAGATAGTAAGTGCTATCATTATGACTTCCTTCGGTGAAAATTATCAGTTTTATTTTTCTGTTTTCCCCGATACCATTGCTTGGACATTTGGATTTTTTGCGACCATTTTTATCATCATTAGTTTGGGCAATGCACGGATTATAAGAAAACACAAAATCATTGATATGCTGTATGACAGTCACAAAACGGAAAGTGGACTGACAATAAAGGAGATGTTATCAAAAAGTTTAGTTGTTGGGGCTTTACTAGCAATCGGTATTTTGTATTTAAACTTAAATGGCATTTTACCTTTTTGGAAAAATCTAAACGCTTCCGCAAAATTCCCTGTTATTTTAGGCATAACCGCCACAATGATTTTTCTGCTTTTGGCTATCGTTTTCTTTATATCGGTTTTTATCGCAAAAAACAAAGTTAATTTGCTCGCTGCAATACTTTCTATCTCAAGCACCGTTTGTGGTATTTTAATACTACGCACTGTACCCATTTATAATGGATTATTAACAAACGGAGTGCTTAAAGATATTTATGTCATTGCGCCTACGCTGCTTGCAGCCGGTATGCTTTTATTCGGTATTACATCATTTTTTGCCTGTCTTTCATGGCTTTTGTCCGTTGCTAAAAACAAATCAATAAAGCTAAAATACAATCATTTGTTTCTTTTAGGTCAGCTTGGTTCAAAAATGAAAACCAACGCAAATACCATGTCTGTTATAAGCTGCATTTTAATAGGCTCATTGGTTTTGCTTGGATGGATGCCTACCGTAGTAGGACAGGTAGACGGTTATCTACACGCACGCACGGTTTATGATGTGCAGATTTTTTCTGTTTATCGTGGTTATGATAGCATAAGTGAACTACCTAAATCAAACCTAGATTATTCTTATATTGACTCTTGTTTGAAAGAGGGCGGATATGAGATTACTGGTACTGCAAATATAGGAACTTATTTTTTAAATGAAAGTGATTTTAATATAAGGGCGAAAAAGGATACGCCAACGCTTGCAATTTCATTAAGTGACTACAATGCCTTGTTAAGACTATCGGGACATGAAGAAATTACTTTGTCTGAAAACAGTTTTGCCATAGCTTGGTACCATACTGTTTTGAAAGATAAAATAGAAAATTATCACCAACACAATAAGCATATTCAAGCCGGAAAGCATAAACTGACAAAAGCAGAGGGCGGTGACTATCAAATTAATGTGGGCATGGGGATTTTTACAAGCGGTATGGATTCAACCTATATCTTGCCTGATTCCGTTTGTGATACGCTCACCCTTGCAACGGTCTATTATACCGCAAACACAACAAAACCTCTGAGCTATGAATTTGCAGTAGATTTAGACAAAAAATTAGATGAATGGCTTGACAATGCAGGCGTTATCCAACAAGGCAGTGGATTTGTCCGTCTAAAAACGCTCCAGATCAACGAGGGAATTTCCAATTCGCTCATGACTCGGTTGGAAAGCACCTATACAAGTCTTGTGCTTATTATCATCTGCTTAACGGTTTTGGCATTGCAACAACTCACAGATGCCACCGAACACAAAAAGCGCTTCTCCACAATTGCCAATTTAGGGGTGGACAAGAAGCAAATCAACCGATATATTCGCCAGCAAATGTCTGTTTGGTTTGGTATCCCTGTCCTATTCGCCTCCTTAGTAGCAGGTATAACCTTAGCATATCTTTTAATAACGAGGTACGAAAGTTATATTCCCTATGTAAAATTAAATCAAGCTATTATAAGCTGTATAAGTGTTTATGGAATATTTGCCATTGTATTGCTGTGCTACTTTTCAGCAACATATCTTTTATTTCAACGAAATGTTTCCAAGTAGGCCGAGGCTGCTGAGAAATATCTAGAGGAAATTGTTGAGGAAGAGAATAATGAACTTATCTATAAAGGTCATGTTAGGTTGGGTGTAAGTTTCGGAATATTAAATGGACAGCATTATAGTACAATTTTTATTGCAAAGCTTTGAAGTAAAAGATTTTAATGAGTAAAGTTTTCCCCAGTTCATTGAACTGGGGATTTTAAATTTTAAATCATTCAATTTATCATAAAGTTCAGCTCTTGTCATTTCATATGCTTGCTATTCATTTATAGAAGCATGTGTAGCATCATTACCTTTTAAAATAGTTTCTATTTTTTCATCAATTCTAATTATTCTATCGATAATCACACTGAGTCCATACATAAGTATAGACGATATGCATCCTCCAATACCAACAATAATAGGTATAATAATACTTCCACTAGAATTTAATGAAATGAGTGTCCAGAAACAACCTACAATTATACTCAATATAAATAAAATCTTAGCAGCAGTGCCAATCGTATTTCCGATATCATTAAACATAATAATCTCCCCTTTACATAATTTTTATAGAGCAAGTATACATTAATAGGAATATTTTTACAATGCAATAAGCATACGTTAGTGAATAAGTCTATACGGAAAGGGAATCACCTAGCTTCATGGTAATTATAGTACCGTTTTCAGTGGATGAGACTATACTTATACCGGTATTCTTACCATAGTAGGATTTGATTCTACAATCAATATTTAAAAGGGCAATATGATTAATCCCAGAAGGATAGGTTCCGTCTTCGGAAAGCTTCGCGTGCATATCATTGAGCTTGGAAGGTGGAATACCTTCGCCATAATCACGAATAATGATTTCTAGATGATTATCAACTAATCTACCATTTATATCTATTTTACAGTCTTGCTGGTAATTTCTGTAGCCATGAACTATTGCATTTTCTATGATAGGTTGTAATAGCATTCTTGGGATTTTGTAATCCATGAATCGGTCATCAATATCGAAATCTGGTATAAACTTATCATTATAACGGATATTCATGGATAAGCCGTCACAGAGGGCAATCGATTTTTCAAAATCTTGTTTCGAGATCAGAATTTTAATAATATTAATTATGTTAACAGTAAAATGAGCATTAATCTGTTTTTTCATTGAATAGATAATTGCCTTATGTTTTTGTAACTCTGCATTTTGGATAGCCTTGTTTTTGCTTTCAATCCTTTGAAGCATTTCATTAATCTTTTCGACCAAACTAGCAAATTCAGTACTGTTTATCATTGGTAGGGAGCTTGGAGAAAGATTAATATCAAGATTTTTGACATGGTTTATAACGGTCATCATGGGAGACAAAAATTGTTTACGAAGGATATGAGCAAAGAAAAGAAGCGCAATAACAAATGCAAGTAGTGGCTATTAAGTGACAGTAGACAGTAGAGATAGGAAAAAAGTATTTCGTTAAATATTTAATGATTATCATTAAATTATACTTGACATACATTAATTAGTTTGTTATGCTTTATCTATAATAAGTAGATGGAATAAGTAGATGGAGGTTATTAAAATGAACGCTATACAGAAAAAAATCCAAGTCACAAGCAGAGTAGTCGCTATATTGACGAAGATATTATATATCGCTATGATCGTCGCAGTATGCTTTGAGGCGATCGGAATCATATGGCTTACTGCATCACCGGAAGTCAGCAGTATCGTACTGGGAGGTATAAAAATAATCTCGCCGTTTTCGCTGGCGAATGATGTGGGCATCGGTACGGATTTACTGACCGGCGTTGCCAGCCAGTGTTTCTTCATAGCTATTTTGGTATCGGCAAATCGCATTTTCAGGAATATAAGCCGTGAGTATTCGCCTTTCACGCAAAAAACCGTCAAAGGCATGAGGAGGATTGCAATCCTTCTTTTGATAGACAGCATCGTAGCTCCGCAAGTTGATTTTGCAATAAAAAAGGCCATCTCGTTAGCAACGGGTACTTTGTACAATTTCAGCGATGAACTGAATATATTGGCTATCGTATTATTCTGCTTCTCACTTATCTTCCAGTATGGCGTAGAACTTCAACAACAGTCAGATGAAACTTTATAAGGGGGAGTGCAAATGGCAATTATACTGAGACTTGACCGTATGATGGCGGATCGCAAAATATCACTTAATGAACTGGCTGAAAAGGTAGGCATTGCCAATGTGAATCTTTCAAACATTAAAACTGGCAAGGTGAGCGCCATAAGATTTTCGACGCTCAATGCGATTTGCGATGTGTTAGACTGCCAGCCTGGTGACATTCTCGAATTTAAAAGAGAAAAACAGATGTGAAAGGAGTGTTAATTACATGAAACTTCAAAACTTTATGCGTCAGCGTCCACTATTCTCGTTCTTTTTTATGGCATACGCTTTTTCCTGGATTATACTTATTCCCTATATTTTATCTCAGTGGAATGTGTTACCTGACACAGATTATTTTCAAATTTTCTTTATACTTAACGCATTCGTCGGACCGGCCATTTCAGCCTATATTATGGTCCGTGTAACGGAAGGAAAAGACGGTTGGCTTAATATGAAAAAACGTTTTTGCATGTTTAAAGTCGGTTGGCTTTGGTATGCCTTCGTCTTGCTTGGAATCCCTCTGGTGATGATGTTCGGAATTAGTATCCTTCCTGGAGCCCTGCCCAGCTTTCAGGGTTTTTCACCTTCATTTCCTGTCGCATATATCATTTACTTTGTGATTATTTTCTTTGGCGGTGGGCCGCTGGGTGAAGAAATTGGTTGGCGTGGATTTGCTCTGCCGCGAATGCAGGCTCGATATGGCGCTCTGCGGGCGACTTTTCTCCTCGGGATTCTGTGGACTTTTTGGCATTTGCCTCATTTTCTTACATCGGCCCAAAGGGGCGGCCCGGGTTCCAGCCTGTCCATTCTTTATGTTAATTTGCCTATTTTCCTGTTGCTGGTCATGTCCATCGCTGTAATTATGACCTGGGTTTTCAACCATACAAAGGGGAGTTTATTCATTGCTATGTTATTGCATGCCAGTATAAATACGTTTAGCTTGATTCTGCCACTTTTTTCTGCTACGATTGTGACAAGCACTGATTTACCGGTAGCGATAGGATTGGGTATTCTTTCAATCGCAATTCTCATTTTTACACGGGGGAATCTTGGATACAAGCCAGATCAAGAACAGTTGAAATTTGACGTAAAATAATGAAGATTTATAGAAGATAGCAAAAAGAACGGTAGGATTACTCCATCACCGTTCTTTTCTTGTGTGCCAGGCATGGCACTAATCTAGCTGGTGTAAGTCCAGTCACGGGTATTTACCGCCAAGTGTAATGAACCACAAGTTGGTGCTAGTAATGGTATGGTAATATTGATATTAAACTGATATTAAATGCAAGAGTAGTTGCCGCCGTCGCAACGATAAATATGGCTTATGCCTGCTTTTTATTGGTTTATCTTAGGATATTACAAAGAAATCGTAAGATAATCTATTGGCGAGAGCAGAGGGAAACTTTATAATTGAAGGATATATTCTAACTATTGCATCAAGGAGGAAATGATATGAGAAATAAAGCAACATTGGATACGACAGAGTTAAATCTGTATAGTGAAGATGAATTAGGCAATTCCTATGAATGATTGATACAAAATAATGTTATTCAATAAAGTATGAAAAGGGGATATCTAAAAATGAGAAAAAGACTTCAAAAACTGGTAGGCCTGTGTGTTGCGCTTGCTATCGTAAATGCCACAGGATTATTTGCACAGGAAGATGTTGTAAAGGCTGCAGGAACAGATAAGAACGATGCAACACAAATAGAATTGGGTGAGAATATCAAGGATGCCATATCAGTAAAAACCGAAGAGGATTGGTACTGTTTTACTACACCAACAACGGAAACTGATACAGATTCTTGGTTTAAGGTAACTTTATTATATAAGAATAAGCAGGCGAACGGTTATGCTCCCTCAATATATTTATATGATGAAAAAGATAAGGAATTGGAACATATAAGTGCGAGTGGTGCGAATGAAGAAGAAGTGGAATATGTTAAGCTCGAGCAGGAGAAGATTTATTATGCCTTGCTGACTTCTGAGTGTAAAAATGATACGGCTGACTACATATTTTCATTTACAGAGCTTCCTGATGAAGCAGGAGATGTATTGGAGAACGCCAATGATTTAACAAGAAATATGACGAATCGGTTTGAACTTCAAAGTCCTGATGACGAAGATTGGTTTTATGTTGAGGCAGATAATACAAAACCCAGCATAACGCTAAAGAACCCGAATATAGTGTCATTTCATGTGGATATTTATGACATTGATGGTACTAAGCTGGATGACTTTTCGGTGGGCAGAGGTGAAAGCGAAACGAAAAAATTGTCATTGTTAGACAAGAATTTCTATATCAAGGTTTACACGGAATATTCGACTGACGAGACGGTAGGGAATTATACGATTGCGGTCAATGATAAGGTAGAGGTAACAAAGGTAGAATTGAATAAATCAAAGGCCAGCTTAAAAATAGGAAAAACGCTGACTTTAAAAGCAGCCGTAACGCCAAGTAGTGCAACCGATAAAAAAGTAACTTGGAAATCTTCCAATACAAAAGTTGCAACGGTGGATGAGAATGGAAAAGTGAAAGCAAATAGGGCAGGAGTAGTGACTATTACCTGTATTGTAGGTGATGAAAGTGGAAAGAAGGCAACCTGTAAGATTACGGTTAAGTAATAAAAATATGAATAGTATAGCAAAGGTGTCTTTATAGAATGAGTCATTCATGGGAGACACCTTTATCTTTCAAGGGTACTGCGCCGTGGAGAGATAAAAGACATAAAAGATTGTTAAATTTCAAAGTGCAGATAGTGTGTACAGAAATGGAGCGAAGATATGAAAAAAAGAAAAAAGGTCCTTCTGCTGGTGTGCTTTCTACTGGTATTGGTTGCGGTGGCCTATTTTTATCTACATAGCAGAAATGACAGTGTAGTAGCAGAAAAAAATGAGGTAGCCTTGAAGCAGGATAAAAAGGAAGAAATCAATTACTATGATTTGCTGGGGTTATATACCGGAATCTTCCCAATCAATGGAGAGGACAGGACTATCACCATGCAGCTGCAGGCTGATGAGGATAAAGGAGAGAATTTTGATTTTATTATGTGTGCCTTCCAGACAGAGGAAACATTTATTGTAAGCAGGGATTTGTATCTTTCAACCTACGTTGATGGAGTGGCAACAATGGACTTCGCCGATTTACCCTATGTGATATTAGGAGATACCATCTGTGAAAGTGCACAAATTGACTTTACAAGAAAGGATATTCCTGTGACCTTTCATACGGAAAACGGTAATATTATTGCTGTTTTTAAAAAGAAGGACAGCTATGATGAGACAACCGTTAGGGAGGAAAGAACTCAATTCACAGGAAATATTAAGGAAGAGGATTTAAAGGCCTGGGAGGGAACGTATACCTCAAAAGAGGGAGAAGAACTAAAGGCTAATCTGAATGAGGAGGATTATCGCCTGGAATTCTTCACAATGCTACCTGGAGAGCAGGCACAGGAAATAGAG
Source organism: Acetivibrio sp. (assembly GCA_041739345.1). Classification (GTDB taxonomy): domain Bacteria; phylum Bacillota; class Clostridia; order Lachnospirales; family Lachnospiraceae; genus DIGJ01. Next base: position 115,211 of record JBGSNZ010000038.1, on the reverse strand, counting down.
GCTATTGCTTACTATAATGAAATATCCTCCGCTAGTTTCACCATGGATTTCTATAGTATGGACATCCCATGGGACGAGAATTCATTTCCCTACGGAAAGATTGAAGTAAGTGTATCGGATCAAACCATAGAATGTGATTACTATTGGAGCGGAGAGCAAAGGAAAATGGATGGTTCCAATATTACTTATGAACATATAGGTAGCCGCATTTATACAAGATAAGAAACTTAATTACCAACCTTTTACTGAGTTGGATTTAAGTCTTAGGGTACTACAAAGAGTATTTTAATCGTTTGTTTAATTAGTGGACATGAAATGGAGATGTATGTGAAATAAGCATACAAAAATATGCAGATAGGAGAAATATATGAAAAAGAGAAAATTTATACTAGGATTAGGAATTACCGCATTATTAGCAATCGGTTCGGTTATCCTTCCGATTCAAATCAAGGCAGAAGAACTTGTAACGAGTGATGGATTTAAATATGCAAAGGACTGGGATGGAAAATCGTATTACATTTCTGGTTATCAGGGGGAAGGCGGAGAGATTACGATTCCTAGTAAGATTGATGGCAAGACCGTAAAAAGTATCACTAGCAACGCATTTGAGGGAAATAATACGATTACGAAAATTACTATTGGTAATGGAATTGAATCTCTTGGTAATGAAACCTTCGGGTCGTGTTCAAAATTAACCGAAATATGTATACCAGCTTCCCTTAAGGAGGCATCCAATGCATTTGTATCTTGCGAAAGTCTCACGAAGTTTACTGTGGCTAAGAGCAATAAAAAATACTATACCATAGATGGCGTTTTGATGAGAAAAAATGAAAAGGATGTAACATTATGTGCATACCCTGGAGGTTTAGAAGGAGCTTATACGATACCAAAGAAAGTAAAGTATATTGGAGAACAGGCATTTTATGGTGCGGCAAAGATTACAAAAGTGACAATTCCAAGCACCTGCAAAGAGATTTATCCAAATGGGTTTGACAGCTGTCCAATGCTTAACACGGTTATTATTAAAGAGGGTGGATTATCAGTAGTAAGCTGGAAAGTATTTGCGCATTGTACTGCCCTATCCGAAGTATCCGTTCCATCTACAATGACAATGTTTAGTCAGGGTGCATTTATGGGATGTACGAAGCTGACTACCTTGGATATCGATAAATCTAATAAATACCTGAAGGTGACAGATGGAGTAATTTATAGCAAAGCAGATTCAAGCGGCAGAATGTTATATGAACTTTTGAACAGCGTGAAGCTGAAAGACGGTGTGTTTACGATACCGAAAGATGTAGACTCCATTGGTAATTGTGCATTTGGTGAGATTGAAGGATTAACTACCCTAGACTTTTCCAAATCAAAAGTAACAAGTTTTGGCCCTTATCAATTCGAAGGATTTAAAGGAAGCACTATTATTATAAAAAAGGGATCAGATCTTGCAGCTTCTATATACAATGAAGATATAATTTATACACGGGATGGAAGCTGTAAAGTTAAGTATGTTAAGTAAACAATTAGAACAGTACAAAAAGGCGGCTAGGAAAGTTGATTTGAGTGCAATGTTGGGGTGCGGAAAAAGACAAGGAGTATTTATGAAAAAGAAAATAATTGGAGTTTTGTTTACATTTATATTACTTCTATTCCTGTATTATCAGCCAAAACAGGAAGTGCAGGCAGCCGGGACAGGAGCATTTACAGTGGAAGCTACAGGTGGAAGTTATACTTACTCTAACTATACTTTGTATCTAAATTCAGCGGGAAGCTATCATATCAGTATGCCACAAGGAGCCGTGGCCACGAAGGACTGCATTTATGTAAATGTAGCTTCCGGCAATGTGAATCTGATCATTGAAAATCTGAACATACATACGGATGATGGAGACTGGTATGCAGTCAGTCCCTATATGCCGGCTCTGGGAATTCGATATAATTCGGCAGCCAATGTCACCATAAAGATAAAAGGAAGTAATACCCTTGATAGCTGCTTTGCGGCTGCCGGAATTCAAAAATGCTGTAGTACTACTAACGTTGGAAACTTAACCCTAGAGGCAGTGGACAAGGATGCCCTATTGAAGGTTTACAGTGGAGACGGAGGAGCAGGAATCGGAGGCTGTTACGGTTATGGAACCAGCAATATAACTATTAACAGTGGTATTTACGATATTTATGGTGTAGCTTCCGGAATTGGTGGGGGGAAGGACCACACTGGACAAAACATTACTATCAATGGCGGAAGTATTAATATAAACAGTTTTGGCGTTTCTTCTATTGAAGATGCCTATGTACGGGGCGGCACTGTGAAAATAAGTAATGGAATCCCATTATTATATAATGGGGTGGAAGCAGTCTATCTTCGTAAAATTATTGGTTGCAGTGGAGTTACTTCGGTTTTAGTAGACGGTGCAGACTATAATATAAAGAATAATCATTTAGGGGATGAAGCAATCTATCTTTATCTGACTGGGAAAAATCATACTGTTACCGTTACAACAGCTTCTGGCAGCACAGAATACCTATTAACCTGGAACGGAACCGATGGATTTACCCTTCCAGCTGAAGCTACGCCTGTACCAACACCGATATCAACAACCACACCGGTATCAAGTACTATTAAGTCTGACATCGCAGGAGCGGTAGTGAATGGAGTGGTGGATAAAAGCTATACGGGGAGTGAGATTACTCAGCAATTTACAGTGACTTATAATGGGAAAACACTTACTGAAAATACGGATTACTATGTTTATTATAGTGATAACTATTATCCTGGAACGGCAACAGTCCGAATCAAAGGAAAGGGGAACTATCAAGGAGCCCAAGCGGTTACCTTCAAAATTCTGGCACCTGGGCTTGAAGCAGTTACAGAGTTAAAAGCAAGTGACATAGAGAGAAAAAGCGTGAAACTTTGCTGGAAGGGAGTAGTCAAAGCAGACGGTTATCAGATATACAGATATGATAAAGAGAGTAATATCTATACCAATGTGGGGACTGAAAACTTTGGAGGTACGAATAGCTATACGGTTTATAATCTGGAGCAGGACACCACATATACCTTTGTAGTTACAGCTTATGTTTATACTGGTAATATGATAGAAAGCGCCTATACATTCATTGAAGTAAAGACCCTTACCAGACCAGCGGTCAATATGGAGAAACCTGTTCTTAAGGGAAAAGCGGATATATACAATATTAGATTAGAGTGGAAAAACATTACCAATGCAGAAGGGTATTTTGTTGAGCGTCGCAGCTCTGATGCGGATGAATTTCTGCAGGTAGGGGAAACTTATTCTTATTCTACTAAAACTTCAGAGTATTATGATAATTCGATGGAAGAGGGAACTGCATACCAATACCGTGTGAGAGCTTATTATTATGATGAGGAAGATAATCTATATACCTATAGCAGCTATTCTAATGTGAAAAAGATCACTTCTTCTCTTTCAAGCGTGTGGCTGAACATAGAAGGAAAAAAGAAGAAGGCTGTTTTAAAATGGGAAGAGAAAAAAGGTGTAGATGGATATGAGATTTATATGTCCACAAAAAACAATGGAAAGTTTAAGAAAATAAAAAGTATAACGAAGAAATCCATAACATCGTATACCAAAAATGAGTTGAAATCCAATCAATACTATTATTTTAAAGTACGCAGCTATAAGAAGAAGGATGGAATAAAGATTTATAGTGAGTATTCTAGTAGTGGGGCATGGATTTTATAAGAAGAAACCGGAATAAACGTGCTGGATTACTGGCAACGGTTTTTGACCATGCAAACCATAAGTTAAAAAAGGATTCACCCTGCTGACACTTGGCTGGTCCGATGGCTAAAGTTTTATTCCAGTTGATTTTCCCACGGGCCACTTCCTTATGAAAAAAGAGTTACCGTGGTAAAAACAGTAAAAAAGCAAACGGAACAGATACCCTAGTTAAGAATCATAAATTTTATAGGATACAAACACAAAAATCAAGGGTAGCGATCACGTTATCCCTTGATTTTTGTGTTTGCCAGATAGGGGGCATATGATTCAATATATGGTAATTGAGCTTGGATACTTAGTCGAAATAGCTCAGATTTCTAAAGTATATGCAATGGGAATTAAATCCAAGTTTATTAAATGAATAGGAACCATATAACCTAAGGGCCTTTAAAGAAGGCTCTTTTATTTTCATGGCTAGGTATCCTTGCTATACCAGTTCTATTGATGGTATGAGCTAATATAATTGATTATGTAACTGGACTTATGGCAAGCAAATACAGAAACGAAAAAGTGAATAGCTAAAACATCAAAGGGATCATTAAAAAGGTGTGTATGTGGCTTAAGGTGTGCGTAGGAGCAATCGTAGACCAATTATTTATATATGCAAGTACAACAGTTGGGATTTCAATACAATTTAATTTCTTAATTGCGTCAATAGTAACGGTATGGATTATCTGTAATGAAATTATAAGCATCCTGGAGAACATTTCAGATATTGGCGTGGAGTTACCGCCCTTTTTATTGTTTTTAGTTGAGAACATTAAAAAGCAGACGGAATCCAAAATGGAAAGCGAGGAAGAATAACATGGCTAAAACAGATCAGATAAGAGACACAAAGAAATTAAATAAGTTGGTGCAGGTGCAGCTTGTTCTTGCAATTGCAGATTTAAAAAAGCAAGGGGTTAATCCGTTAGTTGTAGAAACTCTTCGTACCAGAGATCGTCAAAAATGGTTATTTGGCCAGGGAAGAACCAAAGTTCAATGTAGAGCTGTGGGAATACCAGAAAGTTATGCTAGAACTGGTAAAATCGCAACAGCAACATTAAATTCAATTCATATCGTAGGATGTGCGCTGGACGTTGTTCCATTAAGAGATGGGCAGGCGATTTGGAACGCATATGATTCAGACACACAGAAGATTATCAAGACAATGGCCAAGTATGGATTTGAATGTGGAGCAAACTGGTCTAGCTTTAAGGACAGTCCCCATTACCAGGTAAAGGGAGTTGCGTCCGCAGCAACCGTCTATTCTGCCTCAAACAACAATGCTTTTGTTACAAAGGTAATGCAGAAAGCATTGAACGCTAAGCTAGGCTTAGAATTGAAAGCAGATGGTGATTGGGGAGAAAAGACAACAAAAGCAGTTGATGCATTCAGAGTAAAATGTGGATGCAAACAAAGCGGAACTGTTGGAACAACTATACTAAAGAAATTGATAGTGTGAAAAGTGGAAGCCTCGGAGAAATATATTACAGGTTAAATATATACCGAATAAGCTTAATACCTTTAGAATAAAGGGGTTATGATTTGGTATATATACTAAAACTTATACCAAAACTTATACCAAAACTTTATAGTTTAAGTGCTGATACTTTTTATATTAATTAAGCTATGTTAGATAATATTGGTATATGGATATGATTAAAGGAGGGATTCAATTTCCCTCCTTTTCAATTCGTAATTGTGAAAGAATATAAAGTAACCGTTATGTTATCAAAAAAGGCAAGCCTTTAAAAATTCATGAACTAAAGGGTGTGGTACTTCAATCGTTGAATTTGTTTGCGGTACAAAAAGAGTAGCAACAAAGAATTTACTTTCTGGAATTTCGATTATTCGGATATCATCATCTTGGTCTACGCCAGAAATTAGTAAACTTGGATGATTAAGTTCATTCCTAAATTGAGGGTTAATACCAAAATTACAATAATAATTCTCGGAAATCTCCTTTTGATTATAACATGAAAAGGCTTTTGAATTTTCTTGCAAGAATATTTTCATTTTTTTACCTGCTAATGAGCAAGTAAGTTTACTAATAAAGAGAGAAGATGCGTTTGCATCATATTCTTCATGTTGTGCTTCTTTAACACCGAGTACATTCCTAGCAAATTCAATAATCGTATGTTGAAAGCCTCCACATGTCCCTAAGTGGGGGATATTATTAATACGAGCAAATGTGATTGCATACAATGATCCTTCAAGACTTAAAAATGGACTACCAGGTGCACTCCATATGCCGCAATATTTTTTTAGCACTTCATCTTTATGTTGCGCAACCGTTAATGTATTAATCCATTCATAATCAAAATCGTATCCAAACTTTTCTTTCACATGCTCAAGAGAATCATTCAATTTTTCATGAGTCTGATAACCCTCGCGATATTCTCCGACTATTGCAATTGTGTTCTTCATTTTACTAATCTCCTCCCTTAACAATTCATTGAAATTTAATATTACATAGTACATTATGGTAATTTACTTGTCAAGAAAAAAGATTTCTATAAAAAATAAATTTCTATTTATCTAATTACCTCTTGTACATTATTGAAAATTAAACTAAAATGAAAAAAATACGGATAACTAAAAATATACAGGGTTTAATTGCAGAAGTAGAAGAAAAGGCGCTTGTTCAATCTAGGAGCAAAATAACCAGTATCATGCATGTGCCTATACATATGGACCGCCAATGGCAGTAGCGCCAGTAGATAAACAACGGCAGGTGGTTGAATATGCAGTTACAGAAATTCCTAGGGAAAAGATTAAATTAGGCATACCAAACTACGGATACGATTGGCCGCTTCCTTATGAAAGAGGCGTTACCGTGGCAAAAACAGTTGGCGTTGTGGAAGCGGTGCAAATTGCCGTTAATTATGGCGCAAATATTGAATTTGATGAAGTGGCGAAATCACCATTTTTCCGTTACTATGATGAAAATGGTATTCAACATGAAGTGTGGTTTGAAGATGTTCGAAGCATGCAGGCAAAATTTGATCTGATTAAAGAATTTACCCTGCAAGGATGTGGATACTGGCAGATAATGAAGCTGTTTCGTGCAAATTGGATTTTATTAGAAGATAATTTCTATATTAATAAAGCAGCCGCACCAAGTACACCAGCTGCACCAAGTACACCAGCCGCACCAAGTACACCAGTTGCACCAAGTACACCGGCTGTACCAACCACACCAGCTACACCAGCTACACCAACCACTACTACTTAAGAATTATTAATTTCATAGGTTTCAAACATAAAAATCAAGGGTAACTTACGTTATTCCTTGATTTTTATATTTATTAGAAATAGGTGATGCTTGGCTAGCCGGGTTGATAATAAGAAGTGATTCGTATAAGCTTAGATAGAGGCTGTAAATAGAAAAATTTTAAACACATGCAATATTTTATAGATGTCAGGAATGTTTATAGTGAAAGGAGGATATTTAATGAAATTAGAACGAACGGAAGCAGAAACAGTTGCAGTAATAGAACGGTATTCAGATACTCTTTACAAAATAGCTCTTTCTTACACACGGTGTTCCGCAACGGCAGAAGATATTTTACAAGATACATTCCTTAAGTATATGCAGTGCCAACTAGAATTTGAAAATACAGAGCATACAAAAGCATGGTTGATCCGAGTAGTTATAAATGAAAGCAAAAAGTTTTATCGTTTATTCTGGAATTCAAAACGAATCCCATTAGAAGATATCTATTCTTTTGAAATCCCAGAGCGTCATGATATATATTATGCCGTTATGAATTTGCCAAAAAAATATAGAGTGGTAATTCATTTATTTTACTATGAGGAACTTTCCGTAAAAGAAATAAGTAAAATTTTAAATCAAAAAGAAAACACAGTTTTATCATGGTTACATAGGGCAAGGAAAATCCTGAAAAAAGATATGGAGGTAGAGTATGAATATAGAAGAATATAAAAGAGCAATGCAGGAAGTGCATGTTAATACAGATAAGATAAAATTAAGATTTGAAAACACAATCGACGGAAAGACGAAACAAGAAAAGATAATTCATCCATATAATTTTAATAAAAAAATTTTGGTTTGCGTGATGTCTTTTATTCTTATATTTGTGTTAGTTAACTTTATTCCTTTAACCAAGGGAGATAGTTCGAAGTTTACAATTACGGTATATGCATCCGATTTAAACAAGGAATTATTTCTATCAAAAACTCCAATTACCCTTTCTACATCCAATCAATTCAATATACAGGCGATTACAAATGAGGGAATGGAAGGTGAGACGGGATCAATAAATTTTGATTTGAATTTTAAGTGCGAGGGCAAGAATATTAAAAAAATTACATATCAATTATCAGACAAAACAATTTCTCGAGAAAACAGGGACGAGGCAGTAGCATGGTTTGCTGAAAATGATTCATACGGTACAATTTCCAATTCAATTAGTAATGAGGATGTAAGTGTTTACAGAGCTTATCGTGATGATACGAATCATACCTGTTACGTTACAAAAATGATAGGGAATCGTTATTGTGTAGATTATGAAAATCAAAACGATAAACAATATGCACTTGAAATAACCCTTTTTCAAAATGAAAAAGGTGAACTGGAAGCAAAAAAATTTACAATTACGGTCATTTTAACATTAGATGATGGTTCTACTTTGGAAAAACATATTTTAGTACGACCACTGATTGCAGATACTTCGGAATACGATATATCTAAAATAGCAATAACACTAAAATGATTTTGGAATTGCTCAAAGGGTTTTATAATTAAGGGGAAAATATATTGTCTAATAAGTAGATTGACTTACTATATTTGGAAATGTATTATAATATAAAGAGGAATCGTAATTTTGTGTACTACATATTAGTTATAATGAGAGAGGTTGATATGAAAAAGAATGATGTTAAACTGTACAATATGATTTTTCCAATATGGCTTTTATGGCTGATCCCAATTACGTGGATAGTTGTGCTTCCTGCAAATTTTCTTGTGGATTTGTTGGTTGTTGTGCTAACGATGAAATATTTGAGAATAGAAAATATCAAAAAGAATGCGAAAACTGTAATTTTCAGAGTTTGGATATTGGGATTTGTCGCAGACTTTATTGGCACAGCGGCAATGTTTATGGCTAATTTAATTGATTTTAACTACGAAACACAGCTAGGAAAATGGTGGTACAACAATATCACAAATGCAGTCAGCTATGATCCCTTTGAAAACATCTATGCCGTCCTGTGGGTGACTGCGTGCGTGGTAATAACTGCATTTTTAATATTCTTATTCAACTTCAAATTTTGTCTGAAAAAATCAGGCCTTGATGATAGTCAAAAGAAAAAGCTTGCATTGTCACTGGCGGTATTTACAGCACCATATTTATTCTATGTTCCTACGTCTTGGTTTTTTTGATTTATATAAAGGGAGTATCTTATGAAGAAAAAACATGTACTTTTATCAATTTTGATATTAATTTACTTAGTTGGATTTTTATTATGTAAATTCTATTTTGCGCAGGGGATGCCGATGGAAAGTTATACCGCGGCATGGTTATTCAGATATTCATTTATGTATACTTGGATAATCGTCATACTGTTTGCTGTTTTTAACAAACCATTTACAGCCATATCTACAACTATAGGTTGTTTTCTTGGTATCGTAATAGGTGATATCCTTGGAGAATGGATAAGAACAGTCAGAATAGAAAAAGTTGAAGTAATGATACAAAGTGGAATCGAAGTAAGTAAAGAAGTCGAAGCACAGGCACACTATCATTTTGGGGTTTTTCCTATCTGGTTCAGTGTGATTATCCTGCTTTTAATAGTAGGACTTATTGTTGACCAAATGTTGAAACACAAAGTATGTCTATAAAGGAATAATTACTAATTTCATAGAACACAAACAAAAAAATCATGGGTAGTATTACGTTATCCCTTGATTTTTTTGTTTCGGTACGGAAAATATTAGGGTTATCTTTTCTACTTCCAATGAGTTTAATATACAACGAGTACAAATGTATGGGAAGACAACGAGTAGATTGTAATATCGGCATCTCCAATTGCAACTTAGTCAAAACGAGTTGCTAAAATGAAATGATTCGTATAATCTTAGATAGGGAGGCAGATGAATTGAAAGTAAATTATTACAAAGACGAAACGATAACAGAAAATCGCATTGATGTGTTTTACCAAACGATAGATCCGGAAGTTTCAGGGATTATGGATTATTTAAGTACATACGAAATGATTCTTGGAAAAAATGATACCGTTACAAAGAAGATATTTCCTAGTGAAATCTATTACCTGGAAATCGTGGAAAGGCGTTGTTATGCTTATCTGGAGCACGAAGTATATCAAATAGAGTTTAATCTCAAAAGTTTTATGGACTGCTTTTTAGGCAAAGGCTTTATTCAAATTGGAAAATCTATCCTTGTCAATGTATATAAGTTGGAAAAAATCAAAACGGATTTGAATATGAAAATGCGCCTGTTCATGAGCAACGGTGAGATACTTATTCTAAATCGAAGTTATAAAAAGAGTTTTATGGAATATTTAAAGAAGTTGCAGGAGGTAGCAGATGAAACTATTGAACAAAAATAATTTTATCCCAGTTGTGTGTGTGGTATATACCATACTCTCTATGAGTAAAGTCGTAATAGAAGCCCTTTTTCAACATAAATTTGGAAATTATCAGGAAAATTTGCTCATGATGCTTTTGTTATCTTTTTTGGCAACTTTTGTTCTCTCACAGCATTATCGGTTTCATAATTTACCAATGACACTGGTAATAATTTTACAATATTTGCTTTTAGTTGGAATCGTATTATTTCTTGTCTCGCTTTCTGGTTTTTATAGCAGATTAAGTCCTTATGCTTACCGAGATATGTTTCTATCCTTTACGATTCCATACATCATAGGTGCCATTATTTATTATTATCAAGTGTACCAAGAAGTAAAAAAAGCAAATCGAATACTAGAAAATCTTAAAAAAAGGAGGCAATAGCGCTTGGAAAAGAAAGTAAATGGAGGGGATTATTTCTCACTCGGTATGTCTGCGTTTGGCGGGTTAGGAATGGAAGTGATTTATGCTTATTTGTTAGAGCCGTTTCTTTATAAATCAAGCATGCAAAACTGGAGCGAAGTCCAAATGATTTTGCATTGGATTATCACCTGCGTCACATGGGGAGTGATATCCTGTATTCTAATACGAAAAGCAACTTCAAAATATCAGTTCCAGCTGTGTGACGCAAAAAAAATGAAAAAGTGGCAATGGGCATGCGTTATTTTAAGCATTCTGTTTTCTACAATAGTAAATTGTATTGACTGGAATGGATTTAAAGTTTTTCTTGAATTTCAAAGAAAGGGAGCGCTTTTATTCTCTTTTCAATATATTTACTATGCGTTTGAGACGGTATTATTTATGCTGATTGTTGTTTTTATGCAAAAGGCATTTGAACTATGGTTTAAGCGTTCTGATTTCCCATTTGGAGGAATTCTTTGTGGAATTACCTGGGGTTTTGCACATGCGTTTACGAAAGGCAGTATTTATGTTGGTCTGGAAGGCATTATCTTTGGCTTTTTATTTGGAATTGTCTATTTGCTTGTAAACAAGGATATCAAGAAAACATATGCCGTACTTTTTCTTATGTTTATACTATAGGCCGGCCTATTATAAGGAGTCTTCAAAGAATCCACCAATGACTTTTTGTTTTTCAAAATCAGCATAAAGCGTAAATGGATGGTTTTCATCGGTTTCAAAAACCTTGATTACTTCAAAAACACCATCTTGTTCAGGAAGAATTTTCTCCATAAGGTTTTCGTTGTCATTTCGGAAAAAAGCATTACCATTGGCGTTTGCTGTGAAAAGATTTATATTAAAATAATTATGTATATTGGTATTCAAATCCATAATTGCAATATAAAACATATTCGTTTCTACGATATCCTGGAACATATGACTTCCGTAAGATAGTTCTGGTATAAAACCAATTTCTGCATCTTCGTATTCACAAAGAATGCTGAAATTGGAAATATCGGAAAAACTTACCGTTACGCCTAATTCTGGCGAGGAAGTTCCGATTCTTCCTGGACTTATGAGCATTAACGTTTTACCACTGTCTTTGTAATATTGGTTTATCCGCCCTATAATTCCGGCATAAGAGCTTTTTTGCTTATATGCGCATTTATGATAGCCAACAGAATCAACCCATACGATGACATCTGCCTTTAAGCACGCGTGACTGCCCATAAATGTTTTTTCCATTTGAAAGAGTGTACGATTTACTGGTATTTCAGGAATTGTCTGCCCTGTAACAGTAGGCCATACATGAAGGGGACGACACTGAAGCAGATTCACACGAAAAGCGCCATCTGGGCGGTAATTAATCGTATATTCTGTATCCACTGGGGTCTGGTAATGTTCCTGCAAAGTGCGAAGAATATCTTGCATCATTTTCATCAGTAAATTGTTTTTAACTGCATTATGGCAGGAGATGAATAGCACTTGTCGGTTGTCTCCCCGTTCCGCACAAGAACGCTCCGCTTCGTAATCATGTTCACAGATCAGATTTTTATACCAAACTGGGAGCTGTGGAATTAGCTGGTCGGCAGAAATCTCATCCAACTTATTGGTTTTTACATTGATCATGTCAAGATGACGCTGTGAAAAACGATGCTTGTCCTCTGTTGTGACAAGAGTGCTGCTTTCCGGATTATCGAGATTAACCAATCGGGGATAATCAATACCGGTTCGATCAACAGCTTTGGTGCCAAGTCCGGCTACAAGTCGTAGAAGGCCTGCATTTGGGTCTAGTTCATCACTCCAACGATAAACACTGTAGGAAAATCCCACGCCTGCAAGACAAGGCATATAGTAATCACCGAATCTCGTACCGCTGACACGCTGGACCAGAATAGCCATTTGCTCTTCTGATTTATCCATTCCCCTCTTTTTTCGATATTCCAAAGCAGAACGGTCCATTGTGCTGGCATATACCCGCTTTACCGCATCCTCAAAATGTTTCAGTCTCTCTTCTGGATTACAACTGTTCACACAAAAAACAGATTCATATTTACCTGCAAACGCATTGCCGAAACCATCCTCCAAAAAGCTACTGGAACGGACGATAATTGGAATTTGCCCAAAATATTCCAACATTCTTCGAAACTGTGCTCGGATATTTTCAGGGAATCGGCCGTTCAAAATCATTTTTCCAAGCTCTTCTCCTTTTGAAAAGTAGTACTCATCTTGATGCTGGAGAATTCGCGTCTTCCATAATTTATTTTCAACAATATAGGAATAAAAAACATCAGTGCCAATATAAAAAGAGTCATGGGGTTCCATATAAGCAGAGTATTCCGGGAGATATTTTTCAATGATTTTTCTGGCAAGCAACATTCCACACGCTTTTCCACCAATGGTTCCGGTACCGATTAATCGTTCTTTGATAAAGAAAAAATCTTCTGCTGAAAATTCTTCTTTTATAAACGCAGTCATTTTATAATCGTGGGTCATCATGCTGCGGCAGATTTTACTTAATGTCCATTCGTCCAGAGTACCATTGAAATAGGCTGTTTTGGCTTCTAGGAAGAAACGTTCATAACTGTCGGTATTTTGCTCTGTCGCGATGGAATGCTCTTTATGAATCAGATTGTAATAGTCGGAAAAATCGACACTGTTTGTCAGTGATTCGAAACGATTGTCTGCATTGAGCCGATGTGGAAGAAACATTTCCTCGGAGTATCGTCCCCAGACTTTAATTGGATGAAGATAAAAACACTGCTCATTCGAATAGATATCTAGAAATAGTTGAGTAGTGTCCTGAATCCGAGCGATGGTCGCATAATCATGATGCCCTCTTAGCACTGGGAAAAAAGCAACCGTATCCAGTTCGAAAAGATAAGGGCAGGTCACACAAAAAAAGTTACCCATCATTAAGTCAGTGGACCAAGCTACCTGCAAATCGGAGAGGCAGTCGAACACATAGAAGGCCTGCATACCTTCCTTAGCAATAATCTCATGAACACTGATGGTAAAAGCTTCAAACTCACGAGCAGGATTTAACTCGTAAATCTTTAGACTTTCTCTTGGCTCCAAAAGGGCTTCGTGTTTGGCAAAACGAATGTAGATTACATTTCGATGATCCAATATAGAGCGGTTTACAAAGGCTTCGGCCAATTTTTTAAAATCGTTCAGTTGGAAAACCTGCATAACCACGTTATCTCCAAGTCGGATATGATCTAGAACCAAATCCATGGTTGGAAAACCAGAGTCAATTTTCGCTTTTTTCATAATAACTCCTTTATTCTTGAGAACTAATCGAAGGGTAAAAAATCTCTGTTTCTAATCATATTGTACCATTTTTTTGTGTGATTGTGTTACAACTTTAATATGTAAGTTCATTTGCTATTTCCAAACGAAGGTACTCAGATATATTTTAGTATGGCGTTTTCAATGATGACGAATTGATAGAAATGAAATTACCCGAATCATTTGCCTATAAACGCAGGATTCGGGTAATTTATTATTCTGTACTATTACTAATAGATTGCTTCATTTCCGTGTTGGTTCGTACGAATTCGGATAACATCTTTCAAATCATAAACAAATATTTTACCATCACCGTGATTTCCGGTATATGCAATGTTACGGATTGTTTCTACGACTTTTTCCTGCCACTCCTGCGTAGATACAACAATCTCAAATTTAATTTTTGGTAACATGTTGATATCTACTTTCGTACCTCGAATGATACTGGAATAGCCTTTTTGCATTCCACATCCCATAACCTGAGAAACGGTAATACCGTGTACATCCATCTTATTTAAGGCATCCTTGATTTCTTCATATGTTTCTTCTCTTACGATTGCTTCTATTTTAATCATATTTTTCCCCATTTCTGCACTGCTTTTTGCGCATAACAAGTTTGCGTGCGCAGCGCAGACACAAACTTGCTGAGTGAAATGTTTTTCTTTCGCTCTTTCTAATTTTCTTTAATCCAGACCATTGAAAGATGGATATGCATTTTCACCGTGCTGTGTCATATCAAGACCCTTCTTTTCGTCTTCAGAAGAGACTCTTAGAGGTACAAACAACTTAACTAGGAAAGTGCAGGCAATGGTGCCGACTACGGCGATGACAATCGTTATTGCAATACTGATTACCTGGGCTAAAAAGAGGCGATACTCTCCATAAATTAGACCATCCCAACGAGCAAGTCCGTTAATCGAACTTTTTGCAAATATTCCAGTAGCAATGCCACCCCAGATACCGCCAATTCCGTGGCAACCGAAAGCGTCCAAAGCATCATCAAAGCCAAAATGTTCCTTTACAATAGAAACAGTGAAATAGGCAAGCGGACTGACTACAAAACCAATGATGAT
This sequence comes from Acetivibrio sp., assembly GCA_041739345.1. GTDB lineage: Bacteria > Bacillota > Clostridia > Lachnospirales > Lachnospiraceae > DIGJ01. The sequence continues at coordinate 100,098 of JBGSNZ010000038.1, read as the reverse complement.
GGAAGACCAAATTGGTACAAATCCAGCTCCTGGCGTAATTGCTACAAGTCCAAGAATAGCGCCAGTTGCAGCTCCTACGACAGTAGGTTTTCCTTGCTTAAATAAGTCAATAAGCATCCAGGATAACATAGCAGTCGCTGCAGAAGTATTGGTAGTCATGAAAGCATGTACCGCTAAACCATTTGCGCCAAGTGCACTACCTGCATTAAATCCAAACCATCCAAACCACAAAATAGATGCTCCAAGAAGCACAAATGGAATGTTATGAATTCGATAAGAGAGTTTATCGTATCCATGTCTTTGACCGAGAATAATGGAAAGTACCAGACCGCTGACACCAGAACTGATGTGTACAACATTACCTCCGGCAAAATCGACAGAGCCAAGAATGGAACCAAGAAGTCCGCCAGCTCCCCAGACCATATGAGCCAATGGGTAATAAACAATGAAAGACCAAAAAGCAACAAATAAAAACAGTGCTTTAAAATTCATTCGGCCGGCTACGGAACCAGTAATTAAGGATGGTGTAATAATTGCAAACATCATCTGGAAAGCGACAAAAGATAGATGAGGAATAGTAGGAGCATAGTCACTTACTTGTGTACCAACACCATTTAGACCCAACCATTTAAAATCTCCAATAATACCAAATAGATTTCCCGAAAAACTAAGGGAATATCCTACTAATACCCATAAAAGCGATGCTAGACCCATGATAAAGAAAGAAGACATCATAGTATTCAAAACATTTTTTCTTCGTTCCAAGCCCCCGTAAAAAAAGGCCAATCCAGGTGTCATAAATAGCACCATAGCGGATGAAATCAACATAAAAGCTGTATCCCCTGAGTTCATAAAATCCTCCTACTTAGAAATTGTTTATTTGTATAATAAGCAGTTTCACTTTGCTTAAAAAGAAAAAGGCACTTGGAGTGTAATCCAAGCGCCTTTGCTTTATAATGCATAATATATAGATTGTAGTAGTGTTTGTCAATTAAGGACGAAACCGTTTTCTTTTCGTTTACCAATTCGTAATTAAAATGATTACATTTGATACTGTTTTAATTTTTTTATGCAAATATTTATTACATTTATTAGAAATATTTCAAAATATTGACAAAGTATATCGATTAAAGTAAGGTAAAGGTGAGAATAGTGAAATAGGAATAATAAATACCATTTTAATGATTTATCACGAAGATAATGGTTGGACGTATAAAGATTAGGAGGTAATGATTGATGGAATGGGACAAATTGTTTTTACAGGAGAACAAGCCTACACACGAAGATATTGATAGTTTTATAAGTAATCCTTTATGGGAGAAATTTAGCAAATCTATAATAGAGACTTTTAATGTAAATCCGACACTAGAATATAGTAATTGTTCAATGCAACGAGGATGGAATATTAAGTATAAGAAAAAAGGAAAAAATTTGTGTACTATATATCCGGAGAATGGATTCTTTAAAGCATTGGTTGTTTCTAGTGAACGAAATCAGGTGGAAGCAGATTTACTGATTCAAACTTGTAGCATTACGATCCAGCAATTGTACCAAAATTCAAAATATATGAATGGAACGAAATGGTTAATGGTTGATGTGGATAATGTATTTGTACTTGAGGATATATTAAGACTCATTGAATTACGAAGTAAGAAATAATATTATAGAAATTGGAGAATAGTTATGGACTTTTTAACGCTTGCAAAAGATAGATATTCAGTACGTAAGTTTAGTGATAAGCCAATTGAACCAGATGAAATTGATAAAATATTAGAGGCAGGGCGGCTGGCACCAACTGCAGTTAACTTTCAGCCACAACGAATTCTTGTCATCAATAGTGAAGAGGCATTGGGAAAAATGAAGAAGTGCACAAAGTTCCATTTTGATGCACCGGCTGCAATGCTAGTTTGTTACGACAAAAGTGTGTCATGGAAACGCCGCTTTGACGGGAAAGACAGTGGGGAGATTGATGCAAGTATCGTAACCACACACATGATGATGGAAGCAACACAGATAGGAATCGGAACCACATGGGTTATGTATTATGATCCAATTATGATAAAGGATTTATTTAGGATACCAGATCATATTGAACCAGTGGCTTTACTAGTCATGGGCTATCCAGCCAAGGATGCAACAATGGCTGAATCGCATCTTAAATATGAGTCAATGGAAAAAACAGTATGTTATAATGATTTTTCTTTATAGAATCAGAGAAATAAATGCAAAATGATTCCTGTTTTACTATGCAATATAATATAAAAATATACTAAATCAGTCAAGATCTCTATTTTTTCTTGACTGATTTTGGTTCGTTCTTGTTACCTTATAGTGAAAAAAGAAGAAAGAAGGAGTTAAATAATTGTTGAAAGTGCACAAAATATATTTATAAATACATAAGCATTTTGTAGAAAATATATTTTTCCCTTGCTTTCTTTTCTGATATAGTGATAAAATGTAATTACTCAGTGAAAGTCAGTATTGCTTAAGACATATCTTGAGAATTATGAGGTGAAAAAAATGTTGAATAAAATAGTAAAGCATAACAAATATGGAAAAGGGACTATATTAGAGAAAAATCAGAATTATTTAAAAGTACAATTTGAAAGTTGTGAAAAGGTGACAACCTTTTTATATCCGGATGCGTTTGAGAAATTTCTTGTCTTTGAAGATGAAAATCTTCAGGAACATGCAATCAAAGATTTTAATTGCGATAAAGAAAAGAAAGAAACAGAGCTGTTACAAAAGCGTATAGAATATCAAGCATATAAAGAAGAGCAAGAAAAGGAACGTTTAGATTTACTGAAAAAGAATAAAAAGTTAACAAAAACGACCACCAAGAAAATAAAAGTACAAAAAAAAGCAGAAGAGAAAGAAAATCCCGAAGAGGAGAATGATTAGAAATCATGAGGCATAATGAGCTTTAATTGAATCCTTTCGGAAAGGTGACGGAATGTGTGCTAAATATACGCTTCATTCATATATGAAGTTTGATAACAATGCACTGGCTAAAGCATCCAGTGCATTTGTGGCGACTAATTCTGATAGTGGATATAATCCACTATACATATGCGGTAATCACGGAGTGGGAAAATCACATCTTTTGTATGCAATACAAACAGAAGCGAAAATCAGTGGTAAAGAAGTATTGTATTTAGATGGAGAATGGTTTGTCAAGAATGTAGTGAATGGAATTCGATATGGAACAATGGAAGAGTTCAGAAATAAATATAGAAATGTGAATATTCTACTTATTGATAATGTGGAAAGAATTATTGGTAGAAAAAGTTCTCAACAGGAATTATTTTCTACGATAGAAACTTTAATAAACGAAAGAAAGCAGGTTGTAATAGCATCACAAAAACATCCAAAAGATTTATTGTGTACGGACGAAAGACTCCGATCTCGATTGGCAATGGGATTGGTGATTAATATTAGTGATTATTCAGAAGATGAAAAATTAATAATAGCAGTTAGCATGGCAAAAAGATTGGGAATAAACTTAGTGCCAGATTTAGCAAAAGATATCCTATCACAAGTTGACAATGATTTTGACAGGATAGATCGGTATTTAGAATATGCAGCCTCTATGAACGAAATGGTGACCCAAAATCATATTAGGAATTATTTTGAGTATGACGCGGAAGAAAAAACGAATAAAATTAACTGTCAAACAATCATTGAAGTGACAGCAGCTTTTTATAATGTGAATGCGGATTTGCTAAAATGGAAAAATAGGAATGTAAATATTGTGCAGCCTCGATTAATTGCAATGTATTTGTGTAGTGAAATGACAAATGAAAGTATGAAATCAATAGCAAATTTGTTTAATAGAAATCACGCTACGGTTAAGGCTGGAATCGAGAAAGTATCAGAGTTAAAGAAAAAGGATATTGAAATAAGTAAGACAATTGAAACAATAGTTAACGAAATACACATCCAAATTAATGGATAAAAAAACACACGAAAAAATAAATTTATTTTTTCGTGTGTTTTTTTATCATCAGGACAAATTCTTTAATTGCAGGGGTAAGCCATTTGTTTTTATGATAAAAAATTTGTCCATACATATTGAATTGAAAATCAGATATGATTAGTGCTGTGAATTCTTCTACCTGTAATTCTTTTTTAATAGAAAACTCAGGAAGTACAGATAAACAAATTCCAGAAGCAACAAACTTCTTAATTATTTCAGTATTACCGATCTCCATAAAGATACTAAATGGTATATTGGTTGCATGTAAAAGATTTTCAAACGTCTTTCGATAACTGCAAGTGCTTTCTGTAAAGATAAACGTTTCGGATGCTAGAGCAGACAACGGGATATCTGACTTATTAGCCAATGGGTGAGTAATAGGAGCTATTACTTTTATGGGGTCTGAGTATTCATATTCTTTTATCCAGTCAACAGAATCTATTTGATAATCGAATGTCCATAAAACGTCAATTGCATTTGAATTTAGCATAGAAGAGAGTTCTTCATAGGTTCCGATTTTTATTATAATATTAACGAGAGGGTAATTTTGATGATACTCTTTCATTATCTGAGGAAGATAAGTAATACACAAAGACTCTAAAAGACCAATTTTCAATTCTCCGGACACAATAGTGGCATCGGCCAGTTCTCGTTTTGCATCTGACACAGCAGATGTTATCTTTAAAGCATACTTCATAAAAGACTTCCCATTTTCAGTTAATGAAATTGTTTTACCAATACGATCAAATAATGTCGTATTTAATTCTCTTTCCAACTGCTTGATCTGCATAGTGACATTTGACTGTGTATAGCCCAGCGCATGAGCTGCTTTTGAAAAACTATTTAGTTCTGCAACTTTGATAAATGAAATGACATTTCTAATTTCCATATGTACTCCTATCAAAAAATTTTATAATAACAATAAAATATATGAATTTTACTTATGATACTTTTCATGATAAATTAAAACCATAAAAAAATCAATCATTAGAGAGGTACCATATGGAAAAAAAGATAAGAATAGGAATTTTAGGATTGGGAATTGTAGGATCGAAAGTATTTGATTTAATTCAAGAAAATAAGGAGAGAGCAAAAAAAGAGTACGGAATCGTGTTAGAAATAGTTTGTATTATGGTACGTGATCGGAACAAAAAAAGGAATGTTGATACGGATGAGATATGGATAACAAATAATATCAATGATGTTGTAAAAAATTTGGATATTGATATATGTATTGAGTGCATGGGTGGAGTTGGGACAAACAAGACGAAGGAAGCTGTAATAATGGCTCTGCGTAATCATAAGCATGTAATCATGTCTAGCAAAAAATGCTTAGCAATGTATGGAAATGAAATTGTTCGTGCTGCAAAAGAAAATAATAGACAACTGAGAATGGAAGCTTCGGTAGGAGGTGGTATTCCGATTTGCAACACAATCATGCATATGTCACAAGGTGAAAGTATAAAAAAAATATTCGGAATCGTTAACGCTACGTCAAATTATATATTAACTTCAATGTATAAATATGATAAAACATATGAAGAAGCTTTGAAAGAAGCGAAGGAAAATGGCTTGGCTGAAAATAATCCCAAGGAAGATGTGGATGGTTTTGATGCAGCGTACAAATTATGTATTTTGTTACGCTTATGCATGAAACTAGATGTTAGTATTCAGGATTTACAACCAGCTTCTATAAAGAAACTTAGCGCAAAGGATATGAAAAAGGCAAACGAAGATGGGAAAATAATTAAGCCAATATTCTATGCTGAAATGAATGATAAGGAAGAATTGGAATGTTTTGTTGGACCATACGCAGTCAGTAAAGAAAATCCACTGGCGTTTGTTAATGATAATAACAATATGATTTTCGTTGAAGGTAAGTGCAGTGGTTTGCGTGCTTTTTATGGACAAGGAGCAGGAGCTAGTCCTACGGCGAGTGTGATTTATGATGATTTGATTGATGTAATATTAAATGAAAACAGTTGCTTTGATAAACAATCAGGAAAGATTAAAACAGTTAGAGTGGATAAAATCAGACACTGCGAATCGATTTCTTTTGCGTAATAAATTGCATACACATTTATTTGTTGATAGTGAATACGCTTTGTATTATTATTAAATTATGAAACATTCCTTATTAATGTATAGACCAACTATTGTATTTACTTAGTTTTTGTTGCTTTGATTAAAAAATGATTGGAGAAATGTCCATGAAAAAGATAAAGCAAATTAGTTTATTACTATTACTACTTTTAATTTGTTATATGTTATCAACTTCTCTGAAGGCAGAGGATTATTTAACGGTACACTTTATTGATGTTGGGCAAGGGGATGCAATTCTTTTGCAATTTAAAAGTGCAAATGTACTGATAGACACTGGCGTAGAATCGGAGTATAAACAGTTGCATCAGTACCTAGATAAGAAAAACGTAAAGAAAATAAGTATTTTAATTGTGACCCATCCTGATGCAGATCACATGGGAGGAGCAGATTATGTGATGCGGGATTTTTCTGTAAAGAAAATATATATGACAACGTATAAAAGCAAAACAAATGAGTATAAGGAAATGCTTCGAGCTATTAAAAAATACAAAGTAGAGCGAATTAATGTAAAAGAAGGAAGCACAATTCCAATCGGAAGTCTTAAATCTACTGTACTTTCTGCAAATGCCAAGGCAGATAAATCGAATGATTCCTCCATTGTGCTATTGCTGCAGCATGGAGATATTAAATTTCTGTTTACGAGTGATGCACCTGCAAAAGTTGAGAACAAAATAAAAGAAAAATATGACATAGACGTTGATGTGTTAAAAGTAGCGCATCATGGAAGTAAATCTTCAAGTCCCATAGCGTATCTGAAAGAAGTAAGCCCCGAATATTCGATTATAAGCGTAGGTGAGGATAACAAATATGGGCATCCGGTTGCTAGTGTATTAAAGCGACTCGACAAGTATGGGAAACAAACGCTTCGTACCGATTTATATGGAACGATTGTTATGGCCTCGGATGGTGAACATTTAGTTTATCAATGCGAAAGAGGCAGTATAAAATAAGGGAATGTTGTATAATTAAAAAATTTATCCCAATTTGCATATCGAGGCACATGCTATTTGTGCCTCGATATGCAAATTGAACATAAACTATATTTTTGCAACATCCTTTTCACTCTATAGTTGGTATTAATCATTTGAGAATCTAGATAGGAACATAATTGAGATGATTCCTAATATAAAGGTGGCAATTGAGAATAGGATAGTTGGTAACCACCAACCCATATAGGCATTGGTTGGAATGGAAGGAAAAATTTTATCTCTAAATATTTCAAAGGTAGATCCTAGTACAAATCCGATAATCATGCAATAGGTCTGATGAGGATATTTTTTCATAACCCATTCAATTGGTTTTGTTGTGATTATGATACCAATTAAAGTAGCAACACACAAAACGCCAACATATACAATATCAAATTCATTAATGGCCAATAACATGGAATCATACATACCTAATATTAATAACATATGCGATGTACTGATACCTGGCAAAACCAATGCAATTGCAATAATAATACCAGTAATTAAAAGCATGATAATATGTCCAAAACCGGTGCCTGAGCTAATATTAAAATTACCTGCAGGAATAAATCCAATGGATACGACAATAACTAAACCAAGGATAAAATAAACAAAGGATGAAAATTTAATTGCTGACTTTGCCGTCTTTTTATATAAGGTGGGAATACCACCAATTACAGCTCCTAGGAAAAAGAAAGAGACTGGAAGCGGAAAAGTATCTAATAGCCAGGAAATAACCCGAGCTAACAAAACAATCCCTAAACCAGCACCCGCGCAAAATTTAAAAAGAAAAAGGAAATTACCTTTGACATCATTAAAAAAATTACTTATAGAGCTGATTAGTCTGTCGTAGATTCCCAAAAGAATCGCCATGGTTCCTCCACTTACACCAGGAACGCTCATGGAAGCGCCAATAATAAAACCTTTTAATATTTCACTCATATAACTTTTCATATCTGTATTCGATTCGCCAAAAGTCAGTGGTGAATCGTAACTCCTTTCTATCTTTAAAATTCAATTTAACTCCTATTGTACCTTATTATTCTTGGGATGTCTTTACTTTTTTTCCAGTAAAAATAAAAAATCCTTACTCCAGTGAGGGGAAGGAGTAAAGATTTTTTAAATATTATTTCTTCTTTGTTTCTTTGGTATTTGTTTCTTTTGCCGTTTCTACTTTGTTCGACGCTTCTTTAGTTGTAGTTGCTGCAACTTCGTTCTTTTCAACAGGTTTATCATAAACATTAATATAGATTTGCTTCAATTCACTTATTAATGGATATCTTGGATTTGCTCCGGTACATTGATCGTCATACGCTTTTTCTGCCATGTCATCAAGGGTTGAATAGAAGCTGTCTTCTGTAATTCCAAATTCTTTTATTGTCATTGGGATATTAACTTTTAGTTTCAGTTCATCAATCGCATTGATTAATAACTGAACTTTTTCGTCTTGAGTTTTCCCGCCAAGATTTAAGAAATCAGCAATTTTAGCGTATCTTGCCTTTGCATTAGGATATTTATACTGAGCAAAGGCAGCTTGCTTTATTGGATTATCTACTGCATTAAATTTGATTACTTCATTTATTAATAATCCATTTGCAATTCCATGTGGAACGTGATGCTGTGCTCCTAGTTTATGAGCTAATGAGTGGCAGACGCCAAGGAATGCATTTGCAAACGCTAAACCAGCCATACAAGAAGCATGTCCCATTTTTTCTCTTGATTCTTTATTTGTTGGACCTTCATTGTATGCGATTGGGAGGTATTTAAATATTAATCGAATCGATTCTAATGCTAATCCATTTGTAAATTCAGAAGCTAGGATAGAAACATAAGCTTCAATTGCATGAGTTAATGCGTCTATTCCAGAGGCAGCAGTTAGACCTTTGGGCATATCCATCATTAATTCAGCATCAACAATTGCCATATTAGGTGTTATTGCGTAATCTGCCAAGGGATACTTTTGCCCAGTTTTTTCATCGGTAATGACTGCGAACGGTGTTACTTCGGAACCCGTACCGGCTGAGGTTGCGATAGATATCATCATTGCTTTATCACCCATCTTAGGAAATGCATATACTCTCTTTCGAATATCCATAAATCGCATTGCGAGATCTTCGAAAACAACATCTGGATGCTCGTACAATACCCACATAATTTTGGCAGCATCCATAGGAGATCCTCCACCGATAGCAATGATTGTATCTGGCTCGAATGTCGCAAGTTGTTCGGCTCCTTTTTTTGCAGTTGCTAAAGTTGGATCTGGCTCGACATCAGAAAATATTTTGTAAGTTATACCTATTTCATCAAGTACGCTTGTAATTTTATCGGTATATCCTAATTTATAGAGAACCTCATCCGTGACAATAAAGGCTTTCTTTTTATTCATATCCTTCAATTCTCTTAAAGCAATAGGAAGACATCCATATTTGAAGTAAATCTTTTCGGGAATTCGAAACCAAAGCATATTTTCTCTCCGCTCAGCAATACTCTTTATATTCATTAAATGTTGAGGTCCAACATTTTCTGATATAGAGTTACCACCCCAAGAACCACAACCGAGTGTTAGAGAAGGGCTCAATTTAAAATTGTACAAATCACCGATTGCACCATGGGAGGAAGGAGTATTGATTAAAGTTCTGGCTGTCTTCATGGCTGCGGAAAACTTATTTATTTTATCTTTTTCATTCATTTCATCAACATATAAGGAGGAAGTATGTCCAAATCCACCGTATTCAACTAGCGTAACCGCTTTAGAAAGAGCATCGTCAAAGTTTTTACCTTTGTATAAAGCTAAAACTGGAGATAACTTTTCATGTGCAAACGGTTCTTCCAGCTCGACAGACTCTACTTCACCAATCAAAACTTTAGTATCTTTTGGAACCGTTAATCCGGCAAGCTCTGCTACGATATAAGCAGGTTGTCCAACAATTTTTGCATTTAAAGCACCATCTTTCAAGATAATACTTCCAACCTTACCGACTTCATCTTTCTTTAAGATATAAGATCCTCTATCTTCAAATTCTTTCTTGACTTGATTATATACGGGTTCAACGGCAATTACAGATTGCTCTGATGCGCAAATCATACCATTATCAAAAGTTTTTGAAAGAAGAATTGAACTTACAGCCATTTTAATGTCAGCGGTATCGTCGATTATAGCGGGCGTATTACCAGGACCTACTCCTAAAGCTGGCTTTCCTGATGAATATGCAGCTTTTACCATACCAGGACCGCCAGTTGCTAAAATTAAATCGAGTTCTTTCATTACGGCAGAGGAAAGTTCAAGTGTAGGTTCGTCTATCCATCCAATAATTCCTTGTGGAGCACCAGCTTTCACGGCCGCATCAAGGACAATCTTGGCAGCAGCTATCGTTGAATTCTTTGCTCTTGGGTGAGGGGATATAATAATGCCATTTCTAGTTTTAAGACATATTAAAGCTTTGAAAATTGCAGTTGATGTAGGGTTCGTTGTTGGAACGATTGCGGCAATGACACCAATTGGTTCCGCTATTTTGGTAAGACCAAAAGCTTCATCTTTTTCAATAACATCACAAGTCTTTAAATCTTTAAATTTGTTGTAGATATATTCCGAAGCAAAATGATTTTTAATAACCTTATCTTCAACAATTCCCATTCCCGTTTCTTCTTGTGCCAATTTTGCAAGTGGAATTCTGGAACTATTTGCAGCAATTGCGGCTTGTTTAAAGATTTCATCAACTTGTTCTTGAGTATAAGTAGAAAATTTCTTTTGAGCAGCTCGTACCTCTGCAATTTTTTGCTTTAATTCGTCCATATTTGTTACTTTCATAATTGCTGTACCTCTTTCTTTTTCTATAAATTAACGAGCAAGGATAACTAAAAAATGCGTAAAATTGAAAAGTTCGCCATGTTTTTCTCAATATTTATATTGTTTGACTTTTTATAGAAAAATATGATTTTGTTTAATATGTAAATATTTTCAATATGTACGAATAGCAGATAAATGTCCTATGACAATAAAAAGAACGCCTCCAATTGGAAGCGTTCTTTTATAGGATATCATTTTGTGTTTAATCAGTTTAAGCTAAGGATTCTGTTTCCGAGGTTCCATTTTTCCAGGCATCCATTTTTTCTTTTGTTGCTTCTAAAGTCTGCTTACAAATTGATGGTAACTCATCTCCCCAGGATTTTGTTGCTTGTGAATAGCCCTTTTCAATGGCACTCATTAAGGTGTCTGCTTTGGATGGATCGCCACCAGCTAATGCATAAGCAAAAGAATAGAGTCTTTCGGAGGTTTGTTCCACACCCCAATATCCATCTTCCGCTACATCTTCTTTCGCCTGTGTAATATCTTCTATCGAAAATTTGACATTACCTGATTTTAAAACATCAAAAATGCTTTTGGAAGTACCTAGTGTCTGACCTTGTTTTAATAAGGTCTTTTCTACTAAGTCTTGTAACTGCTGTTTCCTTTGATTTAAATCATTTAGTAGAAGATTAATCGTTGCGGTATCTTTTTTATAAGTTTTGTTTACGGAATCAGTTTGCTTGGTATTTGTACTTGACTCATAAACAGCGGCTGCCTGTTCATTCTTAGAATCAGCCTTTTTTTCAGTCTTAGATGCTTCTTTTTTTGTAGCGGAAGTAGATTTAGAAGAAGCGGTAGCATTATAAGTAGAAACATTTGTTGCAGTGATATTATTTGTATTCATAGCTTTACCCTCCTTGGTATTATACGCCTATCTTGTTATAGCGTATATCGGCAAAGAGCGTTAAAAAGATTAGTGAAGTACTACATAATTTTGCGCGTAATTGAAACACCATTCCACACATGCCATGCCGATTGCAAAGGTTGTAAGCATAATCATAATAAAGATTGCCCCACCATCATAAGTGATTTTTCCTTCTTTGTCCTGAAAATAAGAAACAAGTACTTCAGTTCCAAGAAAAATAAAGATGATTGGCCAAAGCTTCATAATAAATTCATAAGAAATAGCAATGCTAAAGATATGAATCATAAATAACAAGCCAAATACTACAAGAGTAGCACCAAGAGTAAGAGTTCCTATCCTACGAGATTTCATTACATTTCCTCCTTTGTATCTTCCACGATTACTTGATCCGAAGTAATTGTAATATCATCCGAATAAGTTTGATCTGATTTTTCTTTCATTATGGCATTTGTATCAAGCATAGTTTCGTGATGGTATAGTTCAAACTTCTTTCCCTGTATTAGGCGAATGCCTGCATAAATAATGAAGAAAGCAAGTATCAGCTGAGGTATCGAATCGAAATAATCTGAAATTAGATAATATGCATCCCATCCTATAATATTTCGTAATAGCGAGGTGAAATTGGAAAATAACAAGCTTACACCAATTAAGATAAAGGTTAATGCAATCACTTTTCTAAACTTCCCTTGCATAAGTAAAGAAAGCTCGGAAAAATTTATGTTAAATAAATATTGATCCTCTATTTGGTAGAAGTCTTCATCTTTCATGGAATTTTTATTAATTGTATCAAAGAAACTGTAAAACCACAGTATTGGCAGAAGGAATAGGATAGGTTCCATCCGTAAAATAGCAGCAAAAAACAACGTTCCGCAAAGCATTGTCATTAGAGAGATTCCCATTTTCATAAATCCAAGATACATATGACCAGCCCCTGGTATCATGGAAAAACAGAATGTTAAAAATTTTCCTTTTCGTTTAATCATTATTGTTACCTCCATCATTATTCTTTATTTGTTTATTGTAAATAAGTGTATTCATTGTTTCATTTATTTGATTAGTAAATTGGAACATCGACTCGTTCATGTTATCCATGAATGTATCAGCGCCAGCATCGGTATAGGTAGAAGGTGAATTAGAAATCATAGCATCTTTCCAAGAAGTTGAAAATAAAAGGAAAAGTGCACCACACATTGCAGTACATACCCGCATACTGTAGAAAAAGAGCTGACGTTTGGAAGCATTCGATTTCTTTTTTGCAACATGAACCAAAATGCTTTCTTTTAGAGTCTTTGGTGCAGGGATGATACAATCGTTTTCAATGAAACTTTCTGCAAATAAATCGGCACAATATGTACATTCGGAGATATGTTTTAGAAGAGAAGCAGTTTCTTCGGATGATAATTGATTGTTATGGTATCTGTTTAATAATTCTTTATTAATATGTTTATTTTCCATGACTATATCTCCTTTCTCCATTTGCTTTTTAATAAGTTCTTTGCACGATAAATCTGTGTTTGAATGGTTTTTATCTTTTTGCCCGATTTTGTCGCGATTTCAGCAACCGTCATTTCGTAATAAAAATAACTAGTTGCAATTTCATCATAGGGGGGCTTTAAAGTTTTACAAAGCGTCAAAATGCGTTCCTTATCATCTTTTTCAAGTAATGCATCTTCTGGTGTTGGTCCACGGCTTTCAATCCCCTTAAAATATTCATCATCGGTTGGAAGACTTCGCTTTCCGGCACTTTTTGTATAGTCCAAGCATTTGTTGGTTGCAATTTTGCTGATCCAGGCCCGTTCATTCTCTCCGTCAAAGGAGGGGAGATTTTTATATACGGAAAGAAACGTTTCCTGTGCCAGATCCTGTGCATCAAAACAATTGTTTGTAATTTTGTAGCAGATAGAATAGACCAGATTACTATATCGATCCATCAACTGTGCAAAATATTGAGTTGAATTTATTTTCTCCGCCTCCCTTGTTTGGTTCTCATAATCTATAACGAAATGATTTTTAAAATGTCTTCAATTATTTAAAAAAATATGGTATCTTTTTTTTAGGGCAATAAAATACGTAAGTATTGTAGCATAAATAGAGAGCATTTGATAGAAATGGAGCATTATGAATCAAGAAACGATAAATTATCAAAAAGAATTAGAAAAAATAATTGAAAAGAATCAAAAAGAAAATAGAGTACCAACGCTATTTTTACATAGTTGTTGTGCGCCTTGTAGTAGTTACTGTTTAGAATATTTGGCAGAATTCTTTCATATTACTTTATTTTATTATAACCCGAATATTTCACCTAAAATGGAATATGAAACGCGAGTAGAAGAGCAAAAAAGATTAATCGAAGCGCTGAATTATAAAGTAACCTATCCAATTAAAATGATAGAAGGCAACTATGATCCAGAGCGTTTTTATGAAATGGCAAAGGGAAAGGAAGATCTTCCAGAAGGCGGCGAACGCTGTTTTCTGTGTTATGAACTTCGACTAAAGGAAGCGGGAGTCAATGCAAAGGAAGGTAACTTTGATTATTTTACGACGACCTTATCCATTAGCCCGCTTAAAAATGCACAAAAACTAAATGAAATTGGAAACAAAATAGCAAACGAGCTTGGCGTAGCCTATCTACCTTCCGACTTTAAAAAGAAAAATGGATATAAACGTTCGACGCAACTTTCCAAAGAATATGAGTTATATCGTCAGAATTACTGTGGTTGTATTTTTTCAAAACTTGATTAAATTTTATTCTATGATTTTGTTTCATCACGTAGTACTTGTCATAATATAAATTCATTGAAATAGAAAGTTATAAAGGGGTGTATCTTATGAATAATCGATTATTACTGGCACTTACATGTTTAATAATATGCACCATTTTACTAGCTTGTCAAAAAAATGAGAATGTCCTGACTTTAGACGAAGCAAGTATGAATGATTTGGCAAATGAATCAGCCGATTCACTAGATTGGCCGACACTGTATTTTGATGGAGTATATTATCAATCGGACCGATTTGAATCAATTGTTGAACCTGAGAATATTGTATTTAAAGGAACGGTTGAAACTGCTTGCGTAGAAAGCAGTTTGCCAACAAATTCATCCGAGGTTAACTATAATGTTTATATTGGTTCAAAAATATATGAATCAGATGAAAAGGAGGTTATCTATCTGAAATATTTGAATGGCAATGGCTATACGGTACATTCTAAATGGTCTGCATGCACTTCCTTAAAAAAAGAGTTACCTGAGGCTTGGTATCCATCCGTTATGGTAAATGACCATTTATATTGGCATTCCAATTATAATATGAAAGATAATCTACCAAAAAAAATGGGGTATGAAATGGTTGGGCAGATTCTTTATGAGGAAGGTACTTTGGCAAGTATGAACTTTAGTAATAGCATTCATATGCTCGGAGCAAATATTTATGAATCAAGTCAAAATAAAGAATTAATATATATTGGTTATAAGGATGGACCATTTGCAGAGCTAACTTTTGTAAAATAAGTATAGTAAATATGGATAGCTAACCGCCTATTCAAAATTTAGTTGTGAAATAAATTCTGTTTCAAAATCCGGTGTATTGGCAAGATAAAATACATCGGATTTTTCTTTTATATGAGAGAGACGTTTTGGAGCGTTTAAATCGCTTGCATATTGAATCGTGCCTAGCAAAGAAGTATTACCAGCAAGCATTATCTTATCTACAAAACTGAGTGGCAATAGACCTATATTGATGGCTTTTTTTAGATTGGTTGCACTTCCAAATGAGCCACAAAGATAAACAGCTTCAATATCAGATTCGCTACATCCATATTCTTTGCAAAGAAGAGTTATCCCTGCGCGAATCGCGGATTTTGCCATCTGTACTTCTCGGATATCCGCTTGAAAAAAACGGATGTTTTCGGCGCCATTCGCCGCTTTGGTGACTGGAAATCCATCCTGAAAATAGGAGTCACAAAGAAGACCGGTCTTATCAATGAACCTATTTTCTAATAGTTCAGATGTAAGCTCGATGATTCCACTTCCACAAAGACCAAGTGGACGTCCATATTGTATAGTTTTAAATTTTGCCTGTGCGTCTATGATTTCTAACTGATAAATGGCTCCCTTAATAGCTGCAATTCCATATTTAATATTGCCACCTTCAAACGCTGGTCCGGCAGCGGTAGAAGTTGTCAAAATTCGATCCTTGTTTCCAAGTGCCATTTCACCGTTTGTTCCTAAATCTAAGAAAAAGCTGAGCTTATCGGATTTGTCCATATTTATGGCATATAGACCAGATACGATATCTCCTCCCACAAAGGCAGAAATACCTGGTAGGATAATGAGAGAGCATGAAAAGTCATCAACTCCGAGTACTTCATTTGCAGTGAGTGTAAGAGTATCTAATGTTACCGGCTCAAAAGGATAGGCTGCAAGGCCATCACAAGAATACCCAAGGAGTAAATGAACCATCGTAGTATTAGCAGCAATTATAATCGATTCTACGTCTTTTTTTGTGCTTCCAAACTTCCGTATAATGGAGTCAATTCCTTTCAGCAAATTTTTTTGTATTAAAGATTGAAGCATTTTTCCAGAACCTTCCATAGAAGCTTTAATGCGGGATATGACATCCACACCAAAAAAACGTTGTTCATTTAATATAGTCTCTTCAATTCGCAAATTTGTGCGACTATCAATCGCTGAAATGGCAATTGTAGTAGTTCCGATATCGATACAAATCTTCATATAGCCTCCTACTGCGATACATGTACGCATTTGTTTATTATACTTTACTGTATGGTTAGATTTTAATCAAGAGGGGTTGACAAGAAAAGAAGAGGGTAGTAATATTAAATAAAGTAAATGATAATCGTTATCAATAAAAGAGGTGGCATATGAGTGTTCTAAATGGTATCATCGGTAATATTTATGTTGTAGAATCCTTGCAAATGGAAGGGTCCACGTTAAGAAGATTAGAGGCGCTGGGACTTACTGTTGGAACAAAGATTACTATACTTAATAATAAAAAGAGCGGCACAGTAATTTTTATGGTTCGAGGAACACGATTGGCGATTGGCGCCAAAATTGCAGATGCTATATTAGTTCGGGAGGAGGCAGCATGAGAAAAGAGCTAAATGTAGCGTTTATCGGAAATCCTAATTGCGGAAAAACTACACTTTTTAATGCATATACAGGAGCAAAACTAAAGGTAGCAAACTGGCCAGGAGTTACGGTTGAGAAGAAGGAAGGAGCTATGAAGTATCATGAGCATCACTTCAATATGGTAGATCTTCCGGGTATCTATAGTCTTACTTCCTATACGATGGAAGAAAAGCTCAGTCGACAGTATATCTTAGGAGAAGATGTGGATGTCATTGTAGATGTAGCAGATGCTTCTAGCTTAGAACGCAATTTATACCTTACTCTTCAGTTAATTGAATTGGGGAAACCGGTCATTCTTGCATTAAATATGATGGATATTGTAGAAGAGCGAGGAATGGAAATTGACCTCCACCGCTTGCCAGAAATGCTTGGAATCCCCTGTATTCCTGTTTCTGCTAGAAAGAAAACAGGACTTGATATTTTGATGCATACGGTAGCCCATCATAAAAGAAAGATAATGGACAGTAATTTAGAACATCATCACCAATTACAGAATAAAGAACTAAGCGGTAAACACAGACACCAGCATCATAGAGAATATACCATTGTTTATTCAGATGAAATTGAAGATAAGATTGATATAATTACGGAAAGACTTACCAATACATATCCAGATTTATTAAATATGAGATGGCATGCAATTAAGCTGTTAGAGATGGATGCTGAAATAATGGAGCTGTACCATATTGAATGTGGAGATATTATTGAACATTCGTATGAATCACAGATCATCAATGAAAAGTATGATTTTATAGAAGAAATAATGGAGGAAGTTTTAGTAAATAAAGATACAAAAGCTGCAGCCACTGACAAGGTAGATAAGGTATTGACACATCGAATCTTTGGAGTGCCAGTTTTTCTAGGAATCATGGCTATTGTGTTCTTTCTAACATTTGCAGTGGGAGATTTTTTAAAGGGCGGGTTTGAAGTTGTGCTAGATACGGTTTCCTATAGTGTACTTCATGGACTTTCGTATTTAGGGGCAAGCAAACTCATCACATCGCTCATAGTAGATGGAATTATAGCCGGTGTGGGTGGTATTTTATCGTTTCTTCCAAATATATTTATATTATTTCTTGCATTAGCGGTATTAGAAGACAGTGGATATATGGCAAGAGTTGCATACGTTATGGATGGGCTCATGGGTAAAATGGGTCTTTCTGGAAGAGCATTTATTCCGATGTTACTTGGTTTTGGATGTAGTGTACCGGCTATTATGGCTTCCCGGGCATTGGAAGACCCAAGAGATCGTTTTCGCACGATTTTTATTACGCCATTTATGTCATGCAGTGCGAGACTTCCGATTTATGTATTGTTTTCTCAGCTGTTCTTTGGAAGGTATGCGGCACTTGCAGCTTTTTCCATGTATATACTAGGGGTCGCTGTTGCGATAGGGATAGCTTTAATAATGAACAAATGTAGTAAAGTAAAGGAAATAAATACGTTACTAATTGAGCTTCCAGAGTATAAAGTACCTAATATAAGAACAATTTTTATTTATGTCTGGGAAAAGGTGAAAGATTATCTTACCAAAGCAGGAACTACCATCTTTATCGCATCCATTATTGTATGGACAATGCTCAATTTTGGACCGACAGGGCTTGTTACCAATATGAGCGAAAGCTTTGGAGCGATAATAGGTAAAGTGCTTGTTCCAGTATTAAAACCAGCTGGTCTTGGCATGTGGCAAATAGTCCTATCCTTAATCTCAGGAATAGCGGCAAAAGAAGTTGTTGTTTCCAGTATGGCGGTATTATTTGGAATCAATAATGTGAACGGGGCGAGTGGCATGCTTCAAATGTCGAATGCATTAACCAGTCAGGGATTTTCAGCTCTTAATGCCTATGCATTCATGGTATTTTGTCTATTATATACACCATGTATAGCGACGATTGCCACCATCAAAAGAGAATTGAATTCTACAAAGTGGACCTTAGCTTCGGTTGGATTCCAACTTTTGGTTGCATGGTGTGCTGCAACTTTAGTATATCAAATTGGAGGTCTGCTAGTCTAAAGATTCGAAAGGTGAAGGTATACCCTGGAGAATAGAGCGAATCTTGTTGAAAACTTTCTTGAAAGTTATAAAATGATAGGGTATAATATAGATATGAAAACACAGATTCAAGAATTATTAGAGGATTGTCCTATTATAACTGCTGTAAAAGATGAAAAGGGTCTGGGACGATGTTTGGAGTCGGACAGTAAAATAGTCTTTATTTTGTTTGGTGATGTTTGCAGTATTGCAAAAATAGTAGAACGGATAAAGGATTCTGGACGGATGGCATTGGTACATCTAGATTTAGTAACTGGACTTAGCAACAAGGAAATTTCAGTGGATTATATTAAAGAGTATACACTGGCGGATGGAATTATTACTACCAAGCCAGCACTTGTAAAACGAGCAAAAGAACTCAAATTATTCACGGTACTTCGTTTGTTTGTAATTGATTCTATGGCATTTCAAAATATAGAAAAGCTTGGGAATCAAGTCAAACCAGATTTAATTGAGATTTTACCAGGCGTTATGCCAAAGGTTATTCAAAAGATATGCGGAATGACACGTATACCAATTATCGCAGGTGGATTAATTCAAGATAAAGAAGATGTTATGAATGCCTTATCGGCAGGTGCTGTTTCAATTTCAAGTACGGATGAGTCGGTATGGTTTTTATAAAATAAATTTATAATGTTATTGCTAGAGAGATGAGTCAAGCAAAGGGCATGTGATAAACAATCACATGTGTTTTGTTTGGCTCATTTTTTAATGCGAGAATCAATGAATCGCAATGAAATGTGAAAAAAGAAAAGGAGTGTAGATTATGTATGATGTAATGATTATTGGAGCAGGAGTAATTGGTAGTTCAATTGCAAGAGAACTTTCAAGGTTTCAGTTGAAAACTTGTGTATTAGAGCGAGAGGTAGATGTGTGCGAAGGTACTTCGAAGGCAAATAGTGGAATTGTACATTCTGGTTTTGATGCAAAACCAAATTCTTTGAAGGCAAAACTAAATGTAAAGGGAAGCAAAATGATGGAGCGCTTATCCAAAGATTTGGATTTTCCATACCGAAGAAATGGATCGATTGTGCTTTGCTTTCACAAAGAGGATATGGAGAAGTTGGACGCGTTATGTGAGCAGGGAAAGAAAAATGGAGTGGATGGAATTCGCATTGTAAAAGGTGAAGAAATGAAAAAGTTGGAGCCAAATATTTCGGATGAGGTTGTAGGGCTTTTATATGCACCTACGGGAGGAATTGTTTGCCCATTTAATCTAACCATTGCTATGGCGGAAAATGCAAATGTAAACGGAGTTGAGTTTAAATTAGGTTGTGAAGTTGAACAGATTGAAAAAATAAAAGATGGTTATAAGGTAAAAACGTCTCAAGGAGAATACGAAACCAGAGTGATTGTAAATGCAGCGGGTGTTTATGGAGATGTATTTAATAACATGGTAAGTGAGAGAAAACTTTCGATTACACCTAGAAGAGGTGAATACTGTCTGTTAGATAAAAAAGTTGGAACATTTATGGATAAAACGGTATTCCAGCTGCCTACCAAGTTGGGAAAGGGAGTACTGATTACGCCAACGGTACATGGTAATCTGTTAATAGGACCAAATGCAAATGATATTGAGGATAAAGAAGATGTGGAAACAACCAGTGAGGGTATTGCAGATATTATTGAAAGGGCAAAACTAAGCTCTGGTAGGGTTCCTGCAAATCAGGTTATTACATCATTTGCAGGCCTTCGAGCACATGAAGCCGGAGATGACTTTGTAATTGGAGAAGCAATTGATGCAAAAGGTTTCTTTAATGCAGTAGGTATCGAATCACCGGGGCTTTCCAGTGCACCTGCAATTGGGGTCATGATGGCGCAGCTAGTAGAGGAATACCTTCTGCCACCGAAGAAAAAGCATTTTATTGCAACTAGAAAAGGAATGGTTGATATAGCAAATGCTTCCAAAGAAAAAATTTCAGAACTCGTAAAGTTGAAACCAGAATATGGAACGGTTGTGTGCCGATGTGAAATGGTTACAGAAGGTGAAATTATAGATGCCATTCACAGACCGCTTGGAGCCAAAACATTGGATGGTGTGAAACGTAGAACAAGAGCTGGTGCGGGACGTTGCCAGGCAGGATTTTGTACTCCAAAGACAATGGAGATTTTGTCAAGAGAACTCCATCTTTCTCCATTTGATATCACAAAATCAGGAAAAGATGCAACGTTGCTCGTTGGATATGATAAAGACGATTTATAAGGAGGAGAAAAAGATGAAGTATGATATCGTAATTGTGGGTGGAGGTCCTGCCGGACTTGCTGCTGCAGCTTCTGCGAAAGAAAATGGAATTGATCGTATATTAATATTAGAAAGAGATCATGAATTAGGGGGGATCCTAAATCAGTGTATTCACAACGGATTTGGCTTACATACCTTTAAAGAAGAGCTGACCGGACCGGAATATGCAGAAAGATTTATTGAAAAAATCAAAAACCTTCAAATTGAGTACAAATTAAATACCATGGTATTGGATATTTCAAAGGATAAGAAAGTTACGGCCTTAAACAAGGAAGATGGACTGTTTGAGATAGAGGCTGGTGCGATTGTACTTGCAATGGGATGCAGAGAGCGTTCAAGAGGAGCACTTAATATTCCTGGTTACCGCCCAGCAGGTGTATATTCAGCAGGAACAGCGCAACGTCTTGTTAATATTGAGGGATATATGCCTGGTAAGGAAGTTGTTATTTTAGGTTCCGGAGATATTGGTCTAATCATGGCAAGAAGAATGACGCTGGAAGGAGCCAAAGTTAAGGTAGTAGCTGAACTTATGCCTTATTCGGGAGGCTTAAAACGAAATATTGTACAATGTCTGGATGACTTTGGGATTCCATTAAAGCTTAGCCACACTGTTACAAAAATACATGGAAAAGAGCGTGTAACTGGAGTAACGCTGGCACAGGTAGATGAAAATCGTAAACCAATTGAGGGAAGCGAAGAGTATTATTCCTGTGACACCTTACTTCTATCGGTTGGGCTAATTCCAGAAAATGAGCTTACGAATAGTTTGGATGTTAAAATGGTGCCGGTTACTTCCGGACCGGAAGTAAATGAAAGTCTTGAAACAAGCATGGAAGGTGTGTTTGCTTGTGGAAATGTCCTTCATGTTCACGACCTAGTAGATTATGTTACCGAAGAGGCAATGGCAGCAGGAAAAAATGCTGCAAAATACGTTCATGGAGAACATAAAAAAGGAATGTACATCGAACTTGTTGGTTGTGATGGGGTTCGTTATACGGTACCAACGTATATTAATCCAGATAATATGGAAGATGTTGTAACGGTTCGTTTCCGCGTAGGGGATGTGTACAAAGATTCCTATGTATCGGTATCCTTTGATGAGAAAGAAGTAATTCACCGAAAGAAAAAAGTATTGGCTCCAGGTGAAATGGAAGATGTTAAACTTAAGAAGGAAGACATCATAGCACAGAGTGACTTAAAGAAGATAACCATTCGAATCAAGGAGGATTGACCTATGGAGAAAAAAGATTTAATATGTATAGGGTGCCCTTTGGGCTGTATGCTTTCAGTAGAAATGAACGAAGGACAAGTTACAAAAGTAGAGGGAAATACATGTCCTAGAGGTGATCAATATGCGAAAAAGGAATGTACAAATCCGACTAGAATTGTGACTTCCAGTGTAATGGTAGAGGGCGGAACAATTGCCATGGTTTCCGTTAAGACGGAATCGGATATTCCAAAGGAAAAGATAGTTGCATGCATGAGAGAACTTAAGGGTATAAAGGTATCTGCACCAGTACATATAGGGGATGTTATTATAAAGGGAGTTGCCGATACAAATGTAAACATAATAGCGACGAAAGAAGTAGCGTTAAAATAATAGGTAGGAGGATCTTATGGGACAATATGTAATTGCCTTGGATCAAGGAACAACAAGTTCAAGGTGTATTTTATTTGATAAACAAGGGAATATATGTAGCGTAGCACAAAGGGAGTTTACACAGATATATCCACAACCAGGCTGGGTAGAGCATGATCCAAGAGAAATTTGGTCTTCACAGTTTAGTGTGATGGTGGAAGCAATAGGAAAAATCGGAGCAACACATGATGATATTGCAGCCATTGGAATCACAAACCAACGTGAAACAACGATTGTTTGGGACAAGATAACCGGTGAACCTGTCTACAATGCGATTGTATGGCAGTGTAGAAGAACATCAGGAATGATCGATGAACTGCAGGCAAAAGGATTTCATGATTATATACAAGATACAACAGGACTAGTACCAGATGCGTATTTTTCTGCAACCAAGATAAAATGGATTCTTGATCATGTAGAAGGTGCCAGAGAACGTGCAAAACGTGGAGAACTTCTCTTTGGTACCGTAGATACCTGGCTAATTTGGAATCTTACAAAAGGTGCGACATTTGTGACGGATGTAACAAATGCATCAAGAACTATGATGTTTGATATAAACAAATTGAAATGGGATGAAAAGATTCTAGACGAGCTTGACATTCCAGAGTGTATGCTTCCAAGTGTTATGCCATCTAGCTGTGTGTATGGATATACTTCGCCTGATGTTGTTGGTGGAAGGATTGCAATTGCTGGAGCTGCTGGTGATCAACAGGCAGCACTCTTTGGTCAGTGTTGTTTTGAAGAAGGAGAAGTAAAGAACACCTATGGAACCGGATGCTTTCTCCTTATGAATACAGGTAAAACAGCTGTGAAATCAGATAATGGACTTCTAACGACAATAGCAGTAGGTATTGATGATCATGTGGAATATGCACTGGAGGGAAGTGTATTTATTGCTGGGGCGGCAATTCAATGGCTTCGTGATGAACTTCGTATGATCCGATCCGCAGCCCAGACAGAAGAATATTGCAATGCGGTCGAAGATACACAAGGAGTATATGTTGTGCCAGCATTTACGGGACTTGGAGCACCGTATTGGGATCAGTATGCAAGGGGAACAATTGTTGGTCTAACAAGAGGCGCAGCAAAAGAACATTTGATTCGAGCAACGGTCGAATCTTTAGCATATCAGGTTTCGGATTTAATCACTGCAATGGAAGATACTTCAGGGATTCATTTAAAAACCTTAAAGGTGGATGGCGGAGCTTCTGCAAATAACTTTTTAATGCAGTTTCAGGCAGATATTCTAAATGTTTCCGTTGCCCGTCCAAAGTGCATTGAAACCACGGCACTTGGAGCTGCCTATTTAGCAGGATTAGCAGTTGGCTATTGGAAAAACAAAGAAGATATCAAACATAACTGGATGTTATCTAGAACATTTGAACCAAATATGGAGGAAGATGTCAGAAGAAAATCGATAAAAGGATGGAAAAAGGCAGTTCGCTGTGCCTTTGATTGGGAGAAAGATGACGATTAATGTCTGTCACATTCGTAGTTAAGGCCTACATTGTAGCATAAAGGCGAATTTAGGGTGGTAACACGAAACATTGCTCTCGTCCTTGAAAAAGAAATTTTTCGGAGAGGAGGGCTTTTTGTTTAGATTGTAAAGGAATTTCATGAAAAGTTATATGAGAGTCCTTATGTGTAAGAATGAAAGATTAAGCGAGGAAAATTAGTACAATGTTATGGAAATTACTAGGTAAAAATAGGTTTATAATAATATGTGGTATATTAATCCTCATTCTTTATACTATAATGAGCTATATAAAGAAAAACTATGATGATTCGATAGTAGAGAAAAATAACAATCAATCAGAGGTTGAGGATAATTCAAAAAATAAAGATGTAATAAATTTATTAGGTAGTACGGTGTGGCATGAAATTGGCAATTATACATATCTGGACGCTGAATTTAATATGGATGGGACTTTTAACATTTGGGATACCTGTGGAAACCCTTGTATGAAAGGTAATTACTCAATAAATATTAAGAGTAAGACAGTTACATTAGATTGTTCAGAAGATGAAGATTTTGATCCTCCATTTAAGATTTCAAAGGTATCAACCTGTTCGTTTTCTTTAACAGAAGAAGGATATTTTTGTATTCTGTATAAAGAGGGTAAAATGGTTTTTCGAAAGGATAAAGATATTGTAGCGGATACTAAAATGAAGGGATATATCTGGAATGCATGTAGTGCATCAGACGATTCGGATGTTACTGGATTAAAGTTAAATTTAGGTGATTATTTTGTATTATATGATGAAAACACTGCATATTTTGCGACGGAACATTATTCGATTGGGACTATAGCTGGGAACATAACTATTAGGTGGTGCGGTTATAGTAATGGAGATGGTGAATATAAATTTATGTATTCGATGATTCCGTATGTAGATCTTGAATTTTGGGATTTCGCAGAGAAAACTCTTTCTGTTGATGATGCTTCTGATACTTATGAAGAGGATATGAAATTACAAATTTTATATACATTAAAGGAGGATACCTTAAAGTTAGAATATGATGGAGTTACATTAACTTTTACTCGTGGTGTAACTTCTAGAGAGGATGAAGTTATCTATCAAGAGTTGATAGGGAATTAAATATTGAGAGTAATTATTCAAAACAACGGAATAGAACTCAAAACGATTCAGAATCTCACCGGACAGTGCAAAGAACACTAACTGCCTATTAAATCAATTTTATATCTCTTGAAGTAAATCCTATTTTAAATTGAATGCTCTCTCATTATTCTTGTAAAAAATAAATGTAATCAAATGATTGACCTACGAAATCATCGTTATATCTTTAAAACATACATTATATAATATAAATATTCAATATTTACGTGAATAAAATCATACATATATTTAGTTCCTTAATGGATTCTTAAGAAAATAATAAGGTGAAATGAATAATTATAAGGATTACATAAAGTAAAATATTATAGAATAAGGAAGACTGGGAGTAATTAGAGTATGGAAAATAAACGTAGAAAAATGAATACAAAATATGTAACTAGAAAACGACGCAAGAGATTTGTGTCAAAAGTTTTTCGCATCGCATTCGCAACTGTTGGTATAGGGGCTTGCTTTATGATTTTTTACAAAATTTATGGGCAGGAAATTGGTTCATTAAGTCAGATTTTATCATTGGAAGTAGATGAAGAATACGACGAAGATTCTGATGAAGTAGTTGATAATAAAGATTTTGAATCAAATAGCAAAGAACATGACTTGGACAAGCAGTTAAAACTTTTAGCGCAAGATGATTCTGATATTAAAACGTTATTGGATAATCGAGAGGAATATCCGGACGAAATTCTTTATTTATTTGTAAAAAATAACGAGACAAAGCAGTTTGTGTTAGATTATCCGACCAAAAAAAATGATATGGT
The DNA here is from genome assembly GCA_041739345.1 of Acetivibrio sp. GTDB lineage: Bacteria > Bacillota > Clostridia > Lachnospirales > Lachnospiraceae > DIGJ01. The sequence continues at coordinate 73,860 of JBGSNZ010000038.1, read as the reverse complement.
TAGTATTGACATATCAGGAGAAGTAGAAGAAGAAAATGTACCTTTATTCCTTCAATGGGATGAAAGATGGGGGTATGCTATGTATGGAGATGAGATTATGGCTATTGACGGATGTGGACCTACTTGCTTATCGATGGTTGCGGTATCCATATTAGAAGATACTTCAATGAATCCGTATTGGATGGCGCAGTATAGCGAAGAAAAGGGTTTTGTTTCTTCTAATGTGACACAATGGAGTTTGATGTCCGAAGGTGCTATGGCACTTGGACTAGATGTAACAGAGATACCTCTTAATGAACAGAGAGTTGCTGATAATTTAAATGTCGGGAATCCTATTATTTGTATTATGGGGCCAGGAGATTTTACTACCAGTGGACATTTTATTGTATTAACTAATTATGAGGATGGAATGGTTACAGTTAATGATCCAAATAGTATTGCAAGAAGTAAAATGGAATGGTCTTTTGAAGAAATATCAAGTCAGATAAGAAATTTATGGGTATATCGTTAAGCGTTAGCTATGATACTTACGATTCACTGTGCAAAGGCACTTTTTGTAGAGTGACCGAAAAGTGAATAAAGTCTTGACGTGTGTCAGATTTTGTGATATTATGCAAATTCAGGTAAAATTATATTAATAGGTTTAAGTTAGAAGGATGTGAAACAAATTGAATGCAACCATAAAATTAAACGGTCCAGATGAAGTAAAAGATTTTGTAGTGAAAGCTTCAAAATGCGATTTTGACATTGATATTTTTTATAATCGATTTATTGTAGATGCAAAATCATTACTTGGTATACTCAGTATGGACTTATCAAGAGCATTATCGGTTAGTTGCAGAGGATATGACAGCGAATTCGAACATACATTAAAAAAATACTCCGTTGCCTAAACGGTATAAAAGGGTCTGCCGCAAAATTTGCGACAGACCCTTTTAATTAAAAAGTTTCGTTCAATAGAGTGATTAAAGTATTTGGTGGCACGGGTCTGCTAAATAAAAATCCCTGAATAATATCACAGTTATCGTCTTTCAAAAGTTCGTATTGCTCTGTGCTTTCAACACCCTCAGCGATAACATCCATTTCTATTTTATGAGCCAATGAAATAATTGATTTTGCAATAAATCGGTCTTTATCATTGAAACATATATTATCGATAAATGATTTGTCAATTTTAAGTGTACTAATTGGCAAGGTAGTTAAATATTTGAGAGAAGAATAACCGGTTCCAAAATCATCGAGTGAGATGTGGACACCCATTTCTTTAAAGTGTTTTAATACAGAAACAGTATCTACTAAGGAGGAGATTAGTGTGCTTTCTGTTATTTCAAGTATTAAATAGTTTGCAGGAAGTTTTGTCTCGGTTAAAATTCGCTGAACAGTTTGTACAAAATCTGATTTGTTTAATTGAATCGAAGAAATATTAACGGATACCGGACAAGGTGTACGATTCGTATCGATTAATGACTTGTTAAACATACAGGCTTCCTTTAGTGCCCATTCACCAAGATCAATAATAAGTTCGCTTTCCTCTGCAATTGGAATGAAATCTTTTGGAGAGAGTGGACCAAGTTTTTCGCTACAGATTCGCATGAGAGCCTCGTATCCAATAATTTCTTTGGTAACGATGTTAATTTGGGGTTGATACATTAAATATATTTCCTGTTTTTCAATTGCAGTTCGAAGAACATCTAATATGTCGGTATTTCGGTTGAGCTCCTCACTCATGCTTTTGTCAAATAAGGATACCCTGTTTTTACCATTTTCCTTTGATTGATACATCGCAATATCTGCATTTTTAATTAATGTCTTATGTGTTTTACCATGTAGCGGATAAATGGAAACACCAATACTTAATGAAATATGAATCGTTTCATTCCATATGGCAAATGGCTTTGAAAAGGATTTGATTAAAACTTGCGCAAATTGGAAAGCATCATGTGTTGAAGAAATATTGTACTTAAATATTAAAAATTCATCTCCACCAACGCGGGCAACCATATCACGTTCACTTACCAAAGAGGTGAGTTTTTTGCCAGTCAAACTAAGGATTTCATCACCAAAATCATGTCCAAGTGTATCGTTAATCGTTTTGAAATTATCAAGATCTATAAAATAGATTGCATGCATAAGCTTTGCATCTTCTTCCACTGTAAGCATCATATCCACTTTTTCTAGAAAGAATAGTTTATTTGGAAGATTGGTAATCAAATCATGATAAGCTAGATATTCAATATGATTATAATTGGATCGAATTTCCTCTTCGTTATCCAAAAGCTGTTCGTGCATGGAAGACAAATCATCATAGCTAGATTGAATGATTTGTATCATTTTGTTAAAGCTTTTTGCTAAGTCGCCTGCTTCATTTTTAGAATCAATTTGGCACCGAACACCAAACTCACCATTGGATACTCTTTTCATTGAGTCGCGAAGCATAAAAATTGGTGCAGTATAATAACGTGCAAATAGGTAGGAAGCAAAGAAAACAAGAATAAACATAACCACAGAGCATCCAAGCAGTATATAAAGGATTACAGTGGCACCCCTGGTGATTTCAGAAATGTCTTGTTTGATTACAACGAAGCAGTCGGTGTCTTCAACGGGTGAAATTGCAAATATTTCTTTATTACCGTTATAGTGCGTAATAAAAGTTTTGGCTACAGATTGATTGCTTGTATTTAGAATGGAAGAAATAGAATCATCCTTTAATTTAGTATTGATAAGTGAACGGTTCTTTGCATAGAGAATAGATCCATTCTTGTCGACTAACAGTATCTCACTAGTATTCCCTAGAGAATAGTCAAAAAGATATTCAAAATAGGAAATTTTAATTGCACTGCTTAGGTAGCCTAATACTTTCTTATTCTTTGAAAGAATCGGTTTTGTAATGTGAATTAGATAAAAACTTCCAATTTTAGAACTTGAAAAAGTCACCTCGGCTTTTTCTCTCTTAGTTGATATAGGTAGCGAAAATTCCTTGTCCTTATCTTTTTGCTTCTTGAAGTTCATATTTGAAGTTATTAGGGCACGACCATCTGTATCATATAGACCGAACGTGGTACAGTATGTATATTTCGAAGCAGTCGTTGATAATGAAGTTTGAATTTCTTCGGAATGTTTAATGTTGTAAAAGGTATTCGTATCGTCATTTTGTGCGGGATTTTCAAGAGAAGACTGATAAAGCCATTTCAAAGCTTGGCCATTTAGTTCATAAATTTGTGTGTTAAAAATTAATGCGACTTGTGAAGTACTATAAGAGGCTAGATAATTCAAATCACGCTCCCGTGAAGTTATGAGAGTTTTTTCTACATAGGAAAAGGTAAGAAACCCTATGATGGAGGCGGGTATGATAGAAAATAAAATTAGAATAATTCGTAATAATTTTTTGATTGGCATGTTTGGCTCCCCTTCCCAACAGTACACCTAAAAATTAATTTTGTATATATAGTAAAATACTTACTATTATTTTACCAATTTTGTCACTAATATGCAACAATTAGCATAATACAGCAGTTAAAATTTTATAAAATAGTTGAAAAAATAATAACTAGACGGTATACTTGTTTTGTTAAGCAGATATAAAAAGAAAGGTAAGTAATATGTATAAGCTAATATGTCGCGATGGAAATGCAAAGCGCGGTGAATTTACAACCGTTCATGGTACCATTCAAACACCGGTATTTATGAATGTCGGTACGGCGGCTGCAATAAAAGGTGCAGTATCAACCCAGGATTTGCAAGGCCTAAAAACACAGGTGGAATTGTCGAATACGTATCATCTGCATGTAAGAACCGGAGATCATGTAATTAAGCAATTAGGCGGTCTTCATAAATTTATGGTTTGGGACAAACCTATTCTTACAGATTCGGGTGGATTTCAGGTGTTTTCGTTAGCCAGTCTTCGAAAGATTAAAGAAGAAGGTGTTTACTTTCAATCGCACATTGATGGAAGAAAAATTTTTATGGGACCGGAGCAGAGTATGCAGATTCAATCCAATTTGGCATCAACGATTGCAATGGCATTTGATGAATGTCCTCCGCACCCAGCGACTAGAGAATATATGCAAAATTCTGTAGATCGAACCACTCGTTGGTTAAGACGCTGTCAGATAGAAATGAAGCGTTTGAACAGTTTAGAGGATACAATTAATAAAAATCAGATGCTTTTTGGTATCAATCAAGGTGGTACATTTGATGACATTCGTATTGAACATGCAAAGCGCATTTCTGATTTGAACTTAGATGGTTATGCTCTTGGGGGGTTAGCTGTTGGCGAATCCCATGATGAAATGTATGATGTTATTGAAAAAACTGTGCCATATCTTCCACTTGAAAAACCTACGTATCTTATGGGTGTAGGTACTCCTGCAAATATTTTGGAGGCTGTCGATCGTGGCGTTGATTTCTTTGATTGTGTATATCCGGCAAGAAATGGAAGACACGGACATGCTTATACTAACCATGGTAAGATGAATTTACTAAATGCGAAGTATGAGCTAGATACAAGACCGGTTGAACAGGGATGTCAGTGTCCTGTATGCAAGACATACAGTAGGGCATATATTCGTCATTTGCTTAAGGCAAAGGAAATGTTAGGACTTAGACTGCTTGTTATGCATAATCTCTACTTCTATAATAATATGATGGAAGAAATCAGAGAAGCAATTGAACAAGGTAAGTATAAGCAATATAAAAAACAAAAGTTAGCCGGATTTGAGGAAGGCGAACAATAATTTAGGAGGAAAAATTATGAATTTAATTCCAGTATTAACAACATCAACAAGTGGAATCGCGTTTACAGGTGTTTATATCGTAGCTTTAATTGGTATTTTCTATTTCTTTATGATTCGTCCACAAAATAAACAAAAAAAGGCACATGAAGCACTATTGCTTACCATTTCTACTGGTGACAGTATCCTTACAAGCAGCGGTTTCTATGGCGTTGTTATCGATGTAACGGATGATGTAATAATCGTAGAATTTGGAAGTAACAAAAATTGCCGTATTCCAATGAAAAAAGATGCAATTGTTGAGATTGAAAAAGGCAATGCAGAAGCGTAAGATGCTGGTTAATGGATGACAGACGCGAGTTTTTGGGTAAGTGACGCTATGAAAGGCTGAGCACTTTGCCTTTCTCCAATTTACACGGCTCCTAGGATGAAATTTTATATCAGTCGCATAGGAATTCCACGTAACCTCTAAACAATCGAAAAATCGGCTCAAAGGGAGCCGATTTTTCGATAGAGTTTACGTTCCATATAAGGCTGCTGAAAAACTACTGTTTTTTATTGCTCTCAGCAAAGATAATTATCCCTAATAAAAAAATAAGAGTAAAAATGGCTTCATTTTCCCCATTTTTACTCTTATTTTTTTCATATTTTTATGTTTTTTTGGTTCATTCTTCCATTTTGGGCAGACTTTCCCCTTGCAACTTTATAATCCGTTTTAGATTTACGGCAAAAATGGTCATGGCACCTTGTAGTTCTAGCCCATCTAACCCTAGCATCTGACATCTGGCATATCCATGCTGATTTTTTATCTCTCCATTCTTTGCTTCTATCATATATCGATTTTTATATCGCTCTTTAAAATACGCACTTTTCTCAAAAGCTTCCAGCTTTTTATAAAATTCCTTTTTTATCGTAATATGCTTCTTTTTTCAAGTTTCAAACAACAACCGAGCCACCCACGCAAAACCACCGCTTTTCTGCGTGACTTTTCCAAAATCCCCCGCGTCCGTCCTGCGAAGTATACCAGAATTTAACCTAGCAGATTTTTCTTTTGATACGCATGCATAGCATCCAATAATTCAGCGGGTACTTTTAGGTTTCCACGACCACTTCCTAAATCAATCTCCGGTTTTATCGAACCATGAAAATCAGATCCTCCTGAAATTAAGAGGTTATATTTGCGTGCGAGCGAACATGCATATGCTTCATCATTGCTAACGTTATTAGCATAAATTGCTTCGATGCCAGCTAGGCCTGCCTCTACTAGAGTTGCAAGCAGTTGTTCAATTTCCCTTTCACTTAAATGGTAAAGTAGTGGATGGGCAAGAATTGGGATTCCGCCGGCTTCTTTAATCAAGGTAATTGCCCCTTCTGGTGAAATGTACTCGCGATTCACATAGTAAGGTCCATTCTCATCCAGATATTTTGTAAAGGCATCTTTAATGTTCTTTACATATCCTTTTTTATGCAATAATTTGGCAAAATGTGCACGGGTAAGGATTGCTTTTGGATCTTGTGCAATTAATTCTTCTACGGTAATGGAAAGACCTGCTTTTCTTAGATTTGCTGCCATTTTTTCATTTCTGTCTTCACGGTTTTTTACAGCCATATCCAACTGCTCCAATAAATGCGCATTGTTATAATCTACAAACAGTCCAAGGATATGAATATCTCTTTTTCGAAAACCTGCAGATATTTCAACACCCGGGATTAAGGAGAAATCAATTCCTTTATTATTAAATGCTGTAGCAGCATCTATCGCTTCTTTTATACCTAGAACTGTATCATGATCGGTCAATGCGATTGCAGCTAGTTCTTTTTCAATCGCATAATGAACCAATTCACTTGGCGAAAGTGTTCCATCGGAGACATTGGAATGCACGTGTAAGTCGATCTGTTTCATAATTGCTCCCATCTGCCGCTTTAACGGCAATCAAAACTTTCTTATCCATAGTATAACATAAAATTGAACTGACAGTTTCCCAAAATGAATAAGTTGCAAAAGAAGTGAAATATAGTTATGCAGATTTTACCATTCTTTTGTTTTAATAGGAAAAAATTTATAATATAATAAGAGACTAAGAGAATAAGAGACTAAGAGACTAAGAGACTAAGAATGGTTAATCTAAAACATGAGAGGAATGAAGAAAAAGGATGAAAAGGATTGGAAAGGTATTTAAATGGATTGGAAGTATTCTTTTAGCAGTGATTGTTATAGTAGTTTTAGTAATAGGAATTATAAGAATAGTCCATAAGAGCCAGACAGAAATTAAGTCGGAAAATGGAATACAAGAAAGTGGCTATGTTTCAATTGGAGGCATTGAGCAATACATACAAATTCGTGGAGAGAATGTAAACAATCCGATTATTATTTTTTTACACGGTGGACCAGGAAGTAATATGACCTATATTTCTACCTATTATCAGACGGGGCTGGAAGATGAGTTCACGATAGTAAATTGGGACCAACGGGGTTGTGGAAGAACTTATTTTAAAAACGAAGATAGCAGTGTATCTGCTGAATTGTCCATTGATACGTTACTTACAGATTTGGATGATTTGACTGATTACATAACGGAGCGATTTGGACAGGAAAAAGTGATTATAATGGGTCATTCATGGGGAACAATAGTTGGCTCCCAATATGTAGCGATGCATCCGGAAAAAGTGACTGCGTATGTAGGATTGGGGCAGTTTGTAAATGGATTAGAAGGCTATCAGATTGCAACGAAAGAAGCGGCAAACAGAGCTCTAAAACAAAACGAAGATGAAGATTCTGTTATGTTGGAAGAAGTGTTTCAAAAATTTGCTACTGCAACTTGTGTTGAGAATCTTGATATAAAGAATTATGAGCAGATGATAATGTTAACCAGAAAATATTTAAGTTTTGAGGGGGCATTATCCGATACTTCCATGATTTTTGCGGGACTTACTTCTCCAGAAATGTCCTTAGAGGATTTCAAGTGGTTCCAAAAGATGTCAAATACAGAAAGTGCTTTTCGACTGGAGGAACCTTTGATGAATTATTGCATCTTTGATTTGGATATGCGAACGGAGCTCACCCATTATGAAGTACCCATGTTTTATATATCAGGTGCACAGGATTATGTAACCCCGGTATCTTTAATGGAAGAATACGTAGATGAGATTAAAGCACCTAAGAAAAAGGTCATACTTGTTGAGAATACCGGACATAGTTTGATGATGGACAATTCGAATGCATTTTGTGATGCAGTAAAAGGTGTACTGATTCAATAAAACATGTATATTTATCCTCTGCTGCTAATATATTGAAAGTAGAAAAAGAGCATGTATATGAGGAGGAGTAGGGAATGAGGCGCGTAAAACGAATGTTTATGGCACTATTAGCTTCCTATATTATAACGGGGATTTTTTTACTAGTATTAGCGCTTATTTTATATAAGGTTAGTCCACCGGAAGGAGTAATTAAGATCGGTATCGTATTTTCGTACATATTTTCCCCGTTTATTGGAGGAATACTGGTTGGAAAGGGTGAAGATAACAGACGTTTCTTGTGGGGAGCGTTTCTTGGGGTTATGTATTTTTGCATAATTTTTGCGGTATCCATTATTTTAAGCCAATCTTTATTTGATCGGGCAGGAATGGTTGTAACCGTTTTAGCAATGTGCACATTAGGAGGTACTCTTGGAGGCATGATTAGTTAAAAAATAACTTTTCATTTTAAAAAAATTGTGATATACTTTTTTAGTATGTAAAGAAATGCTGGAAAAAGGAGGTACATAGAATGAAACACATTAAGACATTAAATACAAGAAACTTAAAAGAATCCATGAAAAAAGGTGGATGTGGTGAATGCCAGACATCTTGCCAGTCAGCTTGCAAAACATCATGTACAGTAGGAAACCAAAGCTGCGAAAACAAATAGTAATTGAAAATTTAATCAATGATAGATTAGGAAAGAAGGGGCGGTTTGCAACAGCCCCTTCTTTTGTACGCGAGCCGTTTGTAACATGTAGGTCTTGCACATGACGCAAATGTCAGTATGGAAAGGAGTAATACAAGTGGTACATCAGTACAAAAACAATGGATATAATATCGTGTTGGATGTAAATAGTGGATGTGTTCATGTTGTAGATGAATTAACCTATGACATAGTCGCTCTTTATCAAACAACAAACAAAGAAGATATCACAAAACAGATGCTTTCACAATATGAAAAGGATCATGTTACAGTACAAGAAATTGAAGAGGTTATCAAAGAAATTGAAGAATTAAAAGAGGCTGGTAATTTATTCTCCGAAGACATCTACAAAGATTATATTTTTGATGTAAAAAAGAGACAGACCGTAGTAAAAGCATTATGTCTTCATATTGCACATGATTGCAATTTGAAATGCCGATATTGCTTTGCAGAAGAAGGCGAATATAAAGGACATCGTGAACTTATGTCTTATGAAGTTGGTAAGAAAGCCTTAGATTTTCTGATTGAAAATTCGGGAAACCGTAGAAACTTAGAAGTTGATTTTTTTGGCGGAGAGCCACTTATGAATTTTGATGTAGTGAAACAGTTAGTTGTTTATGGAAGAGAACTGGAAAAACATCATGATAAGAACTTCCGTTTTACATTAACAACAAATGGCGTATTACTAAATGACGATATTATGGAATTTGCAAACAAGGAAATGGCAAATGTCGTATTAAGTATTGATGGAAGAAAAGAAATACATGATTACATGAGACCTTCCAGAAATAACAAAGGAAGCTATGATTTAATCTTACCTAAGTTTCAAAAATTAGCCGAGAGCAGAAATCAGAGTAATTATTATGTGCGGGGAACGTTTACGCATCACAATCTGGATTTTTCCAAGGACGTACTTCACTTGGCAGATTTGGGATTTAAACAGATTTCCGTAGAACCGGTCGTTTCACAACCAGAGGAGCCTTACGCAATCACCAAAGAAGATATTAATACAATATGTGCAGAATATGATACCTTGGCGATGGAAATGATTCGACGCAAAAAAGAAGGACGAGAATTCAATTTCTTTCATTTTATGATTGATTTAACAGGAGGACCATGCGTTGCAAAACGTTTATCTGGCTGTGGTTCAGGAACCGAATATTTAGCCGTTACTCCTTGGGGTGATTTTTATCCTTGCCATCAATTTGTTGGTATTGAAGAATTTATCATGGGTAATGTATATGACGGAATTAATCGCACAGATATCAAAGATTGCTTTAAACAGTGCAATGTTTATTCCAAACCGAAATGTCAGGAATGCTTTGCAAAATATTATTGCAGTGGTGGATGTGCAGCAAATTCTTATAATTTTCATGGAAATATTAATGATGCATATGATATTGGCTGTGAATTACAAAGAAAAAGAGTAGAATGCGCCATCATGATAAAGGCAGCGGAAAATGATGCGGCAAGTGAGTGAGATAAATTTTGTGTATAATCGCTAGAAAAAGACTTATGATAGTGACAAATCTATACATTTGTGTTATTATGTTCCGTGGATGTTTGTCCAATGAAAACGATTTGGACATGCGTGAGATATGTAAGAGAAAAGGAGAAAATAAAAAATGAATGAGAAAAAAAATGGCTGGCTACCCGTCCTTTTAGTAGTTGCAGCAATTGCACTTTGCTCCTATGTGGCACTTGTTGGTATTGGAAAAGGTCATAAAGGAAGTGTGGAAAATATTCGATTAGGTTTGGACCTGGCTGGTGGAGTTAGCATTACATATCAGACAGATACTGATAATCCAAGCGCAGAAGAAATGGATGACACAGTTTATAAAATGCAAAAGCGTGCTGAAAATTACAGTACCGAAGCACAGGTTTACCAAGAAGGAACAAACCGTATCAACATTGACATTCCTGGTGTGACCGATGCAAATCAAATCTTAGAAGAACTTGGTAAAGCAGGAGCCATTGGATTTTATGATGAGTCAGGAAATGTAGTCATTGATGGTTCAGATATTCAGACTGCAGAAGCTACAACACAGAAAAATCAAACAACAGGACTTACTGAATATGTAGTAAAACTTACGATGAATGCAAGTGGTAAAGATAAATTTGCAGAAGCTACAGCAGCAAATGTTGGTAAGCAGATTGCTATCGTTTATGATAATCAAGCCATTAGTTCACCAGTTGTATCTACTACAATTTCGGATGGGGTTGCTATTATTAGTGGACAGGAAACCATGGATGAAGCAAATGAACTAGCTTCTGTTATCCGTATAGGAGCTCTTCCACTTCAATTAAATGAAGTTCGCTCTAAAGTTGTAGGAGCTAAACTAGGTTTAGAAGCAATCAATACTAGCTTAGTTGCTGGTGCAATCGGATTTTTAATCGTAATCTTATTCATGATTGTTATGTATCGTATTCCTGGTCTGATTGCTAGTATTGCACTGACTTTATACCTTGTGACAGATATGGTAATCTTAAATGGATTAGATGTTACCTTAACATTGCCAGGAGTGGCAGGTATTATACTTTCCGTTGGTATGGCGGTTGATGCTAACGTAATTATCTTTACACGTATTAAAGAAGAAATCGCAACCGGAAAGACCGTACGTTCTGCAATCAAATTAGGTTATGACAAAGCATTATCTGCTATCATAGATGGTAACGTAACTACATTAATTGCAGCTGCTGTTCTATATTTCATGGGTTCTGGTACAATCAAAGGATTTGCGACAACCTTAGCAATTGGTATTCTTTTATCTATGTTTACGGCACTTTTTATTACCAAACTTTTACTCAATGCGTTCTATAACATGGGATGTGATGATGTAAAGTTTTATGGTGTTCAAAAAGAAAGAAAAATTTGGGATTTTGTTGGTAATATGAAAAAGACATATGCAGTAGCAATCGTGGTAATCGGATTTGGTATTGTAATGCTCTTTGTAAACAAGACTCAGACTGGAGCTATCCTAAATTATGGCCTTGACTTCCGTGGTGGTACTTCTACAGAAGTTACCTTTAATGAGCCGGTAACCGATGACATCCAAAAAGAAGTGGAAGCTGCATTCCAGGAAGTGGCTGGTTCAAATGTGGAAACCTCAAAAGTACAGGATGCAGATGCTTTAATTATTAAAACAAGCGAACTTACATTAGAACAAAGAAGCTCTTTGGATAATAAATTAGTAAGTGATTTTGGAGTAGATGCAGACAATATTAAAACAGAAAGTATTAGTGCTACAGTAAGTAATGAAATGAAGAGCGATGCAATTCTTTCAGTAATTATTGCAAGTTTATGTATGTTAATTTACATTTGGATTCGTTTCAAGGATATTAAATTCGGTGCTGGTGCTGTAATTGCATTAATCCATGATGTTTTAGTAGTTCTTATGGTGTATGCAGTAGCTAGAATTTCTGTGGGAAATACCTTTATTGCATGTATGCTTACCATTGTAGGTTATTCCATCAATGCAACGATTGTAGTTTATGACCGTATCCGTGAAAATAAAGGAGCTGCAAGAAGTAAAGAAGCACTTGCTGATATTGTTAACAAAAGTATAACCGAAACTCTTTCAAGAAGTATCAATACTTCGTTAACAACTTTAATTATGGTACTTATGTTAGCAATCTTAGGAGTTGATTCTGTTCGTGAATTTGCAATTCCTTTGTTGGCTGGTATTATTGCAGGTGCATACTCATCTGTATGTATTTCTGGAACCATTTACTATTTACTTAAAACAAAAATAGTAAAGCATAGAAGCAAATAAATATTATTGTATTAAAGTTAGATAAATCAAATATAGAATGGAAAGGGACTGTTACAGAAGTTTTGTAATAGTCCTTTTTTGTGTGTGAGGGATACCGTAATAACGGTAGATATTGAAAATACAAGAGTGCTTGAAAAAATAAAAGGAGTTTTATTTTATTTCTTCCTATGTTATGATTGTTAGGAATTGAGATAAAAAGGAGTAATCTGCTTGAAAGAAAACTGGTTTATTAAAAATAAAAAGGGCAATTTTAGTTTGATTGGAAATGAGTATCATATTGATCCGGTGATTGCTCAGCTTATTGTCAATCGTGGTGTTAACAATAAGGAAGAAATGGAACAATATCTAAATCCTTCGCAAAAAGACATGCACAATCCTTTATTGATGAAGGATTTGGAAAAATCATGTGAAATACTGAAGGAAAAGATAAAGGATGGTAAGAAGATTCGTATTATTGGGGATTACGACGTGGATGGAGTGATGGCCACATATATATCAGTTACCGGACTTAGAAACTGTGGTGCTCAGGTTGATTATGAGATACCAGATCGCATAAAAGATGGATATGGAATAAATATTGAAATCGTAAAGAAAGCCGTATTAGAAGGGGTAGATACCATATTTACCTGCGACAATGGAATTGCGGCAAGAGAGCCGATTGCATATGCAAAAGAGAAGGGTCTTACCGTAATCGTTACGGATCATCATGATATACCAATGGAAGACGGAATTCCGGGAGCAGACGCCGTCGTAAATCCAAAGCAAGAGGATTGTTCCTATCCATATAAAGGAATCTGTGGTGCTGTGGTTGCTTACAAGTTGATTGAGGTTTTGTATGATAAATTTTTGGTAGAGCGTAAAAATGTATATGAACTGCTTGAATATGCGGCGATTGCAACTGTTTGTGACGTTATGGATTTGCAAAAGGAGAACCGTGCAATTGTTAAATTTGGGATTGCGCATTTTGAAGATACCAAGAACCTAGGATTACAAGCATTGCAAGAAGAATGTGGTCTGTTGGGAAAATCCATCAATGCATATCATTTTGGCTTTGTCATTGGACCTTGCATCAATGCATCCGGAAGACTTGAATCAGCACAGCTAAGCTTAATGCTATTATTAAGTAAGGATAGGGAAGAAGCAGTACGTCTTGCAAAAAAATTGAAAAGCTTAAATGATGAAAGAAAGAGTATGACAGAAGAGAATCTACAAGCTGCTATTGAAATGGTAGAGAATTCTTCGTTGATTGATGATAAAGTATTGGTCGTTTATCGAAAAGACTGTCATGAGAGTCTAGCAGGTATCATTGCAGGAAGGCTTCGAGAACGATATAATAAGCCGGCGATTGTGATTACAAAGACGGAACATGGTGCAAAGGGCTCTGGAAGATCCATTGAAGAATATCACATGTTTCAAGAATTAAGTAAATGTAGTGATATACTTTTGAAATTTGGAGGGCATCCTATGGCAGCAGGACTTTCTTTAATGGAAGATCATGTGGATGAGCTTCGACGACGACTGAATGAAACAACAACCTTAACTAAAGATGACTTGATAAGGAAAGTCTCTTTTGACATGGTTCTACCACTTGAAAAAATAGGTGTACCGTTGATTCGTCAGATGGAATGCCTTGAACCATATGGCAAAGGCAATGAAAAACCTTACTTTGTATTAAAAAATGTAGAGTTTGTCAGTGCGCAGATTTTAGGAATTAACCAAAATGTATTAAAGTGTACGCTTCGGACAAACAGTGCAAAAGGCATGTATACTGGCATGATATTTCAAAATATCAATGGATTTCGTGAAGCAGTCGAAGAAAAATACGGTAATTCTTCTTTTGACGATTTGCTTGCTCGTAAAAAATCAATATATATGGACATTGTATTTAACTTAAACATAAATGAATACAATGGATTAGAAAGTGCCCAGCTGATTATAAACAATTTTCGTTAATTGCTTGTGAAGTCATGGATGGGGGAGTATAATGATTGGGTAAAAAATACATATTATGTAGCCGTTGCAGCAATGGTGACAGCAATGTTATATACAAATAGAAGAATAAAATAAAGGGGAGATAAAAAATATGATAAAACAACGCTTGAGCGCACTACGTGAAGAAATGAAACAAAGAAATATTGATATCTATGTAGTACCAACCTCTGATTTTCATGAATCGGAATATGTAGGTGAATATTTCAAGGCAAGAAAATATATAACTGGTTTTACTGGTTCTGCTGGAACCGCAGTCATTACATTGACAGAAGCTGGACTTTGGACCGACGGAAGATATTTTATTCAGGCAGCAAATCAATTAGAAGGAAGCAGCGTTACTTTGTACCGTATGGGTGAAGAGGGAGTTCCAACTGTAAAAGAATTTATTCAAGATCAATTGAAAGAAGGTGGCTGTCTTGGTTTTGACGGTCGTGTAATCAATGGAAATTTAGGGGCAGACTTTCAAAAGATTGTTGAAAATAAGAAGGGCAGTCTTCATGTAAGTGAAGATTTAGTGGATATTGTTTGGACAGACAGACCTGAGTTATCCAAAGAACAAAGCTTTGTTTTAGATGCAAAATATGCTGGAAAAACAGCAAAGGAAAAATTAAACGAAGTTAGAAATGCAATGAAAGAAAAAGGAGCTACTGTTCATGTCATAACATCGTTAGACGATATTGCGTGGCTGTTTAATATACGTGGAAATGATATTCGAAGTTTTCCAGTGGTATTGTCCTATGCAGTAATTACATCAAAAGAAAGTATCTGGTTTGCAAATAAAGAAGTTTTAAATAAAGAGGTAATGCATCACCTAACCGATAATCAAATTATGGTAAAAGAATATAATGAAATCTATGATTATCTTCCAACGCTTTCTGAAAAGGAAGTCGTTTTGATGGATAAATCTTGCGTGAACTTTAGAATCTGCCATTGCTTGGATAGGGGAATTAAAGTAGTAGATACAAAGAATCCTACGATGCTAATGAAAGCAATTAAGAATTCGATAGAAATAGAGAATACAAGAAATGCACATATCAAAGATGGGGTTGCCTTTACGAAATTTATGTACTGGTTAAAAAATAATATTGGAAAAGAAATCATTACGGAAATCAGTGCTTCTAACTATTTGGAAAATCGAAGAAGAGAGCAGAAAGGCTTTATCGAATTGAGTTTTGATACGATAAGTGCATATGGAGCAAATGCGGCTATGATGCACTATTCTGCCACCGATGAATCCGATGCGGTTTTAGAAACAAAAGGATTTTTATTGGTAGATTCGGGCGGACATTACTATGAAGGATCTACAGATATTACAAGAACTATGGCACTTGGAACCTTAACGGATAAACAAAAATTACATTTTACTACCGTTGCACGTTCCAATCTGAACCTTGCAGCAGCTCAGTTCTTATATGGATGCTCTGGTTTGAATTTAGATATTTTATCTAGAGGCCCATTATGGAATATAGGAATCGACTATAAATGTGGAACCGGACACGGTATTGGCTATTTGCTAAACGTTCATGAAGGACCAAATGGTTTTCGCTGGAAGATTGTACCAGAAAGAAATGATAGTGCGCCTCTTGAAGAAGGGATGATTACTACAGATGAACCAGGAGTTTATTTAGAAGGAGAATATGGAATACGTACTGAAAATGAACTTGTTTGTTTAAAAGGTGAAAAGAATGAATATGGTCAGTTTATGCATTTTGAAAATATTACGTATGCACCGATTGACCTGGATGCAATTATTCCAGAAGAAATGACGGGCCGCGAGAAAAAATTACTGAATGATTATCACAAAATTGTATTTGAGAAAATATCGCCATATCTTACAAAAGAAGAAGCCGAGTGGTTAAAGATATATACCCGCGAAATTTAATTTTAAACAAGAACTTAATAAACTAAAATGAAAATCGAGTGTCAAAATCACTCGATTTTCAATGCTAGTAAGGAAATTGTAAGAAACGTTATGGGAACTTAACTTGCAATGTAAATTGCCTTTTCATAAAATAAGAGGTAGAAATAGGGGTGCGTTAATATGCAGACAGGAGTAAGAATGAGAGAGCAAAAGAAGAAAAAACTCAAATCAGCAGCATTTTTAAGTCCTAGTTTACTAGGACTTTTGGTGTTTTTTGTATTGCCATTTGTGGTAGTAATATACTATTCCATGGTAGATAACCCAATTAATCATCAGTTTGTATTTCTTACAAACTTTATGAATGTAATTCAAAATCAGGCGTTCTTGCAAGCTTCAAAGAATACAGCAATGTTTTCTATCATAGTAGTGCCGTTGGCAGTTGTTTTGTCGCTTGCACTAGCAATTTTGATTGATAGCCGGATTCCATTTAAAAGTCAGTTCCGTACGTTCTTTTTATGCCCGATGATGGTACCGGTAGCTTCAATCGTATTGATTTGGCAGGTATTGTTCCATTATAACGGCGCCATTAATGGAATTTTGCAAAACTTTGGAGTAAATCCAATCGATTGGTTAAAGTCGGATTACAGCCAAATAGTAATTATTATTTTATTTCTATGGAAAAACTTAGGATATGATATGATTTTGTTTATGGCAGCACTTGGAAATATCCCAAAAGATCTGTTAGAGGTTACGACATTGGATTCTTCAAGTACTTTGGTACAATTTTTTTACATAAAACTTCGATTTCTGTCACCAACAATTTTATTTGTAACAATATTATCACTTATCAATTCTTTTAAGATATTTAGAGAAGTATATCTGCTAACGGGAGACTATCCGTATGACACACTGTATATGCTACAAAACTTTATGAATAATACCTTTCAGTCTATGGACTACCAAAAACTTTCTGCGGCCGCAATTTTGATGGCGATTGTTATGGTTATTATTATTGGTGTATTATTTTATACAGAAAATAAATATGGAGAGGATGTAGAAGGATGACATTAAAGAAGCATTATATCAGAAGGAGCATCCGTACCATCATCGCCGCAGTATTTGCCGTTATGTTTTTAATGCCAACGATACTAACCATGGCAAATTCATTTATGTCAGCAAATGAAATCAAGGCGAATTATGGAGCAATCCTAGACAATGCAAGTGAAAGCAAAGAAGGTAAGAAAACCTATGTTGCGAAAACAGTTAATCTAAAATTTATACCGGATATGGTTTCTTTTAGCCAATACATAACGGTGCTTTTTAAAAGTCCGGATTATTTACTTAAATTTTGGAATTCGGTCATATTAGTTGGACCAATTGTCGTATTTCAATTACTGATCGCCGCATTAGCTGCCTATAGTTTTACGAGGCATCGAGGAAGAATAAAAGAAATGATATTTTTCGTCTATATTATATTAATGTTAATGCCTTATCAGGTTACGTTAGTTCCAAACTTTCTGGTTTCGAATTGGCTTGGCATCTTAAACACCAGATGGGCAATTTTGCTACCCGGATTCTTTGCACCTTTTAGTGTATTCCTTTTGACAAAATTCATGCGAAGAATACCTGTCGCATTGATTGAATCGGCAGAGATTGACGGTGCAGGTGAATGGAGCATATTTACCAAGGTTTGCCTTCCAATGTGCAAGAGCTCATTGTTTTCGGTAGCAATTTTAGTCTTTATTGACTATTGGAATATGGTAGAACAGCCACTGATTTTGTTGTCGGATGAAACAATGTATCCATTGTCTGTATTCTTATCAAAGATTAATACAGGAGAAGTTGGATTGGCATTTGCTGTTGCTACCATATATATGGTACCAGCACTTTTAATGTTTTTGTATGGTGAAGATTATCTGATTGAAGGAATTGCATATTCAGCAGCAGTAAAGGGATAGAGAGAGAGGATCAAAAAAATGGAAGAAAAAGCAAAAAAGAGAAGAGACTGGATAAAAAATGTAACGATTATATTTTTGATAATTATGTTGATACTAACATTTTTTTCAAACACAATTATGAATTACTCCTTACCAGAGGTATCAGCGCAATATACGACATCCGGAAATGTTGCGTCTAAAGTTCGTGGAAGTGCTTCGGTTGAAGCAATGGAACCTTATTCGATAAAAATAGAAGAAAGCCGTAAAGTGGAAGAAGTAAAAATTCATACGGGTGACACAATCAAAGAGGGTCAGATTTTATTTATACTAGGTGACAGCGATGGTACTGCATTAGATGAAGCACAGGATGCTTTAGACGCGGCAAACCTAGAATACGAACAAAAGCTATTGGAAAGTTCACCAGATTATAGCTCCAGTAACTTAGATATAGAATATGCAAAAGAAGACTATAAAAAAGCTTTGGTAGATTATAAAGAAGGAAAAATAAAATATAAGAAGTGGACGAAGAAAGTCAATGCACTTACCAAGGAAAAAGCAACGGCACAGGCTTCTGTAACTACATATACGAAACAAAAATCCGCCTACACAAGACAAAAAGCAAATTTGCAAAGTCAAAAGCCAGATGTTAAAACGGAGACTACAACTTATAAGAAGGCAAAAGAAGCATACGAAGACTTAGAATATGCAGCTAGTCTTGGGGCAAATGGAGGTGACTATTCCGTAGCTTTAGCAGCAGCAAAACGTTCGATGGATAAAGCTTCTATTGCATTGGAAACAGCAACTGCAGAAAAACAGGCAATAATTGATACGCAATTAGCAACGGTAACGGAACAGGTTGATACAATAGATGATGATTTAACTGAAGCAACTAGTTTATTGACGGATAAGACAACAGCCTTAACGGAAGCAAAAACGGAGCAAAAAGCAGTTTCAATTACAGATTTGGCAAAAAATATTGATACGACAAAGCGCGCCTATGAAAAATTAGTGGCTGCACTTGAAAAAACACAGAATGAGGATTCTTCAAAACAAGCGGTAGCAAGTGTCGCTCTTTCAAGTATGCAAAAGAAGGTTGCCCGTTTGACTAAAAAGGTAGTAAGACTTACAAAATCGGGATCAACAAACAAAATTGTTTCTAAAGTTGCAGGTGTTGTAAGTTCTGTAAGTTGCGTTGCAGGAGATAAAACAACTGCAGACACTGCACTTGCAGTAATTGAACTTACAGACCGTGGATATTGTGCAAAGTTGAGTGTTACCAATGAACAAAGTAAACAAATTCGGGAAGGTAATACTGCAGAAATCTTAAATGTTTGGGGAGAAGAAATTACGGCGACGGTTACTTCAATTAAGAATGATCCGGATAGTGTAGGCAAAAAAAGACTTGTAACATTTAACATAAAAGGAGATGTATCGATTGGCCAGAGCTTAGATCTTTCTATTGGCGATAAGAGTTCGTTCTATGATACGATAGTACCAAATAGTGCAATACATGAAGATAATAAAGGAAAATTCATACTTGCAGTACAAGTAAAGAATAGTCCGCTTGGAAATCGATACGTAGCAACAAGATTGGACGTACAGGTGCAAGCAGCAGATGAAACGTCTTCTGCAATTAGTGGCTCTGCAACTGGAAGTGAATTTATAGTTACAACATCAACCAAACCAATTCAGCCTGGAATGCAAGTACGCTTAGTTGAGGGAGGCGAGGAATGATAAAAATAAGTAAGAAACAGATCGGTTACAGCTTTCTTACGATATTGAGTGTTTTATGCCTTTTTTATATAGCGAGTATCAGTCATAGTCAGCTATCCCAACATGGAGCAGCTCGTTTTAGCGGGGATGGACAGCGCTATGCACAGATATCTTCATTTTTTACAGATGATTCCACAATCAATGAATCCAATATCAATAATTATCGAAGCAGTGTACAAAAGTCATTAGAAGAAGCATCTCTTAAATCAAAATATGCAAATGCTAGATTATGGGTAGATTGTTATTCGGGAAAAGCAAAGGTAAAGACAACAAAGGGTAAGAGTACGGAAGATGTAACTATGATTGGAGTGGGAGGGGATTTTTTTCTCTTTCATCCAATGACAATGCTAGAAGGTTATTATTTTTCATCCAATGATATGATGAAGGATCGTATTTTAATCGATAAAGAAGTCGCTTGGCAGTTATTTGGCTCTACTGATGTAATAGGAATGGATATGCAAGTTGGAAGCAAAACCTGTGTGGTTGTAGGCGTATTTGAACTATCCGATGATAAGGCGACTAAGAATGCAGTAGGTAAAACACCAATGATTTACGCACCATTTGAAATGCTTTCAGAGGTTAATGGTGTAAGTGGTACGGGTTTGGGTGCTACAAGTGCAGGAACTACAAGTACAGGAACTACCAGTGGTGGGACTTCCAACGGGGCTAAGGTTAGCTGTTATGAAATACTTTTACCAAATCCAGTATCTGGATTTGCAAAACAGATAATGTTGAAAAATATAGCAGGTGTTGATTTAACTAGCACAACTAGCAGTGAGATTGATTTAGAAGAATTGAAAGTTGAAATTCTTGAAAATACCAATCGGTTTTCATTTGTTCGCTTACTTGAAACAATGAAGAGTATTGGAACTCGTTCGATGCATAGAAAGCCAATGGAATATCCATTTTGGGAAAATATAGCACGTGCGAAAGAAGATATTGCAATCATTTTTTTGAGATTAATGATATTATTTTTAATATTCCCAGTAATTGCAATTTTGCGATGGGGATGGAAACGATTTAGGCAGCGTAAATGGACTATCAAACGCGTGAAACAAGTAATGGAAGAAAAAGCGGAAGTAAAGAAGAAGAAAAAGTGGGAGGAATTGAAACATGAAAAAGAGAAGTCGAATAATTAGGTGCATTGCACTTACGATGGTAGCAACAATGGTTGCAGGGTTATTTACAGGGTGTGGAAGCAAGTCAGCATCAGGAGGAGCAGTCATGGATAAAGAGCATGTTTACCATGCGGATTATTATGATTTGCCGGAAGGAATGACGCGCATTAATACCATGAAAGTGGCGAACGATCGCATTTATATTGATGGCTACAACGAAACAAGTAATTATACTTATTTGATTTGCTCCATGAGTGCAGATGGAACAGATGCGAAACTTATTTATGAACAAAAGAATGATCAAAATAGCAATATTAGCAATTTTACGGTTGATAGTGAGGGTAACTTATGCTTCTTTAAATCGGAATCGAAAGAAGATAAAACAGATCCTGAAAATGTTCAGTATACCACAAAGAACTACCTTACAAAAGTAGATGGTAATGGTAAAGAAATCTTAAATGTGGAATTAAAAGGAAAAGAAAATTTCTATCCAAACAGCATGTTGGTGGATGGATCCGGAACGATATTTATGTTATCTTCTGAGAGCCTCGATATTTATGATAAGGATGGAAAATTAGCGAATTCAATTGATACTACCAATAGTTATGTGGATAATGCATTCCTGACAAAGGAGGGTAATGTGATGCTTACACAGTATACACAAGACTATTCCTCAAAGGAAATAAAAGAGTATGATGCGAAAACTAAGAAATTTTCTGAACCAATTAAAATGGACGGAAATTTAAATAATTATACATTTTATCAGGCAGTTGATTATGATCTGTTTATGCAGGACAGTACGAATTTATACGGATATAATATTTCGGGCGGCGAAAAGACACAAATCATCAATTGGATTGATTCTGACATTGATGGAAGCTCGGTTAATTATATTTCTGGATTATCAGATGGAAGATTGGCATGCGTTACGAATAACTACATGAAGAACACGAGTGAGCTTGCAGTATTAACTAAGGTTGAACCAAAAAATGTTGTAGACAAGACAGTACTTACAATGGCCACGGTGTATGACATGCAACTTAGTCCTGTTATTATAGAATTTAATAAAAAGAGTGAAAAATATCGTATTACGTTAAAAGACTATTCTATTTATAACACAGAGGACGATTATAATGCAGGTTCCGAGAAGCTAAATTCTGATATTATTTCTGGCAACGTACCAGATATTCTTTGTGTAAGTGATGCAAGTTCTTTTGAAAGCTGTGCATCCAAGGGGCTATTTGTTGATTTTAATGAATTAATTAAAAAGGATGATAGTTTTAAAAAGAGTGATTATCTAGAAAATATCTTTACAGCTTTTGAAAAGAATGGCAAGTTATATACGTTAGTTCCAGCGTTTTCTTCCTTTTCTATTGTAGGAAAAACATCAGATGTTGGTAGTGAAATGGGATGGACCATGGATGATTTAGACGCATTAGTAGCTTCCAAACCAAAGGAAACCAAAATCTTAAGTGATGCAGTAAAATCTACTATCTTATCTTATGGTAGTTATATGTGCATGGATCAATATGTTGATTGGGAAAAAGGAACCTGTAATTTTGGTGACAAGGAGTTTATCCGTCTGCTTGAATTTGCAAATCAGTTTCCAGAAAAGTTAGATGATAATAATTCTCAAAATGCAGAAATGAATCAAGCTAGTGGGGAAGATTTATCTTATCGAAAAGGAAAAACACTTTTGCAGGTGTGCTTTTTATCAAGTTTTTCGGAATTTCATCGTTTGCAGAAGGTAACCTTTGGAGAAGATGTAACCTTTGTTGGATTCCCTAATGCAAGCAAAATTGGTTCTGCTATTTATCCTAATATTGAACTTGCTATTTCATCAAAATCAGCTTCACAGGATGCAGCATGGGATTTCGTAAAGACTTTTTTTGCTGATGATTATCAAGAAGCTGGTTCTTATGCATGGCCAGTAAAACTTTCAGCAATCGAAAAGAAGAAAGAAACTGATCAAAAGGTTCAGACTTATACGGATGAAAAGGGTAAGGAAGTTCCATATGATGAAACCTATACAGTGAATGGAAAAGAGGAGAAATTAGGTGTCGTATCCGACGAAGAATGCGAAAAAGTTATGACATACCTAAAATCACTCAATCAGGTAATGAGATATGATATGAAGGTATATGAAATCATGGAAGAAGAAAGCGGTGCTTATTTTGCAGGACAAAAATCTGCCGATGAGACAGCAAAACTAATTCAGAACAGAGTACAAACTTACTTAAATGAAATACAGTAACAATTAATGAAAAGGAATTGTTGTAAAAATCAATACTAATGATGATTTTGCAACAGTTCCTTTTTAAGATGAAATTGAAATGCCAGAAGGAAGCGAGAAGAAGTAAAGTTATAAAAAAGGGGAGAGGGAAAAGTATGAATACAAAAAAACTATTAACTAGATGTATTGCACTTACAATGGTGGCAGCAATGGCTACAGGATTATTTACAGGGTGTGGAAGTAAGTCAGCGTCTGTAGGAGCAGTCATGGATAAAGAGCATGTTTACAGTGCAAATTATTATGATTTACCGGAAGGAATGACGCGCATTAATACCATGAAAGTGGTGAAGGACAGCATTTATATTGATGGTTACAACGAGACAAAAGATTATACTTATATGATTTGCTCCATGAATGCAGACGGAACGGATGCGAAACTTATTTATGAATCAAAGAATGATCAAAATACCAGCATTAGCAGCTTTACGGTCGATCAAGATGGTAACTTATGTTTCTTTAAATCGCAATATAAAGAGGATAAAACAGATCCCGAAAATATTCAGTATATCACAAAGAACTATCTTACAAAAGTAGATGGCAATGGGAAAGAACTTTTAAATGTGGAATTAAAAGATAAAGAAGATTTTTACCCAAACAGTATGTTGGTAGATAAATCCGGATTGATTTTTATGGTATCTTCCGAGAGTATTGATATTTATGACAAGGATGGAAAATTAGCAAATTCCATTGATACTACCGACAGTTATGTTGATAGTGCATTCCTGACACAGGAGGGTAATGTGATGCTTACACAGTATACACAAGACTATTCCTCAAAGGAAATAAAGGAGTATGATGCTCAAACCAAGAAATTTTCAGAACCTATTAAAATGGATGAAAATTTAAATAATTGTTCAATTTATCAGGCAGTCGGATATGATTTGTTTATGAAGGATTCAATGGATTTATATGGGTACAATATGGCAAACAGTGAAAAAACAAAACTAATTAACTGGATTGATTCTGATATTGACGGAAGCTCGGTTAATTGCATTTCTGGATTATCAGACGGAAGGATCGCATGTGTAACCAATAATTTTATGAAGAATATCAGTGAGCTTGCTGTATTAACTAAAGTAGCACCACAAGACGTAGTTGACAAGACGGTACTTACGATGGCTACCGTTTATGATATGGAGCTTAGTCCTGTTATCATTGAATTTAATAAAAAGAGTGAAAAATATCGTATTACGTTAAAAGACTATTCTGTTTATAATACGGAAGATGATTACCAAGCTGGTTCTAAAAAGTTAAGTACCGATATTATTTCAGGCAATGTTCCGGATATTATTTGTGTTAGTAATTCTGATTCGTTAGAAAACTGCGCCTCCAAAGGACTTTTTCTGGATTTTAATGAATTAATAGAAAAAGATGAAAATTTTAATAGGAAAGATTATCTGGAAAATATATTTGATGCCTTTGAACGAAATGGTAAATTATATGCGATAGTTCCATCTTTTTATCCATTTACAGTTATGGGAAAAACATCAGATGTAGGAAGCAAAATGGGATGGAATATGGATGATTTAGATGCATTGGTAGCTTCCAAACCGCAGGGAACTAAAGTCTTTAGTGATGTAGTCAAATCTACTATTCTAGCTTATGGTAGCTATATGTGCATGGATGAATATATTGACTGGGAAAAAGGTACCTGTAATTTTGAAAACGAGGAGTTTATTCGTCTGATTGAATTTGCAAATGAATTTCCGGAGAACTATGATGATTCTGAAACGAATTATGACGACGGAAGAAGAAGTGGTGATGAAGAGCTAGCTTATCGCAATGGGAAAACACTACTGATGACAAACAATATAACTGATTTTTCGGATTTACATCGGATACAGAAAGTAACCTTTGGTGAAGATATAACTTTTATTGGATTTCCGAATGCAAGTAAAAATGGTTCTGCTATTTCTGCAAATTTTGAACTTTCCATTTCAGCCAGATCCGTTGCTCAGGATGCAGCCTGGGATTTTGTAAAAACTTTTTTTGAAGATGACTATCAAGATTCGGTATCTTATGTGTGGCCTGTAAAACTCTCTTCTATCGAAAAGAAAAAAGAGGAGGCCCAAAAGGTAAAGACTTATCCCGATGAAAAGGGGAAAGAAGTTCCATATGAAGAAACGTATATGCTGAATGGAAAAGAAGAAAAATTAGGTACCGTAACGGATGAAGAATGTGAAAAAGTAATGACATTCTTAAAATCACTCAATCAGGTAATGCGATACGATATGAAGATTTATGAAATTATGGAGGAAGAAACCGGTGCTTATTTTGCAGGACAAAAATCTGCACAGGAAACAGTAAAACTTATCCAAAACAGAGTGCAGACTTACTTAAACGAAATACAGTAATACTTAAACAAAAGGAATTGTTGCCAATATCGACAGTATCGTTGATATTGCGACGGTTCCTTGATTTTTATCTGGTGATGGTATATAGTAAATACTGAATTTTTAAAAGAGATATGGTAAAACTTTTAAAATGCAAGTCTATAGTTTGTGAAAAAAATGTGTTATACTTTACAATTATATTTAAAATGTAATATATGAATGGAAAACAAAAAAATTGAAAGAATAGATAGGAGAATATTTATGAGAAAAACGAAAATAATTTGTACGCTAGGGCCATCTGCGGATAATGAACAGGCAATTAAGGAATTAATGATCAATGGAATGAATGTAGCAAGATTTAATTTTTCACATGCAGATCATGAGGAACATTTAAATCGCTTGAAAATTATAAAACGCCTTAGAGATGAACTAAATCTTCCAGTTGCAGCACTTCTTGATACAAAAGGGCCAGAAATACGAATTGGAAAATTCAAACAGGAAAAGATTCAACTCAATCAGGGTCAAAAGTTTACATTAACGACAAACGAGATTGAGGGAGATGATACGATTGTATCCATTTCATACAAGGAACTTACGAAGGATGTAATGGAAGGGTCCAAAATATTAATTGATGATGGTCTCATTGAACTTATTGTTGACAAACTAGATGACACCAATATCTACTGTACTGTAATGAATGATGGCGTCATATCCAATAATAAAGGTGTCAATGTGCCAGGTGCAGAATTATCCATGGATTTCTTAAGTGAGAAAGATAAGAATGATATTTTATTTGGCATAAAAAATGGATATGATTTTATCGCTGCTTCTTTTACCAGAACAGCACAGGATGTCAACGCTGTTCGAAATCTCCTAAAAGAAAATGGTGGAGAATCCATTCAGATTATTGCAAAAATTGAAAATCTGCAAGGTGTAGAAAACATTGATGAGATTATTAAAGCAGCCGACGCAATTATGATTGCCAGAGGTGATATGGGTGTAGAAATTCCGGGTGAAGAAGTGCCAGTACTTCAGAAGTTAATCATTAAAAAAGTATACAATGCAGGAAAACCAGTAATTACAGCAACGCAGATGTTAGATTCGATGATGAAGAATCCAAGACCAACTAGGGCAGAGATTTCTGACGTAGCAAATGCAATTTATGATGGAACCAGTGCAATTATGCTTTCAGGAGAGACAGCAGCAGGAAAATATCCGACTCAGGCACTCCAGACAATGGTTCGCATTGCAGAAAGAACAGAACAAGACATTGATTATAAAAAACGGTTTAAAGCAATTGAGAATATAGATTCAGATACGACAGAAGCAATTTGCCATGCAACTTGCATGATTGCACATGATATGAATGCAAAAGCTATTATTACTGTAACAAAATCAGGAAGAACAGCCAGAATGGTAACAAAATACCGTCCGGAATGCCCAATCTTAGGATGCGCTACTCATCCACGTATCTGCCGTCAGTTAAATTTATCCTGGGGGATTTATCCACTTCATATACGTGAAGAACAAGATTCTTATGAATTATTTGACCATGCGATAGAAGAAGTAATGCAAACAGGCTTCTTGCAGGAAGGTGATTTGACCGTTATAACGGCAGGCGTCCCACTAGGAATTTCTGGAACTACAAATTTAATCAAAGTCCAAGTTGTAGGGGATAGTTCAATAGTTTAATTGGTGAAATATAAGGTAAACTTATAATTCGTATTAGAAATAGATAAGAGCCAAGTGCTAGTAAAGATGATGTTTTCTGTGATACAATAAATGCGAAATGTATCAATAGAACGAAATTCAGGAGGACAAACCATGGATTACAAGAAGGCAGGAGTCGACATTGAGGCAGGTTATAAATCAGTAGAGCTTATGAAACAACATATACAGGGAACGATGAGAAAAGAAGTACTAACAAAAATCGGAGGATTTTCAGGTGCTTTTTCATTGGAGCATTTTAAAAATATGGAAAAACCAACCTTAGTTTCAGGCACTGATGGAGTTGGAACAAAGTTAAAACTCGCATTCTTAATGGATAAACATGATACCATAGGGATTGATTGTGTTGCCATGTGTGTAAATGATATTGCTTGTACTGGCGGGGAACCTCTATTTTTCTTGGATTATATCGCGTGTGGTAAAAATGAACCTGAAAGAATTGCAACAATCGTGAGTGGAGTGGCAACTGGATGTAAGCAGGCCAATGCAGCATTAATTGGTGGTGAAACAGCGGAGATGCCAGGATTTTATCCGATAGATGAATATGATTTAGCTGGATTTGCTGTTGGAATCGTGGATGAAAAAGACATGATTACAGGTGATGATTTACAAGTTGGTGATGTACTACTTGGAATTGCCTCCTCCGGTATTCACAGCAATGGATATTCATTGGTTCGTAATGTTTTTGATATGAAAAAGTCAGTTCTTGATAAATATTATGAAGCTCTTGGAGGTACATTAGGTGAGACCTTATTGACTCCAACAAAAATATATGTAAAAGCACTTTCGGTACTAAAGACGGGTGGTATTAAAGTAAAAGCCTGCAGTCATATTACTGGCGGCGGATTTTATGAAAATATTCCTAGAATGCTACCGGATGGAATGCATGCACATGTACGTAAAAATAGCTATGAAGTTCCTCCAATCTTTGGAATGCTTCAAAAAGATGGATCCATTGAAGAAGCCATGATGTACAATACCTTTAATATGGGTATTGGTATGATTGTTGCAGTGGATAAAAATAGTGTGGATTCAGCAATGAATCTAATCAAGGCTGCAGGTGAGAATGCTTTTGTACTTGGAGAAATTAAAACAGGTGATAAAGGGGTAACACTATGCTAAAGGTTGCAGTTTTGGTATCTGGTGGCGGTACGAATCTACAGGCTATGATTGATCGTCTTGAAGATGGAACGATACAAAATGCAAAAATAGAGTTAGTCATTAGTAACAAGAAAGATGCCTACGCACTTCGTCGTGCAAAAAAATATGGAATAAATGCAGTTTGCATTTCTCCAAAAGATTATAATTCCAAAGAAGTTTTTGGAGAAGCGTTACTGGAACATTTGAAGACCTATTCCATTGATTTAATCGTTTTGGCAGGTTATCTTGTAATCCTTCCGAAACAAATCATTGAAGCTTATCAAAATCAGATTATTAATATACACCCTTCCCTGATTCCATCCTTTTGTGGAGACGGGTTCTATGGCTTAAAGGTGCATGAAGAAGCACTGGCACGAGGTGTTAAGGTGACAGGTGCTACGGTACATTTTGTAGACGAGGGAACCGACACTGGACCAATTTTGCTACAAAAGGCGGTAGAAGTGCTTGATGGTGATACACCAGAAATCTTGCAAAAAAGAGTTATGGAAGAGGCAGAATGGATTCTATTACCAGAGGCAATTGATCGAATTGCAAATGGAAAGGTTTCTTTCTTTGGTAAAACAATCGATGAACAAAGGAGCAAAGGATGAAAATTTTAATTGTTGGAAGCGGTGGAAGAGAGCATGCAATTGCAACGTGCGTTGCGAAAAGTAGTCGCGTGGATAAAATTTATTGTGCTCCTGGAAATGCAGGAATTTCTGAAATTGCAGAATGCGTAGATATCGAAGCAATGGAGCTTAATCGATTGGCAGATTTTGCGAAAGAGAATGAAATTGATCTTACGATTATTGGAATGGATGATCCTTTAGTTGCAGGAATCGTAGATGTTTTTGAAGAACAAGGACTAAAGGTCTTTGGACCAAGAAAAAATGCTGCAATATTAGAAGGTTCGAAAGTTTTCTCAAAAGATTTGATGAAAAAATACAATATTCCAAGTGCTGCTTATGAATCCTTTGATTGTGCGCAGGATGCATGTACATACCTGGAAACGGTATCTTATCCGATCGTAATTAAAGCGGATGGTTTAGCACTAGGAAAAGGTGTCTTAATCTGTAATTCAATGGAAGAAGCAAAAGAGGGAGTAAAGACCCTAATGCTTGATAAAGCTTTCGGGAATGCAGGAAACCGTATTGTTATCGAAGAATTTTTATCTGGTAGAGAGGTTTCTGTGCTCTGTTTTTGTGATGGAACACATATCCTTCCCATGACAAGTGCGCAAGATCATAAACGTGCAAAGGATGGGGATCAAGGACTTAATACGGGTGGTATGGGAACGTTTTCTCCTAGCCCGTTTTATACCAAAGAAGTTGAAGACTTTTGTGAGCATCACGTGTATCAGTCATCTATGGATGCAATGAAAGCAGAGGGCAGAGATTTTATAGGAATTATGTTTATTGGCTTGATTTTGACTCAAAATGGCCCTAGAGTGCTAGAATATAATGTAAGATTTGGAGATCCGGAAGCACAAGTTGTACTTCCAAGAATGAAGAATGATATTATTGATGTGATGGAAGCTTGTATAGAAGGACGTTTAAATGAATTAAAGTTAACCTTTGAGGATAATGCAGCAGTTTGTGTTGTTTTAGCTTCGGATGGATATCCACTAAGCTATGAAAAAGGAAAGTACATTACAGGGCTTGAACATTTTAAAAATAAAGAAGACTATTATGTATTTCATGCGGGTACTAAAAGGACCCAGGATGGTATTGCAACAAATGGTGGACGTGTACTTGGCGTGACGGCAAAAGGAAAAACCTTAAAAGAAGCGCGGGCGAATGCATATGAAGCAACGGAGTGGATTCATTATGAAAATAAGTATATGCGTCATGATATCGGAAAAGCAATTGATGAAGCATAATTTACGTATCCGTTTTCGAAAAAACATTGACTTTAATACGCTAAGCTAGTAAAATATTAAAAATTAGTATGAATCGTTTTAAATAACAAATGATAGATATCAGGAGGAGATTTATTATGTATTCTTTTGAAGAAGTAGAATTATTTGATAAAGAAATAGCACAAGCAATGGAAAAGGAACTAGAAAGACAAAGAGATCATATTGAATTGATTGCTTCAGAAAACTTAGTAAGTAAGGCTGTCATGTCAGCAATGGGAAGCCCTCTTACCAATAAATATGCAGAAGGATATCCTGGAAAACGTTACTATGGTGGCTGTGAATATGTAGATGTTGTTGAGCAATTGGCAATCGATCGTGCAATGAAGCTCTTTGGTTGCACTTATGCAAATGTACAACCACACTCTGGTGCACAGGCAAACATGGCTGTTTATTTTGCCTTAGTGAAACCTGGGGATACGGTAATGGGAATGAATCTTGCCCATGGAGGTCATCTTACACACGGAAGTCCAGTTAATATGTCGGGTAGTTATCATAAGATTGTACCTTATGGTGTGGATGAAAATGGGTTCATTGATTATGATGAGGTTGAACGTATCGCAAAAGAGTGTAAGCCAAAGATGATTATAGCTGGGGCAAGTGCTTATGCTAGAAAAATAGATTTTAAGAAATTTCGTGAGATTGCAGATGAAGTAGGAGCTTTTCTTATGGTTGATATGGCTCATATTGCAGGACTTGTTGCAGCTGGTCAACACGAAAGCCCAATCCCATATGCTCATGTAACCACTACCACAACGCATAAGACGCTTCGTGGTCCAAGAGGTGGTATGATTCTTTCAAGCAAAGAGTTTGCAGATGAGTACAAGTTAAATAAAGCAATCTTCCCAGGCATTCAGGGCGGACCTTTGATGCATGTGATTGCTGCAAAAGCAATCTGCTTTAAGGAAGCGCTGGATCCAAGTTTTAAAGAATACGGAAAAAATGTGGTATTAAATGCCAATGCGTTAGCAAATGGACTAATGAGCCGTGGTTTCCAATTAGTTTCAGGAGGAACCGATAATCATTTGTTGTTGGTAGATCTTCAAAATAAAGGAGTGACCGGTAAGGATACGGAGAAACTCTTAGATGCAGCGAATATTACCTGTAATAAAAATGCAGTTCCAAATGATCCAACTTCTCCATTTGTAACCAGTGGTATCCGTCTTGGAACACCAGCGGTGACAACCAGAGGAATGAATATAAAGGATATGGATGTAATTGCTGAGGCAATCGCAATGCTTATAGAGGATGTGGATGCCAATAAAGTAAAAGCGATGGAATTGGTTCGTACTTTAACAGATAAGTATCCACTGTATGAATAATCACTTGACAAAGTAGGATAAAGAAGGTATATTGTTAGGGGGCTAACAATATACCTTCTTTTTATGCATTGAAATAAAAGTGTCTTGCTTGTATGATAGCAGAGAAATGAGAAGTATATGAGAAAAAACAAAGCAATTGGTTTTGAGGTTCGGACATTATCGAATTTAATAAAACGAAAAATCGAACATATGACGGCAGAAGAAGAAACAGATATAACTTCCATGCAGAGTTGGATTATTGCTTATTTATTTAATAATCAGGATAGAAATCTTTATCAAAAAGATATTGAAGAACATTTTACAATACGGCGTTCCACAGGAACCAACTTGCTACAACTGATGGAAAAAAAAGGACTAATTATTCGACAATCCGTATCCAGTGACGCTCGTCTTAAGCAACTTGTACTAACAGATAAAAGCACGGCTATTCATGAGCGTATGTGTTTAAGGCTGGACCGCTTTGAAGAAAATTTAGCTACGGGTATAGCGGATGAAGATTTGGAAGTTTTTTTAAGAGTGCTTGAGAAAATGAAACTAAATATAGAATAATTGGGTGCTGAAAAATAAAGTAAACTTATTTTCAACATCCTAATTTTTACGAAGATAGTTAGCTTGCTTACAATTTTACGGCTAACAAAAGGAGAAAAATATATGAATCAGAACAAAGAATTATTTGAAAATGCACCTGTTTCAAAGGCAGTAGCGACCATGGCTATTCCAACGATAATTAGTATGCTTGTAGTTGTAATCTATAATATGGCGGATACCTTTTTTATTGGTCAGACGGGGGATGCGATGCAGGTAGCAGCAGTATCACTAGCTACACCTGTTTTCTTGATTTTTATGGCGCTTGGAAATTTATTTGGTATTGGTGGAAGCTCTGCAATTTCCAGGGCGTTGGGAGAAAAAAATGAGACCAGAGCAAAGTGGTATTCTGCTTTTTGTTGCTATGCTGTTCTTGGAGTTGGTTTGTTAATGTGTTGCTTATTTTTAATTGGCATGGATGAAATTCTTACAATGATAGGAGCAAGTAAAAATACGATTGGTTATGCCAGAGAATATCTTACATGTATTGCATTTGGTGGACCATTCATCATGTTTAGTACAGCTTTCTCAAGTATTGTAAGAGCAGAAGGTTCTGCCAAAGAAGCAATGGTTGGAAATCTGATAGGAACTGCAGTCAATATTATCCTTGATCCAATCATGATTTTAGGATTTCATTGGGGGGTGTTTGGAGCAGCGATTGCAACGGTTATCGGAAATATTGTGGCTACTCTATATTATTTAATCTACTTCAAAAAACATAATACCATATTATCGATTCATCCTTCTTATTTTCATATCAAAGCGGGTATTGCAACCGGGGTTTTTGCAATTGGAATACCAGCATCTTTAAATAATTTATTGATGAGTTTTGCTAACATTGTATTAAATAAAGTACTGATACAATATGGAGATACTCCCGTTGCCGCAATGGGCGTTGCGATGAAAGCAAATATGCTGGTAATATTATTGCAAATTGGACTTTGCATTGGAATTCAGCCTCTGATTGGTTATAACTATGGTGCAAAAAATATCACACGCATAAAGCAGGTCTTTCGATTTACTGGGATAGCTACGGTTGTTATGGGCACGACATTAACCTTAATCATGGTGCTCGCCAAAGGAACGATCATTCGAGCCTTTATTGATGATGCAGAAGTTGTCAAATACGGAATGAGAATGTTGATAGCTTTAATGATACCTGGTCCTGTTATTGGTATTATGTTTTTGTGTATCAATACCTTGCAGGGAATGGGGAAAGCAATTCCTTCCCTTGTCTTAACAGTTTGTCGTCAGGGGCTTGTTTTTATTCCACTTGTCTTTATATTAAATCATTTTTGGGGATTGGATGGAATCATTTATTCACAGGCAACAGCAGAT
The DNA here is from genome assembly GCA_041739345.1 of Acetivibrio sp. GTDB lineage: Bacteria > Bacillota > Clostridia > Lachnospirales > Lachnospiraceae > DIGJ01. The sequence continues at coordinate 40,079 of JBGSNZ010000038.1, read as the reverse complement.
TTTATTTCTATCGTTTTAGCTGTTATTATATGTACAACAATTGTAAGAAGGATTGAAAAAGAAGACGTTGTTCAATAAAAATCTGGATTGCAAAATAAAAAACCTTCAAAATGGTGTGATAATTCACATCATTTTGAAGGTTTTTTCAATTTCTGAAGAATTATTCTTCACTAAAGGTCTCATCAAATTCAAGAGTATCTAAGTATTCATCAAAAGCTTCAGATGCTTTTTCATATTCATCATCATCTTCAATATTTATTAACTCGATATCATCTTCGCCTTTTACATTCATACGATATAGATATACGGTACCTTCTTCATCTTCGGTTTCGTCTTCTAATGGAAGTAATGCGATATATTGTTTATCTTCTACTTCTAAAGTAGTAAGAATAAGACATTCTAATTCAGTATTATCATCTAATGTTAATGTTACAGTATCGCGTTCTTCTTCACCTTGTCCGTTTTGACCCATAGCCCAGCTATCTTCTAATTTATCTTTGCTCATAATAACCTCACTTTTAAAATATACTTTGTTACATAAATGAATGTAACAGAACTTGTTATAAAAAGCAAGAAAAACGTTGATAATATAGGAAGTTAAGTGATTAAAAAAAGAAAAAATGAGAATATAAGAGTAAACGAGAGAATAAATCTAATTAAGTAGAATATATGGAAAATATATGCGATCGCTAGAGTTGCTTTTATATGGTAAATTCACTAATATATGCTTAACGCTTAGCACTCGATAATTAAGAGTGCTAATAACTAAAAAATAGAAAAATTTTATAAGGAGGAATATAGAATGAAATTAGTACCATTAGGAGACAAAGTTGTATTAAAACAATTAGAGGCAGAAGAGACTACCAAATCCGGAATCGTATTACCAGGCCAGGCACAAGAAAAACCACAGCAGGCGCAAGTAGTTGCAGTGGGACCAGGTGGAATGGTTGATGGAAAAGAAGTTACGATGCAGGTTAAAGAAGGCGATAAAGTAATCTATTCCAAATATGCAGGAACAGAAGTAAAATTAGATGGTGAAGAATTTATTGTTGTAAAGCAGAATGATATCGTAGCAATCGTAGCGGATTAATTAAAAATAATTAGTCGGTTACTTTTAGAGATTTAGAAAATAAAAATATTAGGAGGAATTATTCATGGCAAAAGAAATTAAATATGGTGCTGACGCAAGAACAGCACTTGAAGTTGGTGTAAATAAATTAGCAGATACTGTAAAAGTAACATTAGGACCAAAAGGAAGAAATGTTGTTTTAGATAAATCTTTTGGAGCACCACTTATTACAAACGATGGTGTTACCATTGCAAAAGAAATCGAATTAGAAGATGCATTTGAAAATATGGGAGCACAGTTAGTGAAAGAAGTTGCAACAAAGACAAACGATGTTGCAGGAGATGGTACAACTACAGCTACTGTCTTAGCTCAGGCTATGATTCATGAAGGAATGAAGAACTTAGCAGCAGGTGCCAATCCAATTATCTTGAGAAAAGGTATGAGAAAAGCTACTGAGTGTGCAGTTGCATCGATTGAAAGTATGAGTTCTAAAGTTACAGGAAAAAATCAAATTGCTAAAGTTGCAGCAATTTCTGCTGGAGATGATTTCGTAGGTGAAATGGTAGCTGACGCTATGGAAAAAGTATCCAATGATGGTGTTATTACAATTGAAGAGTCTAAGACGATGAAGACAGAGCTTGATTTAGTAGAAGGTATGCAGTTTGATCGTGGATATGTATCAGCATACATGGCAACTGATATGGATAAAATGGAAGCTAACTTAGAAAATCCATACATCTTAATCACAGATAAAAAGATTTCTAACATTCAGGAAATTCTACCATTATTAGAACAGGTAGTACAATCTGGTGCTAAATTATTAATTATTGCAGAAGACGTAGAAGGGGAAGCTCTTTCTACTTTAGTTATCAATAAACTTCGTGGTACATTCAATGTAGTAGCAGTTAAGGCTCCTGGATATGGTGATAGAAGAAAAGCTATGCTTGAAGATATTGCTATTTTAACTGGTGGTCAGGTGATTTCAGAAGAACTTGGATTAGATTTAAAAGAAACTACATTAGAGCAATGTGGACGTGCAAAATCAGTTAAAGTTCAAAAAGAAAACACAATCATTGTTGATGGTGAAGGCGAAAAAGAGAAGATTACAGCAAGAATTGCACAAATCAGAATGCAGATTGAAGAAACTACATCTGATTTTGACCGCGAAAAATTACAGGAAAGACTTGCTAAACTTGCAGGTGGCGTTGCAGTTATCCGTGTAGGAGCTGCTACAGAAACTGAAATGCAGGAAAGTAAACTTCGTATGGAAGATGCATTGGCTGCTACAAGAGCTGCAGTAGAAGAAGGAATTATCGCAGGTGGTGGTTCTGCTTATATTCATGCATCTAAAAAAGTAGCTGATTTAGTAAATGAGTTAGAAGGCGACGAGAAAACAGGAGCTGCTATTATCTTAAAAGCATTAGAGTCTCCTTTATTCATAATTGCGGCGAATGCAGGACTTGAAGGATCTGTAATTGTAAGCAAAGTAAGAGAAGCGAAACCGGGAATCGGATTTGATGCATTACAAGAAGAATATGTTGATATGGTTGAGGTTGGTATCCTTGATCCTGCTAAAGTTACAAGAAGTGCGCTGCAAAATGCGACTAGCGTTGCTTCTACATTATTAACAACAGAAGCGGTTGTTGCTAATATCAAAGAAGATGCTCCGGCAATGCCGGGTGGTGCTCCTGGAATGGGCATGATGTAATCGAAGAAAGGCATTAAAAATATGTGGCTGTCGACGGAAGGGTTGTGAGGACTTTTCCTTCGACAGTACTATATAGGGATAAAATAAAATACACCCACAGCAAATTACTCCATTACGATGGGCGTTTCGCCTAGCCATGGGCGGTGAAAGTCTCGTACAGTGGTACTCCACTTTCACCATTGTCTAGGCTCCACATCGTAAAAGTCGTAACTTGCTGTGGGTGTATTTTATTTTATCTAATATAGGTTGTGAGTGGAAAAGTCGGATATACGCTATTTTTTTGACCATTTCATTAGTTTATCCCATTGGTCTTTCATACCTATGCCTATAATAAAATCAAATACCAAGATTAAAATGGCATATGCGAAAATTGCCATTCCATATTTGAATACATGCTTCATAATGATTCTCCTTTGCTAATTACATATTATTATATAAAAGCTAAATTTGGCTGTCAAAGTATTTTTCCTATGCTATTTTCAAGATCAATATAAGTATCAATCAAGGGAAATATTTGTTCTTTTATTTCTGAAAAGACAAAACCTAATTGTTGAGCTTTTTCTGTGTTTATGCGATTGCGTGGCGTGCCATTATAAGGAGCTTTTTCTCCGGAGGGATCAATGATTGCCAGTTTACCTGTTTTTAGTTCTATATAGGATAAGATCTCCTGAATGGATATGGTACCATGGCAGCTTCCATTTATTGGTCCGGTATAATGTTGTTCGGCCATAAAACAAAGGAAGCGACCAGCGTCCGACGAAGTAATGAAACTCATTGGGGAACTTAAATTATCGATGTCCATTGGTATACCATTCATTACATGGTTTACGTAAAAGGAAAGGCGGTGGGTGTAGTCATCTTTACCGATGACAAATGGATATCGAACAGCACTACTTTCCTGATTCGGATATGCATTAAAAAGTGCAATTTCTGCAAAACGTTTCGATTCTCCATAGGGAAAGTCATCCCGATTATTCCATATCACTTGTTTCTCTTTTGGATTAAATTCTTCTTCAACTATATTATCATGCAAATCGTAAACTGCGGTAGAAGACATTAGAATATAATGTTTGCATTGAATGGAATCCAACGCATATTTAACATCATTTGAGCAATAAGTTAGGTTATCACAAACAACATCATAGTCTTTTCCTGAAAATACAGCCTTCATATGTTGAGCATCGTTATGATCTACAATCACACGATGAACACAGTTGCCAAAGTTATCTTGTCGATTTCCTCTTGTTGCTATCGTTACTTCATGCCCAGCATTAAGTAATGCTGAAACCATATGAACTCCAAAGAATCTAGTGCCACCTAGGACAAGTATATTCATTACGGTAGATTCCTTTCTTATTTTTCTAAATAGTTTATCATGACGAAATGAGAGTTTCAATATACAAGTTCTCACATTTTTTGGATACTTTTATCCGGGTGCTAGCTTTTTTATAAAAAAAGTGGTATTATTTTTGAAAGATTGTAATAATGGAGGATACGAAATGGAACAATTATATGCAGAAGCTGGTTGTAAGAAAAATAGAACAGCAGTTGATATTTTAAAAATAGTAGGTATGATTTTTGCAGGTTTCGTTAGTGTAGGATTAATACTATTTTCTGGTCAGTTTCTTTTGCAAATCATTGGAATATTAGGAATTGCAGGAATTATTTATTATTATCCAAAACTCAACTATGAATATGAATATATTTTTTGTGATGGGCAAATTGATTTTGATAAGATTTCAGGTGGAAATAAAAGGAAAACAATACTTAAAATTGATATGGACGAAGTCGAAATTTGTGGTCCAGTAAGGGAAGCACAGTTAGAGCAATATAAAAATTTGAAGACAAAAGATTTTTCATCAAAACAAGAAAATGGCAATACGTATGCTGTCATTGTAAGAGTAAATAATGAAAAAATTCGGATTTTGTTTGATCCATCTCAGAAAATGGTGGATTTTATGAGGATGAAATCACCAAGAAAAGTTGTGAAATATTCATAATTTTGTTCTTGGAAAATTTTTATTTTGTTTGACATATGTCAGGTGGTTTATTATACTTCTAAATTAATACCGAAAAAAGAAAGGATGGCAAATAAAACATGGGAACAATTATTGGCGATGGAATTACATTTGATGACGTACTCTTAGTACCTTCTTATTCAGAGGTGATTCCAAATCAAGTAGACTTAACAACAAACTTAACAAAGGGGATTAAACTCAATATTCCAATGATGAGTGCGGGTATGGATACCGTAACCGAACACAGAATGGCAATAGCAATGGCGAGACAGGGTGGCATCGGCATTATCCATAAAAATATGTCTATTGAGCAACAGGCTGATGAGGTTGACAAGGTAAAACGTTCCGAGTATGGAGTAATTACCGATCCGTTTTCATTAACAGCAGAGCATACTTTAGAAGACGCCAATAACTTGATGAAAAAATATCGTATTTCAGGTGTTCCAATTGTGGAGGGTAAAAAATTAGTTGGAATTATTACGAACCGTGATTTGAAATTTGAAACCGATTTTTCTAAGAAAATTAAAGAATCCATGACAAGTGAAGGTCTTATTACTGCAAAAGAAGGAATTACAATAGAAGAAGCAAAACAAATATTAGGAAAGACCAGAAAAGAAAAACTTCCGATTATCGATGATGAGGGAAACTTAAAAGGATTAATTACAATTAAAGACATTGAAAAACAGATTCTGTATCCTCAGTCTGCCAAGGATACGCAAGGAAGACTTCTTTGTGGCGCTGGAGTGGGAATTACTGCAAATGTACTAGAAAGAGTGGATGCTTTAGTAAAAGCAAAAGTAGATGTTATTGTTCTTGATTCAGCACATGGTCATTCAATCAATGTCATTAATTGTGTAAAAATGATAAAAGAAAAATACCCAGAACTTCCGGTTATTGCAGGAAATGTTGCAACAAAAGAAGCAACTAAGGATTTAATTGAAGCTGGAGCAGATGCAGTTAAAGTTGGTATCGGCCCGGGTTCTATTTGTACGACCCGTGTTGTTGCCGGAATCGGTGTACCTCAGATTACGGCAATCATGAATTGCTATGAAGCTGCAAAAGAATATGGTGTTCCAATTATTGCGGACGGTGGAATAAAGTACTCTGGAGATATGACAAAAGCAATTGCAGCGGGAGCAAATATCTGTATGATGGGTAGTATCTTTGCAGGATGTGATGAAAGTCCTGGAAGCTTTGAATTATTCCAAGGTAGAAAATACAAGGTTTATCGTGGTATGGGTTCTATTTCGGCTATGGAAAATGGAAGCAAAGATCGATACTTTCAAGCAGATGCAAAGAAATTAGTTCCAGAAGGAGTAGAGGGCCGTGTAGCATATAAAGGCACTGTAGAAGATACCGTATTCCAGTTACTTGGTGGTATACGTTCTGGTATGGGATATTGTGGAACAAAAAACATTGAAGAATTAAAGGTAAATGGTAAATTTGTAAAAATTTCGGCTGCTTCCTTAAAAGAAAGTCATCCTCATGATATTCATATCACAAAAGAAGCACCAAACTACAGCATTGATAACTAATTTGCTTTTAACGATGAATGGAATCACTTAGGATAAAGAATATGAAAAAGAGATTAACGAGAAAAGAATGGGTAAGAAGAAAAACCATAAATAGAGTGATTCGTTGGAGCATTGTTACGCTTATTGGCGTAGCAATGCTTATTTTGGTTTGCCTGTCTTTTGGAACTATTTATGCAAAAATGAATGATTTGAAGGAGACAGTAAGCGCTACTCCAAAAACTAAAAAGCCAGAAATAGAAGAGGCGTTATTAACTCCAAATGAATATTCCAGACCACAGACACCTCTTTATGAGGTGAATGGAGTTGTTGTTCATTATACCGCCAATCCCGGGACAACGGGATGGGAGAATCAGCATTATTTTGAGAATCTAAAAGATACGCATACTACAAAGGTAAGTAGCCACTTTATCATAGGATTAGATGGAACGATTATTCAATGCATTCCACTAGGTGAAATAGCGTATGCTTCAAATGAACGCAATGAAGATACCATTTCTATCGAATGTTGTCATCCGAAGGAAGACGGGAAGTTTACAGAAGAAACTTATCAATCATTGGTAACGCTTACTGCGTGGCTTGCGGGCGAATACAATCTAACTAGTGATGATATTATAAGGCATTACGATGTAACTGGTAAAAATTGTCCAAAATATTTTGTGGAAAATGAAGAGAAATGGAAAATCTTTAAAGAAGATGTTTTTTTAAAAGCAGAAGAATCGGATGTTATAAAATAAGTAATATAAGTTAAATTTAAATAGACAGGTGTATTTAAGTCTAGTAGAATGAAAGTATTAAGTAAAGTTATGGATGCTAGGAGGCATGATATGAAACGAGAAGATTATTTATCTTGGGATACCTATTTTATGGGTATTGCTACCTTGTCTGCTATGAGAAGCAAAGACCCAAGTACAAGTGTTGGAGCCTGCATTGTAAGCCAAGATAATAAAATATTATCATTGGGTTATAATGGCATGCCACGTGGTTGCTCAGATGATGAATATCCATGGGAGCGTGACGGAAACCCTATGGATACAAAGTATTTATTTGTATGTCATGCAGAACTTAATGCACTTTTAAACTATAGTGGTACCAATATGGAAGGTGCAAAAATATATACAACCTTGTTTCCTTGCAATGAATGTACAAAGGCATTGATACAAGCAGGTATCAAAGAAGTCATTTATAATAGTGACAAATATGCAGATACGGATTCTGTGAAGGCATCGAAACGGATGATGTATTCAGCGAAAATTAAGTTTCGTGAATATCAAAGCGAACAGCGTGAAATAACCTTAAATTTGTAATGTAAATATTTTCTTTACAAAAACTTTACATTCACATTTTATTTTCTTAACATTGTTTTAATAATATTAAGCGGTATTGCTTACAATAGAAAAGGAAAAAACAAAGTACAACTAAGGAGAAACTATTATGTCAATGAATGATGTAAAGATGCTATTCCAATTTATTGGTGGATTGGGAATGTTTCTATATGGAATGAATGCAATGGCTGACGGCTTACAAAAAACCGCTGGTAATCGAATGAAAAGTCTTTTAAAAGCTTTAACAAGCAACCGCTTATTAGCAATAAGCGTGGGAGCCCTCATTACTGCAATCATTCAAAGCAGCTCTGCAACTACAGTTATGGTAGTTGGATTTGTAAATGCAGGATTATTTGACTTAACGCAGGCAGTTGGGGTTATTATGGGTGCCAATATTGGTACCACTATCACAGCTTGGCTTGTATCTATGAATGAATGGGGAGAACTATTAAAGCCAGAATTTTATGCTCCTGTCATAATCGGAGTCGGCGCTTTTATCTTACTTTTTTCTAAGGATAGTAAGAAGAGACAAGTAGGAGAAATTCTAGTTGGCTTTAGTTTACTATTCATCGGACTTAGCTTTATGTCTGGGTCTATTAAACCGTATCGAGATGCCCCAATTTTTGCAAAAGCATTTTCTGTATTCGGCGCAAATCCAGTACTTGGTATATTAACTGGAACAATAATTACAGCCATTATTCAAAGTTCATCTGCTTCAGTTGGTATTTTGCAGACACTTGCTATGAATGGTGTTGTTAGCTGGAGTGCTGCTGTTTTTATTACATTAGGCCAAAATATTGGTACTTGCGTTACCGCTTTAATTTCGAGTGCAGGTGCACATAGAACGGCAAAGAGAGCGGCAGTGATTCATCTTTTATTCAATGTAATTGGAGCAGCCATTTTTGGCATCATAGGCTTCTTAGTGTTTACAATCATGCCGGAATGGGCTGGAAGAAAGCTCAATAGTGTTGAAATTTCTATTTTCCATACCGTGTTTAATATATCAAATACCTTACTTTTGCTTCCTTTTGCAAATGGATTAGTTAAGCTTTCTGGTGTAATTGTCCGAAGTGGTAAGGATGAGGAAAATCAAGAAAACGCATTGGAGGAGCTTGAGAATCGTTTGGACGAACGTATCTTTGAAAGCCCTAGTTTTGCAGTAGAACGTGCAGTACAAGAAGTTGTCAATATGGGATTTTTTACGTTGGAGAGCTTAAAGAAAGCAAAGACTGCGATTCTTGATAACAATGAGACTGCTATAGCGGAAGTATTTAAAGGCGAAGTTGTTATCAATGGATATGAAAATCAACTGACAGAATATCTGGTAAAGATTAATAACTTATCGCTCAATGACAGCCAGCATATGTTAATTAAAAACTTACTATATAGTGTTAGTGATATCGAACGCGTTGGAGATCACTGTGAAAATTTAGTGGAACTTGCACAGGCTAATATTGAAAATAATAATAAGTTTTCTGATGAGGCGAAAGACGATTTGGAGAATATGTTTAATAAATCGATTGATTCTTATGAATCAGCCATTAACGCTCGTCAAACTGGGAAAAAAGAATTTATCGAAAAAGAAATGGAATGTGAAGAAACCGTTGACCGACTAGAAAAAATATATCGCGCTAGACATGTGGAACGTCTTGGAAAGAATCAATGTACTGCACAGACGGGAGTTTTATTTACCGATGTTTTAAGTAACTTAGAGCGTGTTTCCGACCATGCAGAAAATATTGCACAATATGTACAAGAAGAAAATGAAGATCAAAAATAGAAAGTAGGGTTAGGTATGCAGACTATTCTAGCAGTGGACGATGAAGAACATATTCTGGAGTTGATAAGTTATAACTTAGAAAAGGCAGGATATCATGTCTTAAAAGCAGAAACTGGAGAAATGGCACTCGAAGTTTTAAAGGAAAACAAAGTTGATTTGGTTTTACTTGACTGGATGCTTCCTGGAATGGATGGAATCGAAGTGATCAAGCAGGTACGAATGAACGAGGCATACCGAAATCTTGCGATTATTTTATTGACTGCAAAGAATGAAGAAATTAATAAAGTAGTAGGATTAGAAGTCGGTGCAGACGATTTTTTATGTAAGCCCTTTGGTATTCACGAATTGATGGCACGAATCAAAGCGGTGCTTCGAAGAAGCACCGGTGGTATGATGCAAGCAGAGAAAAAGGATGATTCCAATCTAATAACGATTCATGATGTGGTGATTGATAAAGAAAGAAGAACAGTATCTGTAGGTGACCAGCCAATTGAATTATCATTGAAGGAATTTGAATTGTTATATTTGCTAGCAAAGAATCAGGGAATTGTATATTCAAGAGATCGTTTACTTGAAAAAATTTGGGGTTATGATTTTGAGGGCGAGACTAGAACCGTAGATGTTCATGTAAGCAATCTTCGTAAAAAGATAGAGAAGGATGACACAAATCCGGAAATTATAAAAACAGTGCGAGGAGTTGGCTACAAAATACTATGAAACGAAAACTATATTTGTCCTATGTATTTATAATTATTGCTGCACTGGGAATATCCCTAACCGCTTTTTGGGGTAAGGGATATTCCCTTATTTCAAATCAAAGCAAAGAATATTATTTGATGCAGGCTAGATATTTGGGTGATTTGTTTACATTTGAAGCATTAAATGGGGATTATGACAATTTTGTAGACACCTATAGTGAAAAGAATAATATTCGCATTACCATCATAGATAAAAATGGAGATGTTTTAGCAGATTCCGGTAGTGATGGAGTCTTAGAAAATCACAAAAATCGTACCGAGATAAAAAAAGCTTTAGATGGTAAGGAAGGATATGCAATTCGCTATTCGCAGACCTTAAAAGAAACCTATTGCTATAGTGCAATTCCAATAAATAATGATTTTTTCCAAGGTGTACTTCGTGCGTCTGTTCCTATGAAGGAAGTCTCAGTCATGCGAGACTATATGATACAAGCGGCTATTTTAGTAGCAGCGGTTTGTCTTGTAGTGGCTCTTTTTATTGCATATGTATTTAGTAAGAAATTAACAAAGCCAATTGAAGATATTACCAGTGCAGCAGAAAAAATTTCACATGGAGATTATAATACAACGATTTATACAAAGGAGAAAGATCAAATCGGAAGATTAGCAGGTTCTTTTAACCGCATGAGTGAAAATTTAAAAGAGACCATTCAGAGTCTGGTTAGTAGAAATATTGAATTGGAAACCATGCTATCGAGTATTCAAGGCGGCGTTGTAGCAATTGACCAAAGCAATAAAGTCCTATTCTATAATTCGAAGTTTGCAGATATGGTTGGAAATCCAAATAAAGACTATCTGGGATGCCAGTTCTATAATGAAGTGCATAATGAAAGTATCTATGAAGCCATAGCTTTTTCTAAAAAGAATGAAATTGATTATGTAAAGGAAGGAACTTGGAACGGGTATTTTATTCGCACGACAGCAACACCTCTTGCCGATGAAAATTCCACCATTGGAGTATTACTTATTATAGAAGACACAACAGAAATTAAGAGACTTGAAAATATGCGAAGTGATTTTGTTTCGAATGTTACGCACGAGTTAAAAACGCCACTTACTTCCATACGCGGATTTGTTGATACACTAAAAAATGGAGCAATGGAGGATCAGAAGGTTGCTTTACGATTTTTAGATATTATAGATATTGAGGCGGAACGTTTGTCTGATTTGATCCAGGATATTTTACTATTATCTGAAATTGAGTCAAAACAGGATGTTGATGTGGAATCATGTAACGTAAACCGCGTTATTAATGAAGTAAAAGCTTTGTTGGAATCCGAGTTTTCGGGTGAAGTAAAATTGAAAATAGAGGTAGAACCTTACATTCGTCCGTATTACTGTAATCCCGGTCGTTTAAAGGAACTGTTAATAAATTTATTGGACAATGCGTGTAAATATACCGAAGTAGGAAGTGTAAAGCTGACATGTATGGAGGCAAATAATAATTTATACATTAGAGTAGAAGATACGGGAATCGGAATAGAGAGGGAACATTTGTCTCGCATTTTTGAACGATTTTATCGTGTAGATAAGAGTCGTTCTAGAAAACAGGGAGGTACTGGTCTAGGACTCTCCATCGTAAAGCACATTGTAGAGCTTTATGATGGGCGAATCAAAGTGGATAGTGAAGTGGGAAAGGGAACTACCTTTGAGATATTTCTTCCGTATTAACCCTTTTTTGTCTGCGATAATTAATTTCTAAAAGAATGCTTCCTAAGATAACAAAAGATACAATCAATATAGCAGCATCCAAAAAAAACTGTTCCGGTAAAACAGTTATGATAGGATCTGTTTTGGGTGAAAAAATCCAATAATCATTACGGAAAGCAATCTTATGAAATAGAATAAAAGTTTTGTTGAAGTTTATACTGCATGCAAATGCAACAAGAAGCGGCAGTATCACAGTGATAAGAGCAGAGGAGCGTAAATAGCGAAACTCCTTTGCTTTTTTCTTTTGATAAATAATAGTAATAAGTAAAAGTAAAGAAATAAAACCGCCGAGTAAGATATAATTAAAGATTTTCTTTACTTCTTCAAAATGGATTAATGCTTCTTTTGAGGAAGAAAAAGTTGGGAATTTTAATTCTTTGTTATTGAAAGGGGAACAATACTCAATCAGTGCATTGTAATTTTCTTTGATTTCCTCTTTGGGATATCCACTGTTTTCCACGATATTTAACCGATCAATCTCCATATAATAAAAAGACTTGAAAAAAATTGAGACACATAAACCGAGTGAAATGAAGAGAATGGTAAATAATATACCACTATAAATAGAAAGTAATGTTTGTTTCATAAGGGCATCCTTTTCTTTACAATAAATAGTTGTTTTGATATTCTTATAGTATATCATAAATGGAATGGGAGCGTCTTGCTAAATTTTCCATTCTATGATAGAATGGCACACAATGTAGACAAGTAAAAATGCATAAGATACATGCAGACAGGAGATTTTCATGGCATACGAGATGATTGTGCTTGATTTGGACGGAACGCTGACAAATACCCAAAAGGTTATTACACCAAAAACCAAACAAGCATTGATGAAGATACAAGAAGATGGCGTTAAAGTGGTACTGGCATCTGGAAGACCTACCGCAGGAATTGTAAAACTTGCCAAGGAGCTTTGCTTAGATAAGTACGAAGGATATATTCTTTCTTTTAACGGAGCAAGAATTATTGATGTTAAAACAAAAGAAATTATCTATAATAAAGTATTACCAAAAGAAATGATTCCAGATATCTTTAAGGCAGTAAAAGAATTAGAGGTAGGAATCTTAACATATGAAGAAGATGAAATTATTTTAGGTAATGGAATAGATGAGTATAATCAGCTCGAGTCCAGGGTAAATGGAATACCAATGAAGGAAGTAGATGATTTTGCATCTTACATAAATTTTCCAGTTAATAAATGCCTGCTAACAGCGCATCCAGACAAAATCCTTCATGCTGAGACAGTATTAAAACAAAAATTTGGAGAATATTTAAATATATATAAGTCAGAACCATTTTTCTTGGAAATTATGCCAAGGAACATAGATAAGGCATATTCACTTAGTAAATTATTAAATCACGTTGGACTTACAAGAAAACAAATGATTTGTTGTGGGGATGGGTTTAATGATTTAACGATGATTCGATTTGCGGGACTAGGTGTTGCAATGGAAAATGCGCAAGAAGCTGTTAGAAATGAAGCTGACTTTATTACGTATTCCAACGATGAGGACGGAATTGCATATGTAATTGAGAGATTTATTGAAAAGGAGTCAGAGTATGAGCTTTAATTTAAATGAATATGAAGTATTAAAAGAAGAAAAGTTAAGTGAAATTGAAAGTGAAGGACTGGTACTTCGTCATAAAAGGAGTGGTGCCAGAGTAGTGGTTATCCAAAATGAAGATGACAATAAGGTGTTTTCCATTGGTTTTCGTACACCACCTCATGATTCAACCGGAGTAGCACATATCATCGAACATACCGTGCTTTGTGGTTCTGCCGAGTTCCCGGCAAAAGATCCATTTATTGAACTTTCAAAAGGTTCACTTAATACCTTTTTAAATGCAATGACATATCCGGATAAGACACTCTATCCAGTTGCAAGCTGTAATGAGAAGGATTTTGCAAACTTAATGCATGTTTATATGGATGCTGTATTTTACCCTAATATCTATAAAAAAGAAGAAATCTTTAAACAAGAGGGATGGCATTATGAATTAGAGGAAAGTGATGGAGAGCTTATCTATAATGGTGTTGTATATAATGAAATGAAGGGAGCTTTTTCTTCACCCGATCAGATCCTTTTTCGTGCAATTCAGCAAGCCATGCTTCCCAATACTCCATACGGAGTAGAATCAGGTGGTGACCCTTCGTTTATACCTGACTTAACCTATGAAGACTTTCTTGAATTTCATCGTAAATACTATCATGCTTCCAATAGCTATATTTATTTATATGGCGACATGAATGTAGAAGAGCGTCTACGTTGGATGGATGAACATTATCTGAGCCGTTTTGAAAAAGAAGGAGTTGATTCCGAAATCAATACACAGGATGCGTTTGGTGAGTTGAAAGAAGTAGTGAAAGAGTATTCCATTAGTGAGGGCGAAGTAGAAACAGATAAGACCTTCCTTAGCTATAATGTCGCAATCGAAACAAGTCTTGATGATAAATTATATTGGGCATTCCAAATAATCGAATATGCATTGCTTAGTGCTCCGGGTGCACCACTTAAACAGGCACTTTTAGATGCAGGTATTGGAAAAGATATTTTAAGTAGTTATGATAATGGAATCAAACAGCCATTGTTTTCCATTATATCAAAGGATGCAAATGAATCTCAAAAAGAAGCCTTTTTAGGATTAATTAAAAATACATTATCAAATATCGCAGTAAAAGGTATGGATCGTCGATCTCTTGAAGGAGCAATCAACTATTTTGAATTTCGTTATCGTGAAGCAGACTATGGACAATTTCCAAAAGGCTTGATGTACGGTCTTCAGCTTCTTGATAGTTGGCTTTATGATGATGAAAAGCCATTTATTCATATTTGTGCAGACAAAACATTTGAATTCTTAAAAGCAGCCATCGGCACCGGATACTATGAGCAGTTGATTCGAAAATATTTAATCGAAAACGATCATGCGGCCATCGTTATCGTAAAACCATCACCAGGGCTTACAAATCGGGCAGAAGCGCAGCTGAAAGATAAACTAGAAGCAGTGAAAGCAAGTTTATCAGAAAATGAAATCGAAAAACTAATTAAAGATACAAACCATCTTCACGAATATGAAATGGCACCTGCAAGCAAGGAAGAAAATGAAATGATTCCGTTGTTGTCACGAGAAGACATCGGGAAAAAATGTAAACCTTTGTATAATGAGGAAAAAGAAATTGATGGTGTAAAAGTTCTTCACCATAACATGCATACAAATCAAATTGCGTACCTTCGTTTTAGTTTTGATGTTACCAAATATAAGAGTGCAGCTTCCTATTTTGGTCTCCTATCAACCATGCTAGGCTATGTTGATACCAAGAACTTTACATTTTTAGAGTTCTCAAATGAAATAAATATCCATACGGGCGGATTGGTGTCTGATTTGAATGTCTATAATAAAAAGGGATTTGATGGAGAGTATACAGCTTGCTTTGAAGTTAGAACAAAAATGCTTTATACAAAGCTTTCAAAAGCTATTGAACTTGTAAAAGAAATGCTTAGTAATACCATTTTAGAGGATGAAAAACGATTGAAAGAAATCATTCTTGAAACTCGTTCCAGAATGGAAATGAAGATGGTATCGAAAGGACACACTACGGCTGTAGACCGCGCCATGTCTTATTTTTCCGAGAGCGCAATGTTTGAAGAACTCGTTGGAGGTATTTCCTACTATGACTTCATCGCTTATATGGATAACCATTTCGACGAAAAGAAAGCGGATCTAATTAATGAACTGAAAAAGTGGAAGGATATCATCTTTCGGAAAGATAATTTGATTATAAGCGTTACAGCTGATGAGGAAGGTTATGAGCTTCTAGAAAAGGAACTTCCAGATTGGTTATCTAGCTTAGATGGAAAAGAGCCAGAAGAGACAAGCGAAATTATCCAGGCACTTAAGTTAGAAGGAAAAAATGAAGGATTTAAGACACCAGGGCAGGTACAGTATGTTGCCAGATGTGGAAGCTACAAAGAAAGTGGTAAAGTTTATACTGGAGCTCTTCGTGTGCTAAAAGTAATATTGAGTTATGATTATCTATGGAACAACATTCGGGTAAAAGGTGGTGCTTACGGATGTATGTGCGGATTCTCAATGAACGGAACCGGATACTTTACTTCTTATCGCGATCCAAATCTTAGAGAAACCGATGTAATATATAAAGGACTTTATGATTATGTAAAAGCATTTGAAGTAGATGACCGAGACATGACAAAATATGTAATCGGTGCAATTAGTAGTCTTGATGTACCGCTCAATCCTTCTGCAAAAGGAAGCCGTTCCTATGGCGCTTATCTTTGTGGCGTAACGGAAGCAGATTTGCAAAATGAAAGAGATCAGATTTTGAAAGCACAGGTGTCATCAATCAAGGATACCGCTGATATCGTAAAAGCAATCATCGATGCAGATCATCTATGTGTCGTTGGAAGTGAAAACAAAATAGAAAACAATAAAGATATGTTTCAGACGGTCAAGAATTTAATTGGATAGTTTGAAGCAAGCAGGCAGGGAGCAAAGTGTGATGCGAAACAATCACACTGCCCTGATTTGGAGGGCGTGCTTCGCACACAGACGGGAGCAAAGTGTGAAAAAGTATCACACTTCCCTGATTGAAAGGTGTGCAAAGCACACGGACGGGAGCAAAGTGTGATGCGAAAGAATCACACTGCCCTGATTGAAAGGTGTGCAAAGTACACAGACGGGAGCATAAGTATATGGAAAACGAATTTAAATCTGGATTTGTAACCTTAATTGGTCGTCCCAATGTAGGAAAGTCCACACTGATGAATAAACTGATTGGAATGAAAATTGCAATCACATCAGATAAACCACAGACAACGAGAAATCGTATCCAAACGGTATACACGAGTGAAAAGGGACAGATCATTTTCTTAGATACACCTGGAATTCATAAGGCGAAGAATAAACTTGGTGAATATATGGTATCGGTTGCGGAAAGAACGCTTGGTGAAGTAGATGTAGTGCTTTGGCTGGTAGAACCTTCTACATTTATTGGAGCGGGTGAACGCCACATTGCAGAGCAATTATCCAACTTAAAAACACCCGTAATCTTAGTAATTAATAAGATTGATACGGTAAAAAAAGAAGAAATTCTTATCTTTATTGATAAGTACAAAGATATTTGCAACTTTGCAGAGATTGTTCCAGTATCCGCATTAAAAGGGGAAAATACCGATAACTTAGTGGAAACGATATTTAAATATCTAAAAGTTGGACCTCAATTTTATGATGAAGATACCGTTACAGATCAGCCGGAGCGCCAAATTGTATCGGAACTGATTCGTGAAAAGGTACTTCGTAGAATGGATGATGAAATTCCGCATGGAATCGCCGTTGCGATTGACCAGATGAAAACGAGAAGACACGGACATATCACGGATATCGATGCAACCATTGTGTGTGAACGAGATACTCACAAAGGGATGATTATTGGTAAGCAAGGTGCGATGATAAAAGCAATCGGTAGTGATGCACGTGTGGAAATAGAAAATTTACTAGATACCAAGGTTAACTTGCAGCTTTGGGTAAAGGTAAAGAAGGATTGGAGAGATAGTGATTTTCTCATGAAAAATTATGGTTATAACAAAAAAGAATTGTAGGAAAAAAAGGTATATGAAAGCTTCAAGTGGCAAACCTAATAGTATTGAAATTAAATATTTAGGGGGTGCACTTTTATGAAAGATGTAGAATATTGGAATGTATTTGAACAAACGGGAAGCGTAGATGCATATTTACTTTACGCCTGTGCGAATGAAAGCGCTGAGTCAATCCAAAGCGAAGAAGGAGAAAAAACGTATGAATCAGGAAAGTATTATGGGAATGGTACTTTCTTCCACATCGGTAGGGGAATATGACAAGAGGCTTGTAATACTTACAAAGGAACATGGAAAAATAGCAGCATTTGCAAAAGGCGCAAGAAGACCAAATTGCGCCTTACTTGCGTGTAGTCAGCCCTTTGCTTTTGGAACGTTTCAAATTTATCAGGGAAAGAGTTCCTATACGGTAGTTGCTGCAGACATCACAAATTATTTTGAAGCATTACGTACGGATTTAGATGCAATTTATTACGGGATGTATTTTTGTGAGTTTGCCGATTATCTTACCAGAGAAAATGTGGATGGAACTCAATTCCTCAAACTTTTGTATCAATCACTTCGTGCGCTTAGCAAAAAAACAATTCCTTATGCATTGATCCGCTATATATTTGAATTTAAAAGCATGGCTATTAATGGAGAAGCACCACAGGTGTTCGAATGTGTGAAATGCGGTAAGGGAGAACCTGGAATTTTATTTAGTGCAAATGCAGGTGGATTGGTTTGCGAAAGTTGCAAAGCACAGGTAAAGGACCTCGTTAATATTGATGAGGCCACCGTTTATACCCTTCAATTTATTATAGCCTCTAATATAGAAAAACTTTTCACTTTTCATGTAAGTGAAACTGTAATGGAAAACTTAAGAGTGTGTGCAGCAAGATATTTATCGGTATATGTAGGACACACGTTTCATTCAATTTCTTTTATAGAAAATTTATATTGAAAATATATGCCTGAAAGGGTAAAATAAACAAGAATCCCCTTCCTAAATAACACTAGAAGGAACGGTATACATAGGTACATAAAGCATAAAAAGATACAAATACTTCGGTAAGTATATAAATAAGACAGGAGAGTTATAACATGGAAAAAACAATGGAAAAAATCGTTGCATTAGCAAAGGCAAGAGGATTCGTATATCCTGGATCTGAAATTTACGGAGGTCTTGCAAATACATGGGATTACGGAAATCTTGGAGTTGAATTAAAGAACAATGTAAAAAAAGCTTGGTGGAAAAAATTCATTCAGGAAAATCCATACAACGTTGGCGTTGATTGTGCTATTCTTATGAATCCTCAGACTTGGGTAGCATCTGGACATCTTGGAAGCTTTTCAGACCCATTAATGGATTGCAAAGAATGTCATGAAAGATTTCGTGCAGACAAGATTATTGAGGATTACATGCATGAAAATGGAATTACCATTGAAGGCAGTGTAGATGCTTGGTCTAATGAAGAAATGGCAAAGTACATCGAAGAAAAAAATATCGCATGCCCTACCTGTGGAAAACATAACTTTACCGATATTCGTCAGTTTAATCTTATGTTTAAAACATTCCAAGGTGTAACGGAAGATGCAAAAAATACAGTATATTTAAGACCAGAAACAGCTCAAGGTATCTTTGTAAACTTTAAAAATGTACAAAGAACCTCCAGAAAGAAAATTCCGTTTGGTATCGGTCAGGTAGGTAAATCCTTCCGTAATGAAATTACACCGGGTAACTTTACATTCCGTACCAGAGAATTTGAACAGATGGAATTAGAATTTTTCTGTGAACCAGATACTGATCTTGAATGGTTTGGATATTGGAAAGAATTCTGTATTAACTGGTTAAAAACATTAGGTATGAAAGAAGAAGAAATGCGTGTTCGTGATCACGATGCAGCAGAGTTATCCTTCTATAGTAAAGCAACGACAGATATTGAATTTTTATTCCCATTTGGTTGGGGAGAATTATGGGGTATCGCTGACAGAACAGATTATGACTTAACACAACATCAGAATGTATCCGGTCAGCCTTTGGATTATTTTGATGATGAAAAGAAAATAAAATACATTCCATACGTTATTGAGCCATCATTAGGTGCAGACCGTGTAACCCTTGCATTCCTTTGTGGCGCATATGATGAAGAAGAATTAGAAGGCGGAGATGTTCGTACTGTACTTCGATTCCATCCATCACTTGCACCTGTTAAGATTGGTGTATTGCCATTGTCTAAGAAATTAGGAGAAGGTGCAGAATCTGTATTTACCGATTTAAGCAAGATTTACAACTGCGAATTTGATGACAGAGGAAACATTGGTAAAAGATATAGAAGACAAGATGAAATTGGTACTCCTTTCTGTGTAACCTATGATTTTGATTCGCAAGAAGATCATGCAGTAACGGTTCGTGACCGTGATACGATGGAACAAGAAAGAGTAAAAATTGAAGATTTAAAGGCTTACTTTGAGAAGAAATTTGAATTTTAATTAATTTCATTGATTCCAATATGACGTTCAAACGCACGGACTGCCCTTTTTGAAAACACTAATTTTCTCCCGAATGTTTTCAAATAGGGCAGTCCGTGCGTTTGAACTGATAGTGGAGAAATAAACTTAAAAAACAAATTCTAATTTCTTGTAAGTATGAGATAAGACCGAAGTATTTTGCAATAATCTTTATTCATTCAAATAAAAAATCGTGTGCAAACAGTCATGCTTAGCGGCGTTTAATAGTGAGGTAGTAAAGTCAGCAATATTGCTAGCTAGATAATCAAAAAGTTCTGGATTATTCTGGTAAGCAGTTTTTACAAGAAATTTAGTTAACCTTGTGAGATCGGCATTTATTTCAGCTTTGGTATGCGTGAGTAAGTAGTCGGAGGCTTTTTCTATATCTTCTTTATCAAAGCGTGTAGTTGATAGGTCTTTTTCAATCAGAGTGCAAGCTAAGAGATGGTGAAAGACAATTTCACATATGTTTATAGGTAAGTCAGTATAATCTTCTTGATATCCGTTTAAAATGGAGTGAATGTATTCACATGGTAGGGCGGAAAAGAAGTCTTGCTCCAATTTTATATAAGTTAAGTATTGTAAGATAGTATCAACACCTTGTAATGAATCTGTGGATTTCAGTGTGGAGTAATCCAGTGTTAGGATATGGTTTTGTGGATTAAACTTTGCATCGTAGTATAAAAAGAAGGCAGGCATACCTTCTTGTATCGTGTCTTTTAGAAAACTATTACCAAAGCTATTAAAAGTTGCTATTAAATCATTATAAATATCTTTTGCTTTGCAAACCTTTTTAAGAACGAGCTGATAGCCTTCTTTGTAAGCTGCAAACAGGTCCGTTTCGTTTTCAGTATTAGTTAGTGCAGCGGTATTTGGTATTTCATTTGTAGACTCATTTTCATTCAGACAGTAAAGAACAGCACCCATCAGTTGTCTTGCTGCATTATAAGAGATGGAGGAACTTTCTTTACTTGTGTATGCTTCGCTTAATTTTGCGACAATAGGAAGCAAAAGTTCAGGATTAATATTCATCTTCCTCCTCCCCATAAAGACCAATAAATTTGCGCGTACCTTCACGAATTTCTCTGGCAAACGATTCTAAACAAGTATCTTCTAAATAATCAAGAGAACCTTCGCAAATTCCGTCAAAATCCATCTTCATTTCCTCAATCAGTTCATCATCCGATAATTCATCCAGGGATTCGTTTTTATATAAATAAAAGATATCCTGTAGGCGTTCTAATGTATCGGAATAATTATCCTGATAAATATAAGGAGAATCGCAGAAGGCAAAGACGAGTTTAGGAAGGATTCCTTCGCTAAATTCAATGCGCTCCTGAACTTTTAATGTGTTTTTTCGTGCTTCTAAAAGAAGGAGGCTTTCTTCTTTGCTAAGAACAACTCCAAATTTTTGGGTGTATGAATTTAATTCAAGGATACTTTGAAGGGAAGTTTGTGTATTTGAAGATAAGAGTGCAAGCAGATTACTGGTGAGATCTTTTGGTAATTCCTTAGGCATATTATTTATTTCCTTTCTAAAAGAAATGTTTCCCACTTAACTATATTTATTCCAGGTAACTCAAGATTTTACACTTATTTTTCACTTATCACAAGACTTGAAAAAATTGTATTTTTGTGGTAATATAAATGCAGAACAAAATATGTTTTTTATAGAACCTTTTGTGCAAACTAATAATTAGCACATTTTTGGTTCGTTTTTTTGTGCGGAAGGAAAGAAAAAGGTCTTTCTTTCCAAAAAAAAGTATGCTACAATACTATGGAGTGACTGGAATCGAGCTTTTTTTCGTTAGGCAGTCAGACAATGAATTAAATTTAGGAGGAATTATCAACATGGCAAAATGGGTCTATAAGTTTGACGAAGGTAATGCAACTATGAAAAACCTTCTTGGTGGTAAAGGTAGTAACCTTGCTGAAATGACCGGATTAGGAATGCCTATTCCACAGGGATTCACCGTAACAACAGAAGCTTGTACGGATTATTACAATAGTGGAAAGAAAATTATTGATGAAGTACAGAATCAGATTTTTGAAGCAATCACATGGTTAGAAGAACTTAATGGAAAGAAATTCGGAGATACCGAAGATCCTTTATTAGTATCAGTACGTTCTGGAGCTAGAGCATCTATGCCTGGTATGATGGATACCATCCTTAACTTAGGTTTAAATGATATAGCTGTTGAAGGATTTGCTAAGAAAACTGGAAATGCAAGATTTGCATATGATTCATACAGAAGATTCATCCAGATGTATTCTGACGTAGTTATGGAAGTACCAAAATCTCACTTTGAAAAAATCATTGATGCAATGAAAGAAGAAAAAGGTGTTCATTTTGACACAGACTTAACTGCACAAGATTTAAAAGAATTAGCTAATAAATTTAAAAAAGTATATAAAGATGCAATGAATGGGGAAGAATTCCCACAGGAACCAAAAGAACAATTAATGGGAGCTGTAAAAGCAGTATTCCGTTCATGGGACAACCCTCGTGCTATTGTATATCGTCGTATGAATGATATTCCTGGCGATTGGGGAACTGCTGTAAACGTACAGACCATGGTATTTGGTAATAAGGGTGAAACATCAGGAACTGGTGTTGCATTTACTCGTAATCCATCTACTGGAGCAAAAGGTATTTATGGTGAATACTTAATCAATGCTCAGGGTGAAGACGTAGTTGCTGGTGTTCGTACACCACTTCCTATTACTCATTTAGAGAATGATATGCCAGAATGCTATGCACAGTTCATAGATTTAGCTATGAAATTAGAAGCACATTTTGCAGATATGCAGGATATGGAATTCACAATTGAAGAAGGAAAATTATTCTTCTTACAGACTCGTAACGGTAAGAGAACAGCTCCAGCTGCTCTTCAGATTGCTTGCGATTTAGTTGATGAAGGAAAAATCACAGAAGAACAAGCAGTTATACGTATTGAAGCAAAATCTTTAGATCAGTTACTTCACCCAACATTCAACGTTGCAGCTTTAAAAGCTGGCGAAGTTATTGGTTCTGCTCTTCCAGCATCTCCTGGAGCTGCTGCTGGTAAAGTATACTTTACTGCAGATGAAGCGAAAGAAGCTGGTATAGGCGGTAAAGGCGAAAGAGTTATTCTTGTTCGTCTTGAAACTTCTCCAGAAGATATCGAAGGCATGCATGCAGCTCGTGGTATCTTAACTGTTCGTGGTGGTATGACATCTCACGCAGCTGTAGTTGCTCGTGGTATGGGTACTTGCTGTGTATCTGGTTGTGGAGAAATCAAAATCAATGAAGAAGCAAAAGAATTCTCTCTTGGTGGACATACCTTCCATGAAGGAGATTATATCTCTTTAGATGGTTCTACTGGTAAAATCTATAAAGGCGATATCGCTACAGAAGAAGCTTCAGTAAGTGGAAACTTTGAACGCATTATGGGATGGGCTGATAAGTTCAGAACATTAGCTGTTCGTACAAATGCAGATACTCCTGCTGATACAGCAAAAGCTGTTGAATTAGGTGCTGAAGGTATTGGTCTTTGCCGTACAGAGCATATGTTCTTTGATGCAGAAAGAATTCCTAAGATTCGTAAGATGATCCTTTCTGATAATGTAGAAGCTAGAGAAGCAGCTCTTAACGAATTAATTCCTTTCCAGAAAAGTGACTTCAAAGCTATGTATGAAGTACTTGAAGGAAAGCCTATGACCGTTCGTTATTTAGATCCACCTCTTCATGAATTTGTTCCTACTGATGAAGAAGATATCATTGCATTAGCAAAAGATATGGGACTTACAGTTGCAGATGTAAAAGCAAAATGTGATGATTTACACGAGTTTAACCCTATGATGGGACATCGTGGATGCCGTCTTGCCGTTACTTACCCAGAAATCGCTAGAATGCAGACAAGAGCCGTAATGGAAGCAGCTATCGAAGTTAAGAATGAAAAAGGATTTGATATCATTCCTGAAATCATGATTCCATTGGTTGGCGAAAAGAAAGAATTAAAATTTGTAAAAGACATTGTTGTAGAGACAGCTGAATTAGTTAAAAAAGAAATGAATTCCGATATTGAATACCACATCGGTACTATGATCGAAATTCCTCGTGCTGCATTAGTAGCAGAGACAATTGCTGAAGAAGCTGAATTCTTCTCCTTCGGTACAAATGACTTAACTCAGATGACATTTGGTTTCTCTCGTGATGATGCTGGTAAATTCTTAGATTCTTACTATCAAGCTAAGATCTATGAATCAGATCCATTTGCAAGATTAGACCAAACAGGTGTTGGCCAGTTAGTTAAAATGGCAGCAGAAAAAGGACGTGCTGCAAGACCAAACATTAAGTTAGGTATCTGTGGAGAACACGGTGGAGATCCATCTAGCGTTGAATTCTGCCATAAGATCGGTCTTAACTATGTTTCTTGCTCACCATTCCGTGTGCCAATCGCAAGATTAGCAGCAGCACAGGCAGCATTGAACAACAAATAATGTTGATATTTCAACGTTTTTTGATAGTTTGACTTCAGTTAAACTGTATTAAATAATAGCGAAGAAATAATAGAGCACTCTATCATGTAAAATGGTAGAGTGCTTTTTGGTTAAAGATTCCAACTTGTTGAGATTTATGTTTGATTAATCTGATGAAAATTTTTATCTATAAAGCCAAAGATGATTGACAATACGGATTATTATATCTAAAATAAAGGTTAGCTGAAACTAATTAAGTGTTAAAATGGGGGGGTAAATGTGATATTATTTATTCAATGCCTGATACTATGTATCCTATTTACGATTCTAATTCTGCCTGCACAATATCGAAATCCACTGTCCCAATTTGCATCGTATCCAACTGCGATAAAGAAACGTGTTTATGAATTACCGCAATATAAAGATTTTATAGCTTCCGTGGAGCATAAAAACTGGAAGCGAAAATTATTAGGCACATTGTTGATTGCGTTTCTTTTAGCTATGCTAGTCTATTTCTTTGGGAAGCGAACCTTTGAAATGGCATTCGTTCATGTATTTGTATTATTTTTAGTGGTAAATTTGTACGATTTAATTGTTTTTGATTTAATTATTTTTTGTCATAGTAAAAAACTGATGATTCCAGGTACTGAAGATATGAAAGAAGAATATCGAAATCCAATGCATCACATAATAGGAGCGTTAAAAGGATGTGCAATAGGTACAGCCGTAGCATTCATAGCAGCCTCACTTATTTTCATTATGGGGTTATTATGATAAAAGATTCCAGCTTATATGTTGTAGTACGAAGGTAATTCGCATTATAAAAAATCTCATTTTATCGACCTAATCGCAAACAGAACGGAAATTTGAAGGATGGGTGACAAGAAGAATATAAAGAGTTTTGTTTCTTATCCTAATGAAATACAACATATAGTAACAGAGAACGTTATACTGAATGATAAGATAAAAACCACGACGCCTCTTATATCCTTTATATCTAATATTATAGTGTTTACACCTTTACTTTTTGTGTTTGGATTATTTGTAAAAAAAGCAAATCTTACAGACAATTTTACGAACCTATTAATTCTAGGTCAAAGTCTCAACCTGTTTGATTTTCTTGTTATAGATATGATTTGGTGGAGGAATTCTAACAGGATACGATTTGCAGGAACAGAACATATGGATAAGGTATATAAAAATCCTAAGAAGCACTTTATTTCTTTCATCAAAGGAATCTTAGTTTTCTTCATGGTTGCAATTATCGACGGACTATTATTATCTCTCTTTTAGTAAACTTTTTTTAGACAGGGATCAAACAATTGTATAAAATGAATCGACAAACAGGAGTACTATGGAGGTGGATATGGAGAAAAAGAAACATTTACCATTATATGGAGTAGGACCGTTATACGCAGTTACAATAATTATTATGACGGTGACAGGGATTATTTTATCTGAAAAAGGGTATTTTAGCAGTGGTCAGTATGATTTTTTGAAGGTATCTTTTCTTGGAATTGGTATAATTTTAATTGCTTATGGCATTATCATTTGGTTCGCAGCAGCGGTGTTTGCCAAAATTGATTCAAATATCTTAGATAATCGTTTGGTTACAACCGGGATATATGCTTATGTTAGGAATCCACTTTATTCAGCATTTATGATTGTATGTACCGGAGCAGTCCTGTGTTTCAATAATTTATGGCTATTGATATTGCCAATTACATACTGGGTATTTATGACTATGCTGATGAAAAGTACGGAGGAAAAGTGGTTGAAGGAATTATATGGACAGGATTACATGAATTATTGTAGTCAAGTTAATCGTTGTATTCCGTGGTTTAAGCGTTAATATAAATTCGCTACATATTGAAGGTATTAAAATTAATAATGAAAAAAGATTGACCTGGCCCTTAGGGCAAGTGGTATCCTCTAGTTAAACAAAAAAGGAGGATATAATATGCATGAATTATTTAATAAAACATGGAAGCAAATAGAAGAGATTGATAAGTCAAAGAGCATTTTGTTTGTCACGATGGCGCCAATTGAAGAACATAGTTTACATTTACCACTCGGAACAGATGTTTATGAAGGTGAACATTGGATTAAGGAAACTATCAAATTGATAGAGTTAGAGAGTCCGGATATTATATGCTGTAAATTGCCTGCATTTCCAATTGCTTCGGCAAGTATAAAAGGCTTTTATGGGTGCATTCATTTTAAACCTAAAACAACATACCATGTTGTTTTAGAATTGCTTGAAAGTATTGTACATTGGGATTTTAGTAATATTATAGTTGTTGCATCGCATGGGGACCCTATTCATCAAATTGCAGTAGAAAAAGCGTGTAAGAAGATTAATAAGAAGTATGGAACCTGTGCAATATCTCCGATGGGAGCATTCTTTTCAGCAAAAGAATTGGGCATAAACCTAAACCTTCCTATTGCAATAATGAATATCGAAAAAAAAGCAGAAAATGATTTTCACGCTGGATGGATTGAAACCTCATGTATGCTGGATATTGACAGAAATCTTGTATCAGACTGTTATAAGTCTTTACCAGATACTAAAATTGCTGAAAAAGATATGATTTCAGTAAAAAAGCAGCGAAAAGCTATGGGGGAATATGGACATTTGGGTTATCCTGCACTTTCTGATAAAAGCATCGGAAAGTTACTAAATCTAAATACAGCTCAGTATCTGTCCATGGTTTCTATTAAGTTTTTTAACAGAAAGGATTATACAGTGTATATGTTTCATTCATTGTATAAACTTCCATTTATGCATTTAAGATTTCTATAAGGTGAGGAGGAATTTATATTTTTACAAGAGGACAATTTGCAGTTATTGGAAAAGTAGGGAGGAAAGCACTAAGATTATATGAAGAAAACGGGCTTTTAATCCCTAACCAAATAAATGAAAATAATGCTTATCGGTATTATTGTGAAGAGCAATTGAACGAACTTAATCGTATAAAAGAATATAGAAGATATGGACTTTCTTTAAAAGAGATTAAGCAAATTATATCTGGAAACATTGATGAAAAGATAGCACTAGCTGAGCGAAATATTCAGCTTGAGCATGAAATACAGACAGGTATAAGTATAAAAATGCAATTAGATAAGTATATGTCAGGCCATATAACTGAATGTACAAGGCAGTATGAGATTATAGAAAACAAAATATTTGAACGAAAAGAGGTAATAACCAGAAAGGAAAATATTGAACTCGAGCATTTGGGGATGTCTATTGGTAAATTGCACGAAATTGCTGCTCGGAATGGACTAATAATTGCGGGTTCACATTATGTTAGATATGATTTTTTGTTTGATGAAAGTGGCGATTTCACTATGGAAACATGCCTTCCAGTGATAACTGCAGAATTATTACCACAACTATGTGTAGAAGAACCGTCGGCAACTTGTATATATACAATGCATACATCAGGCTTTTCGTCTATCGGTAATGCTCACCAGAAAATCATAGAATATGCTGAAAAGCGTAAAATGAAGCTGACAGGTAAAGCATTTGAAGTATATAACAGCGATATGAGTGCGGAAGTGTATTATGAAAAATGCATGTAATTAAAGCTATGTTTTTTAAAAAGTTTGTGTTGATTGGTGTATTGAGGAAGGGATAACAAATATTTCTAATCAAAAGCTAATTAACAATGACAGTTACGAAATATTATGGTGTGACAGGTGTAAGAAAATGCATGAGAAATTGGAAGAAAAGGAAGCAAGTAAATCCGATTTCATAGGAGAATATGATGGATAATTCAATTAATTTAATTATAAGAGAATTAGAAATGAAAGATTTAACTGACTTTTTATATTGGAATCACCCCTCTCGTGAATTTCATAAATTTAATGGTCCATATTATGGAAGAAAGAATGAAGAAGAGTTAAGAAAATATATTGAAGAAATTAAAGAGCTGTTTCGAATAGGTGCAAGTAATGTACTCAAAAACAAAAAGATAGTTGCTAATAAAGATACGGATGAAATTGTAGGTCAGGTTAATTGGTATTGGAAATCAGAAGAAACTCTATGGATGGAAATAGGAATTGTAATTTTTAATGAGAATTATTGGGGAAAAGGAATAGGTTATGAAGCTTTAAAGCTGTGGATAGATGAAATTTTTGATGAAAATCCAAAACTGGTAAGGCTCGGATTATCAACTTGGTCTGGTAATTTAAGAATGATGCATTTAGCTGAGAAGTTAGGCTTTCTCAAAGAAGCTGTTTACCGAAAAGCAAGAATTGTTAATAACGAATATTACGATGCAATAAGTTATGGTATTTTGAAAGAAGAGTGGGAAAAATAAGCTAAGGCTTGATGCTAGTTTTGTTGAAACATCCATGAAATTAAGCATGTTGCTACTTAAAATCATTAATATATTAAGAAGGCGGATATGAATTATATAATAAAACATGAAAAGAATCTTGGCTCTTTATCAAATACTGTAAAAGCTGGCTCGCATAAACATTGGATGCTTCAGCTTTTTTTGAGTAAGGAAGATAATCTGGATATTATAGTAATGGAGAGAAAAGTATCCTGCAAATGTATTATAATAGATATAAATACAAAACATAATTTTAGTGCCGGGCATATGGTACATTTTACACTACTAATAGAACCAACTTCTAAACTAGCAATTCAAATACGTAGAAGCTATTTAAATGACAAAGCATATTATATAGTACCGGAAAAAGTAGCAGTAGAACTGCAAGAGGAACTAAAAAAATTAATGCAGCGAATAGATGCTAAGAGTTTTAGTATATTCCTCAAGAAAATATATTCTGTATTTCTTGTACAAGATGGAAACTTTAATTTTGATGAGCGAATTAATCAGTTATTTGATATCATGGCTGTCTGCGAATGCAGGCAGCAAGTTCATAAGATGAGGTATTATGCCAGTAAACTATCGCTTTCGGAAAGCAGGTTGGCACACCTCTTTAAAGAACAGACAGGAATACCATTAAAAAGTTACATCGTTTTGCATGAATTAGAGCGGGCTTATGATGTAGTATTTGATGGTGGAAGCATAACAACTGCAGCAATGACAGCAGGGTTTGATTCTTCGGCACATTTCGCATATACAAATAAGAAGATGACGGGTATGTCTGCAAGTGCTATTTTAAAGGATAGCGAGTTTTTGAAAGTATCCATTTGAGTAAAATGTTAAGATATAACTAACAGGAAAATATTTTCTTATGTATTTGAAGAGAGTTGAATGGAGGTTATATCATATGGATAAATACTTGGAAAGTACAAAGCTTTTAGATTATGAAAGTGAAAAAATACAAGAATTAATAGAATTAAGGAAGTGGAAACAGTTAGATAATTTTCATAAGATTCAGGAAGCTTATAACTTTATCAGAGATGAGATAAAGTTTGGTTATAATGTGGATGATAGCATTAGTGCTACGAGAGTATTATCGGATGGATATGGTCAGTGTAATACAAAAGGAACGTTGTTTATGGCAATTTTAAGAGCACTTGGTGTACCTTGCAGGATTCATGGATTTACAATTGGTAAGGAACTCCAAAAGGGAGCAATGACGGGTATAGTTTATAAACTTGCTCCACAAAATGTGGTTCACAGTTGGGTGGAAGTATACTATGACGGTACATGGTATAACTTGGAGGCGTTTATAATAGATAAGCAGTATCTTTTAAAACTACAGGCCAAATTTTCTGATTGCCTTGGAAGCTTTTGTGGTTACGGAGTGGCGGTGAAAGAATTTAGGAATCTTATTATTGATTGGAATAAAAATGACACCTATATTCAGAAGGAAGGTATAAATAAGGACTATGGTATTTATAACAATCCAGATACATTTTTTTCAGAACATTCGCAGGAATTAAATTTATTGAAAAGGTTTTTGTATCGTAAGTTGTTAAGACATTTAATGAATATAAATGTTAAAAAAATAAGAGGATTTATCTTATAGGCGAAGAAAATTATGGGACAGCGTGTTGTAAGGTTTTATGACTTGGATGAACATATTATTGAAGTTGGCGAATCTATGAAAATGGTAATCAATCGTTTTCTGTCTTCTGGCTTATCTATGAAAGAAATCTCAATAAAAATGGATGTATCCATAACGGATTTGGAAAAACTTTTAAACAGTTAAAACACCAGTTATTGAAATGAAAATAGATAATTGCAAGAATAAAAATATTAAGTTTCATATCAACTAAGTGATTGTTGATATGGAACTTTTTGTATGATAATCATCATGGTATCATGTAAGTGATAGGGTGCATTTTAAACAACTATATTTTAAATCCTTATAGAATCCTTACATTTATCCGTTATCCTCTAAATTACATTAAAGTAGGGAGGATATTTTTTATGAATTATTTATTAGAAACAAAAGAGCTTTGTAGAAAGTTTAAAACTCAAAAAGCAAATGATAAGATTTCTGTTAAGGTAGAAGAAAATTCAATTTATGGTTTACTTGGTCCAAACGGTGCAGGTAAATCCACTTTTTTAAAGATGATAACAGGTATGATTAAGCCTACATCAGGAGAAATATTATTTAACGGAAAGCAGCTTGAAAGAAAGGATCTTGCTTATATTGGATCGTTAATTGAAAATGCACCAATTTATGAAAACTTGACTGCAAGAGAAAATTTAAAAGTCAGAACCTTAATGTATGGCTTGTCAGATAAAAGAATACGTGAAGTTTTAGAGATGGTAAACCTTACAAATACGGGTAAAAAACGTGCTGGAAATTTTTCAATGGGTATGAAGCAACGTCTCGGAATTGCAATAGCACTCTTAAACAATCCCAAGCTTTTGATTTTAGATGAACCTATGAACGGTCTTGATCCCATTGGTATCAATGACTTGAGAGAACTTATCAAAACATTTCCAAATCAAGGTATTACTGTTATTATATCAAGTCATATTTTATCTGAAATTGAGCAAACAGCGGACCATATCGGCATTGTTGTAAATGGGAAGCTTATGTATCAAGAAAAATTTTTAAAGTCGGAGAATCTTGAAGCTCTCTTTATGGACATTGTGAGAAAGGAAGGTTCTATCAATGGTTAATTACTTAAAAGCAGAAATCTTAAAACAAAAACACAGCTTTAATAATGTTATTATATGGCTTATACCTAGTGTAAATATTGTAATTACATTGCTATTAATGGGTACAAAATTCATTCAAACAGCAGCCTATAATTGGTGGTATATTCTTTTTCTCCCCTATACTTTTACATACATTTCATCATCTGTCATAAAAAAAGATAGTAAATTTAGTTTTCATGGGCTGTTTGGAGTTGCTAAAAATAAAAAGCAGGTGTGGTATTCAAAGATAGGTATCGCTACATTATATTTATTTATTACTTGCTTTATATTTTCGTTTTTCATAGTAATATGCGGGTTGGTTTTTCGTGAGCAAATTCCTACTTTTAATAATTTATTTGCAAGTTTATCGTTATTTATTACTTTTGCATGGCAAATCCCAGTATTTATGCTCATAACTCTTAAATTGAACATGTTTGTATCTATTATTGTTAGTATGGGTTGTAATTTAGTTATTGCGTGCATAGGTGCAGTTGGAAGCTATTGGTGGATACCATTCTCAATACCGGCAAGACTTATGTGTCCTATAATAAAGGTTTTGCCAAATGGATTGCTTATGTCACAGGATGATCCTTTGAACCATAAGAATGTCATAGTACTGGGTATTGTAATTACAGTAGTTTTGTACCTTTTATTTTCCTTAATTACTGCAAAAATCTTTGAAAATGAAGAGGTATGATATGAAAAATTTATTTAATAACATTAAGGCTAATATCTTTAAACTATACCATTCAAAAATCATGTTTTTACATTTACTAGTACCTGTAATTGGAATATCTGTTTTTTGTGCCTATTATTCATATTCTCCATGGAGTGAATCTGATAAATTTTTTGTTTTTATACAAGCAGTTGCAATGGCATTTCCACTTTTAATTTCCATTGCAACATCAATGATGTACGAACAAGAATTAAAAGCAGGCTGTTTTCAAGGTATATTATCAGCACCATATTCAAAGGTGATTTCGCATACTGGGAATTTGATTTCATTGTATGCATTAGGATTGTTTGCAAGTATATTTACGATTTTAGGGTTTGGGATAATATTTAGAATAATGGGGTATGTAGAGTATTCAATCGCAATTTATTTCAAAGTATCACTCGTAATGTTTCTGTCAAATGGTACACTATATTTATTACAATACATTATTTGCTTTACATTAGGCAATGGTATTTCACTTGGATTTGGTATGATTGGAACATTGTTAAGTCCGCTTTTATATTTAGGGTTAGGTGATGTTATATGGAAATATATTCCTAGCGGATACGGTATCAGAATATCAACGTATTACAATTATAAATATGCTGATATAAATTTTTACAATACCATAGTACATGATTACAAAGCTGGCATTATGACTGCAAGTATGATTACAATAATTTTAATTGGATTTTTCGTACTTTGGGGTAATTGTTGGCAAGGGAAACATGCGAATCAAGAATAATGGACGATCAAAGAAAGTAGGTTGAATTATGGCAAAAATTCTTGCAATTGATGATGATATTCAAATTTTGTCAATTATTAAGAAGGCTCTTGAAAATGATAAACATTCGGTTGATATTCTAGATAGAGCTGAAAAAGTGAATAAAGATAATCTCTCAAAATATGATTTGATTTTGCTCGATGTTATGATGCCGGCTAAAGATGGTTTTACTTTTTGTAAAGAAATTCGTGGTAGCGTTGATTGCCCTATTATTTTTATAACCGCAAAGACTATGGATACTGATTTAACCGAAGGATTTGCAATCGGTGCGGATGATTACATAAAGAAACCATTTAGCTTATCCGAAATCAGAGCCCGGGTAAATGCACATTTAAGGCGTGAAAAAAGAGAATATCATACTCGATTCATAAGTGACAATTTTAAATTTGATGTTTCGGAAAAAATATTATATTTAAATGATAAGCAAATTAAGCTAACAAAAAGTGAGTATGAAATATGTGAATTTTTAGCCAAAAACAAAGGGCAGGTATTTTCTCTTGAACAAATAATTGAAAAAGTATTTGGCTTTAATTTTGAAAGCGACAGCAGTGCCGTTAGAGAACATGTAAAGAATATACGAGCGAAGCTGAAACAATGCGGTGAAAATCCGATTGAAACAGTCTGGGGGATAGGCTACAAATGGAAGTGAAAAAATTTAGATATAATACACTATTTTACCTGTTTTTAAAGCAATTATTGAGGCTGTCTGTCGGCATTTTTATTGAAATTTTTGTATTGATATTACTTGTTTATATTGGACTTAGCATTGGTTTTATTTTACCAGCAAATTATTCCCAACATTATCTAAAACAAAATGAGATTATAATATCAAAAAGTGTGCCATTTGATAAAAACCTTATTCCTCATACCTGCAAATATGGGCTGTTTGATTTTGATGGTAATTATTTGTCAGGTGATTTTAGTAATGATGTTTTAGAGGATGCAAAAGAGTTTATCAAAGATTCAAATGCTGCAAACCGTAGATTTTTTTTAATTGAAAGAGCAAGTGGATATTGTGTTGTAAATTATGATATATCGGCACATTTTGCATCATATACATTGGACAAAATTTTTCCGAAACTTGAGCTGATGTTATTGGTTTCCTTTGTTTTGTTTTTTATTTTAATTGTAATAAATAGTGCGTTAAGTTTTGGAAGAAGATTAAAAAAAGAACTTAAACCAGTACTTGATGAAATAGGTCAAATTCAAAACAGAGAACTTAATTTGGAACGTAAAAATTCGAGAATTAAAGAATTTAACGATATATTATTATCACTTTACGACATGGAAATAGCGTTATCGGAATCATTGAAAAAAGAGTGGGAGACAGAACAAAAAAGAAAAAGCAATATTTCAGCACTTGCACACGATATAAAAACGCCGCTTACTATTATGAAAGGTAATGCGGAACTTATTGTGGAAGAAGATAATATAGCTAAAATATATCAATTTGCTGAGATAATCAATAATAATGCTGATAAAATAGAAAGATATATAAAATTACTGATTGATGAAACGAAAAACAATTTAACAAATGAGTGCGGAGAAAAGATAAATTTATCTGCAATTATAGAGGATATTATTAATGAAAGTGAAGCTCTTTGTAAAACAAGTAATATTGAACTTATAACGCGCAATACAGTTACTGATTTAGAAGTAATTGTTAATAGAGATTTATTAGAAAGAGCAGTGCTAAATCTCATTAAAAATGCAGTTGAACACACAATTACAAATAGAATGATTGAGTTGGATTTTAAGTGTATAGATGATAAATTTATTGTATCGATAGAAGATTATGGTGTTGGGTTTACCTGCGAAGCTTTAAAGTATGCTAAAAATCAGTTTTACACAGAAAAATCAGAACGAAATGAGGAACATTACGGAATAGGAATGTATTTTGCCAATAACGTCGCAGAAACATACAATGGTAGTATTACTTATTATAATAAGCCAAATCAAACAGGTTCTGTAGTAGTTTTTGAGATTATATATAAATAAAATATGTCTAGTTTTAATTTGTAACTTGGTAGGTGGCCGTTGTTTATTTTGCATCGGATGCATCTAGCTATACAACAGGGCAAATACTTCCAGTAGATGGTGGATGGACAGTATTATAATTTTATTCATCATTAGATACAAATTAACTATTTGAGTGTATAATATAAGCACTATCATTTGTAGAAATATAAGTGGTAGTGCTTTTTACAATATAACAACAAGAAAATTTGAATTAATTCATAACATGGAATTGATGGGAGATAAATATGGAGTATAAGTATATTTTGTTTGATTTAGATGGAACTTTGACTGATTCGGCAATTGGTATTACGAATTCAATTATGTATGCACTGAAACACTTTGAGATAATCATAGAAGACCGTTCAGAGCTATATAATCTGGTAGGGCCTCCTCTTTATGATACATTTTTTAATTATTTTAATTTAACAGAGGAAGAATCTTATCTGGCAGTTGAATTATTTAGGGAATACTACAATGAAAAAGGAATGTTTGAAAATTTAGTTTATCCGGGTATATCAAAACTGTTAATAAATCTAAAGAAGAAGGATAAAAAATTGATTTTAGCAACAAGTAAGCCCACATATTACGCGGAAAAAATACTAAAACATTTTGATTTGCTCAAGTATTTTGATTTCGTTGCTGGAAGTAATCTGGATGGAACTTGTCGAGAAAAAGGCGAAATTATACAGTTCGCATTGGATAGTTGTAATATTACTGAGAGCAGCAATGCTATTATGATAGGAGATAGAAAGCATGATGTCATCGGTGCAAGAAAATGCAAAATAAAGTCAATCGGTGTTCTTTATGGGTATGGTGATAAAAATGAACTGGAAGATGCAGGGCCAGATTATCTTGTTGAAACGGTTGAAGAATTGGAGAATCTACTAAATAATTAGTTTTGTTAATAAGATTATAAAGACCATAATTTAGGAGAAAAGGATAATATGTGAAATTGGCCAAGCGATATAGAGAAATATGTATTATGGAGGAATTTTATGGATAAAACAACCTATATTAGACAATTGCCCAAAATTGAACTACACGTGCACTTGGAGTCTACCATTGACGGTGAGAAGCTGGAGCGTTATGCCAAACGGCAAGGGAAGCAGTTACCAAGATCAGGAAAGGACATATACAACTGTTCAGCCGATGACCTGAGTGATTTTCTGGCATTTTTGGATTCAATATGCTCGATGGTAGGGAGTTTGGATGAATTGTCAGAGATTGCATATGATTTTTCCATGCGTAGCCGACAAGAAAACATAATCTACGTTGAGACAATATTGAATCCAACCCATTGGCCACAATTTAGTGTAAAGGAAATCATCCGTACTCTAACCGAGGGATTTGATCGTGGAGTAGCAGATGGAGGAACTGATTGTCGCTTTATGCTTTCTCTTTCTAGAAATCAGAGCCTGAATGAAGGATTGGAAGTAGTAACGACTATGATCAATCATCGGACGCCTAGATTAGCAGGGTTATCCATTGATGGAAATGAGGCATTGACCGGACG
The DNA here is from genome assembly GCA_041739345.1 of Acetivibrio sp. Classification (GTDB taxonomy): domain Bacteria; phylum Bacillota; class Clostridia; order Lachnospirales; family Lachnospiraceae; genus DIGJ01. The sequence continues at coordinate 3,503 of JBGSNZ010000038.1, read as the reverse complement.
AACTGGTGAAAAGTTTGCGACTGTTTTTGGGAAGGCGAAACAAGCAGGATTTGGTATTACTGTCCATGCCGGTGAGAGTAGCGGGCCTGAGGGTGTCACCGATGCACTGGATTTCCTTGAGGCAGACCGTCTTGATCATGGAGTACGAGCTGTAGAGGATAAGGCACTGACGGAGCGACTTGTACTTGAACATGTGGCACTGAATGTATGCCTGACGTCAAATCTTACACTACTGTATCATAATCCGGTAGAGCATCCTTTGCGGCAGTTATGGGATGATGGTGTAAAGATTACGCTAAATCGTGATGATCCGACCTTTCTTAATCTAACTTTGAATGAAGAATTACTAAGATGTGCGGATTTTGCAAGCTTATCAGTGAAAGATTTACTACAGGCACAGTACAATGCCGTAGACGCAGCGTTTTGTGATGAAGAGACAAAACACTTGCTTCGCTCAACGTTGAAAACTTCTTTATAAATGAAAAGGTTCCATATTAACCACTGGAGTAGTTAATATGGAACTTTTTGTGTATTAAAAATAGTTTTAAATGTATCATTTATAAATGAGAAAAAATATAACATAATATGAAATATCATTTCCTGATAGTTTGCCCATTGTGATTGTTATATAGAAAACCAGTCAAACATACAAGTGTACAAAATATGATAAAAGAAATAACATAGAAAGGATTGGATATAATACCGCCTAACAAAATGATGCCTGAACCTGCCATTGCCAAAACAGGGCATATAATGCCTTTAAAATAGCTTTCTATTACTTTCTCTTTTTTCATGCTAATTACTTTGATATATAATATAATGTAGCAGGTATAACTGAAAACAATAGAGATTTCACTTACATCCCCATCTTTTAAGATTCCGCTTTTTTGTGTTAGATAGTGCAAAATCATCCAGATAACAGTGATGATATAGGAAATCATTCCTGAACGTAAAGATATCTCATACTTAGGATGAATTTTTGCTATTTTTTCTGAATTTGGCAGCATATTCTTACTTGCTAATGCCTGTGGCATACGAATACTACCAAGAGAAATTCCATTAATTACACCTAATACTGCTATAATGATAAACATCATGAGGATAGTAGTTCCGTATCTGCCAAAGAGTAATTCTCCAACCATGTTAACTGCAGAATTGCCGGTTGACATAATATATTCTGCTCCAAGAATATTATTAATGCCTAAGAAATATAGTAAGTAGACAACTAAGACAACAATTGGTCCAATGATAAGTGCCAGTGGCATGTTTCTTTTTGGATTCTTTACTTCATTTGTTATACTGGTTGCTATAATCCAACCATCAAAGGAGTAAGCAATAGGTGCAAGAGCAGCTAACCAGCTAAATCCAACTTCTGTTTTCGTCTTTAATATTACATCTGCTGGAATTGCAGGAGCAGATGTACTCCAAAATAAACCAACAGCGGCAATCAGAATTAAGGGTAGTAATTTTATAATAGTTGACAAGTTCTGAATGTATCCACCAAGCTTATAGGAAATTATATTGATTCCATAAATAAAGGTAAATAAAACAAATCCAAGTAGGACTTGAGCCTCCAGAGTTGCGTTAGGATCAAATAAAGATAAAATATAGATTCCTGCTACCCATGAAATTACTGCATTTATAGTGGGGTAATAAACAAAGGTTTGAAACCATCCGAAAGCACTTGCTGCTTTAGCAGAGATGAATTCTTCAAAATAGCCTACGATTCCTCCATTTTTCTTTGTGCGAATAGAGAGCTCTGCTATGCTTAAGCTACCAAATATAATGCTAAGTGCGCCAATACAAAAAACTAGTACACCTAACCAGACATTTCCACCTGTATAGCTCAGAACATCATCGCTTTTAAAAAATATACCCGAACCAATTACAATTCCAATTATCATTGTGGTGGTAGTAAGAAGTCCATAATGCGCTTTTTTATTATCTAAATTTTCCATAACCCTCCTGCTATTTACGCTTTTTTTAGTTATATTGTCTAAGACATAATTGTATAAATATTTACTGTATTTGTCAAAGTATTTTTGTTTTTCAGATAAATATTCATGTTCAATAAAAATAGTTTAGAATATCAATTTTGCAAACTTACAAGAGTGTAAGTTGAGGACTGTTTTTGTAAGCTAAAGTTATGGCAGGATATTTTTTTGCATGATAGTATAAGAACATATTTTTAAAAGTATGAATAAAGCACATGTATTGTATGTTTGTAATTTATAGAAAAATATTGTATGATTAAATCCGAATTGATGTTGTAACACTTATTATAGAAGGTGTAAATAATACAAGCTAAAAATATAAAGAAGGGAATTTATGATTATTCATATAATCATAAAAGATATGAAAATGAATTTTATCGAAATAATCAAAGCAATTTTAATCGGTATAGTGGAGGGTATAACAGAGTGGCTTCCAGTTAGTAGTACAGGACATATGATTTTGTTTAATGAATTATGGCCATTAAATGTTTCCAAAGAGTTTATGGAGCTTTTTTTAGTAGTAATACAATTAGGAGCAATCATGGCTGTTGTCATCATTTTTTGGAAAAAAATCTGGCCATTTCATGCATCGAAAGACGAATTTATAGATAAACAAAAATTCATAATGTGGTTTAAAATTGTTGTAGCATGCATACCTGGTGCAGTCGTTGAAATTTTGTTTGACGATCAAATAGATGCATTGTTTTATAACTATCTAACGGTTGCGATTATGCTTATTTTATTTGGTATTGGGTTTATTATAATTGAACGTAAGAATAAGAATAAAAATCCTCAAATTAATAGTATCGCCGAAATAACATTTAAAACAGCATTTTATATTGGAATATTTCAATTGGTAGCAGCTGTTTTTCCAGGAACATCCCGTTCCGGCGCAACTATTTTAGGAGCAATTTTGATAGGAGTATCAAGAAGTGTGGCAACCGAATTTACATTTTTCTTAGCGATTCCAGTAATGTTTGGAGCAAGCCTATTAAAACTATTAAAAATTGATTTTGCAATAAACTCATCTGAAATTATTTTGCTGGCAACCAGTATGATAACAGCATTCATCGTTTCAATTATTACTATCAAATTGTTAGTAAATTATATTAAGAAGAATGATTTTACTGCATTTGGCTGGTATCGAATCGTTTTAGGCATAGTAGTGCTTCTGTTTTTTGGTGTCGTAAAGTAGAAAGAGGTATATTACTTTACATGAATCAATGGAGTAATTGAATAAATAAAAAGGGAATGATACAAAATTCAAAAATTATATCCCAATTTGCATATCGGGGCACAAATAGCATGTAATCTAACCGAATTTATACGATTATTTTAGTAAGACATAATGAAAATCAAGTGCCCAATCGAGGCCACTGAAAAACTATCGTTTTTTCTATAGGTTGCTTTAAGAATCAACAGATGAATATAAAAAATAGCGGTATAAAGTTCATCAAGGACTTTTTTACCGCTATTTTTCACTTATACAATGTATAATTGCCACTTATT
>JBGSNZ010000017.1:0-103411 GCA_041739345.1 Acetivibrio sp. | reverse complement strand
CGGAATTTTTTTGGCTTGTTGTCACCCAGCCTCGTTTCCTTTTCATGTTCTAGGAGGCAACGGCCTCCTTGCTTTCTTCTTTTTCTTGCCTTGGGTTCAGCCACTCCGTTTTACTGAATTCCCAAGCTCTTGTTTTTCCTGACCAACGTTCTGGATGTTTGGCTTTTGCTTTTTCATAAAGTGCTTTCCTATTTTCCAGGATTTCCTTATCTTTGCCTTCATGCCGTTCATTTGGTGTTACATAATTAATTCCACTATGACGATGCTCATTATTATACCAGTCAACAAATCGTTTTACCCAAAACCTTGCTTCCATCAGTGTACCAAAACCTTCCGGCTGATAATTCGGCACATACTTTAAAGTTTTAAAGATACTTTCTGCATATGGATTATCATTGCTCACTCTCGGTCTGCTTCTGGAAGGTATAATCCCAAGCGTGTACAGCGTTTCCAACATAGTTGCACCTTTCATTGGGCTTCCATTATCCGAATGCAGTACCAGTGGTTCCTTCTTGACATACATCTTTTCTTCACGATAAATTCGTTTGATTAATTCACTGGCATGCTCTGCTGTTTCGCTTTCCCATACTTCCCAGCCTACAATCTTACGGCTATACAAATCTGAAAACAGGTACAGATAATAATACTTTCCTTTAATTGGTCCATTTAAATATGTGATATCCCACATCCACACCTGATTGGATTCTGTTGCTTTGTGGGTTGATATTGGCCGCTTCTTCGGTTTATGCGCACGCCCTCTGTGTGCCAGCATTTCTGCTTCTTTCAGTATCTTATAAAACGTACTTTCGCTTCCAAGGTACTCGCCTCGATCCGCCAAAATCGGTACAATCTCACAAGGTGTCTTTGAAGAGAATTCTTCTGAATTCATCATATCCAATATCTTTGCTTTTTCTTCCTGTGTCAGCTTATTTGTTGGCTCAGGACGCACACATGTTGTGCGCTCATCTATATAATCGTTCGTGTTATTCTTCCAACGGTTATAGGTTCTTTTACTGATTCCCAGTTCTGCACATGCTCGGTATAATGCAGCTCCAGATTTGATTGCCTCGCTAATTAGCTCCACTGCCTGTTTGCGATCTGAGGCGCTAATCAGTCGTCCTCGTCGTCCATCCCCCAAATCGCATCGGCTTTTTTTCTTAGCACTAAAAGTGCTGCAGCCTCGGCAAGGGCTTTTTCTTTACGATTTAATTCTTTCGCCAGTTTTTCTTTCTGTCGACGTTCTTCCTTTAGTTCCTTACTTACTTTTGTATTTTGTTCTTTTTCTCCATCATTGGCATTCATACAGGCTTCTTTCCATTCCTTCACCTGTTCTGGATAAATCCCTTTATTTCGGCAATATTCGGAGAACTCTATTTCATTTAGATTTGCTGTTTCAAGAACTACCATAAACTTATCCTGGCTGCTCCATTTATCAGCATTCTTATATTTTGTTGTTGCGGATAATCCCGTTTGCTGCGCTGCATCTCTCCACCGATACAAGGTATTGATATTAATTCTTGTTTCACGATTGATATCTGTTATGGTTTCTTCTCCAGATAGTATTCTGGCAACCACTGCGTCTTTCATTTCCTTAGGGTATTTATTATAACTCATATCTATCACCTGTCCTTCTCTGATACCTATCATATCAGTTTGAAAGGTGGGTGACAACTACCCTAACTCAGAGGGCTACGTTACTCATTGAAAGTTTATATGAATCATGTATACTTATTTATTTTTATAATATATCAAGTAAAAGAAGGGAATTCCGATTGGAATTCCCTTCTTTTACTCTATTTTATTCTTCCATGGTCTTTACGCGTTTCAAATAGCTTCTAGTTTCACTTACTACAACACCACTTAGAGCAAGTATTGCAATCAAGTTCGGCAAGGCCATACATGCATTAAAGATATCTGCAATTGTCCAAACTGCTTTAACCGTCATAAAAGGTCCAATGAATACGGCAAATATAAATATAACTCGATATACCATTACCGCCTTGGTTCTTCCAGCAACTAAGTATTCCATACATCTCTCTCCGTAATAATTCCATCCTATAATCGTAGTGAAGGCGAAGAATACAAGACATAACATGAGTAGAAAAGAACTAAACTGTGCTGGAAATGGTAGTCCTTTTTGGAACGCATTTGTTGTAACATTAACGCCTTCCAATCCTATATTATAAGAACCAGTAATAACAATACTGATACCGGTCATGGTACAGATAAGGATTGTATCAATAAATGTACCTGTCATTGAAACCAATCCCTGACGCACAGGTTCATTTGTCTGAGCCGCTGCTGCTGCAATTGGAGCACTTCCAAGTCCTGCCTCATTCGAAAAAATTCCTCTTGCAATCCCTTTTTGCATTGCAAGTATAATACTACCAAGCGCGCCACCAGCAACTGCTTTCAATCCAAAAGCACTTTGCACTATCAGTACCACAGCATCTGGAATTTGTTCTATATTTCCTATTATAATAATCAAACACGCTAGTATATAAAATACAGCCATAAAAGGAACTACAATTCCGGATACCATTGCAATTTTTTTAAGACCGCCAATTATTACCAAACCTGCACATATTGTTACAATGATTCCTGCAATTACAACCGCATAACTATACTCACGGCTGAATAAAGAAATCGTATGTACACTGTGCGGGTCAAAAAAACTTCCTACTGCTGTGGTAATACCATTTATCTGAGTAAAGGTACCAATTCCCATAACACCTGCTGCTGCTCCAAAAAATGCAAACACTTTGCCAAGCCAGCGCCACTTTGGTCCCATACCATTTTCAATATAGTAAAATGGTCCACCAAGCACATGGTTGTCTTCTTTTATAACACGATATTTCACCGCTAAAACACCTTCTGCAAACTTTGTTGCCATTCCAAAGAAGGCAGCAACCCACATCCAAAAAAGAGCCCCCGGTCCACCAGCTACAATCGCAGTTGCGACTCCAACAATATTACCTGTTCCAATCGTTGCAGATAACGCAGTGCACAGTGCCGCAAAACTAGTTACCTCACCAGTTCCTGACTTCTCATTTTTAAACATGTAACGAAGCGCTCTTGGCAACTGCCAAATCTGTAATCCTCGCAAACGAATCGTAAGATATATCCCGATTGATAAGATTAATACGATTAATGGTACTCCCCACACAAAATCATCCACTGCTACAAGTAGTTGATTGATTTGCTTAAACATATGCCACATTCTCCTTTATTGTCATTTATAGCACTTTATCACATCATTTTATTGAAGTCAAGCTATGTAATTATTTTTGAATCTCTACGATCCATGTAAAATTAACAATATGTTCCTTTTTAATTTTACACCCCAATAGACGAATATATTTTTCTAATTCTTCTAAATTAGTATAATATTTATAATCCACTACTTCCCATAAATCTTGTCTGCCTTTATCACAATATTCTTTTTTTCTTTCTGCTCTTTCTATATCATTTGAAAACATGAAATCAGCAATAATAATTGTTCCATCATCCTTTATATATTCCAACATATTATGAATTGCTTCTTTCTTTTCATCATCATTTAGACTATGAAAAGCATACGTTGTTACCACAATATCCACATCATTTTTGCGATAAGGCTTATCTAAGAAATTACCTAGTTTAAATTTCATGTTTTTATATTTCTTTTTTGCCTGCACGATCATTTCTAAACTTTGATCGATTCCTACTACATCCAGATCTGCACTCAATTCGCCACACAAATTACCAGTGCCGCATCCTATGTCAACGATATCCATAGCCTTATGATTCTGTATTCTAGTCCTTATTTCGCTTAGAATCTCATCATATTTTTCAAATAACCCAAGTTCATCATTTGCAATATCTCGAACCATTTTATCAAATTTAATTGCTTTATTATCAAATCCCCACATATCAACCCAAAGCCTTCTATTAACCTTATTTTCTTTTAAAATTGTATCCATATCATTAAGAAAACTTTCTTGATTCACTGCCTTACTGGAATCCAACATTTTATCTATGCTCACGACTAATGTATTTTTTACATTATCTAATTCATTCATTTTTGTTTCTACTGCTTTTAATTGAAGATACAAGCTTCGCATAAATTGCGTGGTAGCATAGTTGTTTTTTTCCATTAAACTCTTTATATCTTTTAGGGTAAATCCCAGTTCTTTTAATAGCTTAACGGTCCTTAATTTTAATACATCATCTTCATTATAATTTCTATAATTATTACTTTCTCTTTTTGGGACTACAATTCCATACTCCTCGTAAACGATTAGAGTCTTTATTGTTACATCAAGAATTTTACATACTTCTTTCGTATTCATTTGATCACCTCCAAGAAAAGTATAAGGTCTAACCTTTGGGTAGAGTCAATACATTGTTTTACCAATTGTTACTATGTAATCTTGATTCTAATTGCACTTCTTTTTGAGGAATGATTTTCGCATTATCATCCTTATATCCAAATGGAATGATTGCTGCTATTTCAAGTTCCTGTGGAATATTGAGAAGCCTCTTTATTTCAGATGTATTTTTTGGAATGAACGTAACTCCAAAAACATCATTTTCAGTTAAGCTTAACAAGATATTCTCTATACAACACCACACTGAAGCTAGACAATTCAAGTCATATACTCTTTTGCTTTCGCTTACTTGTGTCTTCGGCTTATATACTACAACTAATAACTCAGGTGCAGTTACTATCATCCTTTTCTGTTTTGGTATTGCATCCAAATACATACTTTTTGCAAGATTATCATAGTCTTCTAAATTTTGTACTAATTTATCCGTTACTTTTTCTATCATTTCTTCTGTTTGTGTTAAAGAAATCCGTATATTTTGTTCTTTAACTAAGATGAAATCCCATTGCTTAAGGTGATTGTAACTCGGTGCTTTCAATCCCGCCTCTAACGATTTTTCAATAATTTCAAAAGGCACTTCTTTTTCAGAAAAATCTCTAACCGTTCTTCTTCGATTTATAGCTTCTATTAATTCCATTCTCTGCTCCTCTCACTTATAAAAGTACTTATTAAATTTCCAACATTGCAAATAGTATATCGAATATACGTTCGATGGTCAAGTATTATTTATGTTACGAATGCATCATCCTTTTAGAAGAGGGGAAAAGAGTAAAGCACCAGCTTACACAGCTGGTGCTAATATCAAATATTACTTTCTGTACTTTATAGCAAGGCCCTTTAAGAAATTTCTTGCATATCTGTCTCCGCACTCTTTATAATTCTTTTGTCCTTCTTTTCTAAAAACAGCGCTTAATTCCCCTTTTGTTATAGTAACACCTGCTTCTTGTAAAATATTAAGCATATCTTCACTGGATAATTCCAATGCAATTTTTAATTTTTTCAGTAAAATGTTATTTACACTTTTATTATTCTTAATTGCTAGCGCTGGTTTTTCAGATTCACCAGCCTTTACCTCTTTTTTGCCCCTTTTGAATATTATAAATCCGTTAAGGAATGACTCCAGCATGATATTACTGCATTCTAAATCACCATCATTTTCTTTTGTATCATCCATATCATTATTATTGCTGCCCTTTGATGTTATAAGCATTTTAAGTACTTCCTCTTTTGTAACGGTAATGCCTCCAAGCTTAAATATCTCCACCATATCAATGTCTTTTATATCCAAAGCATACCTTAACCTTATTAATATATCATTATTTTTCATGAAAACCTCCTATAATATCTCTTATTTAAACATTAGTTACTTTTACAATGACAACACACTACACTTACTTGTGATACGGCTCGCCCTTCATAATTCGGTAGCTGCGATATACCTGCTCCAACAAAATCATTCGCATCATTTGATGAGGAAACGTCATTTTACTAAAGCTCAATTTAAAATCAGCTCTTTTTAATAGTTCCTCTTCCATCCCAAGAGACCCTCCTATCAAAAAGATAATGTGACTGATACCATCAACGCCTAGCTTTTCTATTTTATTCGAAAGTTCCACCGAATCAAGTTCCTTACCCTCAATTGCTAATGCTATCACATAATCGTCATCTTTGATATGTTTTTTTAGTCGTTCTCCTTCTTTTTCTTTAATTTGACGTTCCACCAAATCACTTGCATTGTCCGGTGTTTTTTCATCTGCCACTTCAATAATTTCAAGTTTACAATATCGGGTTAATCGCTTTGCATATTCAGCAATACCTGATTCAAAATACTTTTCTTTTATTTTCCCAACACATAGAACCGTTATTTTCATCCTTATTTTCCTTTTTTAACTTAAATTCTTGATAAATCAATCCGATCTTTTTGCATTTTTCATTATAGCAAACAATATTTATAAAGTCATTACACAATATTTCATACTTTGCATAATACTTACTCAATTCCCAGTAATCGACTATGGATTAAATATTACAAAAGTGTTACGATACATTTAGTATTTAGCTAATACAAATAAACATAAGGAGGATATCATTATGTGTTTTAAATTTTATAGTTGTAGCGACATAGCAGCCCTTATCCGTAATTGTTTTGGATATTAATATGATATTTCCCAGTAATCGCCTATGGTTTAAATGTTACAAAAGTGTTACGATATATTCAGTATTTAAATAGTACAAATAAAACAAAAGGAGGATATCATTATGTGTTTTAGATTCTATAGTTGTCAAGATTTAGCAGCTCTTTTCCGTAATTGTTTTGGATATTAATATGAGGCTAATATATTAAGGCTCCAGCTTATGCTGGAGCCTTTTTTTCTTTAAAGACTTAAAATACTTGTCACATAACTACGATTTTAAGTTTTCACTTGACAAGAGCAGCTTACAGATGTAAGCTATTCTTGTAGATTACACTTGTAAGCAAAGAAGGAGATGATGGCGTGATAAATGCAGAGAAAATTTCCGATGCAGAATTAGAAGTTCTTAAAATATTATGGGCAAATGAATATCCCCTTTCGGAAAGACAAATAATTGATGCCCTAAATAAAGAAAACAATTGGCATAGAGCTACTATACAAACCTTAGTAAGACGCTTATGTGAAAAAGGTGTCGTGCAAAAGGTGAAGAAGGAAATATTTTACTATTCCTCTCTCATATCGGAAGCGGAATATGCCAAAAATCGAACAACAGATTTTCTGAACAAAGTATATTCCGGCAGTGCAAAAAACCTTGTTTCTGCTATGTTAAGCAGTGATATTCTATCAGAAAAGGATATTGACGAATTGAAAAATTACTGGAGTGGGAGGAGAAATGAAAAATGAACGATGTATTACTTGTATTCCTTTCTCTGTCTGTCTCCGGTTCAATTCTTGCACTTATCCTGCTGACTATAAAGCCTCTTATAATAAGGAAATTAAGTCAGAAATGGCAGTATTACATTTGGTTGATTGTGATTTTACGCTTCCTGTTTCCATTTGCACCAGATGTTACTTTGATTGGTGAACTTTCAAATCACGTTCAGAATATGTTGATTTCTTCGGATGAAGTTGCTGAAAAGAAAATTACGAATGGAAATGGAACAGATTTATCTGTGCGCTTCGTTGACACTTCTCAAGCTTCAAATCAAGCAATGCAAGGTAACAGAACACCATCACCTGTAAAACCTTCTTACTGGAACGATTTCAGAAACAATATATGGATAATATGGCTTTGCGTAGCACTTATTCTATTCATTTACAAAATTATGAGCTATCACAGTTTTATACGATTTGTAAAGGTTGGAGCTAAACCAGCCGCTAATCAACACCTTTTGGACATTTACAAAAATGAATTAGAAAAAGCAAAGATAAAAAGAGTACTACCCCTTTATATCAATGAGCAAGTTTTTTCTCCAATGCTTATTGGATTTTTCAGGCCTGCAATAATTCTTCCTATTCTGGACATTTATGATGACGAACTGCGACAGATTTTTCGGCATGAGCTGACGCATTATAGGCGGTCGGATGCCATTTATAAATGGTTAATTCAAATAGTGATATGTATTCACTGGTTCAACCCGATGGTGTATTGGATTAGGAAGGAAATTAACCGATGTTGCGAGTTGTCTTGTGACGAAAGCGTCATTAAAAATCTGGATATTAACAGTCGTATTATATACGGCGATGCGCTTATTTCTTCCTTTAACGCACAAGGAAAGCACAGAAATTTTGATGTCTCTCTTACAATGGGAAAAGATGCAAATTTAATAAAAGAAAGGTTGGATATGTTAATGATATACAAGAAGAAATCGCGATTTACAGTTTGTGTAACAATCCTTTTGACAATACTTTTTCTTTGCAATTTTTCTATCTTGGGAGTGTACGCAAGTTCTCCAATTGATTCGGGCAAAACTAATAGCGAGCACGGCAGCAGTTCTACAAAATTGGAAACTGATAAGTTAGCATCTATTCTCAATTCATATTACTCCTACAACGACACCGATGCCTATAGGCTCGTTAAATCTAATGCTTTAAAACGTTTTCTGAATCAATGGACAGACGATTCTATTGTAAACCCAGTATGGAATTACGATAGTTTTACAAAGTATGAAGGTAAAAACCTGTATTATTGTACCTTCACTGACGACAATGGCAAATATTATTATATTGTATTACGTTACAATGCCACAGATGGCGGTGGCCTCGAGAAAATAAGATACCGTGAGACTCCATACTGCTATGACTTTCGGGCAAACTTAGATCAAATTGCAGCGAAACTGAGCGAAACTGATGTTGATTTATCATCTGCCGTGGCTTCACGGGTGCAGATAGTTGACACTGATAAAAACCGTTCTGGCGAAGCCATCCGTATTACGGATAGCAGTGGCCATGCCTATATCTACTATTTTTCACAGGATAGTAAATCCGAAGCAACTAATTTGTCAGAATATGCAAAATGGAAAGTTATTTATAAAGATGGAATCTTTTATTATGGAAATCATCAAATTCGACTTTTTATGGATATGGCCGCAGATAACTCATTTAAAAACTTTTCCTATAATGAAAATGGGAATGTTGACCTTCGGTTAATTCGAAATAGTAAAGGTTCCATTGTAAAATCAGAATATATTCCCGAAGATGAGGCAGATGAAGTATTAAGTGACTTTGATGATTCTTCCTCTGCTGTATCAAATCAAAATATATCAGATTCGTTAGACAAAGAACCTTCTAAAAACAAGAAAACTTCCGAAGATATTATGCGTCAGACCACTGATGATCTTCCTACTGATATACAGAAAGTCATTAGTTCTTGCGATAATAAAACGTGGTATGTACTTGATGGGAAAGGACGAAGATATATTTATTACAATGGTTTAACACATGATTACGCATACCAATATACATTAGACGAAAACAGTATCATTATCACCGATATAGGAAAATCGACTGGCAACTATGTACTTCTTTCTATTCCATTAAGCTCCACCTTGAAATTAACTTATAATTCCCATTCGGTCAAATATACAACAAAAACCGTATCATGAAAGGGCGATATTTCTAAAACGCATAATAAAGAGTTGTGGTATTATTCTAAAATTCTTCACATAATCATCACAAAATGGTCACAATTGTTTTTTATAATAGATTCGGATAGTGAATTAAAACACTTTCTACTCCCACCCTATTATACGCTTGAAAAGAGCCTGATTACATAATTTGCATTATTATGTAATCAGGCTTTTTTCTCTGTATAAATTCATTATATTGTCTTCATTCCAATATTTACGCCCATAAAAAGAGCCCAGATACATAATTTGCCGATTCTGTATCCAGGCCCTTTTCTTAATTAGGGTTCTATATTAATTTTTACTATCTGGCTATTTTACAACTTAGAACAATCCACCGATACGAACAAATAATGGCGCAAATACCAATGCAACAATCGTCATCAATTTAATTAATATGTTAATGGAAGGTCCTGATGTATCTTTAAATGGATCTCCTACGGTATCTCCTACTACAGCTGCCTTATGAGCATCACTGCCTTTTCCACCAGAGGCTCCACTTTCAATGAATTTTTTTGCATTATCCCAGGCCCCGCCTGAGTTTGACATAAAGATTGCAAGTAATACGCCTGATACCAATGCACCTGCCAGTAATCCACCGAGCGTATCGGTACCAAGTAAAATACCAACAGCAATTGGTGCAGCTATTGCCATGATTCCTGGAATCAACATTTCTTTTAGCGCTGCTGTTGTAGATATTGCAACACAGGATTTGTAATCTGGTTTAGCGGTTCCTTCTAAAATACCAGGAATCGTTCTAAACTGGCGTCTTACTTCTTCAATCATCTGATATGCTGCTTTTGCAACCGAGTCCATCGTAATTGCTGAGAAAAGAAAAGGAAGCATACCACCGATAAATAATCCCACAATTACTTTTGGTGATAAAATATCAATACTCTTAAGTCCTACTGCTTCTGCATAAGAAACGAAAAGTGCCAACGCAGTTAAGGCTGCTGAGCCAATTGCAAAGCCTTTACCGATTGCTGCTGTTGTATTTCCTACCGAGTCTAAGCGGTCTGTAATTGCTCGAACTGATTCGTCAAGTCCTGCCATTTGTGCAATACCGCCTGCATTATCTGCAATTGGACCATATGCATCAACTGCTACGGTAATTCCTAATGTAGAAAGCATACCCACCGCTGCTAGTGCAATACCATATAAGCCTTCAAACTGATAAGCGACCAGGATACCAATTGAAATTAATAGGATTGGTATACAGGTAGAGCGCATTCCAACGGCAACTCCGCTGATAATTGTAGTAGCTGCTCCAGTTTCTGATTGTTCCGCGATTCGTTTAACAGAGCGATATTCTTCCGATGTATAGATTTCTGTAATGGCACCTATTAAGATACCTACTAAAAGTCCAACGATAACTGCAATTGCTGCATTAAAATTCCCAAAAAAGTATTTGCTCATTACAATTGACGCTACGATAACAATTCCACTTGCTACATAAGTACCTGTTTTCAATGCTTTATATGGATTGGATTTTTCATCTCCACGAACAAAGAACGTTCCAATCATAGAAGCTGCTAAACCACATGCTGCCAATAGAAGAGGGAAGACAGCTCCTTCCATTCCTGATTTATATATAACACCTAATGTAATGGCAGATATCAAGGAACCTACATAAGATTCAAATAAGTCAGCTCCCATTCCAGCAACATCACCTACATTATCGCCTACATTGTCGGCGATTACGGCTGGATTTCTAGGATCATCTTCTGGTATTCCAGCTTCCACTTTTCCAACTAGATCAGCTCCAACATCAGCCGCTTTTGTATAGATACCACCGCCAACTCTTGCAAATAAGGCAATCGATGATGCTCCAAGGCTGAATCCCGTAAGTACACTAACATTATTTGTAATGCCATATATCACGCCCACTCCAAGAAGTCCTAAGCCAGCGACACACATACCCATTACCGCACCACCTGAAAACGCAATCGAAAGAGCTTTGTTCATTCCACTTTCCTTTGCCGCTTGTGCAGTTCTTACATTCGCTTTGGTCGCCATACTCATTCCAAAGTAACCTGCAATGGTGGAAAATCCTGCTCCAAACAAAAAACATACCGCAGTAATCCAATTTCCAATTCCAAGACCTATTCCTAAAAATAAAGCAGCAATAAATATAACCAAAATCTTGTATTCTGCTTTCAAAAATGCCTGTGCTCCCTCACTGATCGAAGCAGCAATCTCTTTCATTTTTTCATTACCTTCAGGCTGTTTTTTCACTTTTCTTGCTAAAAATAAAGCAAATAGTAAAGCAACCACTCCAAAAAGTGAAACAAAATAAATAATATTTTTCATAAGCATTTCTCCTCCTAATGAAAGAGTATCACAAAATTATTTAGGTTGTCAAACGTTTTTTTTATTGTTTACATTGTTTGTTATTTTTGGAATAGTTTAATTAATTTACTGAATATAAAAAATAGTTGCCACAATCTCTACTATTTCAAGATAACTGCAGCAACCATTCTTAAATTTACATTTTTTTATTTTGTTTCTATTTTTTTACTCCAAATTTATATACCGTTGTTGTATCATATTCACTTCCAGCTTTTAAAACACAATTCGTCACTCCATCCAAATGAATAGAATCCGGAATATATTGTGTTTCCATGCAAAATCCTGCATGCTTTTGGTATATACAACCTTCTTTACCAACTAGCTTTCCATCAATAAAGTTGCCGGTATATAGTTGGCCTCCTGGTAGATCTGTATAGACTTCCATACATCTGCCACTCTTTTCATCATAAGCTTCCATTACAAGATTGATTTCCTTTTCTTTGGATTGAAATACAAAATGATGATCATATCCACCCGCAAGTGCGATAGATGGATAATCAGAATCGATATCTGTACCGATTTTTCTCCATTCGCTAAAATCCATTGGAGTCCCGGCAACTTCTCTCATTTCACCAGTTGGTATTAATCCTTCTTTAGCTACTGCAAACTGTTTCGCTTCAATCTTTAACTTGTGGTTTAAAATGTCCCCTTTATTATGGCCAGACAAATTAAAATAGGAGTGATTTGTTAGATTTACCAACGTATCCTGATCCGATACCGCAAAATATTCAATTACTAATGCATTATCCTCTGATAGTGTATAAGAAACTGTAAGGTCAAGATTTCCAGGAAAACCCTGTTCCATATCCTTACTAAGTCGTGAAAACTCAATCGTAGCTTCCCCTTCTTCTTCAAACACTTCTACATCATACATCATTCGGTCGTAACCTACAATACCACTATGCAAGGTGTTTTTTCCATCATTTTTATCGAGAGAATACTCCTTATCATTTAAGGTAAACGATGCTTCACTGATTCGATTTGCACATCTTCCAATCAACGCGCCATAGTAGGTATCACATTTTTCATATGCACCCACATTATCAAATCCTAGTACAACATCGTCAAAATTTCCCCTTGCATCTGGAACACATAGTCTTACCAAACGTGCACCGTAATCAATAAATTCTGCTTCCATTCCATTTGCATTTTTTAAAATATAGCTTGTAACATTTTTACCATCCTTGGTTTTACCAAATTTCTTTTTTTGTATACTCATTATATTCTCCCTTCACTCACTAAAAATTCATTTTTTGGTACAGGATGCCCGAAATAATATCCCTGGTATGCATCAACATTCGATAGAAAAAGAAACTCCATCTGCTTTTTTGTTTCAATTCCAGATACGATAATCTCAATATTCAAGCTATGAGCAAGCTCAATAATTGCAACAAGAAGTCCTGGTTTAAATTTTTCCGTTCCATAGGTTTGAATAAAACTTTCATCAATTTTTATATAATTAAGTGGAAGTTCCATAATGGCATTAAGTGCACATGCCCCTGTTCCAAAATCATCTAATAATACACCAAATCCCGACTCTTTTAAACGTGTTAATACCGCCTTTAGAATCTTAAAATCTTCTAGTGCCAGGCTCTGTCTAATCTCAAATACAACAAACGCAGGATTTACCTTTGTTTTGCTTGCTAACTTTATTATTTTATCAATAATATCCGGCTTTGAAATCTCAATAACTGAAAGATTTACATGTAAACGAAACGGTTCCTTCGAAGCATCATTTCGTTCCTTACACATCGTAAACGCTTCCTCTAGTACAAAACTGCTTACGTTGCCAATCAGTCCCATATACTCAGATAATGATAACACATCCAAGGGACTAATATCTTCTCTTTTTTTATTTCCCCATCTTAAAAGTGCTTCGGCTCCTACGCAGTGTTTCCCATCTCCCGACATAATTGGCTGATAATCTAAAGAAATCAGAGCTTCAATTTTCTTTTGTTTTGCTGCTTTCTTAAATAATTCCGTTACCTTATTATCATTCGTTATCGGAAAAGATGGTGCTATTTCTGTTAAAATTCCCTGCTTATATTTTGTGCCAGTTTTTATCGTAGATTCAATGGTTTCATCCCTTATTAGGAGTATTTCACCGTTCTTTTTGCGAATATGATATTCAACAATCAGTGACTTCTCAGCGACACTTTCCGAAACCGTATTTTTATACTGAAATACCGGATAGTCTTCATTCACAATAATATTTTTGAAGGTCAGGCCTTCATTATAGAATTCATTGCGGCTATATCCCCACTTTTCAATATTCGGCGAAACATAATCAACAACTCCTTCCGCACCCTTTTCCCATGAGATAGCAATGAAATCACTTCGTGATACTGCTTCTTTTAAGATATTGTTTTCCCTTTGTATGTCATCTTGAAAAAGTTGGGTCTCTTCGTCCTCTAACATTAGCGTAAAAATAGTAAAACTTCCGATTGTTGTACCGTTTTTATTCGTCAAAGCAATTCGATTGAGTCTGGCAAAGCTTAATTCTCCACCTTCAGTCATAACTTCTTGTAGCAAATCAAACTGGCTTTCCTGTGTCTTTAGTAACTGTTTATATTGTTCTTCGACACTTTTTATCTCAGATCCACTTTCTAATCCTTTTTCATACAACTTTTCAATATAGCTTCGTTTTACATCTTTTCCTAAGAATGTATTATAACCAATCATCTTACCATATTTATCTCGCCATATAAGCCTTGGAACTCTTTTGCGATAATTTTTTCGAAATGGCCTTTTATAGGATTGCTCAAATAATGCAATCACTATATGTTCATCACCTAGTACAATCGAACTTATCTCTACATCTATGACAATTCGGTCTTCTTTATTGGAAATAAATTTTTGATATAAGACAAGAGTTCCGTTGTTTAATATCTCAGCAGGAAGTTTCTTTTTTGACTTTTCTTCCCATATTTTATTTACATTATTTACAGAATGCCCTATTAAGTGTTCTGCCCCATTATTCTGTGCAATAATACGCCCTGTCTCATACAAATATACAATCATTGGAAAATCAATACGCGTAATTAACTCATTTATCTGGCGTTTTAAAGAGTTTTTCAAAAATTCATCTCCTTCTCTTTTGATATTGCTACCTACTTTTTCATTTCATTTTTGAGCTTTTCTTTAATCTGATACATAGCACAATCCGCACGTTCCATCGTATTTGACAAATCATTATCCAAGGATTTATCAAATCTTTGGTAGCCGTACGCAACTGACATTTCCTCTTTTGTATAAGGTCCTTTTAGTTGAGACAGTCTGTCTTGCATTTCATGTGCACCCTTCATAAATAATTCCAGTGAACAGTTTTTTATTAATGCACAGAATTCATCACCACCGATTCGGAATATTTTTCCCTTTTGTCCAAAAATATCTTGAAGAATTTCACTGCTTATAATCAAATAGTAATCACCTGCACTATGTCCATGAACATCATTAAATACTTTTAGATTGTTTAAATCAAACATTGCAATTCCATAGTCTTCATATTCTTCACGGCTAATTTCATGAACATCCTTCATAAATGCGGTTCGATTTCCCATACTGGTAAGTGCATCATAATAGGCAATGTTCTTCATTTTCTCACTATCTTGTCCCACACTAAGCACCCTTATAAGCTGCTTCAACGTCCCAATTGCGACCATACCCAGATAAATAGTAGCTCCCCATCGGCTAAGTCTTACACTGTCTACACCATTAAAATGGTTGAACTGTATGTAATCGATTACTAAAAGGATGCCAAGTAGAGGTAAACCAATTAAATGATGTAGCATTCTAACTTTCCGTTTTTCATTTGCACGTTTATATCCAAAGTACATCATTGAAACCAGTAATATTCCAGCTCCCCAAAATTCAATCTGAGCAATTAGTCCAAACAACTGAATATTTATCAATTTGAAGATAGATCCAGCCACCAACAAAGAATTTGCAATCAAAGAAACAATAAGTGAATATTCAAAGATATTCTTGTTACGATTGTTCTGACGGACATAGGTGATAAATGCAAATTTCATAATTGGGTATTGTACTAGTAAAATAGTGGAATACAAAAGAATATCTAATTCATACGTGTGCCCCACAAATAGCTGTATAAATTGTGTCTGAATTCCGGAACACATACCAATTCCCATCGTGAATAAACCCAAATACAAAATTCGGATTTCTACACCTATCTTCTTCCGATAAATTATCCATCCAATACAAAAAAGTACTCCCACACTCACCAAAACAACACTTAAAATGCAAGCAACAATATTTTTGGCAATAACCATGCGTAATAAGTCTTCCGTATTACCCATAAATACATTCGGTAGATTTATCGTACCAGCTTTGTTTTCATAAATATGAAATGATATTCTTTCTCCCGCATATTGCTCTGATAAATCAATAAAATGCCACCGGTTCCCTGGCATTTCCCACTTTTTCTCATCTAGAGGTAAAAAAGCATAGATTGTTTTGTCATTTATTAAAACTTCTATGTATTGATTTTTCGTAAAGATTGAAACACCACTTCCAGTATTTAAATCTGTAGGTAGATAATTATAAAAAGTCGATCCACCCCTAACACGTTCCCAACCATCATTATATACGGTTACCAATTGTTTCGATTCATCAAACACAATTTCATTGTTCACTGAAAACTTGGCTCCCACACAAAACAAAATCAAAAGAAATAACAATATATATATTTTTTTAGATATTCCGTACATCAAATTTTCTCCCATTTACACCAATAACCTAACACACTCTTGGAACTCCACATAAACAACTGCAAATCATATTTGCAATCCAAAGTTTGCAGCAGATATCTCCACCAAATCCTCCTTGAGTACCATACATATTACCTGTATTTTGATACCACTGGGCACCCGAATTAAGTTGACTGTAAAGTATCTGATATTGCTGATTGTCCGGTTCCATTTGTGCCGCAAGCTTTGCATGCTCCAATGCTTCAATGTTATTCCCAGCTCCTGAATTTGCCATAGCACTATAATAATACCATCTTGCATTTTTAATCGATATTTCTGAAAGCACATGCAAGGCTTCTCTATAGTGACCAGATCGAATATAGTTAAATGCAGCCTGAAATTCGATTGGCTCGTTGCTTTCTTCTCTGCCATTTCCTCTATTTTGATAAGTTCCAGATTCCCCCAAACGTTGTTTCATAATCTGTTCATACGCGACCTGTATCTCCTTGAACTTTTCCTCCGCCGCATCTTTATTTGGATTATTTATATTAGCATCCGGATGGTATCTTCTGCTTAAGTTACGATACGCCTTTTTTATTTCATCGTCATTTACATCAGGTGATACCCCTAGAACTCCATATGGATCAAATATCATTTTTTGTTTCCTTTCTATGGTTCACCTGCTCATATTTCATCCAAACACCAGAGTATATGATATTCCTTAAAATATCTGCTTCTTCAATAATTGGTAGTTTTTCAAATTCCTTTGCACATTCTGCCATCATTAATGTCAATATATTTTTACAATATTCCTGTTTGTTCACTTCTTTTTGTAATAAAAAAGGATTATAATGATTCTTCTTTTTATCTTCCTCTAAATCATCATAAGCGTCTAGTAAGTAAATGAATTTTCCTAAGAAAAAGCCAATTTTACGAAGTGACTCTTCCCATTCATCCTCTTTATATACAAATAATTCTTCGACCAGTTCTCCAAAGCACCGAGATACCACATCAATATTACTCTCTTGCCTTTTTTCACATTCAAAAAGATCTTGTAGTGCATTTCTTACTGCTTTACTTTGTCTTGCATACGCATCTTCCATACGATTGCATCTCTTACGATACACAAAAGATGCAATTAAACTTTTTAAGCTCTTATCATCCTTCCAATCATCTAACAATTTGTAATAAGTAAGAAGGATATTCATATCCGCTGCATATTCTGATATTTCATTTACCCGAATGGTATGTTTGATGAGGGGATGGATCATACATCTCACTTTTTTTATGTATGTTTGGGGCTCGTATAATGCAGTTAAAAACAACACAAGAAACGTCATATCATAGGTGAGAGTTATTTGTCCTCTTTTTCCATATGATTTTTTAAGAGTTTTACATAAGCCACAATAAAAGGATTGATATGTTTCAAAATCCTTGATTTTAAGCTCTGGTTTATTCACCATCACATATCCAAACATATTAACTCCTTTTTACAAATTGAGTCCTACATTTCGGGCAGGTTATTTCTATTTTTCCTTTTCCTTTTGGAATCCGGATTTTCTGTTTACAACTTGGACATTTATAAATATGATGCGTCTTTCTTCCTTTAAAAATATTCAAAAAACGATTACGTATGTTCCAGTATTTTATATTTTCATTGTAACGGCTCTGTATGTTTTTGGAAAACATCCGAAAATATCCAATTAATAAGAGTACCATTGCCAAACTATTAAAAATACTATTTCGGAATATAATTCCAATAACCATTAATCCAATCGCAATATAAAGCAAAAACTTTGATAAAGCATCCACTCCATATCTGCCTGTCATAAATTTTACAAGTTTATCTTTCATCTTCATCATCCTCTAAGTTAAAATGATACATTTTTTATGTATAAAATATGTTACCATTATCATTCTATTTTATGATAAGTTATTCGTCAACATAAAAACTCGTAAATTTTCGTGAACATTGTGAATTTTTTATAATTATTGCTTAAAAATAATTTCAATTACAATTAAAACTTAAAAAATTTTGCGATTTTTTTAAAATCCAGTTGACAAATATCACTACATATTGTATTATATTGATTGTTCGGTAACGAAATACTGATTATGCGCGAGTGGCTCAGTGGTGGAGCACGACCTTGCCAAGGTCGGGGCCGCGGGTTCGAGTCCCGTCTCGCGCTTAACTAAAAATGGTCGCTAATCCTTATAATTCAAGGGTTAGCGATTTTTTGTTGCTTGAAAAACATGTGTGCAGGATGTGTCCAACATCCTTTTACGTACGGGAAGTGCTATAATGCCTTGTCGATATAAAGTGTAGATAATACACTTTTCTCAACGCAGATTGACTTCCTATATATAGTAATATATAATATTGGTAAATTATGGTTTTGTTTAATTCGCTTTATTTTACTATTACGAAGCACTTATTGAGGAGGTGGATTATGGAAAGATTGAAACATTCAAAACTCGGAATTATATCTTTTTTACTAGCATTTATACCTATCATCTATGTTGTTATTCAAACAATCATAGACTTATCATCTCCAATAAGTACAGGCTTCAATAAAGGTCTGGCTATTTCATATTTTATTATGAATTTTATGTTTGCCATATCTTTGGTTAGTTTTGTACTCGGCATTATTGCAATTACTCAAAAAGGTTATAAGAAAGGTCTACCAATAAGTGCATTAATAATAAGCGGATTAATTTTATTGGGACCAATTATTAGTTCAATAAAAAGCGTAATAAAAATATTAAACTTATAAAATTTAAATCAGAAAACTGCAACTTAGTTTACAACAGTTATTATAACGGCCAATATAGATACAATTCAAGAAATAAAAAAGCACACATCTCATGTGTGCAAGTATGTGTGCAGATAAATAACAGAAGCCGCAAACCTCCTATTTATCAGTATTTGTGTGTGCGGGGATTTGTTCGAGTGCCATCTCGTGCTTACGAAATCCCTTGATTTTCAAGGGATTTTTTTGTTGCACAGATATATGATTCCTTCCGTATTCAGTGGCTTGCAGTTGTCCTTCTAGCGCAATAATGAAGTGTCCCAAATTTTGTCTAAACCTTGAAACTTTATAAGATACAATTACTCACTACATGAAATGATGCGTGCATATTTGAAAGGCAATCCTAAGAAAGTTATTTACTGTTTCTTGCAATCTGCACAGTTCTAACTGCCAAATCAGATATTGCAACTAGATTAAAGCCATCTATGCCTGACTTTACCTTATTATTGAGAGGATTTTTCCATTGAGCAGGAATTGCCTCGACTCCAAGAAGCATTCCCAATACAGAACCAACTGTTGCTCCGTTACAATCCGTATCAAATCCAGCCATAACCACAATGCCGATTGATTTACCAAAATCTTTGTCGCCAAATAATAAGCCGATGCATACAATCATGGCATTTGATATTGTATGACACCAATCATGAGCATTTTTCTCATCATATAATTGATGTATTTTATCTAATGCAACTTCCCATGATAAGTCTTTCCGTTTCCATTCAATTACTGTCTGAATGCTTTCATATAATCTTGATTTTTCAGGTATCATGGATAAGCCGGTATCAATAATAGTTAGGATATCATCCGATACTGCAGCCGCTGACAACATTGCAGCTATAAACATTTCACCATAGATACCGTTCTTGGTGTGCGATATTGATGCATCTCGAAAAGCCATGGAAGCACTAAGCTTTGGATTACCGGGTGCTATGTATCCATAAAAATCTCCTCGTATCTGTGCACCAATCCACTCTCTGTAGGGATTTTTGTAGGAGGCTGTCTTGGGTGGAAGCATGTGATTGACCAAATTTCGATATGCCACTCTTTCCGCAGTGCATAAATGCAAAATCGGAAGGTTATCAAGCCAACTTTGGGCTACATCTTCCGGGGTAAAATCAATCCCGTATTTTTCAACAATCTTTAAGCCCATAATCGTGTAATTTATGTCATCATCCTCAGGCATATAACTTACATTATTGATCCAGCCCTTCTTTTCATTTCCATAAACTCCGGGGTAATCTGTAACCTCACATTCCTTTTTAATACTTTCGGATATATTTGAGGACATATAGTTACTGATTGGGTAATTATTCGTATCTTTCAAGAGTATCTCAATTCTTGATTTCTGCCAGCCTTCCACTGGCTGTCCAAGTAAACATCCGGCACATCTTCCAAGCCATGCTCCATAAATCTTACTATATAATACATCATCATTCAGATTCTTTTTATTTAGTTTGATAAGATTATATGGTCGCCCTGCCTCAATGCCTTCCAAATCCGAAGGTTCTAAAAAGGGGTATCCCTCTACGGCTGGACGGCTGGCCAATTCATCAAACAAGTCTCCTGCCAATGCTTCTTTTCTTACTCCGGCCTCTATTTCCTTTATTTCTTTCACAAATTCTTCAAAATCATGAATCGTTTTTCCTTCATCCTTTGACTCCATCAATTCTATCTCAATATCATCAGAGAACTTAAGCCATAGTAAATCCGCTAACATATTAAACCCTCCATATCTATACCAGCCAATTGTTTATTTTGTTTATTATTACTCTTTAGCAGTATTCATATCCAGATCAAGTACATCTTCATAATCTCTCTTTATGGATCTCACCTTAGTACATGCATAGCTTAGCTCAGAGGTAGAATCGGGCCACAAGAAACGATAGTCTTCATACAAATCTGTCCACTGATAGCTACCTTCAGAATTGTAAAGATGTGCATCATAGCTATGAATATTTTTTACATACAAATTTTCATTGGTATTATACTTAACAACCTCGACCCAGTCACTTGTAGGTTCGCCCTGTTCATCCTTACAGACCTCCTCAGGAAAATCTATAGCCAGATCTCTGTAATAGCGGGTATTACTGCCATCCTTCTTGGAATACATCAAATCAATGGTTTTACTATCCACCAATTTATTACTATCCGTAATGTCAATAATATTTAGGGTCATTTCTTCATCCTTATCAGAAGTTTTTAATAAAATCTGATACTCATGTTTACTGTTAAGATTTACTGTAGATTCCCACCATGTTTCGTCAGTATAGGATAAATATTGGTTGATAAATGCATGCCATTTACCGTTACCTGTCATTCCTATGCCTGCATCTGCACAGTTAATCCATTCTTTATTATGATATACATCAACACCAAGGAATATATAGGAAGCGACTTCCTTCCCATCACTTTCTCTGACCAAATTTGCTTTGACATCTTTAAGCCCAATATTTACAGTGGCTTGGTTATACCCGGTTTTTGAATATAAGACATATGCTGGGCCGTCCGCGTCACCGTTCATCTTAGTATTTATCCAGTCCAAATTGGAAGAGGAAGTTGTATCCTCCACGTTTTCCGTTGATTTTGTATTATTCACAGCCTCAGTTTCCTTTGATATCTGATTTTGATTTGTGCTTTTTGTCTGCGAATCTTTGGAACATGATGTCAGAAAAGATACTGAAATCATCATAAATAGAAATATATGTAATGCTTTTTTTGACATGATAATTATTCCTCCCTATTTTACCCTTAAACAAGCAAGTATTCCGGATTCGTATTTAATAGCTCAATTGTAAATTGAAACATATCATTAGCACGAATGAATCTAATCTGCGATTTTCCAATCATAAATGTTCTCATGATCCCTTTTATTTTGAACAATTCATCCAGCTTATTGAAATTAGTCTGCGGTTTATCCCAATTATGTAGCCTGTTTGTAACTGTAATCTTTTTACCGTTATAATCTGTTATATCAATCTTTGCGATTTCTTTCTGCAGATGATATGGTACACCTGCGATTTCCTCACAGGAATGTATCGAAGTATTACTCTCTTGATCAACACCTGCAAGCATAATATACCCCCCTAATAATGCGTTTTTATAAAAAGGACTTTCCTCATCACAAGGAGATTTGGATTGTTCATGGCTGGATGTCAAAAATTCCTTCCAACAACCAGTGGCAGTCGCAGAATGAGTAGGATGAAGAGAACGCCTGTATCCCTCCATGTTCCTTACTGTTTCTGGAATAATACCTGTCCAACATTTTGAATTTAGAACGTTAAATACAGGTAGGCAGTCCGGTGAATCCTCTCTCCTTCCGGTGAGTGTTGGAAAAATTAAAGTCCCCTCCTCACCAATGGTATCCATCAAAGACCTGACTACCGTGAAGGCTCCTCCTTCAACTTGACCGAAGCTTCGAAGAGAACTATGAATAAGTATGGTGTCCCCCTGGTTTAAGCCGTTATTTTTGAATTGCTCTCTAAGTTCACTACGATTTAACCTCATTAAAGCACCCTTTCATAATTTAAATAACTCATCATGATATTACGTATTATACTTCCGTCCAGATTATGGACCATTATATTCATCTTGCTACAATAAGCTGCAGCTACACCCGCAGCTTCCCCCATTGCCCTACAGGTTGGTTGGATTCTGATACTGGACTGAGCGGTAAAGGTTGAGGAGATACACCTTCCTGCTACAATAAGATTTTCTATGTGATCCGTAATCATACACCGGAAGGGTATTTCAAAATACTCGCCACTTTCCATCTGCTTTATCCCCAGCTTGTCCTCATCAATCATGCCGTGAATATCGATTGGATAAGCAGTTCTTGCTATGGCATCCTCAAATTTTGCTCTGTGAGCATAATCATCTTCGCTTAAGATATACCTTCCATTTATCCTCCGAGACTCTCTTATGCCGGGCATCTCCGCTACTGACACAATTATGCTTTCTTCAAAGCCTGGCACATATGATTTTAAGAATCCAAACAGTCTTTTTATCATTTTTCTTCCGGTTATCAAGGCCAGGCTAACCGATTCGGGATTCAATGTATCATATAAATCTGGAATCTCAGGACAGTTAAATGACATAACGCCCGGCATTCCTGGTACCGAAAAAGCCTGAAAATACTTTCCGTCATCGTATTCGATTGCATTATTTTCAAAGCCTTTTTTAAATACATTGCATAAAGGAGTATCTTTCTTCCATTCCGAAGCAATTTCAACTAACGGATATTCCAGAAAATCAGGCTCACCTATCGTATGCAGGAAGTCTTTCAGCTTTTTTATATCAACATTTCCTGTCATAAAGCGCAAGGACATTGACTGGTTATGATGTAATATTTCATCGCCTACAAAGCATGGAACCCCTGAAGCACTTGCAACATCACCGTCTCCGGTACAATCAATATATATCCTGCCTTGTATAAATAAAAGGCCTGATTTGTTGTGAACCAGGATTCCTTCTATTTTATTATCTTTTACTATCGTATCAATAAACTCGGTATAATAAAGAATTTTGCCATTATATTCAGTAAAGATATCTTCCAAAGTAAATTTAATCATTTCGGTATTAAACCAACCATCATTACCGCAATGGTCATCAGCAGTATATCCCTCTTCGGACATTCTTTTCTTAATAATCTCATTTATGTAGGAGCGCCCTAAATTTCCATCAATACCATTATGCATCATTGGAGTTACCTGCCCACCCGATGCACTTCCTCCAAGGTAGGAGTTTCTTTCCACAATCAGTGTAGACGCACCCTCCATAGCGGATGCTATCGCGGCAGCAGAACCTGCAGTTCCACCACCAATTACTATTACGTCGTATGATTTCTTTATTACTTTATAGGATTTTTGATAGATATTATTTTCCATAAAAATCTCCATTCTACCGTGTGAAGTCTGAGGGTTATTTTCCGTATTTCATACAATAGTAAACAGCACCAACCATACCAGCATCATTTCCAAGCTTTGCACAATCAAGCTTGACTACTTTGGCATACACTGGCATAATCCGGCTTAATACCTTTTCACGTAACGGATCAATAAACAACTTTTTTTGTGCACTGACACCGCCGCCCACCAAGACCACCTCTGGGCTGAACACATGAATCATACCGACCAGCCCATCTGCCACATAGCCGATCCACTTGTCTAACAGTTGATCCAGATTACTGTCTTTTCCTGCCGCAATAAATATGGTACGTCCATTTATTTCAGCCCCTTCAAAGAGACCACTTTGTAATTTGCCTGCTTTATATGACTGTCGAACCATCTTAACCAATGCTGTTGTAGAGGCATATTGCTCATAGCAGCCTCTGTTGCCACAGCTGCACATCTTTCCATTATTTCGGATTGTGATATGTCCCAGTTCACCAGCACCGCCTCCTGCACCACATATTATTTCAGAATTAGCAATAATACCTCCGCCAACACCTGTCCCTATAGTGATAACAATGGCGTCTGATACCCCCTTGGCACCTCCGATCCATTGTTCTGCCAATGCTGCGCAGTTTGCATCATTCATAACAGCAACCGGTCCCGGATAGATCTGTTTGATGTAATCTTTTATACAACAGCCCTCCCAGTTTTTGATATGACCAGCAGCTCCGGCAACCGTTCCTTCGTTTACATCAATCTGCCCGGTTGCTGATACGCCTATTCCGGATATTTGCTTATTCGTAAGCCCATTGTCCTTCATAAACTGAGACAATTTTACCACAACGGTATCAATAATCGGAGTCTCATAACCGTCAAAAGCCACACCATATACTGCTGATTGGATGACTTCTCCAGTTTCATTAATAACACCTAATTTTACTTGCGTTCCGCCAATATCTACTCCTATATACTTTAACATATAGATCTCCATTCTGCCGATACACCTTGGATTTGGGGTCAGCCTTATTTTCGCGAGTAAACCATTTCCTTTTTTAGATATCCCTTGCCAGTTCCAATTTTTCCGCCATTTTGAAGATATGCCTTCATTTTAACTTGCAGAGAAGTATTCTGCGGCACATCCTGGAGTGATAATGCTTCATTTTTAAATACCCACAGCATATACCCTGTATCCTCCAGATCATAAGTATCAAGGATAAAATCATTTTGAAAACTGATAATATTTGAAGTTGTCGCAAGTATTTCCTTCAGCTTTGGCGATAGAATCCATGACTCACAGTAATACTTCATATCCTGATAATCTTTTTCATATTCTGAAAAAAAGCTCGCTGCTTTCGCATAGGACTCTCTTCTAAGTAACTGATCTAATCTTGCATTCGATGGAATATGTACCGAGATGCTTCTATCCTCTGCTTCACAAATTAATTCGTACTCAAGCTCTCCTAGCCGGAATTCATTTAATGACAGTTCTCTGACAGTCCACCACTCTCTGTCAAAGCCATAGGTACCATAGCTTTCATGGTGTTCTTTTACAAACCGTGAAAAACATCCCATGGTATCAATGAAAATCTGTAACGGTATTTCTCTTTTGGTATATTCCTGATATGTTTTTAATCCTGTATGCAGCTGAAATGCCAGACAGTTCAGGCCATCCGAATCATCTGGCAATAATTTTCGTATTTCATCTAAGGCGGTATCCCAATTAGATTTATTCTGAATCCTGATCCAATAATGTTCCAGCGCTTCTCTGTATTTTACTGAATTCCATTTTCTAATTTTGCTGGTAACCTCTCCTGGCATATCAATCATTTCACACAGCTCTATAATATTCATATATACCTCCGGGATTAGTTATCACATTCATACTTCTACAACCCGTCCTTTCTTAATAACGCACTTTACCTCTAGGTCATTATCAATAAGAACAACGTTAGCGTATTTACCCGGTGTAATACTGCCGTATCTATCATAAATTCCGATAGCCTTTGCACTGTTAACTGCCGCACTGCGGATTGCCTGCTCTAATGGTATCTCCATTTCCTTAACACAAACACGGACACAGTCCATCAGATTTGACACTGATCCTGCTACCGTACCATCCTCTAATATCGCTTTCTTTCCATTTACATATACCGTCTGACCGCCCAGTGAGGATTCCCCGTCTCCAAGACCAGCTGCTCTCATGCTGTCACTGATTAAAACAACTCTATCCTCTCCAAAGATTCGGAAGGTATTTCGTACGACAGCCGGGTGTATATGAATACCGTCGCAAATCAGCTCAACCATACAGTTGGGGCTATCACTCGCTGCACCGACTACTCCGGGAGCGCGATGTGTATAGGGCGGCATGGCGTTATATAAATGTGTGATGTGTGATGCACCTGCTTTGATTGCTTCCATTGCTGTATCATAATCTGCTGCCGTATGCGCGATGGAAACTACAACCTCATTCTTCACTGCTTTAATAAATTCTAAAGCCTGAGGCTCTTCCGGTGCAATATCTATCAACTTAATCATGTTATTAGAAATTGTCTGAAGCTTACGGTACAGTGTAATGTCGGGAGACTTTATATATAATTCATTTTGTGCCCCCTTCTTTACTCTGGATATGAACGGTCCCTCCATATTGACTCCCACCAGATCTGCACCCCTTGGATTGTTATATAAGGCTACTGTCCTCGCTATCTGTGCAAGAATTTCTTCTGACATTGTCATTGTGGCCGGACATATCGTTGTAATACCGTTCTTCAATTCATATTCTGCTATAGCATTAATTGCCTTCACTGTCCCGTCACATAAATCATAATTAACACATCCATGAAAATGGATATCGGTTAACCCCGGAATTGCCATCAATCCAGCTGCATCCAGAATTTCTTCTGCCTCATATGTTGTCTTTTCCTGGCTGGCAGCTTCATCTATAAACACTTCACCATCTATCACAATATTCTGTAAGGTGAATCTCCCATCTTCCTTGTATACTTTTGCATTTTTAATAATCATAATTTTCACCATTTTCTATACGGCTTTTTTGTTAACTACCCGTATCTGGAATGCCTACCATCAGATCTTAGACAAGGCTGCCTCATCTCCGATTAATATTACATCACTGTGCATCTGCAGAAGGGACACAGGTACATTTGGTGCTACATCACCGGTAAATGCTTTTTTCACTATATCCGCCTTATCTTCACCGCTTACGACAATTAATATCTTCTTTGCTTGCATAATCGTCTTAAGACCCATCGTATATGCAAATCTTGGAACTTCCTCCTGGTTGGAAAACAAACGGGAATTGGCTTCAATTGTACTTTCAGTAAGTGCTACACAATGAGTTTCCAGATCAAATGCATTATTAGGTTCATTAAAGCCGATATGCCCGTTATGTCCAATTCCAAGGAGCTGAAGATCAACACCGCCTAAATCATTAATAATCTTTGTATATCTTTCACATTCGACCGCATCATCCTGCGCCATACCGTTTGGTACATAAGTATTATTGATATCAATGTTTACATAATCAAACAGATTATTATTCATAAAATAACGGTAACTCTGTACATTATCCCCGGAAAGCCCTTTGTATTCATCCAGATTTACTGTTCTGACCTTGGAGAAATCCAGATCACCTTTATTATACCATTCCACAAGCTGTTGATACGTCCCAATTGGAGTAGTACCAGTTGCCAGTCCCAGTACACAGTCTGGTTTCATAATAATCTGTGCCGAAATAATATTTGCAGCTTTTCTGCTCATTTCTTTATAATCTTTTGCTCTGTATATTTTCATAATGTCGCCCCTGTTTATTGTCAAATTCGTCTTTTATGAAATTGCTTTCACATACCTTTGGGTAATCTCCCGCGGTCTGGTAATTGCCGATCCGATAACCACCGCATGTACGTTTTCCTTCATTATCTTCTTCAGATCAGCAATCTCCCAAATACCGCCTTCCGCAATTAACGGTATTGCAAGCGTATCTGCCAATCGTTTGATCATAGTATGATTTGGCAAGCTGACTTCCATCGTATTTTCCGTATACCCGCTTAGCGTTGTTCCAATTATATCAAAGCCAATTTCCTGCGCATGAATTCCTTCTTCATAAGTAGCACAGTCAGCCATAAATAATTGTTGTGGATACTTTTTTCTTATTTGCCAAAAAAAATCATCCAGGTTAACTTGTCCGGGACGAAGCCTGTTTGTTGCATCCAAAGCTATGATTTCAGGTTTCACCTCCATCAACAGATCCACCGCTTTTTCTGTAGGTGTTATGTAAATGGAAGAGTCCGAATAATTCTGTTTATATAAAGCAATTATCGGCAGATCTACTACCTTTTTTATTTCAATAATGTCCTCCGGTGTATTTGCACGAATTCCTACGGCACCGCCCTCTTTGGCAGCATAAGCCATTCTTGACATAATATACGAGCTATGTAACGGTTCACTCTCAAGTGCCTGACAGGATACAATCAGGCCACCTTTAATACTTGCCAGTACTTGTTCATTTCTACTCATTATCGTCACCTTTCCTGGTATTTATATAGATTGGGTTTGTCCACGCTTTTTTTCCATATAAATCTCTGCATTCTGCTCTGATATAGGTTTCCTTTCCCGTAAGAGAAAAGGTTGCTTTCTTCAACATCTCATTTGCTGCTACAAATGTGGTTCCTGCTCCCACAAAACCATCCGCAATAAAACTGATTCTTTCTGCTTCACTGCATGTTATATATGCTTTTTGATCTTTTATTCCCCATCTGTAAATCGCAGGACCAGAGGAGGAATAGTAATTGCCAGATAAAATTGCTTCTACGATATCATCATGCGTTAGTTCTCTTGCTTTTACAACAATATAACCGCCAAATGCATCATCAAAGATCCCTTCATTATGATTATCATCGGAAGCATCGGCTAGAACATGTCGTCCCTTTCGAAGCATAACATCCCAATACGTTGTATCATAGCCAGTTTCGCTTTCGTTTTGCGTATTATAATTAAATATTTCAAGTATTTCAAATTCATCTGCCGATATAAAGTCCTCAATTTCCACTCTGGACCATATCGGATGATTATAAGTAATAAAGCATCCTCTGCTGTGCAGTTCTTCTATCATATCGCAGGCAGTTTTTGCCCCATCCCAGTTTCCATAATAAACAAACGGTTCTACCTTATCCATATGCTTATATTGTTTTGGTGCTTTTTTCTGCATTTCGGTAGTACCTAAGATTCCATTCATGTGATGTACTTTGATGCATCTGCCATCATTATCAAACAGAACGGCTGCAGCTTCTACTCCCGGAAGAATCAGAAAATCTTTTTTCCCTAATTTTTCCCTGTAGTCGGAATATAAATTATGATCACTCATACATAAAAAAGAGTATCCTCGCTTCTTATATTCTTTGACTGCTTCCTTGGGAGTAAAGTTTCCGTCTGAATTAGTCGTATGACTATGTAGGTTCCCTTTATACCAGTTGCCATCTTCTGTGAACCCTTCCACATTTCTCAAAATAACCCTCTTTTCTAGCCTTTCGATTTATGAAAGAAAGCTTCTATTCCTACTTCGAACATTCTACTCCAAGGCATGCATACTTGATCTAATGAAATATCCGAAACAATTGAAGATAAGTAGACTTCCATATATAACTGCAGTTCTTCCTTTACTCTTACACTGATTGCCCCATCTTTTTCTTTAATATCAAAGTAATTCATTCCATACTTATATAAATCGTTCGATATACTTTTTCTCACAACAGAGCAATAGCCCGCATCTTCGATATATCTTTCAATCAAAAAATCCATGTGCCCTGCCGTATTTCCGTAATGATAGCAATCAACCCCTTCTGCAATAGATGTTCCAATCGTATTTGCTGAGGTATTCCATCCAGCATAGCCTGCAACCTTATCAAGCAGTTGGTTTTGATTTAAAAGTTGTATTAATTGCAGCTCTCCGCCATTTGCATATGCATTGTCCGCAATAGTAATTATTTTACCTTCCGTTACTCTTTCTTCCAGAAAATCGATCATTTCCGAAATATTTCTTTCTACACAGTACCCTTTTGATAAACATGGCTGTTCTACAGATTCCACGATTTTGTCGGAAGGCGCTGTTACTGCGAGAATGATATCCGAATATTCATAGGATTCTGTCAACTGACATCCTGCCGAAAGAATTTGATACTTAATTGTTGTTTCCAGTGAATTTCCTTCATAAATCGGTATAATTGTTTTTGAAGCTTCACTTGCATACTTAACATATACTTTGGGTTTTCTCCCGTTAATTTTGTTTATCATTCTTGAGACCAGCGTCAAACCTACCTCGTCTGCTCCAGGATACATCAAAATTTTATCCGCCAGCCCCTCTTCTGCAATCTTAATACGAACGGCTTCCTGATCAATTGCTGCATAACCGTACGCAGCCGAATCATCCTGCGGTATCACAAGGGCATCAATCCAACCCTGTTTTACATAGTCTATCATTAAATAATTTAATGCTCTGTTACATTCTCTTCTCGAAACGTAATCCTTTAGCTTTTCACAGTCA
Organism: Acetivibrio sp.; assembly: GCA_041739345.1. Lineage (GTDB taxonomy): Bacteria > Bacillota > Clostridia > Lachnospirales > Lachnospiraceae > DIGJ01. The sequence goes on along the minus strand of JBGSNZ010000017.1, from coordinate 72,639 downwards.
ATCTGACTTAGGATATTTTCCAACTCTTCACCGTCACAAATTCCGAGACGACTTTTATGGATTACTTCTCCTGCCCTATGTATCATCTTTCCGTAATCTTCATAATAATCCGGTTCTTCATCATTACTGGAATAATCTGGGCAACGCATGATTACCTGAAATGCATAAATCAGAAGCTTGGGGTTATCTTCTTTTAATTCTTTCACCAGAGCAGCTAATTCTTTCAGTCGTTCAATGGTTGTGTAATGAATTCTTGAAGGTACTAAACCGCCATATATCATCATATCAATGGATAGAACCAAACCATCCGCATCGCTACATTCCTGTTTTAGAAACTCAGCTACTATATTTACATCAGCCGGCTCTTTTTTATTTCCCAAATATTTTGGTCTAACAATATCAATGCCTTCATGTGCAAACAAGCGATACGGGAAAATATAATTACAAGGTCTCTCATCTAATGGAAGCAAAACTATTTTCTTTTTCATACCTTTTACCCTAATCCTCACATAATACTTCGTATTGGTGTTAACCTTTTACAGCACCGCTAATCGCCTCGATATAATTTTTCTGACATAACAGAAATACAATAATGATCGGTACAATAGATATCACTGTACCAGCAGCAATATATCCGAATTTGTAGTTAAATGTGCCGTTAAGATACTGCAGTGCTGTTGCCAGTGGATATTTATTCGGATCCTGCAATACAATAACAGGCCACAGAAACTCATTCCATCTGCTGATAAAGTCAAATATTACAATGGTACTGATGGAAGGCATAATCCCGGGCATCATAATCTTCCACCATATTTTGGTTTCGGATGCACCGTCAATTCTCGCAGCTTCTATCATTTCCTTAGGAATTCCAAGATATGATTGCCGAAGTAAAATAATACTGAAAACCTTGACTGAACCAGGCAGGATTACACCTACCAACGAATCCAGCAGATGCATTTTACAAATAACCAGATAGTTAATAATCATTCCTGCCGCTGCCGGTATAATCATGGAGGAAATCAGTGCTCCCATAATGAACTTCTTTCCCTTAAACTCCATACAAGCTAAAGGATAAGCACATAAAGCAGATAATATAACATCAATCACAATCGAACTTATCGTAATGACTAATGTATTCCCGATAAACTTCGGTACAGACAGGAATTCGAAAACCCCGGTATAGTTGATTATTGTCGGATGCGCTGTAAAAAGATTTAGATCATAAATATTCTGTCCCGATTTAAAAGAGGTAGATAGCATCCACAGGAATGGACCTGCGCATATCACTGAAATTAAAATCAACCCAATATACGTTAATAATGAATTTATAATTTTTTTTCTTTTTATCTTACTCACTGTAGGTCATACCTCCTCCTTTTTTACCATAGACAAAAATGATAATACTTAGAACTGAAGTAATAACGGCCTGCACTGCACCAATCGCTGCTGAATATCCAAATTGAAAATCAGTAAAAGCTTTTGTATAGGAATAATAATTGATAACCAACGTCGCATTGTTTGGTCCGCCCTGGGTCATTACAAAGACAATATCAAAAACACCAACCGCTGAAATTACGGAATTAAGTGAGCAGAACCAGATATAAGGCTTTAACAAGGGCATTTTTACTTTAATTAATGTTATAAATCGACTTGCACCATCCACGATTGCTGCTTCTTCCAATTCCTTTGGAATTGATTGAAGACCTGCCAGATAAAGCATCATATAATATCCAAGACCCTGCCATATTGTGATAAACATAATGGATATCATTGCTGTATTTCCATTGCCTAAAAATTCTATTGGTTCATGAGTAATTCCTGCATTTTGTAAAATTGTATTAATTATACCGCTTGGATCAAATAAAAAACTCCATATAATTGACACAGCAACCATCGAAGTGATTACCGGAATATATATCAATGTACGAAATACTGAAATTCCCTTTAATTTCTTATTTACAAGCAGTGCCAGCAAAATTGACAATATCTGTATTACCGGTACTACTGCTACAAACACGATAGAGTTGATAATAGAGGTAAAAAATTCAGGATCACTGAATGCACGTTTAAAATTATCTATCCCAATAAATTTGGTTTCACCCAATACAGAATAATCATAAAACATTAATGGTAAACTTCCGATAATCGGAATGAATACCCAGATAATTAACATAATAAGAGCCGGTGCCATAAATAAATATGCTTTTATTGTTTGCCTGGTCTTTATTTTCATAAATACCTCCTTTTTTATAGGATGCCCCTAACAATAAGGGACATCCTTTTGAAAAACTACTGATTTAAAAGACTATTAACAGCCTTTTCCTGCTTATCCAAAGCAGCCTGAATATCACCACCGCTAGGAATGACAGCTTCATACACCTTATTAACTTGTGTCTGGATATCTCCTTGACCTTCAACTCCTAAAGAGAAATCCTTGGAGGACTTACTTACTTCCACAGACATGCTTCTTGCAATACCCTCTAATGTAGTAGTATCAGAAGTGAAATAGCTGTCTTCGCTGGCAACTTTTGTAGAAGGGAAAATAGCAACCTGCTTACAGAAAGCTAATTGATTTGCATCATTTGTTATATAAGCAGCAAATTTGATTGCATCTTCCTGATTCTTGCTTGCAGTAGGAACGACTAGATTCATCAGCGGATTTTCGCATAATCCAGAATCACCCTTCAGTGGTTCAGCGATGCCAATGTTGTCATATACATCTGGTGCTTCATCCTTGATTCTTGATAAGGTAGATCCTGATGAGCTGATAATAGCTAACTTGCCTGTCTCAAATAATTTTAGTTCATTGTCCCACTTACCCCAGTTTGTCTTAGGTAGGTAACCTGAATCTGTCATTGTTTTAAAGGATTCTAACAGGCTTGCTGTGTCCGAATTATTAAATGCAGCAGCTGTGTTATCACTATTTAAGATAGAAATACCCTGTTGAAATAATAAATCAAAGAATTCTGGAGGGTTGTATAGATATGCATCTGTTTTGTCTTTCATGCTCTTTGCCATTTCAAATGCTTCCAAATAGTTGGTAGGAACCTCTGTGATACCTGCCTCTTCAAATAGTTCTTTATTGTAAAACATAATACTTGGTGATGCATACCATGGAAAAGCATATACAGAATCACCAATTTTTGCGGAATCATATAAACTTTCTACATAGATACTCTTTTGTTCATCGGTTGCTGCTGCTTCCAAATCAACCAATGCACCTTTTCCTGCAAGTGTTAATGCCATCTGTGTGTTTAAATTTACTACATCAGGTGCTGTTCCACCTGCTGCTGCAGTAACCAGTTTTTGCTGAATGGAATCATAAGGCAAATCAGTCCAATTAATAGTTACATTAGGATTTGCAGCTTCATACTCCTCAATTAAACCGTTAAAGAAATCTGTAAATGTTGGTTGCAGTGAAATTGTCCAAAATTCAATTGTAACCGGTTCAGCCCCATCTGTTGTTTCTGCAGTTTCTCCTGTTGATGAGTCATTTGATGCACTTTTGTCTGATTTTCCACAACCGCTAAACATACTGATTGTCAGCATAAATACCAGACATAAACTAATAAACTTTTTCAAAATTCCTTCCTCCTTTTAAAATAAATAATATATAACAAGCAGACTTTCTGCACTGTTATCCTTTAGCCCATATCCGCAGGTGAAACAATGTCGTGCCATAAATTCCAGTTCAAATTGTTATTATCCTCTTCGTTATAATAATGAAATTCTCTTCTTGTTACTTCAAGCTCCTCAATCCTATCTACTACTCCGCTGCCATAGGCTTTTAATTGATTTTTTATATAAGTTAGACGCTTTTCAAGCCCGCCTATCCGGATACACTGAACCTCAAAGCCAAAGGGCTTATTTTCTTTTCCCCATTGTATTTCAAAGGCCTGATAGAAATCTTGCAATTTTTCAAGGATTAACGGAATCTCTATCTCTACAATTCTTGACAGTTGCTTCATGTCTTTTTGGTCATAGTAGGTTTTGATTCTTCTGCCTAAATCTGCTTTATATTGTAATACTTCGCATAACTTGAGCTGGGTATCAAACAGATATCCAAAGTTTTTATTATCACAGCATCTCTTAAGCCTTGCTGCAGTATCCATATAATAATCAGATATTCCATCAAAAACTGCAGAATCAAAGATGGATAGAAATGCATCATCATATAACAGGAACTTACTTGCATTACTATGTTTGTCAATATCCTTTGTAAAATGGCTAGGTAAATCTATCTGCATAAAATCGTCAAACGCCATCCCTGTAAGATAGTAAAATTTTGATTTATCGAAATCTTCCGAATAATTGTACTCAGCATCGGCATACAAGGCAGGAAGAATGGAGAAGCTGCTTGCTTCTGCACCATTATCTGCCCAAGCAGTAATTACAACAGATTTCACGTTATTTTCTTTACAGGCCGCTAATGCAACTTTTCCTATCGTCATACTATATGTATTATGCGGTGTAATACCCATCCATTTCCAGGCACCTCCTGCAAAACCAACCTGATCTGTTAGCTTAAAATGCTTCTTAAGCATTTTGTCATAATGTTCTTTTTCAAAATGATAGTAATCCCAGTAAACGAGCTCCACATCCGATGGAATATTGGGAAGAACCGCTTCCTTTTCATCCGTAATATAGTATTCTCCGCCATAAGCCAGTCGGAAAAACATATCACTCCACATCTGCACCTGTAATCCATATTTTCTGCAAATATTAAGAACCCGGCTCAAATGATCCTCCATGATCTTAAATCGATTGCTGTACCCATGTTTGTCCAGATATTTACCAAGTCCTATCAAGTGAGCTTCATCCATACCAATATTTATCTTACGACTGCTGATATTTTCCGATACCGCTTTAATCAGATTCTCTACCAGCTGATAGGTCCTTTCCTCTCCTGCAAGAAGTATGTCATTTGTATCTATAATTTCTTGATATTCTTCATATCTTGTGATCTGATTGAAATGTGCCAGTGTTTGTATGTAAGCCCTTATTTCCATACCAAAGATTGAGGCATAGTCATCAATTTCCTTTAGCTGCTCCGCTGTCATCGAACCACGCATATATCCAAAATACGGTTCCTCTGGTACTTTTATTGTATCCTCCATATATAACCCTATGTAATTATAGCCCATAGGAGCGACTGTCCTGATAAATTTCTTAACCGTTTGAACCTGCATTACAGCATTTCTCGAAAAGTCCAGCATAATTCCAAATTCGTCAAAGGAGGATTTTTCACTATATATCCAACTTTCTTCGCCTTCTCTGCTGCAAATTGTCAATAAGGCTCTGCAAAAATCTGTTTTCGTGTGGTACTTAACGGTAATATCAGAAGCTCTCTTTAATATATAAAATCCTTTATCTTCAATGTATACAGTAGTCAAGCAAAGTCCCTTACTGTCAAATCGGATATCTAACATATCCTTTTCTTCACTCAGAATCTGTTTTATATCATCACTACATAGGCTGCAATTTAATATCATCTATTTTCAAATCCTTTCCGCATATTGCTCTCATCTGATGCCAACATTATAGCAATGACAAATTTATAATTCAATACATTCGGGGCATACAGAAATTAGTTACTCATTTTGTTCTTAAAAGCAATTTTATGAAAGTACATTCATTTTATAAAATAGTTGGAATAACTACTACAAGCAGGTTGTCGATTTTAAGTTATTCAGATATAATGATAAAGAAATAAAGACAAAATTTCGCACAAAAGGATGGTTACTTATAATGAAATATGCCGGTGGTGAAGTAAAACAGAACATACTTAAAATCTATGATGAACTTACACCTGTTGAAAAAAGTGTTGCAGATTTTTTCCTCAGCAATAAAAAGCTGATTGATTTCAAATCTAAAAATATGTCAAAGCTTTTGTATGTTTCAGAAGCAACTTTATCACGGTTTGCCATGAAATGCGGATATAAGGGGTTTCGGGAATTGATCTATGTTTATAAGAAAGATTTGACTACCAGTGAGCAGGAAAAAGATATCAGTTCTTTATCCATGCGAGTACATGATAATTATTTGAAATTATTGAATGAAAGCTTTGAATTACTTGATGAAGCCCTGATGAAACGTATTGCTATTCTGGTTAACCAATGCAAACGGGTCTGTGTCTATGGCATGGGAAGCTCAGGATTTGTAGCCAATGAATTTCGACTTCGTTTTATGCGGACTGGATTATACGTGGAAGCCATTACTGATTCACAGATGATACAGATGTATTCCGCTTTGATGAATGAAGATAATCTGGTTATTGCTATCACCTTAAGCGGAAAAACAAAAGAAATTCTCACCGGTATCTGCCTGGCAAAAAAAAGAAATGCCAAAGTGATACTAATCACTTCAAATAAAAACATCAAGGAAATTGAATATTGTGATGAAGTAATTTATGTCGCAACCTCTAAGAATTTGGACGGCGGAACTATGATTTCGCCACAATTTCCGTTATTAGTCATGATTGATATTTTTTATACTTACTATTTTGAAAATGATTCATTTTTTAAATCTGAAAAGCACAAACAAACGCTGTCTGCTCTGAACGTGGCACAAAATGAAAAGAAAGGGTAAATTATACCCTTATCTTTATCTTAGAATATTATTTTTTCTGATCCAGTTAGCCAGTTCCTCAGCCATAACTTCATGCTTCCTTATGGAAGGATGACCAACCGCTCCTTCATTATCTTCATCATACGGAAGTGTAAATTTCATATAAGAAATGAGCTCATCCTTATCCTGTTCTCGTACTGTTTCTACCACTTTCTCAATTTCAGTACATAATAACTGCGTCATTGCTCCTGAGGTGCATACTATCGGTATATTTTTATGGGTTAGACGTAAATACCGTAAGAATTCCTGATATGCTTTTCTAAATCTTTGTATGCGCTCAGTATTATCTCTTGTGTAACTTGTATCATTAGTTCCCAGATTAACCACGATAAGATCACAACAGTCCTTTTCATAATCATAGGTCTCATTAGGTACCCATCTCTTTTTTTGGTATAATTCGAAGTCCACAAAAGGATACCTTGTTGATATCAGCTTATCCGTATTCGGCTCTTCTGCCTCTGGTGGTATCCAGCTTGACAGGATTCCTATTCCACTCCAAGCCACCAAATTATAATCACAATCCAGTTTCTGCGCTGTCAATACTCCATATGCCTTTAGGGGATTTTCTGTTCCGGTGGAAAATTCATCCTCCGGTTCGCCCTCATTCCCGAATCCACAGGTAATGGAATCGCCTATAAATTCTATTCTTCTTCTCTTTTCTGGTGTTTCTCTAATACTTGCATCCTTATCCACTATAAACCTGGTGACAGCTGTATAGGCATACTGATTTTCTGACATTTTCACAATTCTGATATGTACCTTTTCTGGTCTATCGCTTTCCCATAGCAGATACCTTATATTACCTCTTTTAAGATTGATTCGGCGATAGGATGGATCCATATCATTCACATAGATTGCGATCCATGCCTGATAATCATCTCCGCCGCCCTCTGATTCAAACTCTGCTTCCAACTGGCAGCCTTCAAATTCGAACTCAATAAAGCAGGCTGCATGCAATAAATACAGCACTCTGTCACGATATAGGGTTCTGCCTGATAAACGTATATTTAGTTCCTCCGGATAATATTTCTTTTTTTCTATCTCATTCATATTTTTGCCCTCTAATTTAGACTGGAGTATCATTGAATTCCTTTCTTATATCTCAATTCCTGCATCCAATTTCACTTCAAACATTCTCTTCCATGGCATGCTGACATGGCTAATTATAACTTTATCTGCAATGGAAGGAAGATACTGATTTGTGAAGCCAATAATCTCCCTCTTCACCATATCTGCAACAACTGTATCTTCATCACTGATATCACAATAATCATATCCCATATCTGTAATCTGTTCTATTACTTTTTTTCTTACGAAACCGCAATAGCCCACATCCTCTAAATACCTCTCGGCCAAGAAATTTCTTCTCTGTCTGGTATCTCCGTAATGATAGTCATATATAGCCTGAGCAAGAACTGTTCCAAGCGTATTTCCATTGGTATTCCATCCTGCATAACCACATATTTGAAATAAAAGATGATGCTTATTGAGTATACGTATGAAATCCAGCTCACCTCCATTGGCATAAGCATTATCAGCAATTGCAATTCTTTTACCCATTTTAATCTGTTGAGCAATAAAACGGATTATTTCTGCCATATTGCGCTCTGCATTATAATTCGGACTTAACGACGGTTGTTCGGATGCCTCTTCCATATTACAATCAGGCGCAGTGATCACCAGAATAAAATCAGCATTTTCACTCTGTTCCACCTGAGTGCTGCCTGCTGACAGGATGTGGTAGCCTATTGTAGTAGAAAGCCGTACCCCTTCATAAAGAGGTATCATAGTTTTTGCTGCTTCTGATGCATATTTTACAAACACCTTTGGCATGGTTTCTTTCATGTCATTGAGCAGTCTGGATGCCAGAGTCAGAGCAACTTCATCCGCACCCGAATACAGCAGGATTTCATCCGTTAGGCTTTCCTCCTGAATTCTGCGCCGGATCATCATCTGATCAATTGCCGTATATCCATAAGGGGCAGAATCATCTTGTGGAAATACCAATGCATCAATATAATCTTCTTTATAATACTGGATCGTCTCCATATTGAGGCTCCGGTTAATCTCACGCCTCTTTTCATAGTCTGTCAGTATCTCCTGGGGAATTTGCATCCGTAACTGATTTAATTCATTCTCATCTGCCATTGCCAGACTGCATTTATGTTTTAGTACTCCCTCATTGAAAATCTGTATACCGTATTGGGAATAATAATCCGGTTCCTCCTCATTCCCATCGTAATTTGGGCAGCGCATTATGCATTGAAATGCATAAACCTTTAGCCCTGGATTCTTCTTTTTTAATTCTCTTATTATCTGTAATCTATTTTTTAGTACATCTAATTTATCCTGATGCAGTCTTGATGGAATAAGTCCTCCGTATAATAACATATCAACTGACAGAATGACTCCATATGCAGTTTCACATTCTTTGAGTAAAAATGTTTTTATTTGTTCAATATCTGCCGGTCTTTTCTTATCCCCCAGATAATCCGGTCTTACAATCTCTAACTCTTCACTTTGAAATAATTTATACGGAAAATCATAATTGCAAGGTCTCTCATCTAGTGGCAATAATACTATTTTCTTCATTTTCAACATTCTATATGTTTCCTTTTTTCGAATCAGCAGACATAGTCTACCCATTGTTTTTTTATTCGTGATTCATATCCAAATCCAGTATAAGCTCACTATTCATTTGTTGTCTTTGGATTCTTGTACATGCATAATCCATTTTCTTACACCATGTACTTGGCCACATAAAATGGTCATTCGTACGCTCTTGTGTCCATATATATTCCCCCTCCGGTGTATACAGCTTTGCACCCTGAATTATTATATTATTCAGGTAAATTCCTTCATTTGTATTATATAATGTGATTTCTTCCCAATCCTTTGTGAAGCTTTCCCCTGTACGATCTTTTCTGATATTATCAGGATAATCAATCGCATAATCCTGATACATACTGAGGTTGCTGCCATCCTTTTTAGCATACATAACTTCAAATTCTGCTGTATCAACCATCCTGTTACCATCCGTGATATCGATGATCGTTATTGTTGCACTATTATCTTTTTGGGAACAATCTAAAATCAATTTGTAATCATGTGTCTCATCTAAAGCAACCGATGATTCATACCAGGATACTTCCTGATTGGTATTCAAAAGGTTATAGAAAAGATGCCAATTTAGCACATCACCAGAATAGCAGAAGCCTGCATCGATGCAATTTAAGAATTCTTCCTTTTCATCATAGACATCCACACCTAAGAATATGTAGCTGTTTGTCCATCTCTGATCACTCTTACGTCTCATATTTAATTTAACTTGACTTAATTTGAACTCGAAGGAGGCTTTGTTATAACCGATTTTTGAATAAATTACGTATGCAGGTCCATCATTATCTCCCTGATACCGACCACTATTTGTAAATTCAAGATTTGTGATTGATCGCTCAACTTCATCGCCAGAGTATTCGCTTCCTGTTGTAGCTACTTCCGAGATATTGTTTAAAATTTCGTCTTTCATCTTCCTTCACTTTCCTTGCTATTATTTTTTGTTTAAGTTAATTATAACGGCATATTCATTTATTACAACAAAATCGCAGATTTCTGTATTTACTTTCAAATTTTACGAAGTAGGGCATTATTTTTGATTGTTCTTACATCAGAGAATACGCTTCTTCTAAAAAGCTTCCGAACGAAGAAAATTTATTATATATTAATCCGCTATATATAACTTCAAAATGTAATACTGTTGTATCCAAATCTGTAGCCAACATTTTCAATGAAAATTGCTCTTTCATCTTTATTAGTTATTTTATTCTTCATTTTTAACCTCCTAAAATAAAACAAGTCTTCAAATTTCTTGCTCTTGTGACAAGTTTTTCTCCGCTCGAGCTACTTCTATTGGTGCTCCGATATCATTTCTAATCGTTTTTTAATCGTAACCTGATTTCTATAAATTCAAAAATACACACATCCATGTGTGCAAGAATATGTGCAAAGAAATAATAGAAGTCGCAAAACTCATATTTATATTTAAATAAGTTCTTGAATTTTTTTCACATACATTTCCGGGTCTGAAAAACTAAAACCGCAGTGATTATATCCATTTAATTCTATAACACGCGCATGTTTAAAAAGCCTGCTTGCCAAAAATGCATCCCGCTTTATCATCTTCTTTTCTTTGCTTCCAAACAGCAGAAAAACTTTAGTATTGATGGTGGCAATTCGCTTAGGCATTTCATAATTTAGATAGGTATGATACAAATTACGATTGCTTACAAACGAAAGTTTCATCGCATCGTTTGCGATATCTCCTAACAATTCTTCCGGCCATCCATATTGATGAAATGACCATTTTATCATCCACTCCCATTGATATAGATCCATCATCCATTTTATCATCCACTTTGATGCGATTAGATTGGCAAGATGCGGTCTTTTCGTATAAAGTCCGCTTTCTAAAATCGCATGCTCCACCATTATTTCAGGCCTTGCACATACCTCCATCGCGATCTGCGCTCCGAGCGAAGCACCTCCTATGAGAAAGAGCTTACCCTCACATTCGCATCTTATGTAGTCTACAATTTTATCTGCTTCCACAATGGAAGATTCATATATCACATTACACTCATTTCCATGCCCATCTAGCTCAGGCAATATGACGCGATACTGATCTTTCATCAGCTTCGCCTGGCGCTCAAACATCCATTTGGAATTGCCTCCACCATGTATCAGCATAACGGCTGGCTTACTTCGCTCTCCAAATTCATAAAACTTCATAATTACTCCAATCTGCCGCATCAACGACACTCAAAATAAAGAAGATATCTCAATTCCCACGTGTATTTTTATCCAAAAATACCATCACTATTTCATTGAAAAACACATAGTTATCAAAGTTTGAATTATGACTAGCGTTTGGAATTATTTTTAACGGAAATCCAGTACGCTTTTCCCACATTTCATTGTACCGTTTTACATACCCGGTACGATCATATTCTCCAAGCAATAGCAATACAGGACACTTTATATCCACTTCCTTACAATTTAAAAAGTCTTTATATACCAAATCAGCTGCCTTAAGCATTCCTCTTTTCCCTAATCCTTTTAAACAATCGTAAAAGCTTTGGTAGGATTCTTTTGTTACTGAGACCGACTTTGCCCCCAACTTACAATACATTTCATATGGATACCACTTTGCGATGTCTGCATAATGCTTTATCCAAAATAGCTCACTCTTTTTATAGTAGCTCATTCCAAGCGGAGTCGTATCGATTCCAATAAAGGCACTTACCATAACTGGATACTGCTGAATAAATGCCTGCGCTATAAATCCTCCAGCCGATTGTCCTACTATTACAATTTGATCAATCTGCTCCGTCTGTAAGATTTGTCTTAAATCCTTTGTTGCATTTACAATTGAGAAATCATCATATTCCTTTGATTTTCCATGCAGTGGCATATCCCAGGTAATAACCGTATAATCTTTGCTCCATTCCTCTATCTGCATATCAAACAGTGTATGGTCAGCCGTAAGTCCATGGCAGAAAACAATGCAATTATCCTTCCTACCCTCGCTTATCCAATAATAGACATTTCCCCTTGCTGTTGTAATCTTTTTTTCATTCATTCAATATCCTTCTTTCTATATACACTTTTCCAAAATTCAATCAGTCTGGCAAATTCCATCTCTATCTTATCAGGGTCCGGTATTCCAACTGCATAGGCCATATGGAGGTATCCATCAGCAGCCCAGATCATTTCCTGATACATATATGCAATATCCACTTCTTTTGGAAAACAGGAAACATCAATTACATCAAATACCTTACGCTGACTATCCTCTGCCAATCGAGCAAAATCTTTTTGTATCAGTTCTGCTATTTCAGGTTCCTGCTCATAGTACGCCTTTAAAGAAAATTCGGCCATATATGGATACTTTCGCATCACTTCACATTTTCCATGTAGTGAACGCTTCATCATTTCAAATAAATCACCGGTTTCCATCACCTTATCTTCCGCTAGTTGTTTTCTTGTTGTTTCAATGGTGACCTTCCATAAATATAAGTACAAATCCTTTTTATTCTTAAAATGGTAAAACAGCAATGCCTTTGATATATCTGCTTCTTTCGCAATTTCTGCTACCGGTGCTTTTTTATATGAATTAAATGCAAAGACTTTAAAGGCTGCATTTATTATAGTAAGCTGTCTGTCTTGTGGTAAAAGTAAAAAATTTAGATTCATTAAAACCCTCCTTTATGGCATTGACTAACCAAAGTGGTCAGTTCCTAATTTTATCTTAAATCAACTGACCGTTTTTGAGAAGACATATTCTATCAAAATTCAAATTTATTATTATACATGAAAATAGACCGGATTTGCATCCGGCCTATTGTTTCTATTCTACATTTGTTTTAAATAACCTACATAACCAATCTTTGAAAGTTTGTCGTCTTTCGCTACAACGCCCTTCTTCATTTCTTTGCTATAGTTCGTTAACTTTTCACGAAGAGCTCGATCACTGATTGCTAACATTTTTGTTGCTAATATTGCTGCATTGGCAGCTCCATCAATTGCAACGGTAGCTACTGGGATACCCTGTGGCATCTGTACGATGGAATAAAGAGAATCTACTCCGCCTAATGATTTTGTATGAATTGGGATTCCAATGACTGGGAGACGATATAATGCCGCACACATACCTGGTAAATGCGCTGCACCACCAGCACCAGCAATAATAACTTCTACGCCTCTTTCTTCTGCTTTGGTTGCATAATCAACAAAGATATCTGGCATACGATGCGCTGAAATAACCTTTACCTCATATTCGACACCAAAACGGTCCAAAATCTCACATGCCTTACTCATAATTGGAAGATCTGAATCGCTTCCCATTAAAATTCCTACTCTTGCCATAACTATTCTCCTTCATGCTTTATGCTAGACATACAAGTATTAATATAACCCATTCTAAATTTCTTGTAAAGCAGAATAAATACCCTTTATTTTACATTTAATGTATCAAGTGCTATATTCAATTCTTCAGTTCCAGCTAGTACAAATCGACCTTGTGAGATAATATCAATCGTTTCACCATTTGGCTTGTGAACGATGATATCTCCTAGTTCATGGTAAGGAATCGTTATATCGGTATGGCAGTTAAAATATGCGTTCTCCATATCTGTCTTTCGTAAAATAGAGCATTCATTATCTTTCGCCATCATTTCTTTTCCGTCTGGATTATAAGTTTTCATATCCTCACTCATATGAAAGCACGTATCTCCAACTGCAAAATGAGGACCTGTCTTTTCCGCTATTAATATAGGAAGAAGTGATGAAATATTATATTTTTTACCCATTACATAAGCGGTTGTATTGGTTCCTATTGCAAATTCTCCCATAGGCAATGTGTTGTTTTGATACATGACGTTCTCTTTTACATATTTTTTGTTTTCTTCTTCATTTTCAAAATTTTTGCAAGTATAAGTTTCTATTTTTCCATCTTGAAAGTTAAGTTCCAAATCGATAAAATTTAAGTCTCTAAGGAAAACTTCTGTCACATGGAGCACTCCATTCGTTCCAGTTAGCGTAGGTGAGGTAAATACTTCTCCTACTGGTATATTTACGTCAGCCAGACAGTTCTCGAAATTGGTTTCCTTTTCAGGATTCGAAAGTTTTGGAAGATGAATGGAAAGATTCGTTTTATTTTTTCCTCGCCCAGTCACAGTTACATATTCACCTTGGTCGAGTGCATCAATTATATTTTTCTGTATTCTTTCGTACAGATCCATATCTAATGTATTTACCTTAACTGTTTCATCAAAGATTTCTTCAAATTCCTTTCCAATCTCTGGTATTGGATATGCAATAATGGTAAAGCTGATTTCATCATTTTTAAGATAATCATTGGAAAGAATTCCATAGTCTCTTTGATATTCCAGGGTTAATTTTTGCTGTTTATCGGAAAGGGTAAGTGCCTCTTCTTTATTTAAAGGAGCAAACGGTGTTTCACCAAACACTTCAATCACAGCAGGGCCAGCAAACTTCGCCGCCATCTCTTTCATTGATTCTAAGCTGACTTTGGCAACAGCAAGTTTGCGATCATTTAGTGCTTTATTTAGATACAGTGCCTGATCAAAACGATGGTCATAATCGTATTGTTTATTTGCACTGCTACTATGAAATCCTATTTTTAAATGTTGCTTTTTATGGATACTGCTTACTGGAGCGCGGTATATCGTTGTTTTAAGTCCCATAGCCTCAAATTGTGTGATTGCTGCTTTTACCATACGTTCAAATCCAACATGAAAACGTATATTAACCACTGACTTTGTAGATAAATTAATCCGATAGTTTACAAATCCCAAACGATAACCTTCGGTATAAGTATGCGCCATAGCATCAATCTTGTCTTGTGATAGGTGATTTAAATACTCGGCAATTTTTATTTCATTGTCTGAGATATATTCACCAAATAAATATAGATAACGAAGATCATTTAAATCCTGGTTCATTATTATGTCTACTGCAAACGATAATTGTGGATCTAGCATTTCTCCAATTCGCTTGGTTATAGTTACATCACTGTAATCACTGATATAATAATAAATGGCAGACTTAACTGATTTGTAAATCGTGTCTTCTTCATCCTCAAATATATTATATATTTCAAGAAATAGTTCTGCAGCTATCGTAATATCAAATAAACGATTCTCGTAAGAATATGCAATAATTCCTCTAATTTCTGTATATAAAAAGCTTAATATCTGCCCATACTCTGTCCCAAATATTTTAACTGAATAGGCTGGATTTGCATAACTTTTCTGATATGCCTCACCCACAACATCCAAATATATTTTTTTATTGAACAATTTTAATTCTTCTAATGAGCAGGTTTTCAGTTGATCTATCTGTACGAGATCAGAAACTTCTTTCACATCCATGAAAAATACGGCTACTTTTAAGAAATAGTCCTGATATGGTGCCTGTAATATATTTTCACCTTCTGCAATCAATTTGATACGATCCATCGATAGTTCATATCGCTCAAGTATTGATTTGTTTTCTTCCTTCATTATGCTTTGATAACTCATAATTTTTCTCCCCTATCTTTCCTGATTTATGCCTTCACTGATAATTTTTTGTATATTTGCTTTCTAATATACATTTTTTTCAGACAATAAGAAAATAGCGCGAAAATAAATTTTCACGCTTGTAAAATGAATAAGTAGCACTATAAGCCGGGTTCTGTATCTGATGATCATCTATCTAGTCCTGATGTCGCCACCAGGCTCAAGCGACCTACCCGAAAGCACGACGGGCCGCCGTATCGCTTTCTGTTCGGTCTTGCTTCGGATGGGGTTTACATATGCCCTGTCTGTTACCAGCCAGGCGGTGAGCTCTTACCCCGCCATTCCACCCTTACATTGTCTTGCTTCGCAAGCCAATGGCTGTGAAGTAGTTACAATGCGGTATATTTCTGTTGCACTTTCCTTAGGGTCACCCCCACCGGACGTTATCCGGCATCCTGCCCTTTGAAGCCCGGACTTTCCTCACCTGCGACCTTTCGGTACTAGCAGGCGCGATCATCTGTGCTACTTATCAAAGGGTATTCTAACATGCCAAGTCCAACTTGTAAACCGATATTTAAATTTTATCCTTTCTTTTTGAAATGAGGTGTGCTATACTCTATAAGTTGTACATTAATACCTAATGATGAAATAGCATTTTTTTTGCAATTATCATTCATTCGTTCTTATATAGAAGTAGGAGATTTTTTTTATGAAACAGAAGAGAGAAGATATACGTAATATCGCGATCATTGCTCACGTTGACCATGGCAAAACTACACTTGTTGATGAACTTTTAAAACAAAGTGGAGTATTTAGAAGTAACCAGACAGTAATGGAAAGAGTAATGGATTCCAATGATATTGAACGAGAACGTGGAATCACCATCCTTTCCAAAAATACAGCTGTGTATTATAAGGATACAAAAATAAATATTATTGACACACCAGGACATGCTGACTTCGGTGGCGAAGTGGAACGTGTACTTAAAATGGTAAATGGTGTTGTCCTTGTTGTAGATGCTTTTGAAGGTGCAATGCCTCAGACAAAATTTGTTTTAAAAAAGGCATTGGAATTATCCCTTCCAGTTATCGTATGTATCAATAAAATTGACCGTCCAGAAGCAAGACCAGACGAAGTAATTGATGAAGTATTAGAATTATTTATGGACTTGGAAGCAAATGATGAACAGCTTGACTGTCCTTTCGTCTTTGCATCTGCAAAATCAGGTGTTGCTTGCCTTGATTTAAATCAGACTCCAACCGATATGGTACCTTTATTTGAAACCATCCTTGACTACATCCCAGCGCCAGTTGGTGATCCAGATGCAGATACACAAGTACTCATTAGTACCATTGACTATAGCGAATACGTTGGACGTATCGGAGTAGGTAAAGTTGATAACGGTACTATCAAAGTAAATCAGGATTGTGTCTTGGTAAATGAACATGATAAAACTAAATTTCAGCGCGTAAAAATTAGTAAGCTCTATGAATTTGATGGTTTGAAAAAGGTTGAAGTTGTAGAAGCAACCATTGGTGCTATCGTTGCTATTTCTGGTATTGCGGAAATTCACATCGGAGATACCATTTGTTCTCCAGATAATCCAGTTCCAATTCCTTTCCAGAAAATTTCAGAGCCAACAATTTCTATGGAATTCATTGTAAATGATTCTCCACTTGCTGGTCAGGAAGGTAAATTTATTACATCCCGTCATTTAAGAGATCGTTTATTCCGAGAATTAAATACAGATGTTAGTTTACGTGTTGAAGAAACAGAAAGTGCAGACTGCTTTAAAGTTTCTGGACGTGGTGAACTTCATTTATCCGTACTGATTGAAAATATGCGACGTGAAGGTTTTGAATTTGCAGTAAGTAAAGCAGAAGTTCTTTTCCATTATGATGAAAGAAATCACAAATTAGAGCCAATGGAACGTACTTTTGTAGATGTTCCAGAGGAATTTGCAGGAAATGTAATTGAAAAATTAAGCCAGAGAAAAGGTGAACTTCAAGGAATGTCAATGGCGAATGGCGGATATACTCGTCTTGAGTTTTTAATTCCTTCCAGAGGTTTGATCGGCTATCGTGGCGAGTTCATGACCGATACCAAGGGTAACGGCATTATCAACTCTGTATTCGAAGAATTTGCACCTTACAAGGGCGAAATCCAATATCGTAAACAAGGTTCTTTAATTGCATTTGAATCTGGTGAAACTATCACTTATGGTTTATTTAATGCACAGGAACGTGGTTCACTCTTTCTTGGAGCTGGCCAAAAAGTATACGCTGGTATGATTGTTGGACAAAATGCTAAGGCAGAAGACATCGAAGTTAACGTATGTAAGAGAAAACAGTTAACCAATACCCGTTCTTCTGGTGCGGATGAGTCACTTAAATTAACACCTCCTCGTAACTTAAGCCTTGAACAGGCTCTAGAATATATTGATACCGATGAGTACCTTGAAATTACTCCAATGAGTCTTCGTATTCGTAAGAAGCTTCTTGATCCTACTGCTAGAATGCGCGCTAAACGTAATTCTACATCAAAATAAGATAAATAAGTTGCAAAAAGGGTAGGAATACTTAGCTATATAGTATTCCTGCCTTTTTTGCAATCTGGAATATTCCATACGTTCAGATAAATGTTCTATTTATGTAAATGAATCTTTTATATTATTAAAAATATGAATTATGAAAGGATTACTATGATAATAAAAAAATCAAAAATTGCAGTCATTGGTTGTGGATTAGTTGGTTCTTCTATTGCATTTAGTTTGGTGACACAAGGGGTATGCGATGAGATTCTCATGATTGATATCAATGAAGAAAAAGCACTTGGCGAAGTACTTGACCTTAGAGATACCATCAAATATCTGGATCGTAATGTAAAGGTAAATACTGGAACGTACGCAGATTGTAAAGATGTAGATATTATCGTAATTACGGCAGGTGCACCACCAAAGGCAGGGCAGACAAGACTTGATAGTTTGGAGATAAGTGCAAAAATAATAAGAACCATTGTAGAGCCAGTTATGGCTAGCGAATTTGATGGTATCTTTATCGTTGTTTCAAATCCAGTAGATATGATCGCATATTTTGTCCATCAACTATCTGGATTACCTAAAAATCAGGTCATTGGAACTGGAACTGCACTTGATACCGCAAGGTTGCAAAACTTTATTGCAGAAGTGGTAAATGTAGATCCTAGGAGTGTATATGCTTATTCCATGGGAGAGCATGGTGATTCTCAAATGGTTCCATGGTCAACGGTAACAATTGCCGGAAAACACTTCAACGATATCATTCAAGACAATCGCGAGCTGGTTGGCGACGTTAATTTGGATGAAATCGTTCGAAAAACTACCCGGGAAGGCTGGGAAATCTATAATCGAAAAGGAACTACCTATTATGGTATTGCTTCTGCATGCGTAGGAATCATAAAAGCAATATTATATGATGAGAATAGAATTATACCCGTATCAACCCTGCTAGAGGGTGAATATGGAGAATCTGGTGTTTTTGCAGGAGTTCCTACGGTGCTAAACAGAACTGGCGCTGCTGATGTACTAGAGATTCATATGACAATGGATGAACTAGCAAAATTCAAAAATTCCGTTCATTTGATTCGGGAATATTGTGCTCGTATTATGCAAATATAACTCTTTTTTAAAAAAAATAGCCTGCCAAACTGAAATGCACCTCCAAATGTTAGATTTATTTGACTAACGTTTGGGGTGTATTTCAAAATCGGCAGGCTATTTTTTTATAACGAATCAGCATCACAACAAACTATAGCCTATCATTCTCTTACTAAACTTGAGTTTCAAATTCTTTCACATCATCTAAAATATGATTTATTTCATCAATTTTGCTTACTATCGCATCCATTTTATCATGAGGCACATTGTATTTCAGGTAAGCTTCTTCCATATTGTGAATTGTACTATGAAGCTGCATGTTGATATTTACAAAATCATTAAATTTAGAGCTTTTAGCGGCTTTCTTATAATATTCTATATCCTCTTTGATATAATTTACAATTTCAGAAGGCTTCGTAAATACTCCTGCCCCAACTGGGTATGGAAGTACTTTTTGCAAATAATACTGATTCTTTGCATTTATGTTATACACATAAAAAATTTCCGTATCATTAATTCTGAAACGTACATAACATATAAGTCCATGGATACTTTTTACATCTGCCCCCATTTGTGTTAGTAGCATATCAATATTGTCTTGCTCAGCCGAAAGAATATTCATTGTAAAACCTCCCCTTTTATATTAGATAAAAAATAACAAGATACACTGTAGATAATACAATTGACATAATCATTAATGGAAATCCCGTTTTAAAGTATTTTTTAAAAGATAACTTATAGCCATGTTTTTCGGCAACTCCTGCGACAACTACATTTGCAGACGCACCAATTAGCGTTCCATTACCGCCTAAGCACGCTCCTAAAGAAACTGCCCACCAAAGAGGAGAAATATTCATACCCGATAAACCCATTGCTTTAATCAATGGAATTAATGTGGCAACAAACGGTATGTTGTCCAAAAATGCTGAGAATATTGCAGAGAACCAAATAATCAAAATTCCGGTTAATAATAGATTGTTTCCTGTAAGACCAACAATAACTTTAGCTAATCGATCAATCCAACCGACTGCTTCCAAAGAACCTACCAATATGAATAAGCCACAGAAAAAGAATATGGTTGGCCATTCAATGCTATGCATTGCTTCGTCAATACTTTCACCACTGATTAATAAAAGGAATGTTGCTCCAGATAAAGCTACCACAGCGGAGGAATAACCGAATTTGGAATGAAAAATAAGCCCTACCATAACCACCGCTAAAACAAGCAGACATTTCTTAAGTAGAACGTAATTCTTTATACAGACTTTCTCATCCAGTTGAAGAATCTGCTTTTTTATTTCATCTGTCACTACTAATTTATTTTTATACATCATTTTTAATACTGCAAACGTAGCAATAAAAATAATTACAATGATTGGAGCCAAATTAACGACAAAATCAATAAAGTCAAGGTTTGCTGCACTTCCAATCATGATGTTAGGTGGATCGCCGATTAAGGTAGAAGTTCCACCTATATTAGATGCTAAAATTTCTGGTATTAAAAAAGGAATTGGATCCAATTCTAAGGTTTGGGTTATTACAAATGTCATTGGTACTATCAATAATACGGTGGTAACGTTATCCAGTAATGCAGATGTAATTGCAGTAATAACACAAAGACTTAATAAAATCCGCCATGGATTGCCTTTCGATTTCTTAGCTGCAAAGATTGCCAAGTATTCAAATATTCCCGTTTTTTTTACGATACCGACAATTATCATCATACCAATTAGTACCCCTAGTGTATTAAAATCGATATATTCCAAAGCCGTTTCACCCGAAAAAATATGTATTAAGACAATTAAACTAGCGCCGGCTAATGCTGCAACTGTTCTGTTAATCTTTTCACTTATAATTAATGCCATTACAATAGCAAAGATGATAAGTGGTAAAAATGTGATAAATTCCATAATGTTGTTCCCTTCTTTAGTATGTAAATTCTGAATGCCAGACGCTATTATACTGCTCTTTTTTTTCAATGTCAAAAATAAAATTTGGTTCTCCAAATAAATTTTATTTTCCTATTATTCTTTTATAATATACAATAAAAATTACCTTCTATTTGCTTACATTTTTTCTTTACGTAAGCAATTTGATGAGAAAACATATCCATATTTTTATAATCATTATGTTTATTCGTAAGTCCTGCAATCGATAAAGATACAATTGGAATTTTTTCATCATATCCACTTCTGTTTTTCGAAATGACATATCGGTTTTTCCAGTCATCTTCCCTATACAAGCTTTGAATGGAGCCACTGAATATATCAATAATATTCTGGCAAAGTCCTTCTGCTTCCCAATAATCACAGATGATAACAAAATCATCTCCGCCTA
The DNA here is from genome assembly GCA_041739345.1 of Acetivibrio sp. GTDB lineage: Bacteria > Bacillota > Clostridia > Lachnospirales > Lachnospiraceae > DIGJ01. The sequence goes on along the minus strand of JBGSNZ010000017.1, from coordinate 50,961 downwards.
TATGCCCCATAAATTCATTATTCTTGCAAGACAGCTCCATACAATTTACCACTGTCTTTATCATGATATCTCCATTATTAAATCCATAAATATCATTATACGCTTTAAAATTATCTACATCCAAATAGATAATTACATATGGATTTATATCCACAATATGTTCAAAAATACACTTTTCAATCACTCTGTTTCCTGGCAATCCGGTAAGTGGATTTGCATCAACCGCGCGTGATAGTTGTATCGTGATTGCTGTTTCCAACAAATCTTTAACCGTTACAACCCCCACATAGTTTTCATTTTGAGTCACAACTACTGCATCATACAAATGTTCAATCGGACGTGCTAGTGCCATTTTAGATACATTCTCGATTGATGTATTAATATCAACCTTTAGATACTCGCGATTCATAATATGTTTTGCCGTTCTTTTTAAATTCAGATTATACCCGTATCTTCCACCAAAATGGCCTAATAATTCTACCCTTGTGCAAATTCCCATTACACCATTATTTTCATTTAAAACACAAATCTCTGTAATTGTAGGATCATTTGATACAAGCTCATATAGTATGTGTGCCGAAGTTTCTAAAGTAGTCGTCATTTTCGATTTGCAAATAGTTCCTACATTTCCCAATATAGATTGTTTCAACACATTTTTTTTATTATGCAGAGTGTATTCCGTAATCATATCCTTGCATTCTTTTGATATATCACCCATCTTAGGGCTTGGAGTCTGTAGAAAATATCCTTGTCCAAAAGGAACTCCCAAATGAATCAATTCTTTCAATTCAGCTGCTGTTTCAATGCCTTCTGCGATCATATTGATATGAATTTCCTGACACAGGCAAACCATATTTTTCACTAATGCTTGCTTTACACAATTTTTATCAATATCTCGCACAATTGCCATGTCTAATTTTATGTAATCAGGTAAGACCGCACATACTCTGTTTACACCTGCATACCCTTCTCCAAAATCATCTATGGCTATTTTAAAGTTTTGGCATTTATAATGTTGTATCGTTGTCTTAAACGTATCTGCATCTTCAATTGAACTCCTTTCCGTAATTTCAAATATAATATCATCGGGTGTCAGATTATATCTTTCCAGATATTTGTATGTTAGTCCTGCTTTAAATTTCTCATCATGAATCACGTTGGGATCAACATTTAGAAAAAGTTTCGTATTGACAGGCTTATCCGTTGCATTTTTTAATGATTGCTTTCTGCAGACGCCTTCTAATTCCCATACTTTTCCACATTCCTCTGCCATTTTAAAAAGGCTGGTGATATTAAAATCCGTATTTTCCTTACTTATCCTGCTTAGCGCCTCATAACCAAGTATTGCTCCATCGTCTAGAGATACTATCGGTTGATAGACAGGAAACACCATTCTATTTTCTAAAATTTCTATAAATTCATTTACTAATTCTTTGCTATCGTTCATATCTACATTCTCTTTTCTATGTATAGATTTCTACTATCATCATAGCTTATTATGGGAATTTTTCTATTTTATTTAGGTAAAAAGAACGTAAAATTTCGTAAATCCTTCATACAAAGCAAACGCATTCTTTTTTGACTATAAAAAAAACAGAGTATCGATTTAAACCTTGCATGCTATTCTAGTACAATAGCATGCAGCAATCTAAATCGATACTCTGCTTTATTTCTTAGGAGTTGGAAAAATCAAAATCCAAGCCACACCTATTATATTTAAACCTCAAATAACATATCGCCATAAGATGGTACTGGCCAGTAGTTCTTATCTACGACCATTTCTAATTCATCAACAGGCTTTCTTAAATTGCCCATTGCTTCAAACACAACATCCTTAAAGTATATTGCCTGTTCTTTTGCTTCTTCGATTTCTCCAGCGTTTTTCGTTACTGTTTTTAATGTTTCTAACGCTTTTTTTACTGTTGCAAGTAATGCCGAGCTTTCTTTTAAGAGTCCTTCTTGAACAGAAACATCCGCCATATCACATGCACTCTTAATTTCATTGATTGATTTTGCTAAATTGGTAGTATACATAATGATGCTAGGTATATATTTCCTGTTAACCATATCAATCATTGTTTTAGCTTCAATGTTAATTGCTTTTGCATATGCCTCATAATGAATTTCTGCACGTGATTCAAGTTCAGTTCTTGATAATACATGATATTTTTCAAACATAGAAACTGTTTTTTCTTCAACAAGGAATGGAATTGCATCTACCATTGTCTTAACATTTGGAAGACCACGTGCCTCTGCTTCTTTTAACCATCCTTCTGAATATCCATTTCCATTAAAGATTACTCTTTCATGCTCTGACAATGTTTTCTTAATTAAATCATGTACCGCAAGGTCAAAATTATCAGCACTCTCTAATTGATCTGCCATATCTGCTAATACATCTGCTACAATTGTATTTAACACAGTGTTTGGTCCTGCTACAGAAAGTGAGGACGCTACCATACGAAATTCAAACTTATTTCCAGTAAATGCAAATGGTGATGTACGGTTACGGTCAGTTGCATCCTTTTTAAAGTCAGGTAATGTGTTTACACCAGTATTTAATCTTCCGCCCTGTTTGCTGGATTTTGCTTCACCAGTTTCAATTAACTGTGAAATAACATCCTGTAATTGTTCTCCCAAATAAATTGAGATAATAGCAGGTGGTGCTTCATTTGCTCCAAGACGGTGATCATTTCCCGGATTGGAAGCAGAAAGACGAAGAAGTCCTGCATTTTCATCTACTGCACGAATTACTGCAGCTAATATAAGTAAGAACTGAATATTTTCATGTGGTGTCTTACCTGGATCTAAAAGATTCTTTCCTGTATTGGTAACCAAAGACCAGTTGTCATGTTTACCAGAGCCATTCACACCTGCAAATGGTTTTTCATGAAGCAAGCATTCCAATCCATGACGCTTAGCAACTTTCTTCATCAGCTCCATAACCAACTGGTTATGATCCGTTGCAATATTTGCAGTTGAGAAAATTGGAGCCATTTCATGCTGTGCTGGAGCAACTTCATTATGCTGTGTTTTTGCAAGAATACCAAGTTTCCAGCATTCAAGATTTAACTCTTTCATGAAAGATGCAATTCTTTCTTTGATGGAACCAAAATAATGGTCATCTAATTCCTGACCCTTTGGAGGCATTGCACCAAATAAAGTACGTCCTGTATAAATTAAATCGTCTCTTTTCAAATAATTATCGCGGTCAATTAAAAAGTATTCCTGCTCAGGTCCTACGGAACAAGATACATTGTCAACATCATCGTGTCCAAATAACTTAAGAACACGAACTGCCTGATTGCTGATTGCTTCCATGGAACGAAGAAGTGGCGTCTTTTTATCCAAAGCTTCTCCTGTATAGGCACAAAAAGCTGTTGGAATACATAAGGTAACACCTGCAGCATCTTCTTTTAAGAAGGCTGGTGATGTACAATCCCACGCTGTATAACCTCTTGCTTCAAATGTTGCACGTAGACCTCCAGATGGGAAAGATGACGCATCTGGTTCACCCTTTACCAATTCTTTTCCGGAGAATTCCATTATTACACCACCATCACTTGTTGGTGATAAAAAGGAATCATGCTTTTCTGCTGTAATACCTGTCATTGGCTGGAACCAATGCGTATAGTGAGTTGCACCTCGCTCAAGTGCCCATTCCTTCATTGCGTGTGCAACAGCACCAGCAATATCAGAATCAAGCTCCATATCTTTATCAATTGTCTCTTTTAATTTCTTATAAATTGGTTTTGGAAGACGTTCCCTCATTACTGCATCATTAAAAACATCTTTTGCAAAAACTTGTTCAATTACATTCTTTTCCATATTAGACCTTCCTTTCCTTTATTCGCAAGAAATTGTTCACTTTTAATTTAAAAATTCTATTTCTTATTTTATTATAAGTTCTGTTATTATAATTAAAAAAGGACATTCTCATTCTGTAATATGAGAACGCCCTTGTTCTAAGAGTAAAATACCACTCTTTTCTACTGTTGAAAAGAGTTTTTATATACTTTTTTGTTGTAATTTTATTTTAAATATATTTTAGTACTAATTAATACCATCTCTTTTAATATTTATATCCAATTGTTTCATAGGAATTGATATTTTCTCATCATCAAATGTTTCCTTTACTTTTTCAAGCAAATCCCACTTTAAATTCCAATAATCCTCTTTTTTCGTCCACATTCGGATTCCGATTGCAATGGAACTTTCTTTGAAGCTATCTACATAAATCGTAACTGGCTCTTCTTTTAATACAAGTTCTTCGCTCTCCACTATTTGACTTAAAATAAGTTTTACTTTCTTGATATCGCTATCATAGGAAACCGGCACTAACAAATCCAAACGACGCACTTCTTCATTTGTAACATTAACAATGCTGGAATTTGATAAGCCTCCGTTCGGTATTACTACTTTTTGATTATCAACCGTAAGAAGTCTTGTGTAAAAGATATCAATGCTTGTAACCGTACCTTCCATGCCATTTGCTACAATATAATCTCCCATTCGAAATGGTTTCATAATTAGAATCAAAACGCCACCCGCAAAGTTGGCAAGACTTCCTTGTAAAGCAAGTCCTATGGTAAGGCCAGCAGATCCTATAATAGCGGCCAATGAACTGCTTTCCACACCGAGAATTCTCACTACAGCAACTAGCATTACAACATTAAGTGAAATCCCTATTAATGAAATAAGGAACTTATGCACACCTTGATCCATGTTAGCGCGATCAAACGAGCGATTAATGATTTTCTTTATCCATTTGATGACTTTTCTCCCAATTATAATGAAAATAAGAGCAATCACCAAACGTATACCAAATTGTATTGCAGACTCTTTAAAATTAACCATCCAATTTGCCACTACTTTTACATTTTTTGCTACATCATCACTCACAGCAGTTGTTAAACTAAAACCCAATGTCTGCATAATTTCTATTATTCCTTTCTCTTATTTACTTTTTTTCTTTTGTTCTATCACTTCTTTTTTTTGATAAGAGCAGGTGAAAACACAGATTCCAAGTCCTGGGAGTGATATTTCTATTGAGTTTTTTCTTCCATCCCACGGTATATTTTTTGAAACCTTTTGTCTTGCATTTACATTGGAAGCACCACCAAATTCTTTTCGATCACTATTGAATGTTTCCTTATATTTTCCTGGATGTGGTACTCCAACTCTGAAATTTTTGCGTACCACAGGCGTAAAATTACAAATAACAAGCAAATCGTCTGTTTCACATTCTCCTTTACGGATAAATACAATAATACTATGCTGACCATCTAAGCTACTTATCCATTCAAATCCTTCATCTGAAAAATCCTTTTGATACAATGCCGGATAATCTAGATAGAAATTATTGAGCGACTTTACATAAGTCTGCATTTTATGATGATTTTCATATTCATCTATTAAAAACCAATCTAGTTCTTTTGCTTCATTCCATTCTGAGAACTGGGCAAATTCCTGCCCCATAAAAATAAGCTTCTTTCCCGGATGTGTCATCATATATCCATACGCTACGCGAAGATTTGCAAATTTTTCATCGTATTCACCTGGCATTTTTTGAATCATTGACCCTTTTCCATGTACCACTTCATCATGCGACAGAACTAAAAGGAAGTTCTCACTATAAGCATATATCATGCTAAACGTAAGTTCTCCTTGTTTTCCACTTCGAAACAAGGGATCTGTTTTCATATAATCAAGGAAATCATTCATCCAGCCCATATTCCATTTTAGGTCAAATCCCAAACCATTTTTTCCCACATCTTTTGTTATCATCGGCCACGATGTAGATTCTTCAGCAATTAAGATTGCCCCGTCATCTCGTTTTTTTAGAATGGAATTCAAGTGTTTTAATAGCTCAATGGCTTCTAAATTTTCATTTCCACCATAAATATTAGGAAGCCATTCCCCAGCTTCTTTTCCATAATCTAAGTAAAGCATAGAAGCCACTGCATCCATTCGTATGCCATCAACATGATATTTATCTACCCAGAATAATGCATTTGCTATAAGGAAATTCGAAACCTGCGGTCTTCCATAATCAAAAATCAAGGTTCCCCAATGTGGATGGCTTCCACGTCTTGGATCACTATTTTCATATAAACAGGAACCATCAAAAGAAGCAAGTCCAAAGGCATCTCTTGGAAAATGAGCAGGTACCCAATCAAGTATTACACCAATTCCTGCACGATGCATGTAGTTCACAAAAAACATAAAATCATCCGGGCTACCAAAACGTGCTGTTGGCGCATAATATCCAGTTACTTGATACCCCCAAGAACCGTCAAATGGATGCTCCATGACTGGCATCAATTCAATATGTGTATATCCCATTCTTTTAACATAATCTGCAAGTATCGGAGCTAGATCCCGATAGTTATAGAAACATTCATTGTCTTCTACTCCATCCAATCTAGGTTTTTTCCAGGAGCCAAGATGCAATTCATATATCAGCATTGGTTCCGTTTTTATATCTAAGCTTTTACGTTTTTTCAGCCACGAAGCATCGGACCAGCGAAAACGTTTTAGATTACATACAACACTAGCATTGTTGGGTCTTTTTTCTCCACCAAACGCGTATGGATCTGCTTTTAACATAGAGAGACCATTTGGAAGCTTAATATTATACTTATAAATCATTCCTTCCTTGATATTTGGAATAAAAAGCTCATAGATTCCAGAGTCAAAAATACATTTCATCGGATGAAGCAATCCATCCCATCCATTAAAATTACCAACTACGCTCACACCGGTTGCATTTGGTGCCCATACTACAAAATTAACCCCTTTTACGCCGCCCCGTTCCATTAGATGTGCACCCATCAACTCATAAATCGTATAGTGGATTCCATGCTCAAAACGGCTAATATCCAGATTATCCATTGTCTGTTCCAATTCGTTTTCATTACATAGCTTCTGATCCATAAATCTCACCCTTTACAATTGATTTTTCGATTACTCTAAATACCACTCATCTTTTGATGTATCATCCGATGCTGGTATATACTTTTTAAGTACACGCTCCATTGGTAAAGAAAATAATAAGGTTCCCGCTGCCGGCAAAATGAAGATAAGCACAGGGATAATATATGATGCTACCAAAGAAGCCGTAAAGATAAGTACTAATAAAATACTATATGGTAAATGTTTTATTGCCATATAAAATGCGGTTGAAATCAATTTTTTCTTGCTCATACTAAACCTAGACAATAGTGGAAAAACATATACCGTAACAATCGAAATTGTAAATGCCATCATTGCATAAATACAAGTTAAAATAAATCCCATATTTCCAGATACTATTTGTCCGCTAAACCAAATATTTAGTCCCAAAATACTACCAGCTATTAAAAGAATAAGCCATAGTATCGTTGCCTGTCCAAAATTTTCTTTAAACGATTTCCAAAAGCTTTTAAACAAATAACTTCTACCTCTTCTGATACATTTCACGGATGTATAATAAAGTGCGGTAAAAGATGCCCCTATCGTAATAATTGGCAATGAAAAAATTAGAAAAATCACACTTAATATAATGATATCGGTTATCTTACTAAGTGTCCCCATAACTGTGCCATCCATGTCAAAAAAACTACCCATCTTTACTCTCCTTTTATTTTTATCTATCTATAGTATACCATAGTCAAAGTAAAGTTCGAACCCTTATGTTTCATTTTATTGAATTTTTATATTATAAATCATTAAAAGAAATCACTTCTATCACCTTGTAAAAAAACGTAAGATTGAATATACTAAAAGCAAAGAATTTTAAGGAGGCAGCTATGCATACATTTCAACCAATACCTACTGACCTTTTTGATTTTAGTCCATTCCGTATGATTGGAAAAGACTGGATGTTAATCACTGCACAGGCCGAAGATAAAACAAACACCATGACCGCTTCTTGGGGAGGTCTTGGAGTAATGTGGGGAAAGGATGTTGTTTATATTGTTGTTCGTGACAGTCGCTATACTAGAGAATTAATTGACCAGTCAGAAACCTTTTCCATCTCATTTCTAAATTCCGAATATCACAGTGCGCTAAAGTATCTTGGTGCCGTTTCTGGCAGAGATGAAGATAAAATTACCAACGCAAGGCTTAATGTCAATCACCACGAGGGAATCCCTTTTATTGATGAAGCTTCTACCGTAATGGTATGTAGAAAAATGTGCAAACAGCCATTAACCAAAGATAGCTTTACCCTGGATTTCATTGATGAAAAATGGTACCAAAATGGAGATTACCACAATCTGTACATCGGTGAGATAGTAACTATTCTTGCAAGATAATATAACGCTTTTACAACTAAAAAGGACTGTTGCAACTAGTTAATCTCTAAAGATTTTTAAATTTTGCAGCAGTCTCTTTTTTATTTTCATTTAATAAGTATCTAAGAAGTGGTGGGTAATTCCATCTTCTTTATACGCAATTACTGTTTTTAGATTTACATTTTCCACACTTCGAAAAATATTCATTGCCATATTTGAATTTACCTGTTCAAACTGTTTTACAAGATTTTTCATCTCCTGACGCTTGGAATTACTAGACCCATCATCAAGAACCTCTATATTTTCTGTCATTCGGCAAGCGCAACGGATGAATTTAAGTTCATTATAATTACACCAGTCAATAATGTCTTCTTCCCGAATCAAGTACATCGGACGGATTAATTGCATCCCCTCAAAATTCGTACTATGGAGTTTTGGCATCATAGTCTGAACCTGAGCACCATATAACATTCCCATTAAAATGGTTTCCACTACATCATCAAAATGATGACCAAGTGCAATCTTATTACAGCCCAAATCTTGTGCATTCTTATATAAATGACCTCGTCTCATTCGTGCGCACAAATAACAAGGAGACCCATCCACTTGTGATACAATTCCAAAGATATCCGTATCAAAGATCTTGATTGGAATATTCATAATCGCCGCATTGTCTATGATACGCTGTCTGTTACTCATATTATAACCAGGATCCATTACGATAAATTCAAGATCAAAATGCAATTTTCCATGTTTTTGGATTTCTTGCAATAATTTTGCAAGTAGCATTGAGTCCTTCCCACCGGAAATGCATACTGCTATCTTGTCGCCTTCTTGTATCATATCATAATCATTAATCCCCTGTGTAAACTTTCGCCAGATTGGCTTTCTGAATTTTTTAATAATACTTCGTTCTATCTGTTCATAACGTTCCATCTTTTGCTCCTATTTAAATCATTACATCTATCAGTATAACGCATTACAGTTTATCGTCTAATTCCTAGTTTGTCAATTTGATTTTAACAAAAATCAAGAGAGCTACGAGTATCTTATGGATTGTTTCCTGTTGATTCAATCACAAGGTACTTTAGCTCTCTTTATTTCTTTCTGTTTTTTCTTGAATACGTTTAAGTCTTTACTTTATAAACCGCTGATAGTTTCCATAAGGTAATCAGCAAACTCTGCGCCAGTTGCTCCGTTAGCACGTCCTGTCATCACATGTTTCTTTTCAGTAATGGTACAAATATCTAATGCTTTATAAAGTTTTTCAGATTGTTCTATATAGCCGATATGAGAAAGAAGCATTGCTCCTGCACGGATTACGCTGCAAGGATCTGCATAGATATCTCTTCCTTCTTGCACCATACGAGGAGCAGAACCATGTATTGCTTCAAACATGGAATATTTCTTACCAATGTTTGCACTTCCTGCTGTACCAACTCCACCCTGAAGCTCTGCTGCTTCATCCGTAATGATATCTCCATAAAGGTTTGGTAATACCATAACCTGAAAGTCTTTTCTTCTCATTTCATCTAATAATTTTGCAGTCATAATGTCAATATACCAGTCATCCGCTGTAATATTTGGATAATCTTTTGCAATACGGTAGAAATTATCAAGGAATTTGCCATCGGTTGTCTTAATGATATTTGCTTTCGTAACGGCGGTTACTCTAGTCTTTCCATTTGTATTTGCAAATTCAAACGCTGCGCGGATTATTCTATCACATCCTTGAGTTGTCGCTATGGTAAAGTCAATACCCAAATCTTCGGTAACATTAACGCCTTCTTTACCTGCCGCGTAACCACCTTCTGTATTTTCACGATAGAAGGTCCAGTCAATCCCCTGTTCTGGAATTCGAACTGGTCTTACATTCGCAAATAAATCAAGCTCTTTTCTCATTGCAACGTTAGCAGATTCTACATTTGGCCACTCATCACCTTTTCTAGGTGTGGTTGTAGGTCCTTTTAAAATTACGTCACACTTTTTTAATTCTTTTAAAACTTCATCTGGAATTGCTTTCATTTCATCCGCTCTTCGCTCTATCGTCAAGCCATCAATAACACGAAATTCGACCTTTCCTTCTTTTACCTCTTTATCCAATAAATATTCCAACACACGTTGTGCCTGTCCAGTAATTGCAGGTCCAATGCCATCTCCGCCACATACACCTACTACTATTTTTTCAAGGCTCTTGTAATCAACGAAATCACCCTGTGCTTTCATATCTTCTACTCTTAATAACTGTTTTTCAAGAAGCTTGCCAAATTGTTCTTTTGCAGCTTCAATTTGTTCGTTATACATTACATTTCCTCCTATCATGATTATCGTCTATTCGTCTTATTTTATAGCATAGTATAAGTGATTGTCAACAGAAATGCTTTCATATTTTAACGTATTATATCGGTAAATTCTATAATATATTTGTGTTTTCTTATTTTCCAATAAAATATAAGGAGCAGAATTCATCGTATTGATAAACTCTGCTCCTATCTAACTATTTCTTCAATCATTTACTATTTATAGACTTAATCTTCTGGTGGTCTATACCTCTCTTTCTTCGTATTTCATATCTAAGTACATATATTGTATTTCTTATAACCATTCTATTTCCTATATCTTTTTTATATTCTATATCTTTTTTACTACTTAAATCTTTTTAATTCTTGAACTATTTGATTCTTATATCTTTTCTATATTCCATATTTTATACTATATTTTTATTTCTTTTCTTAGACCTATTTTACTACTTACATCTATTTTATTTCTTTAATCAAATCTAATTCCTATTCCTTTTTATATCTTTTATTACTTATAACTATTTTTATTTCTTACAACTAGTTTATTACTAATATTTTGGTATTCTTATAACTTATATCTTACATCTTATATCTTTTTATTTCCCATACCATGTTATTTCCTATATCTATTGCTTTCTCTTTTCTACATCTGCGGTATTTCCTATACTTACTTTGACGTTATTGGAAATCAATCATAAGCTTTAAGGAGATACGTTTCTAATTAAGTACATTGGAATCAACTCCTTTTCTATTTGATACTCTTATTATAAAGTGCTTGTTTTGATTTGTCAACACTATTTTAATATTTTTATCTTGTAAACTGTATGTATTTTGATTCCATCCAAATTGTCTGTCTTTTTACTTCTTTTTAATTTATTTAAATAAAACATTTATTTCTTTAATCCACGATAATAAATAGCATACTCATTCGTAATTAATTTATGATCCACCAACTGTTGTAGTAAATCATCATATACCTGTTTAGATAAATGCTCCGAAGCCACATAAGTTAACAGCTTTTTAATGCGGTCTTTATACTCACTTGTAGATATAACACTGTCTTTCCATAAAATGTTTGCCTTATAAGCCACCTTATAATATTCACTATAAGCTCTAGAATTAGTAACCTCATCTGCAACGGCAAACTCTACCTCTAATATATCAAATAAATTCTTCGCAGAAGTACTTGTAATTCGTATATCTGGTATTACAGTGTAGAGATTTTTAAAGACTCCCACCTTTCCATGATAGCTTCCTTCTTTATAGAGTGGCACATATTCTGAAAAAAGCTTAGTAATAATACATGGCTCCATAAAATTCTGATAATCACTTGTTGGTTTTGCCTCTACCATTTTATCATATCCAATCCCCTTAATTCTCTCAATCGGAATTTTAATAATACGGGGTTCTTTCTCAATTAGAAGAAAATTTATGTCTTTGCGATCCTTCCATAAATATGCTGGGCATTGCCGGATTCGAAAGGCGGAACTTGAATCAATCATTACCTTTCGGTGTTCTTTTTTCACCTTATATTTTAACATAAGCTTCTTTATGGATTTTGAATCATAATTTTTTAAACAAGATTTTTTTTCTTTCTCGTCGTCTTCTTCGTCTTCCTCATCTTTCTCCTCCTTGCTTATATCTTTTTTTTTATTTTTTGATGATAATATTTCCATTCCAAGTTCATCTACTAATTCATCACCGGTTTTCTTATCTTTTGTATTCAGATAACCCATGCTTAATTTTTCTGCCTTATGCTTTATTTTTTTAACTTTCTTTTTTTCCACGCCTTCCGCACCGTCTTTTACCATATCTTCAAGCGAAACCGACTGGAAAACTGCGACATCAATCCCTATCGCAAGGAATGCAACGATTGCCATTGGGAAAGATGCCCTAGTTATAGCCAAAATTGTAAACACCAATGCCACGCAAAGCAGCCCTAACATACTCCACAAATATGATTTTGTTTTACTACTCCCATAAAGTAAACTATTTACAATCTTCCGCATTTGTTTTATTTTCTCCCTGTTGATCCAAATCCACCTTCACCACGTTCGGTTTCTTCTAATTCATCCACTTGCGTATATTCTGCTGTTAAAAAAGGAGTAATCACCATTTGAGCAATTCTTTCACCAGGTTCTACAACAGCACTTACCTTCGAATGATTGTGAAGTGCGACCATAATTTCTCCACGGTAATCTGAATCCACTACTCCGACCTTATTTGCTGGTGCCAGTCCTTTTTTTGAAGCAAGTCCACTTCTAGCATATACAAGTCCTGCAAAACCAACGGGTACCTCCATTGCAATCCCTGTTTTTATAAATACAGTTTCACCTGATTCAATGGTTACGGTTTCTTCTAAACAAGCATAAAGATCTGCTCCCGCTGCATATTCACTTCCATAACTTGGTATAATTGCCTTTTCATCTAATTTTTTTATATTAACCTGTGCTTTTTGCATTTGTTATTTTCCTTCCCATAATACAATTTTATTGGTTTGTAATGATTTTTGGACGTTTATTATTCTTTGGTTGCTAGATCCTTTAAATCTTAGATTTAAATCTTTTTTATCTATTTGAAATTCTCCATCTACCAATATGTCAAGATAAGAAATTAATTCTTTCGTCTCATCCCACTCACTTAACATTCTCCCTATGATGTCTTTTTCAAAATCATATCCACTGTAACACCATATTGTTTTCATTGGATACAATTCTTTCACTTTTCGAAGCAAAGGCAACAATCCTTTTTGATTTTCATGTTCTAATGGTTCTCCTCCTAGTAAGGAGAGGCCTGCAATGTGATCATTTTCCATATATTTTAAAATATTTTCTATTGTTTCTTCTGTAAATGAATCGCCATAATTAAAATCCCAAGCTTCTTTATTAAAACATTCTTTGCAGTAATGTGTGCATCCACTAACAAATAATGACACTCTAAGTCCAGGACCATTGGCAACGTCCATTTTTTTAATTGTTGCGTAGTTCACTGTAAATCCTCCTATTTCTTATCTTCATCGCTACTCGCGTACAAAAACGGACTTTTACCGATAATCGTTTCCTCTTACCAGCAAAAATCCGCGATAACATCAATAATTTCTTATAAATGAATGACCCTTGCATTAATTTCTCTTGTTTTTCCAACATTCCAGAAGTTTTCACCCAAATATCCACAAGTTCTTCTGGTTACATTCATCTTAGAATGATCTTTATTTCCACATTGTGGACATTCCCATTCTAATTTATCATTGATAATAATTTCTCCGTCAAATCCACAAATGTGACAATAATCGGATTTTGTATTAAATTCGGCATACTGAATATCATCATAAATATATTTAACGATTTCTTCAAGCGCCTCTAAGTTATTTCTCATATTAGGTATCTCAATATACGAAATTGCTCCACCAGAAGAAATAACTTGGAACTGTGATTCAAAATCAAACTTTTCCAAGGCATCAATCTTTTCACGTACATCCACATGATATGAATTTGTATAATATCCCTTATCCGTAACATCTTTAATTTCACCAAATTTCTTTTTATCAATTTCTGCAAATCGATAACAAAGTGATTCTGCCGGTGTACCATAAAGTCCAAATCCGATTCCTGTTTCTTCCTTCCAAGTATCCGTTGCACTGCGAAGACGATTCATGAGACGTTTTGCAAATTCAGTGCCTTCTGGATTTGTTTGGCTTACACCCGTCATAAGCTTTGTAACTTCGTATAAACCAATGTATCCAAGTGATATAGTGGAATAGCCTCCGTGTAATAGCTTATCAATTGTTTCACCCTTTTTGAGTCTCGCAATTGCACCATATTGCCAATGAATAGGACTTACATCAGATATAGTACCTTCTAATGCACGATGTCTGCACATCAATGCTTCAAAGCATAAAGATAATCTTTCTTCTAATAATTGCCAGAATTTCTCTTCGTCACCTTCTGCAATGATTCCAATCTGAGGTAGGTTAAGGCTAACAACTCCTTGATTAAATCTACCTTCAAATTTATAATTGTCATCTTCATCTTTCCATGTTGCCAAAAAGGAACGGCATCCCATTGGGCTGAATACATTTCCTTCATAATTTTCACGCATTTTCTTTGCTGAAATGTAATCCGGATACATACGTTTTGCAGAGCATCTTACCGCTAATTTTGTAATATAGTCATATTTACCGCCTTTTAAGCAGTTATGTTCATCAAGAACATAAACTAGTTTAGGAAATGCAGGTGTTACATATACACCCTTTTCATTCTTAATTCCTTCTAGTCTTTGACGAAGAATTTCTTCAATAATCATTGCATTTTCTTCAATATATTCATCATTTTCTTGCAAATTTAAAAATAAGGTAACAAATGGAGACTGTCCATTTGTTGTCATTAAGGTATTAATCTGATATTGAATGGTCTGAACACCAGATTTAAGTTCATCTTTTACACGGTCTTCGATAAAAAGTTCCATTAATTCAGTATCAATTTTATCTTTGTATCTTTCTTCGTAGTGTTTTCTATATTTTTCACGACTTCTGCGAAGATATTTTCCAAGATGTTTAACGTCAACGGATTGTCCACCGTACTGACTGCTTGCTACTGCAGAAATTATCTGTGTCATAACAGTACATGCAACTTGAAAGCTTTTAGGACTTTCAATTAATTTGCTATTCATAACAGTTCCATTTTCAAGCATGTCTCCAATATTAATCAGACAACAATTAAAAATAGACTGTAAAAAGTAATCTGCATCATGGAAATGTAAAATTCCTTCTTCATGTGCTTTCGATATTTTTTCAGGCAAAAGAAGTCTCTTTGTCAAGTCCTTTGAAACTTCACCAGCAATCAAGTCCCTTTGAGTGGATGCAATCACAGCGTTTTTGTTTGAGTTTTCTTCCATAACATATTTGTTATTATTGTGAATCAAACTCATAATGGAATCATCGGTTGTATTTGCTTTTCGAACAAGTTCCCTTGTATAACGATAAATAATATATGTTTTAGCAAGAACGAATTTTCCTTCTGCCATAAGTTTTTGCTCGATCAAATCCTGAATATCTTCTACCAGCATGGTATCTCTACCTAAGCCTTCGATACTTCCAACCATTGCTTCAATTTTTTCTTCTGGAAGTTTATCAAAATCCTCAACTTCTACATTCGCTTTTCGAATTGCAGAAATTATTTTATTTCTATCATATTCTGCTATTCTTCCATCTCTTTTGATTACTTTCATCACGCTCTCCCTTTCCTTTGCATCTTTCCTGTCGGACTTATCCCACGCGACTTATTATAACATAACGAATAATCAGTGTCTACCAAATATAGATAATTTTTCAAGATTTTTTTTTTTATATACTATATCTAGTGGTTATATGCCTTTACCCATTTTCACTGCATCTATCGCTATTGTACCAATTTCTTGGATTTCTTCTACTGTAAGTTTCGTGTACTCTGCTAATTGTTCTATTGTTGGAACCTGTCCTAAATCTTCTGCTAAATAATTCGATGCTTCCTGTATCAAATTACTTCGTCCAAGAATTGTATTTTCCAAAACATCTTCGTCCATGTTTTCATCTATAATTTCTTCCATTGCTTTCATAATCATTTCTTTCAAGTATGTTTCCACATCCATCGAATCCTCTAGATTAACTAAATTCTCTACTGCGATTAGGAGTCCGATATTACCCTCTTGAATTAAATCTTCCAGAAAAACGCCTTGGTTTTTATATTTTTTTGCTATATGCACTACTTTGGGTAACCAAACATTAATGAGACGTTCTTTCACTCCTGGTATTCCATTTTTCACTTCGCGTAGCAGAACAAGTTCCTCTTCCTTCGATAATTTTTCCAGCGCATGAAGCTCTTTTAAATACATCGTAAGAAATACAGAATCCTCCTCACTCATCTTTTCTTCTTTTGCTTCTTCTTTTGCTGCAAACCCATTGATTGACACTTGATTTTCTATTAAGTAGGTAAATATATGATTGTAATGTTCTTCGGATAGTTCCATTTCATCAAAATATGCTTTAATTTCATCTTGGCTCAATGAATTACCTTGGATTTGAGCGATTTCTTTCAAATCTCCCAACATCTCCATAAATTTTATTTTATCTAACATATTTTTCTCCATTCCCGCGCATGTCTTTTGCGCATATTAAGTTTGCGCCGAGGATTACGCAGGCACAAACTTTGTGAGTGAAAGATTAAAAATCTTTCACTATCTTAATATGCAATATTCATCTCTTTAAGCACTTTACAAATTGCAGAAATAGGGAATCCAACAACATTATAGTAGTCGCCTTCTAATCCTTCAATATATGGAGCAAATTTACCTTGGACAGCGTAAGCCCCTGCTTTATCCATTGGTTCCTTGGTTTCCACATATGCTTTGATTTCTTCTTCTGTCATTTTTACCACATTAACTTTTGTTTCTACATAAAAGTTTTGAACTTCCTGATTTCCATTTTCTTTTTTAATGATTGCAACACCAGTAAATACAGAGTGTGCTCTTCCACAAAGATTTTGAATCATTTGAATTGCATCTTCTTCATTCTTTGGTTTTCCTAAAATTTTATTATCACTCGATACAACCGTGTCTGCACCAATAACAACACAATCCCCCTCTTCGCCTTCTAAAATATCGTTAGCCTTCATAAGCGAAAGTTCCTTTACTACTTGCGCGGGGTTCGTACTAGTAATAATTTCCTCTTTATCACTTGGCTTTGCTTCATATTTGATACCAACCTGGTCTAATATTTCTCTTCTTCTTGGAGAACCGGATGCTAATATTATCTTCAATTTCATTTCCTCACATTCAAATGTTTTTGTTAATAATATACGATACTTTCGTTTTTTTGTAAAGAAATCGAATATTTTACTTTCATTCCTCTCATACTAATGGAAACTGTAATCAAGAACAAGGAGGCTTTTATGACAAATACACTGATTCATTCTATTATAGGAAGAGAAGTACTTGATTCTCGTGGCACTCCTACTGTCGAAGCAGAGGTTCGACTTATGGACGGACGGGTTGGAAGAGGCATTTCTCCAAGTGGCGCTTCCACCGGAAAGTATGAAGCTCTCGAACTACGTGATAATGATAAAGGACGCTTTATGGGCAAAGGTGTCTTGCGCTCCATCGAAATTATAAATACTATTATCTCCCCTGCCCTGGTTGGAAAAGATTGTCGAAATTTATATGAAATTGATAAACTTATGATTTCTTTAGATGGAACAAAAGAAAAAAAGAAGCTAGGTGCTAATACCATCTTAGCCGTATCTATTGCAGTTTCCAAAGCAGCTAGCAATTCCTTATGTATTCCACTATATGAATATTTTGGCGGAGTTTCCTCTAATATTCTTCCCCTTCCAATGATGAATATTCTAAACGGAGGCGCACATGCTTCCAATAATATTGATATTCAGGAATTTATGATACTACCAGTTGGCGCTAAGAATTTTAAAGAAGGTCTCCGCGCCTGCACTGAAATTTATCATGCACTGTCTTCCTTATTGAAGGAACGTAATTTATCGACGAGTGTTGGAGATGAAGGTGGTTTTGCACCAACCTTAAAAAAAGATACCGAAGCACTTGATTTTTTGGTAGAAGCTATCAAGCTGGCTGGATATGTACCAAAAAAAGATATTTGCCTGGCAATGGATTGTGCTGCCAGTGAATGGAAAAGTATCACTCCTGGAAAATATCATCTTCCTAAGGCTAAGAAAGATTATACCGCTTCGGATTTAATTGATTTTTACAGTTTAATCTGTGATCAATATCCGATTATCTCCATTGAAGATCCGCTTGATGAAGAAGACTGGGATGGATGGAAAGATTTAACCAAAGCCATTGGTAATAGGGTTCAACTTGTTGGGGACGACTTATTTGTAACCAATACCGAGCGATTACAAAAAGGAATCAATCTTGGTTGTGCAAATGCTATTTTAGTCAAACCAAACCAAATTGGAACGATTACCGAAGCAATGGATGCCATTAAACTAGCAAAACGTAATGGTTATGCTACGATTGTATCTCACCGTTCTGGTGATACGGAAGATACTTCAATTGCTGATTTAGCAGTTGGACTCAATACTGGCCAAATCAAAACCGGAGCACCTTGTCGAAGTGAGCGTACTTCAAAATACAATCAGCTCATACGAATTGAAGACCAATTAGGATGTGGCAGTAATTTTTGGAAACCTTTATAGTTGATTTTCTCCTGATCTTTGTGCTATAGTATCCTTTAATGACATTTTGGATAAGGAGAACAGTTATGAAAAACACTACAAAAGAAGCTTTTTTCGCAAAGCTTGCATTATTTGGAGCTGCTCTTATTTGGGGTAGCTCCTTTATTATGATGAAGACCACTGTAGATAGCCTGGCACCATGTTACCTCTTAGCATTCCGGTTTTCTATCGGTTGTATATTATTAGGTACCATTTTTTATAAAAAATTAAAACTCATTACAAAAGAATATCTTTGGCAAGGTGCTATCATTGGTTTTCTTTTGTTTAGTGGGTATTGCGTACAAACTTATGGGCTTGCTGAAACCACCCCTGGAAAAAATGCCTTTTTGACTACTATTTACTGTGTAATCGTACCATTTCTTTACTGGATTGTAGACAAAAGTAAACCTGATATTTATAATATTGCTGCTGCAATTCTTTGCGTTGGTGGAATTGGTTTCGTTTCGCTTACCGGTGACTTAAGTATTGGCCGCGGTGATTTTCTAACCATTTGCTGTGGCTTTTTATATGCTGGTCACTTAGTTTTTATTTCTAAATTTAATCGAAACAAAGATGCTGTGTTACTTACCATTCTCCAATTTGGATTTGCTGCCATTTATGCAGTCATTGCTGCTGTTTTATTTGAAGCACCTCCAACAACCTTTTCTATGGACACTGCAAAGTCTCTTTTATATCTTGCTGTTTTTGCAACTGCTATTGCAATCTGCCTGCAAAATGTTGGACAAAAATATACACACCCATCTTCAGCCTCAATTATTCTAAGTCTTGAGTCTGTATTTGGTGTTATCTTTTCGGTATTGCTCTATGGTGAAAAGTTAACTGGGCGATTGATTGTAGGTTTTATTCTAATCTTTGCTTCTGTTATACTATCAGAGACAAAGCTTTCCTTCCTAGGTCGACGAAAAGAAGAGGATGAATTATCGGTGGAGTAAGATTGATACTTGTGGCCAATACTTGTGTTCAATTTGCATCCCAGCCTTAAAGAGCATACGCTCAGACTTCAACACGATTGTCAATTTTAGCAAGCCATAACCAACGAAAATGGAGTGATTGGGCACTCCATTTTTGTTATTGTCTTACTAAAATAATCGTGTAATTCAGTTTGAGCGTATGCTCTTTAAGGCTGGGATGCAAATTGGGATATCATGTATCGAATATGCCATTTAAAAATTAAGGTTATCTATATACCGGTAATTCTTGGTTGAGTATGTTTTATATTTTTTCTATGCTTTATGTGATACATATTTTTCCGTTAGCTATCGATAAGCTGAGAAGGCGGTTGGTAAGGCGTAAGTATGTTCTATCTCTGACTTTTTTACCCATAGTAGTTCTGGAAAGATTTCATTTAACAGGTCCGTCTTTTTTTGGATTCGGATTCGGTATCCGAGCATATGCCATTCTACATGGCTAAAGATATGTTTTGCTTCTCCTAAAAGCTCCATTTCATATTCTATAATTCCATGTTCCTCTAATAACTTTTCTGCCTTTGGAATCGTAAGTTTTCCTTCTGCATTCGGAAATTCCCATAGTTTTGCAAGGAGTCCTTTATCTGGTCGTTGATGAATGGCTGTATTTCCTTCATATTCGAATACAAAGATTGTCTTTTTTTCAATTCTTCTCTCTTTTTTTGGTGGTTTTATCGGAAGTTCCATTGCAATATTCTTCTTGCAGGCGATACAGTATTTTTGAACTGGGCATTTTTCGCAAAGAGGCTTTCCATTTGGTATACACACCGTTGCTCCAAGTTCCATCATTGCCTGGTTAAAATCTCCTGCCAGCTTTCCGCCATGCTCGCCAAATTTTTTAATCATGCTATCCCTTAATTCTTTTTCAAGCTCTGATTTCACCTTTGCTTTCGTGATGTCGTCATAACTTCCCGAAAGACGTTTGGTTACCCGAAGCACATTTCCATCCACTGCTGGCACCGAATTACCATATGCGATGGACGTAATCGCCCCCGCCGTATAAGAGCCAATCCCTGGAAGTTTTAATAATTCCTCATAACTGCTTGGAAGTTCCCCATCATATTCTTCCATTACTTGCTTGGCTGCCTTGGCTAAATTTCTCACTCTGGTATAATAGCCTAGACCTTCCCAAAGTTTCATTAGCCTATCTTCCTTTGCCTGTGCCAAATCTTTTATCTGTGGAAGTTCTTTCGTAAACCGGTCAAAATATGCCTTCACGGCTTCTACCCTAGTCTGCTGTAACATAATCTCTGAAACCCATACATAGTAAGGCAATGGATTCGTCCGCCATTTGAGTTCTCTCTTTTCGCTTTCATACCAAACCAATAAATCATCTATAATTAACAAATAATCGTACATTGTAATCTCCTTTTCATTCTTTATCTTACTGATTTTTCCTCTTCCTGTCTACCAAAACCTATAATTCCCATTTTGAAATGCTTGTGTTACAATATTATTGTTTCAAAACTTAATTGTTGATTTCTTTGTGCCTTTGTAATCCGTGGCGCAAACCCAATATACGCAAAAGCCTGCAAAGGAAGAGGTACCCAATGAAAAAGATCATTTTATTTAAAAACGGTGTGGAAACTTTAAGTTATTTTTCGCTACAACTTGCAAGAGGGTTTCTAAAAAATGGACATGAAGTTTTTATATTTGATTTACTGGAAGAAGAAACCTCCCTCCATAATCTTATTTCTTTTTATGAAAAAAGTAACACGATACTTATAACCTTTAATTTTACCGGAATTTCGGGAGAAGGCATTTTTACAGATGATGATAACCTTCTTTTTTGGAATTCTTTCAAAATTCCGTGTATTAATATTGTTGTAGATCACCCATTTTACTATCATGAATTATTGGCGCATCGTCCTTTACTATATCACCAGATATCCATCGATCGATTTCACGAAGTTTATATGAAACGGTTTTTTCCACAGATTTCATTGGTTGGTTTTCTTCCACTGGGTGGAACCGAAGTAAAGGCCTCTACTTTTCCAATTCCTTATGAAGATAGAACGATTCCAATCCTCTTTACCGGAAACTATACTCCTCCATGCAACTTTGAGAAGCACATTACCAGACTAGATGATGACTATACGATCTTTTACCGCTCGGTTATTGATACATTAATTAAAGAGCCACATCGCTCCATGGAAGAGGTATTTGAAACTTCATTAAAAAAAGAGATTGTTGACTTATCCGAGGATGGGTTAAAACAATGCATGGCCAACATGATATTTATTGACTTATATGTTCGTTTTTATTTTCGGGGTGAGGTCGTGAAGACTTTGGTAGACAATGGTTTTCCTGTCCATGTCTTTGGAAGTGGCTGGGATTATCTTGATTGTAAGCATCCAGAAAACCTGATATACGGAGGCTCCCTTGATTCAAAAGGATGCCTTGAAAAAATGCAAGAAGCAAAGATTTCCTTAAATGTAATGCCATGGTTTAAGGATGGTGCTCATGACCGTATTTTTAATTCTATGTTAAATGGTTCTTTATGCCTTACGGATGGAAGTATTTATTTGGAACAAGAATTTACGGATCAAACAGATATCTATTTTTACTCCTTATCTGAGTTAGATAAACTTCCAGGTATCGTAGATCACCTAATAAAAAATCCAGCCTCTATGAAATCAATCATAGAAGCTGGATATAAAAAATCAAAAGAATGCCATACCTGGAAACAGCGTGTCAAGGCACTTGAGCCTATTATTTCGCATATTTCTTAACAATACCAAGCATCAAATCAACCGATTTGTCCATTCCTTCTACTGTTACATGCTCATACGGTCCATGGAACGCATAGCCTCCAGTACCAAGGTTTGGACAAGGAAGTCCCATATAGCTTAGTCTGGCTCCATCAGTTCCTCCTCGTTCTGGAATAACAATAGGTTCTATTCCTATTTCTTTTGCAACTTCCACTGCATTATCAACCAAATGCATGTATGGCTTTATCTTTTCTGCCATGTTCTGATACTGGTCACGTAATTTCAAAACAATCGTACCTTCTCCGTATTTCTCATTCATTAACTTTTCTATATGCTGTAAGGTTAATTTTCTAGCTGCAAATATCTGATTGCTATGATCTCTAACTATATATTGAAGTCTTGCTTTTTCTACCGTTCCTTGCATTTCACAAAGATGATAGAAGCCTTCATAATCTTCGGTATCTCTTGGTATTTCTCCAGATGGTAACATACTGTTGATCTCCATAGCTAAAAGCTGCGCATTAATCATCTTATTTTTTGCACTGCCCGGATGCACATTAAACCCGTTTACTTCAAAAATAGCTTCACAGGCATTAAAGTTTTCATAGCCAATTTCTCCTTCTTCTCCGCCATCCACGGTATAAGCAAAATCTGCTCCAAAGCCTTGTACATCAAAATGATCCGCTCCAGCTCCGACTTCTTCATCCGGTGTAAAACCAATGGAAAGTTTACCATGTGGTACATTTTCCTTTTGTATACGTTCAATCATTGTCATGATTTCAGCGATTCCAGACTTGTCATCGGACCCTAGAAGTGTCGTACCATCGGTCGTAATCAAGGTTCTTCCCGCTAGATTCGCAAGATGAGGAAAATTCTTGGTATCGAGTACACGACCACTGTTTCCAAGTACAATATCGCCTCCATCATAATTTTCAATCAACTGTGGTTTAATATTTTCTCCACTAAAATCTGGTGCAGTATCCATGTGTGCAATAAATCCAAGTTTTGTCTTATCTTCATAGCCTTTGGTAGCTGGAAGGGAACCATATACGTAACATTTATCATCGATTCTTGCATCCGTTATCCCAAGTTCTTTTAATTCTTCCACTAATTGATTTCCCAGTTCAAACTGACATTTTGTAGTTGGTACGGTTTGACTTGTCGGGTCACTTTTAGTTGCTACTTTTACATAGTGAAGTAGTCTTTCATATGCTTTCATTCTTTTTCTCCATTCCTGTACATGATTCTACACAGTGTGAAAATGTTTTTCTTTCGCACTGTTTCTTTAAACTCTTATTATATAATTCTCTTTTCTCGGTGCTGGATCAGGATATTCACAGTCACGATATCCTAAAATGCAATTTCCGATTCCTTCATAATCTCCTTCAATTCCCCATTTTTTAAGGAGTTTTTTCCCTTCTTCTCCTTCAAATACATCTTTGGCACGATGAATCCAACAGGAATCTACTCCAATGGAATGTGCCGCATTTAAAAGGTTTCCCATCACAAGACTTCCATCTTCTTTGTATGTCGAGCGTGTCTTATCTGCTAAAACTACAATTACCATTGGTGCTCCGTAAAATGGATCACTGTCATTTCCCATGACTGCTGCATTCAGGCTTGATAGCTTATCCCTTGTTTCTTTGTCCTGTACGACTACCACAATCGGAGACTGCTTTCCCCCTCCTGTTGGTGCATATATTCCAGCTTCTAATATTGCCTCTAGCTCTTCTTCTTTTATGTGTTCAGATTTAAAATTCCGAATGCTTCTACGCTCTTTTAATGTTTTTAATACTTCATTTTCCATAATTCGATGCTCCTTTCATTATTTTTTATTGTTATCATTATAGCACTACCTATCTATATTTTCTACCAATTAAAGGAAGCTATACTCTCATTACTTAATTAATGACCATTTGTGTGATTCAAAATGAAATCGTATCTCAATTGTTTGCATCATACCTTCCACTATAATGTTACAACTAAAGCGAATGGCATGAATTCCGCAATAGCGTTCTTCCTTTGCAAAATTGACACTTTCGATCTTATACGTATGAAGTTCATGATTCTCATCTTCGAGCCTTACATAACAAGGTTTAATCTCTCCTACTGGATTAAACGTGGCATTCGTATCAATTGAAATACTCATTTATAAAACACTTCCTCTCCCAGCACGGTTTGCTTTTCTTTTCCAATTCCACCATTTATGGGTCTTATCTTCGCATTGATATAGGAAGCACGAAAAAGTGCCTCTTCTCCATATCGATTTCGTATCGTGTCAATCGCCTTATCTAATTTTTCATATTTTTCATATTGGAACATATGAATTAAATCGAGTTGACGTTCTGTAGTCTCTTCGATTACACGTCCTGTATGCACTCCGATCTGTCGGATTGGAGTATAACCATCCCATAATTCGTCAAATAACTGTGCGGATGCCTCAAATAATTCATTTGTTATATTCGTAGCCGTATATAGTGTCATCTGATGCCTGGAGGATTGCAAAACAAAATTTTTGATGGACACTGCCACAACCGAGACCTTTACTTCATCCTTTCGAAGACGCATACCAATAGTCTCGCAAAGAGATAACAATACCATCTTTGCCGTCGCCGTATCACAGACATCAAACGGAACCGTCATACTGTTTCCATATCCTTTATTCGCTGGCACTTCACTCTCAACCAGTGATACATCCATTCCATTTGCAAAGCACCATAGAATTTCTCCATGCTTTTTTAAATGATTCTGCAAAATAGATACATCGGTGTTGGCTAATTCTCCAATTGTTTTAATTCCAAGGTACCACAACTTTTTTTCCGTTGCCCTTCCACAAAAGAAAAGTTCCCCCACTGGTAGATTCCACATCTTCTTTTCGATTTCATTCGGAAATAAAGTGTGTACTAGGTTTGGTTTCTTAAAATCAGATGCCATTTTTGCCAAAAGTTTATTACTCGAGACACCAATGTTCACCGTAAACCCTAACTCCCGGTAAATGCGATCTTTTATGAGATTTGCAGCAACAATTGGACTTCCCCATAAGCCTTCTGTCGCTGTCATATCCATATACGCTTCATCAATACTATATTGTTCTACCTTTGGTGCATATTCTCGCAGCGTCTCCATAAGTGCCTTTGATGAGGTATCATATAAGTGATACTGGGGTGGCACCAGTAAAAGATTCGGACATTTTTTTAATGCTTCATGAATGGTTTCTGCTGTTTTTATATGGTATGCCTTGGCGGGCAGTGATTTTGCCAAAATAATCCCATGCCGCTTTTTAATATCACCACATACCGCAGAAGGAATATTTCTCAAATCCACTTTGTCATTCAAAAAATTCAATCGGTATACTGCCTCCCAGGAAAGAAAGGCAGAATTTACATCTACATGAAAAATTATTTTTTCTTTCACTTTCATCACCTCGATGCTTTACCTCGATGTTTCTCCTTTTATAATACCAAACATATGTTTGGTTGTAAAGTGGAAGAAATTGAAAGAAAATATTGTATAAAGTATTAGACATCTTATCTAACATATGATTTAATAAATATGGCTCGTCCAAATATTTCTATGGAACATAATTATTAATTGTAATATATCATAAGGAGGTATTTAAGTTATGAACCAGCGTAATTGTATGATAGGTCAATCTGGTGGTCCAACCGCCGCCATTAACGCTTCTCTTGCCGGCGTGATATCAAAAGCGCTTGAAACGGGCTCCTTTGAGCATGTATATGGTGCTATTAATGGTATTGAAGGCCTGCTAGAAAATCGATACCTTGACCTTACTATCCCATTTAAAAATCCAGTATTACTATCTAAATTAATGAAAACTCCTGCTATGTATCTAGGCTCCTGCCGCTATAAGCTTCCTCAAATCCCAGCAAATGCTACAAATATAACCGTCATAAAAGAATACGAACTCATTTTTTCCATTTTTAAGGAGCTTAAGATTACTGACTTTTTCTATATTGGCGGAAATGATTCCATGGATACCGTAATGAAGCTTTCAAACTATGCAAAGCTGCATGAGTCACAAATTCATTTTATTGGCGTTCCAAAAACAATTGATAACGATTTATACGGTACCGATCATACTCCCGGTTTTGGGTCTGCTGCCAAATATGTAGCGACTAGCATGTTAGAAATAATTCACGATTCTATGATCTATAATACTAAATCTGTTACTATCGTCGAGGTAATGGGGCGAAATGCAGGCTGGCTTACCGCCGCCACCGCACTTTCTCGCACCAAACATCAATCGTCTCCTGATCTAATCTATCTTCCTGAAGTTGTATTTGATATTCATAAATTCTTACAATCCATTGAAACTTTATTTAAAACACGAAGAAATATTATTATAGCCGTATCCGAAGGCGTACGTGATAAAAACGGCAATTTTTTAGATGAAGAAGCCTTTTGCCAAGACGAAAACACTACTTCATCTTCTTTAAAAACAGATGTATTCGGACATATCATCCACAATGGAACGGGTAAAATATTAGAAAATATCGTAAACAATACCTTTGGTTGCAAAACGAGAAGTATCGAATTAAATGTGTTACAGCGCTGTTCCATGCATATTGCTTCTAAGACAGATTTAGAGGAATCCTTTGAAGTCGGTGAGGCTGCTGTTTTAGCTTCCCTTTCTGGAAAATCAGCCGTCATGATAACAATGCAGCGCACGCAAACGGTTGACGGTGCATACAAAATGCTTACTAGTGAAAAAGATATAGATCTTGTAGCCAATATTGAAAAGAAAGTTCCGGTCGAATGGATTACGTCGGAAATGAATGATATTACCAAAGAACTCTATGATTATCTATACCCTTTGGTGCAGGGTGAAATAAATTTAGATTATAAATATGGAGTGCCCGATTATATGGATATAAGTCATTTATTGTAACAATTGATTTATTTTAATTTTGTGTTATCCTTTCAATATCCCCCTATGAGGGATATTGAAAGGAGCTCATACGAATGATTGAGCATTTTAAACCTTACATCGTAGATGTTGTGGAAACAAGATGAGAAATAAATATAATTTGTCTGTTTTAGGAGCAATATTAGCTGCCGCTTTATATGTAATTAGTTCTCCTTGCTCGTATTGATAGTGGCTTAACGTTCCATTTCTGAGACTTTTCCACTAGCGTGATGATCCCTAATGATGGAATCAATCTCTTTTATTTGCAGGGAAGTCATATCCCCCGGTATTGTATTCTTTACAGCCCCGGACGCATTTCCATACTCTAATGCTTTTTTACAATCCCTACCGTTTGCTAAAAGTCCAAACAGTACACCCGCAATATATGAATCTCCACTACCGATACGATCAACCACTTCAATATTTCGATATGGTTCTTCTTCATAAAAAGTGTCGGTTTCTCTTTCATAGATAATAGACCCAAAGGTATGTACCTTGGGACTATGCACAATCCGCTGAGTAGAAGCAATAATTGGAATTTCGTAATCCTTTGCAAAACTCTTCATAATTTCTTTAACATTTCCTTCTTTATGAAAAGTAAGTCTGGCCGTATCCTCTGAACAGAAAAACACGTCTAGCAACGGTAGTATTTCTTCAATGCATTTTTTTGCTTCCTCTCCGCCCCATAGATTAGATCTGAAATTTACATCAAACGAGATGAGTGTTCCATTCTCTTTGAATCGTTTCATCATTTTAATTGCTGTTTCTCTACAAGTTTTACCTAGTCCTAATGTAATCCCCGTTGTATGAAAACATCTAGAAGATTTGAACATATTCTCATCGAAATCATCACAATCAATCTTATGAATTGATGTAAACAGTCTATCATATACAATACTCGGTTTACGCGGATATGCTCCATTTTCATAGTAGTAGAGTCCAAGTCTTGCATCCTTCGCTTTGTCATCCACTAGATTATCATCACTGACTCCCACAAATCTTACTCTATTTTTTGCATAGATTCCTAAATTATTTGCTGGTAATTTTGAAATAATACCGGTTCTAAGACCAAGTAAAGCAGCGCCTGATACTACATTGAGCTCCGCACCTCCGACTTGCTTTTGAAAAATCTCTCCCCCAACAATTCGTTCATTGTTGGGCGGAGACAATCTTAATAAAACTTCTCCTAACGCTAATATGTCAAAACTTCTATTTTCCTCCATACCGCTCCTATCTGCGAAAAATACGCTTTCCTATTATCGTTGGACACGGCCTGAACCATTGCCTTGTGCAAGTTTTGAAACTTCGTCCATTGATACCATATTAAAGTCTCCTTCGATGGAGTGTTTTAAACAAGAGGCTGCTACAGCAAACTCAATTGTTTCTTGTGGGTCATATCCAGATAAAGATGCAGCTATGAGGCCTCCGCCAAAGCTGTCTCCACCACCAACCCGGTCAACGATATGCATCTTGTATTTTTTGCTAAAGAAATAATCTGTTCCATCATATAACATTGCAGACCAGTCATTATCGTTTGCTGAAATGGATTCTCTTAATGTAATTGCAACTTTTGTAAATCCAAAACGATCCATAAGCTGCTTTGCAACCTCTTTGTATCCTTCATGATTTACAGTTCCGCTATTCACATCTGTATTTGCTGCACTGATTCCAAATACATCAGCGGCATCTTCTTCATTTGCAATACATACATCAACAAAATTGCAGAGTTCTCCCATAACCCGACCCGCTTTTTCCTTTGACCATAATTTATTTCTATAATTTAAATCACAGGATATGGTAACTCCTGCTTTTTTTGCAGCTTTACATGCTTCTAAACAGATTGCTGCTACCTCATCATTAAGAGCTGGCGTAATTCCAGTAAAATGGAACCAATCCACTCCATCAAAAATTTCTTTCCAATTAAAATCGCTTACTTTTGCAGTAGCAATAGATGATCCTGCCCTATCATAAATAACTTTAGAGGGTCTTTGAGAAGCACCTTTCTCCAGATAATAGATTCCAACTCGGTCTCCTCCTCTTGCAATATGAGTAGTATCTACTCCATATTTTCGAAGAGAGTTTACTGCGGCCTGACCTATCTCATGTTTTGGAAGTTTAGTCACAAATTTTGCATCAAAACCATAATTTGCAAGAGAGACTGAAACATTTGCTTCACCTCCGCCATAAGTTGCTCCGAATGTTTCCGCCTGCACAAATCGATAGTATCCTTCTGGTGCAAGACGTAACATAATTTCTCCAAATGTAATAACTTTCTTTGCCATGTCCTTCCTCCAATATACAGATTAAATTTTTTAAAATTATTTTCGTACTAGATGTAGTGCAAATCCACTAATTTCATTTTTTAGATAAACTGCTTTTATAAAATCTTCTTGATATTTTATAGTCTGCATATCAAATTCATAGCCCTGACTCTCCAAGAAATTCATCGCTCGTTCTACGCTATTTGTTCCAACTGCAATATGTCCCTTGCATCCTAAATAAGGGCTTTTCATTGCTTCCAATGCACTTCCTGCAAAAATTGAGCTACTTCCCTCTTTTACGTTCAATCCAAACATTGCTCCAAATAAACCTGCTGTATCCTTTGCTTCTGCTTCATTCTCGCAGTTAATTCCAACGTGCATTAATTCAAACCCTAGCATTGTCATTACTGCTTCTTTGGTCAATTCTTTAATCTTATCGAAATCTCCAGATTTCACAAGGTCATTACTTACCATCCAGCTTCCACCACAAGCTAGTATTTTAGGAAATGCAAGATATTCATTGATATTTTTTGCACTGATTCCGCCAGTTGGCATGAATTTCATTGTGGTATATGGCGCCGCCATAGACTGAATCATTTTCAATCCACCAGCAGCTTCCGCTGGGAAGAACTTAACTACTTCCAGTCCTAATTCAAGAGCCTGTTCAATATCACTTGGATTGGAAGTACCTGGAGTAACTGGAATATTTTTGTCAATACAGTATTTTACAATTTTAGGATTCAAACCAGGGCTAACGATAAATTTTGCTCCTGCGTTTACCGCACGATCCACTTGCTCGATTGTTAATACAGTTCCTGCACCCACTAACATCTCTGGATAGTTTTCAACCATAATTCGTATAGATTCTTCTGCTGCATCTGTACGAAATGTCACTTCAGCACATGGGAGGCCTCCTTCACATAATGCTTTTGCAAGGGGTTTAGCATCATTTGCATCATTTAATACTACAACCGGTACAATACCAATTTTACTTATCTTTTCTAATACTTCGTTCATTATTTTCTCTCCTAGCTTCGTGTTGTCTTCAATGACTGTAGCTGTTTTTTTCAGTTATTTAACTATAAAGTTACACCCTGTTTAAATATTGCCATGTCATGAAATCCTGCAATTTCAGCCTTGACCTTTTTACCGGATGCTACTTCTAAAACATACGCAAACAATTGATTCGAAAGTTCTTCTTTCGTCATATCCTCAATCATTTTCCCTGCATTAAAATCAATCCAACTACTCTTATATTCAGAAATATTTGTATTACTCGAAATTTTTATTGTAGGTACCGGAGATGCAAACGGAGTTCCTCTGCCTGTAGTAAAAAGCACAATGTGAGCACCAGCAACCGCTAGAGCAGTCGATGCAACAAGATCATTTCCTGGTGCACTAAGAAGATTAAGCCCCTTTTGGGACACCGTCCCGCCATAAGCGAGGACTCCCTTTATTGACGCACTCCCTGACTTTTGTGTACACCCCAAAGATTTATCTTCTAATGTAGAAATACCTCCCTTTTTGTTTCCCGGAGAAGGATTATCATAAATTGTTTGATTGTGGCTTGTATAATAGTTCTTAAAATCATTGATTAAGCTTACCGTCTTATCAAATAATTCTTTTGTTTCGCAACGATTCATTAACAAAGTTTCCGCCCCAAACATTTCAGGAACTTCAGTTAATATGGTAGTTCCACCCTTTGCAATTAAAAGATCAGAAAAACTTCCAACAATCGGATTTGCAGTGATTCCAGATAAACCATCAGAACCTCCGCACTTCATTCCAATAATCAGCTCGCTTGCATCAATTTTCTCTCTGGAAAAGGATGCGGCATAAGTCGCTAATTCTTCTAATAGTTTCATTCCCTCTTCCATTTCATCGTGCACATCTTGGCACTGGAGAAATTTAACTCGATTTGGATCGTACTCATCTATGTATTCCTTTAAGACAGAAATATTACTATTCTCACAACCTAATCCAAGTACTAGTACGCCTCCCGCATTTGGATGCTGAATCATATCTGCTAATACAACTCTTGTATGTTCCTGATCATCACCCATCTGTGAGCATCCATACGGATGTGTGAATGCTACAATCTCTTCCACTGATCCTTGCACCAACTCTTTTCCCTTTTTTTCAAGGCTTTGAGCAATGGAATTAACACATCCAACCGTCGGAATTATCCAAATTTCGTTTCGAACTCCAGCTTTTCCATCTTTTCTTCGGTAACCATCGAAGAAGGAATGCTCCATTTCTTCTTCATTTACTTTTATAGGCTCATAAGAGTATTCAAGCAAATCACCTAGTGAAGTATTTAGATTATGCACATGGACCAATTCTCCAGCTTGTATTTTATTCTTAGCATAGCCAATACGAGATCCATACTTTATAACTTCTGCGCCCGCCTCAATATCTTCAATTGCAAACTTATGGCCCTGTGGAATGTTTTCTAAAAGAGACACTTCTTTCTTTTTCAATTGGATTCGCTCACTGCTATTCAATGGCTTCAATGCCACCGCAACATTATCGTTTTTATTGATTTTAACAAATTCCTGCATCATGACCTCTTTTCTTCCTGCCTATGCAAAATGATGTTCCAATGTTTTTCTCATTCCATCAACACGAATTTCTTCAATGTAGTTTCCTACTGCTTCCGTTAGCCCATTGATTATGGACAAATCTTGTCCATGAAAACTTTCTTTGCTCAAGAATGCTTTTGCAAGTTCCAAAGAATTCAACGAAGAATTTGATGCAAAGAATTCTAAAACTTCTTTATCATCCTTAATTGTATAAACTACACCATCCCTATTTCCAATCAAAGCTCCATCTATAATTTCCGATCCATTATAAAAGCAAATTAACGATGCAATAGAAAAAGTCAAATGCTTTGGAAGTTCACCATTTTTGCCTTCAATATACCCCAAAAAGCTTGGCATACAGCGAGCTCTCCATTTGGATACTGAATTCAGTGAAATAGCAAGCAGTGCATGTTTAATAAATGGATTTTCAAATCGATCAATTACTGCTCCAGCAAATTCTTTTAATTCCGCTTCTGGCAATGTAAGAGTAGGAATTACTTCATTGTAAATGGTATCTAGCATAAAGTTCTTAATGACTTCGTCGTGCATTGATTCAAGAACATAATCATTGCCTGCTAAATACGATGCCAAAACAAAAGATGTGTGTGCTCCATTTAAAATACGAACTTTCCTTTGCTTGTATGGTTTTTGGTTATCAGTAAATATAACTGGAAGACCAGCTTTATCTAAAGGAAGTTCATCTTTTATTTCTTTTTCACTTTCTATAACCCAAAGAGCAAATGGTTCACCAGTTACCAAAAGATTATCCTGATATCCTAAACTTTTCCAAATACTTTCCTCTTCATCCTTTGGATATCCTGTTATTATACGGTCTACTAATGTACTACAAAATACGCAAGACTCTTCAACCCATTTTTTAAAGGAAGCACTTAATTTCCAAGTATCAATGAATTTCATTACACATTTCTTTAATTCAACTCCATTGTCATCAATCAATTCAACCGGAAGAATAATGAGTCCTTTATCCTTTTCCCCATTAAAAACGTTGTATCTAGCATATAAGAATTGTGTCAATTTCCCAGGATAAGTTTTTGCAGGTTTTGCATCAAAAGAATCTGTTTCATCATATACAATGCCTGCTTCTGTTGTATTTGATACAATAAATCGTAAGGTGTCAACCTTAGCCAAATCCATATATTTATCATATTCCAAATATGCATCTATTGCATCCGAAATACTTGTAATGGTCCGATTCATTACTTTTTCTTCTCCATCCACTTTTCCACGTAAAGATACCGTGTACTGGTACTCTTGTGTATGAAACCTATCGAGGTCACCAAAGGGAATTGCTTTTATTAAAACAATGCTTCCATCGAATTGTCCTTTTTCATTTGCAATATCAATCATATAATCAACAAAGCCTCTTAAAAAGTTTCCTTCTCCGAACTGCATTACTCGAATTGGCCGATTGGTTTGATTCGTAATACTTTTGTTTAATATATTCATTTTGCTTTCTCCTATCTTTCTATTCTGTAATCTTCGCTTTTTTTTAAAAACAGCCACCAATTATAATTAAAAGGTGACTGCTATTATTTTAGTTATGGAAAGGATATGCACTTAAGCAATTCTTATAAAATAGTTTTTCTAACTCATCTTCTGTGAAAACGCCTGCTTCAATAATATAAGAATATAAATTTTCATAACTCTCTCTTGTTAACGGAGATGGTAAATCACTGCCCCAAATAATTTTGTCGACACCTATATGCTTCTTTGCAAGTTGTAGATACTTGATACCTGTTTGATATGGATAGGTTTCTGGATATAGATTCCATGGAATTGCAGCCAAATCCATCCATACATTATCAAGAGCCAATAGACTCAACGCACGTTCCAATTCCTTTTCATCATCTAAAGTTGGTGCTAAAAGATGACAGAGAACTATTTTCAAATTAGGAAATGCAAGTGCAAGTCTTTTTACTTCTTCTGGTTGAAAACTTGCCATTCCTGGGCTTCCAATATCCAAGACCAAGGTTTGTCCATTCTTATCCATTTTTTCTACTATATTTACAAATGTACCATAAATGTGAAAGTCATTATGGTAGCTCATAAATCCGCCACCTGAGCTTGTCTCAAACTTTATTACCAGAAATGAAAGCTCTGTTGATAGTCTTTCGTAGATTTGATCTGCCATCTTGCAGAAAGGATCAAAGGTGCCCGCTCCTAGAAAAAAGTCTGGATATTTTTTTGCTATTTCCGAAACATATTCGTTTTGAAAACCATAAAAACTACCTTGTAAAAGTACAGCTCGTTCCACTCCTTTTTCGAGTAAAAATTCTCTGACTTTTTCTCCTAAACAATCTTTATCACCTAGCTCTTTGGGAATCATCTCTAATGTATCTCCATTAGCCCATCTTGCTTCTCCGTTTCCAATCGATCTTAACTCGCCTTTTCCTCCAAAACCTTTTAAGGTCTCAAATATATGCGTATGAGCATCAATTATTTTCAACGTTAGCCCTCCTTGCAAATCTTTTTGTTGATTTTCCTTTTGAAAGTCCACTATTTTTATACCTAGTATAAGCATCTGCTGATACAGCTATGATAATTACGATTCCCTTTACGACACCATGATAGGTAGATGGTATTCCCATAAGTCGTAGACCATTTCCAATCATTCCTACCAATAAAGCACCCCAAACAGCTCCTAGCAAAGATCCTTCACCTCCCATTAAGGAAGTTCCACCAACTACAATTGCAGTTAGTACATCATTTTCATACCCTTGAGCAGCCTTTGCGATTGCCTGTTGATTCATACTAGCAAGTACAATACCGGCAAGTGCTGCAGTGAATCCAGAAATAGCATATGCTATTAATTGAATTTTCTTACTATTGATACCGGATAAATCTGAAGCTTCTGAATTTCCACCAACCGCATAAATATTACGTCCCAGCCTGGTATGATTCAAAACAAAATAGCTAGTAATTACAATGATTATAAGAATATATATTGAAAATGGTACACCCAGTAATCTTCCGCCTCCTAAAAAAGTAAATAATTTAGGTTTCATACAGCTAATAACTTGATTGTTCGTTAAAAGCTGTGCAATTCCATAAATAATATTCTGAGTCGCTAAGGTAATTAAAAAGGCAGGCACCTTAAAATTAGCAACAATCATTCCATGTATCACACCAGTTCCAACACCCACTGCTAAACCAACTAAAATACCTAAAATAACACCAGTGGTAGAATAGTTAAATCGTATGATAGTTAGTACAACACATGCTCCACTTACTGCTGCAGTTGCACCTACCGATAAATCTATTCCTCCCAATAAAATCGGAAAAATTGTACCGCAAACCATAATTCCATAAATTGCGATAGAAAGCATAATGCCTTTAAAGTTATCAATTGTTAAAAATACGGAAGGCTGTAATATGGTTAAAATAATAATTACAATTAATAAGATAAGTGGTTTTTGAAATTTTCCATTTAATTTCCTTTTTTGTTCTCTTTTTACCATTTTCTTATGCCTCCTTTTCCTGTATTCCTGATGCTGCCATTAATATGTCCTCTTGTGTAATTCTTCCACTTGCAAATTCTTTGAATACCTTACCTTTTCTCATAACAACAATTCGCGTGGATA
The DNA here is from genome assembly GCA_041739345.1 of Acetivibrio sp. Taxonomy (GTDB): domain Bacteria; phylum Bacillota; class Clostridia; order Lachnospirales; family Lachnospiraceae; genus DIGJ01. The sequence goes on along the minus strand of JBGSNZ010000017.1, from coordinate 15,097 downwards.
CTCGTAAAAGTTCTTGTAGATCGGAAGATACTAGAATAACTGCAACTCCATCTTTTGCAAGGTTTTCAATTATTTTGTAAATTTCATCTTTTGCACCAATATCAATACCGGCAGTTGGTTCATCAATTAACAGAACTTTCAAATCCCGGCAAAGCCATTTACCAAGAACCGCTTTTTGTTGATTTCCGCCAGATAAATTTCCAACCGGAATCAATGGATTATTTGGTCGAATGTCCAGATCTTTAACCGCTTCCTGACCCAATTTCTTTTCTTTCTTTGCATTCATTACACCATTTTTACTGGTTTTATCAAAATTCGTAAGAACAATATTCTTTTCAATGGAAAGCAAAGGAACAAATCCTTGATTTCTTCGATCTTCCGGAATTAAGCCAAATCCTTTTTGAATTGTTTTATTGACAACATTTGGCAAAGGTTCTCCTTCAAAAACTATATTACCGCTGTCATAAGGATCTGCTCCATAAATGCAACGTAACACTTCGGTTCTACCTGCTCCAACAAGACCACCAATTCCTAATATTTCTCCTTTGTGCACTTCGAAGCTAACATTATTGAAAAGCCCTTTTTTGCACAAATTTTCTAATTTTAAAATAACCTCATTTGTTGATTTTTTCAGCGCATTGGAAGCCGTTGCTTCACTTAGCTGCTTACCAATCATTAGACGGATTACATCTGGTGGATTGATTTCACCTTTTTCCAATACCGCTTCTTTTCGTCCATCTCTCAAAACCGTAAGACGATCAGCCAAACGAAATACTTCTTCTAATCTATGTGAAATATAAAGGATACTAACTCCTTTGTCTCTTAAACGGTTAATAATCTCAAAGAGACTTTCTGATTCTTTTGCACTTAAAGAAGCCGTTGGTTCATCCATTATAATAAGAGACGATTCTTCACATAAAGCCTTTAAAATCTCCACAGTCTGTCTTTTTGCAATACTCAAGGTTTCCACAATCGCATGTGGATTTATATCGAATCCATATTCCTTAATTAAGTTAATTACATGTTGTTCCATTTTCTTTGATTCTAAGAATCCAAACTTATTTTTTTCTTTTCCAAGCATGATATTTTGAACCACACTTAATGTAGGTATCAAACTAAAATCCTGGTATATCACACCAATTCCAAGATTTGCCGCATCTTTTCTACTGTTTATTTCACGTTCTTTTCCTAAATATATTATCTTTCCGCCATCTTTTGGATACACTCCGGTAAGAATTTTGATTAAAGTTGATTTTCCTGCTCCATTTTCTCCCATCAAAGCATGAACTTCACCCACATTAATGTCCAAGTCAACTGATTTAAGTACCTGTACATCATTGAAGCTTTTCTGAATATTTTGCATTACTAATAATTTTTCAGCTTCCATTATGCTTCACCTCCAGATAGTTCTTCTAGTTCTTTACTCTTTTCACGAATTTTCTTTTCCATGTATCCATTATACAAAGAGTCAAAAACTACCATTATTACAATAACACTACCTTTTACAATCAACTGTGTTGCCGTTGGAAGGTTATATTTTAAAATACCATTTGACAAAATAGCCATGAAAAGTGCACCAACAACACTACCGAAGATATCTCCTCTACCGCCACTAAACGCACAACCACCAACTACAACAGCGGCAATTACTTCAAACTCCAGTCCTGTTCCTGTATCAGGAGTCACACTTCCTAATTTTGCCATAAGAAAAATAGCTGCAATGCCGCAACAAAATCCAGTAATCGTAAATACACTTCTTTTTACCTTATCCGTATCAATACCAGATAATTCCGCTGATTTACGGTTTGCTCCGGTTGCATATGTATAAACACCTAGTTGCGTCTTCTTCAAAATAATTTGACCCAAAACTGCGACGATAATAAAGACGATTGTTACAAGATATAATCCGCTTATACTTCCACCCATTACTAAAATGCCCCTGTTGTCTATTACTTTATTCGTAATAACTCCGCTTGTACGGATGGCACAAATTAAGGCTAACCCTCGAAATAAAAACTGAGTTGATAAGGTTGCAATAAAGTCTGGCAAACGTAATTTTGTAACCAAAATTCCATTTATGTAACCAGCTAGTGTACCAATTAATAGAGCAATTACTATGATCATCTGTGCTGGCATATTCGTATAATATAATAAGTTCGCACAAACCATAGCTGTGAATCCAACAATAGCACCGGTAGATAAATCAATACCTGCCGTGATAATAATAAAAGATACTCCCACCGAAATAATTCCTACTACTGAACATTCTCTAAGAAGTGTCAAAATATTTGTTGTCGTGAAGAAATATTCACTTGTTGTACCAAATACAATGACCAGCACCAGTAAAAGTGCTATCGATACCAATCTACGAATTTTTTCCTGTCGCATAACATCCTCCAAGCTTATCTAAATATCCATAAGGGACTGCCTTTAAACAGTCCCCATTGTTTTTTTAATTACCAGCGAATATTTTCGCCAATACTGCCCACTGTTTCTGGTGTAACTACAATTGGTGCCATCTTGACAATTGGTGTGCTTGTATAAGATGATGTTACTGTTTCTGAACCGATCAAATACATAGCAAGTCTAGCTGCGGTTGCTCCTTGGTCAAAACAGTTTGTATAGATTGTTCCTGCCATTTTTCCCTGCTCAATATATTCGAGAGCTTTTGCTTCTCCATCTGCTCCCCATATTTGCATACCATCAAGTCTGCCTGCTGCTTCTGCTGCTTGTGAAGCACCTTCCGCCATTGCATCATTGTGGCAGAATACACCATCGATTTGTTTATATTTTGTAAGAAAATCGTTCATGACAACATTCGCTTTTTCTGTTAACCATTCACCACTTTGTGCGTCTAAAATTTCAACATCCTGGTAATTTGCCATTTCATCTCTAAAACCAGCTTCTAGATTTTCTCCTCTAGTAGCTCCTGCTGTAGCTTGAATAATAACTACTTTACCCGTCTTGTTCATTCCTTCTGCCATATTTTTAGCTACTAATTTTCCAGCTTCGTAATCCACCATTGCAATTAAACCGGCATGTGGTGTATCTGCATCTAAGTTTAACGTGATTACTGGGATTCCAGCTGCTTCAGCCTGCTTTACAGAAGTTGCTAATGCTGCAGAATCTGCTGACTGTAATACAATTGCATCATATTTTTGATTTACTAAATCTGCCATTATCTGTGTCTGTGTTTCTGCAGATGCTTTACCATCAAATGTCTGGAATGTTACATTGTCATATACTGCCAATTCATCTTTCATCCCCGTTGACCACGCTGCTGCAACTGAGTCACCAATAACATTTGGTACAAATGCGATCTTCACTTCATCCTTATATGGATTTTTCACCTCTGCTTTTACTTCTTGGCTTGTACTGCTTGTCTTTTCAGATACCTCATCATCAGTCTTTACAGATGAACACCCTGTTAAAGCTGTGGACACTAGTAATGTACATGCTAATGCTAATCCAAGTATCTTTTTTGTTTTCCCCATTGTTTTCATGTTATTTCCTCCTTAAATATAGTTTTTGTTTATTAATTGTGATACATCATATCACACAATAACTAAAATTTTAATAGCACTTTTAATTCTTTTGCTGCATTCTTATCAAATTCTTCAAATGCCAGTGCAGCATCTTGTGCATCATAGACATGTGTAACAATTCTATCTAAATCTATTTTTCCTTCTTTAATAATATCAATCAGCTCAGTAAAATCTTTTTTAAGAGCATTTCTAGAACCAAAGATATTTAGTTCTTTCTTTTGAATCATTGTAAAGTTGAAATCTAAATTTTTCTTACCTACACCGATAAGCACGACTCTTCCACCAAAGGCTGCTGCATCTATACTGTTTTGGAACGTATCTGGTAGACCAACTGCTTCGACTGTAACATCAAATCCGCCACCATTTGTTATCTCACTTACGCTCTTTTCAAACTCTTGTGGATTGCTATTTAAAATACAACCATCCAAGTCAAAGTTATTCATTGCGTAATCCATTTTTTCTTGTGCTATATCACTGATCCAAACGGAAGCTCCCTTTTCTTTTGCTGCAATTGCTGCTAAAACACCAATTGTTCCTGCACCAATAACAAGCACCTTGTCACCTGGTATTACATTTGCTCTGCTAACTCCGTGATAACTAATGCAAAATGGTTCTATTAATGTTAAAGTCTTTGCAGATAGACCTTTTCCATCGTAAATACGTTCAATTGGCATTGTAATATACTCTTGAAAAGCACCTTCTCTTTGTACGCCCATCGTCTGATTGCTTTCACAGCAGTTAACCAATCCTCTTAGACATGAGTAACACTCTTTACAGTTGAAATAAGGATTACAGGTAACTATCATACCGCTCTTCAGTCCCCTATCATTCTCACAAATATCAATGATTTCTGCTGAAAATTCATGTCCCGGTGTTCTAGGATAGGAAACATATGCAAACGTTCCTCTATATGTACCTAAATCACTTCCACATATTCCGCCATATAAAACTTTTAAATACGCTTCACCATTTTTTAGTACTGGTTTTTCAACTTCTTTAATCTCCACATTCCGTGGGGCATTTACCACTATTGATTTCATAGTATCCTCCGCCTATTATGTAATATATTTTATTGTGTCCCTTATTGTGTCCTTTGTTGTATACATCATAGCATCGGTTTGTGCAATATGTCAATCAATATTTTCATCTTTTATATCTATTGCAAAATATTTATATGTTTTATGCCGTTTTGTAACGTTTTACTTGTTAACTATTCACAGTTGTCTTTACTTACTAATTTATTCTTTGGGTTGACTTATCCGCCTATTAGTGATATAAAGTCCTTATGAACATGTAAAATATATGCAATTTATGGAAAAAGGAGATACCATGCCCAAGCAAAGTAGGAAACAACAAGCCTATAACTCAATTAAACATAAAATTTTGAGTTGTGAATATATGCCTAGTTCTTTTCTAAATGAAGATTTACTATGTGAAGAATTTCAAGTAAGCCGTACTCCTATACGTGATGCTCTAAGTCGTCTTGAGCAAGAACACCTCATTAAAATCATTCCCAAAAAAGGGTTTATCGTTTCACCACTAACCGTTGGTGAAATCAATATGGCGTTTGAAGCGCGATTTTTATTAGAGCCTTATGTCATACTAAACTATTGTAAAACTATGAATTATACGGATTTGGATAAAATGTTTGCTATCGTGGAAGAATGCAGAATGATGAATAAAACCTCTCCAAAAGAAGATTTATATGAATCCGATGACAATTTTCATCAAATCATTATGAATCAATGTACAAACCGCTATGTATTACAAACCTATGCAAATGTTCAAGATCAAAACTGTCGTTTTCGAATTTTAAGTGGTCGATATGAAGAACAGCGCCTTAAAAGCACAATTGATGAGCATCTCTCCATTTTAGATAATTTGGCAAAAGGTAATTTAGAACCTGCTGCTGAGCAAATGAAATCACATCTCGATAATTCAAAACAAGCCGCTTTTCGTACTTTTTTGAATAGCAACAATTCCATCATCTAATTATGTTGAGTTTTCAGCGCTCATTATGATGAGAAATGAGGGCTTTTTCTTTACTTTTTTTGTTCTGTTCGTTATATATAATACCTAATAAAATACGGGCATACTACATTATTATGTAATGTAGTATGCCCGTATTTTATTACCTTACCATAAACTCAACTGCTCTATCTGTGCAAAACCTGTCAGTAATGGTGGCGTTGATTTTAAAATCTCGTTTGTTTTTGTTTGATCAAAGATCCATGGTTTTATCTGTTCTTGGCTTAGAATTAATGGCATTCTGTCATGTATTCGTAGCATGGAAGCATTGGCATTCTTCGTGAGTATAACAAATCGGCTGGTAGTCTCATAACGTTCTATGATTCCTGCCATGAATAAAATACTTTCGTCTTCATTGGTAAAGCAGAATTTGTTTTTTGATGCATCCCATTCATAGAATCCTTTTGCTGGTACAATGCAACGCCGCTTTAAAAGAGCCTCCCGAAAGGGGTTCTTTTCCAAAGCCGTTTCTGCTCTTGCATTGATGATGAGCCCCTTATCCTTATACTTTGGAAATCCCCATGTAGCATCCGAGAACTCCCAGTGATTTTCATGACTTGTCAATATTTTCGCTTCATTTGAAGGAAATACATCTCCCGCCTTTATCTTACCTATCTGATGTTTCCGATCCAGTTCTTCTACTATTTTCCCAAGCTCTATCGCTGTATCTTCATCTATATAATAACGACCGCACATATTTTTTCCCTCAAACCTTCAACTCTTCCTTAAAAAAAGTATAGTTTATCTGTTTTTAATAAAAATGCAATTTATTCAAATATTTTAATACCTTTTGCTGTCATCCCATCAATTTTTTTATCTACTGAATCTAATAATGCAATCATATTTTGCGAAATTTCTTTTGTTTTATTATAAAGTAATCCTGCATTCACCTTATCATTTTCTTTAATTTTCTGAATGATTTCATCCCCCATACCATGAAATTCATGATGCAAAGCATCAATCTGCTTCCACTCTTCCACTAATTGAGGATGAGTGACATTTAGTGCATGATAAAAATGTCCAAATGCACATTTATGCGAGTTTGTCTGTAATGGTGCTAGCTGCATTCGTTCAATCATTCCTTCAATCTTTTGAACCCATTCATTATGTGCCTGTTTTGCTTTTCGAATTACATTTTGCACCTCTTCATTGGTGATGGCATGCTTTCCATCCCTTAATCCTTTAAAAAGATTGTTTGTAACATGAGATAATTTATCATCGATTGCAGAAATATTTTTTGCAAATTGAACACTCTCTACTGCATCTTGATAGATATTTTGTGTCATCTCACTCAATCTTTGTGCATCTATACTGGATGCTTCCATTGCTTGCGTTATCTCAGAAGTAGCTATTTTTATTCCTTGCATGGAAGTGTCGATATCATGCACGCTGGAAATGAGGTCCTGTAGCATGCCAATGTTGGAACCTACGGTATCAGAAACCAAATCAATTTTTAAGCTCATTTGGCTGGTAGACTCAAAGGTTCGGTTCATACTTACCTTACCTTCTTTTGCTGCCTCATGAATATTATCCACAAATTCCCGCATTCCATCAAGGTTTGTCTTTGTATCATCCGCTAATTTTCTTACTTCCTCCGCAACAACAGAAAATCCCCTTCCATGTTCTCCTGCCCTTGCTGCTTCTATTGCGGCATTTAATGCCAGCAAATTTGTTTGGTTCGCAATTCCTTGTACGCTATCTACCACTTTACCTACTTCACTTGCTAAATCAACTAATTGTTCAATTTTAGTATTCATATACGTAGTATCTTCAATTACATTTTCTTTTAAATCTGAAACCTCTTTTAGTAAATCCTGACTCTCATTATTTTTATCTCCGAATAATTTTGATTCTCTTGTAAGATTCTCCAGTGTTTTTGCTGTAGAATCTATCGTTTCTTCCACTTGATTCATCGTCGCGGTCGTTTCTTCCACTATAGCTAAATTAGAAGCGCTAAGCCCCTCCATTTCTTCAGCAAACGTCATTAACTGCTGTGAAATATGTGCCATTCCAACATCAAAGTTACTGATTGTACTGGCTATCTCTAAAACTTCTTTTGCTGCTATTGACATTCTTTTTTCATTTTTTAAAAGTTTTTCAAAGTGCTCTATAATTTTATTATGTACATCATAAGAACTCGTAGGACAAGAAGTTTCCACTCCATTGAGCGTATTTTCCACATAACTGATAACACAGCCCATTTCTGCACACGATTTTTTTCTCTTTAATAACATCATTTTTCTCCTTTTTCTTTTGTACTGTACTATTGATTATATACCATATTAATCCTTTTGCACTACTATTTCTGTGCTAAAATCACATTACTTCAATTAAAGATACCACAACCTGCATTTAGGCCCGCATTGGCATGAAGCTAAATATTGCTCTCACTCTGATTTACTTCTCTACGAATATAATTTCCTATATTTGTAATACACATCAGTGTCGTCACAAGAAATGCCCCAGGGATTAGGATAATCCACCAGGAATTTGTCATTAGCGCTTTTTCCGAAAGCGACAACATGCTTCCCCAGGATATTACTTCAATTGGAAGACCAATACCAAGAAAGCTTAACGTAGACTCTGCGGTGATTGCTCCCCTTATATTCATGACCACCATAAACATGATTGAAGAGACAAAGTTTGGTGCCAGATGCTCTCCGAGTACATGAAAGAAGCCCCCGCCCATACAACGGGAAGCGATTACATACTCGCTCTTTTGTATCTGCCTTACTTCCGTCCGTACAACCTTTGCAATACTCATCCAGCTAGTAATTCCGATGACAATGGAGATGATAAACACATTTTGTTTACCAACGATGGCTTGCACAAAAATGATAACCAAAAGAGAAGGAATGCTCAGCATTATTTCGGTAAAGCGCATCATGGCATCATCTATAACCATTGGAGCCATTCCGCTAATGGACCCATAAACAATCGCAATTGTTGTGGATATCAACGTAGCCACTACCCCGATAAATAGAGAAATGCGTCCACCGTACCAAACCATCGAAAAGACGTCACGTCCCATCGTATCCGTTCCAAAGAAAAACACATTATTTGGTGCTACATTACAATTTGAAAGATTCATATAGGTTGGCTCATGGTTCATAATCAGCTTGCAAAATATACACAACAGTACAATAACCGCCAGCAAACATAAGGAAGCCACCGGTCTTCCCTTCCAATTGCTGCGTTTCTTATCCTCGAAGGTAACAGGCTTTATATAATTTAATCCAACTAATTTAAATTCCTTTTCCCTTTTTAATTCGGTTTCCTTGGTCAAATTTTAGTCACCTCCGTTGTTTCTACGATTTCACTCGCCTTCATCCTAGGATCAATCTTTTCGCTGATTGCCTGCCCTACAATATTTCCGATAATAACAATAATTCCAGTAATCAGGCAAAGTACCATCAGCATATTGTAGTCATGGTATTTTGCGCTTTCAAAGGATAGCGTACCAATTCCTGGATAAGAAAAGACCATTTCGACAATATAGGTTCCTTCCACTATATGAGGAAGAGAAATCGCCATTATACTGATAAATGCAGGTAAGATATTACGAACACAGTGCTTATACATAATGTCTTTCTTAGACAGTCCCTTAGACTTTGCAAGTAACACATAGTCCTGCCTTATTTCCTCTAGAAGCTTGTTTCGTATCATATATGCATAATACCAAAGATGGCTTAGCACAACAACAATCATGGGAAGAACCAAATGCGTCAAACGACTTTGTATACTACCTGATTGTCCAAGCGCATAAGCACCACTACTTGGCAATAATTTCAAATTTACGCTAAATACGAGAATTAATATCAATGAAAAATAAAATTCCGGTATGCAGCTTGTCACGGTTCCTACTTTACAAATGATGTGATCAAGAATTCCACCTTCTCGAAAGGCACAAAAGATTCCAAGAAGTAACGCAAATAAGAAGGTGAGTAGAAAACCAATACCGCCTAAAATCAAGGTATTGATGAGCCTTCCTTCTATGACTACTAGAACATCCTGCTTATATTTATAAGAGATTCCAAAATCTCCATGAACGGCATTATTAACCCACCTAACATACTGATTTGGTATGGCTTCATTTAAGCCAAGCCGTTCCATGGCATGCTCCTTTTCTTCTGGTGACATCCGTTCCGCACGGTCACCATAATAGGATACTAGCGGATCCCCTGGTGCAAGTCTTGACATGAAAAATACCAAAACAGATAAGAAAAGAATAGCAATAATAGAAATGCTAATCTTTTTTAACAGAAATACCGTTACTTTTTTTATCTTTTTAAGATTCATGGCCTACCTCCTGCATCACAAAATGCTCTGGACTCACCTCAGTAAAAAACATGTCATGTAAAATGGTATCATCCGTATATGTAAGTATTTTACGATTTCTCTCGAGAATAGGATCTGGTATCGGAATGGCAGACAGCAAAGCCTTGGTATATGGGTGGATCGGATTTTCAAACAGTTCCTTGGTTGGAGCCATTTCAACAAGGTGTCCACGACACATAACTCCTACTCGCGTACTTAAGAATTTTACCATAGACAAATCATGTGCAATAAAGAGGATGGAGCAATCATGCTCTTTTTGCAGATGCTGAAATAGGTTAACAATCTGGGCCTGAACCGAAACATCCAAGGATGCAATCGGCTCATCTGCTATTAACAATTTGGGCTTCATTCCAAATGCACGCGCAATCGCGATACGCTGACGCTGACCGCCAGAAAGTTCCGATGGATGACGGTTCAAAAAACTCCCGTCCATTCCTACATATGCCAATTGCTGCATCACATAATTTTTTAATTCACTTTTACCTTTCATTATATGCTGTATACGAAGTGGCTCCGATATAATATCTTCTATTTTCATTCTCTGATTTAGTGCTGAAGTAGAATCTTGAAAAATAATCTGCATTTCTTTTTGTATTCTTTTTTTATTTTTTTTCCATTCTTCTTTGCTACAAAGATTTATTTCATCATAAAGGATGTTTCCGTTTGTTGGTTCATATATTTTCATCATGCATCTTGCCACGGTAGACTTACCTGAACCAGATTCTCCTACCAAACTAAATATTTCGTTTCTTTTAATCTGAAAGGATACATCGTGCACAGCCTTCACATACGCCCTTTTCCCCAATCGAAACTGATGCGAAAGATTTTGGACATCTACTAAAATATCATCTTTGTTCATTGATCATATTTCCTCCAATCGGTGTTTCTATCTTTGGTGCTCTCTCATCCAAAAGCCAGGTAGCGGCGTAGTGCGTATCAGTAATATGAAACATCGGCGGCATCTTTTCAAAATCAACATCTAATGCATATACATTCCTTGGTGCAAAGGCATCTCCTTTTGGAGGATTGATTAGACTAGGTGGAAATCCCGGAATTGTTTCTAAGTGTTCCCTTCCTTGTGAAAATGCCGGTAGAGAACGCATAAGTCCCCAAGTATAGGGATGGCGTGGGTCATAGAAAATCTCCTGCGTTGTCCCAATCTCTACTATTTTTCCTGCATACATAACGGCAACACGATCCGCAACTCGTGCCACAACTCCTAAATCATGGGTAACAAATATCGTGCTCGTTCTAACCTTTTGTTGGATATCTTTTAAAAGGTCCAAAATCTGTGCCTGTATGGTGACATCCAGCGCCGTTGTAGGTTCGTCTGCAATCAAAATTTTAGGATTGGATGCTAACGCAATTGCCATAACACAACGCTGTCGCATTCCTCCAGAGAAATGATGGGGATAGCTGTCATATCTTACCTGTGCATCCGAAATTCCAACCAATTCCATCAATTCTAAAACGCTTTGCTTGCTTTCTTGTTTCTTCATATCACATCTGTGCATCAAAACCGCTTCTTCAATCTGTTTACCAATCGTAATCGTTGGGTTCAATGAGGTAAGCGGATCTTGAAAGATCATAGAAAAAATGGAGCCTCGCAGTTTACGCATCTGACGCTCCGATAGATTCGAAATATCTTGACCATCTGCTATAATCTGACCACTTTTCACCCATGCATTTTTCGGCAAAAGCTTCATGATTGCCTTGCACATCACCGTTTTTCCACAACCGGACTCTCCAACGACAGCAAGGACCTCCCCCTGTCTTAATGACAGAGAGACGTCCCTTACTGCTTCTACTTCACCTTGTTTTGTTTTAAAATGAACCGAAAGATTGTTTATTTCTAAAAGATTTTTCATTGATTTACATTTCCCATTCTGCCACATTAAAGAAAATTCCAACCCCATGATGTCCAAGTATTGTATTTTCTGAGATTCCCTTAATATTCTTGTTTGCGATATAGTTGACATCTACATAACAAAAGAATGTATACGCTGGATCATGTGAAAGTGCTACCTGGAATTTTGCATATGCTTCCATTCGTTCATCTTCATTCTCAGTCTGTCTCGCCTCTGTAAGATATTTGTCTACCTCTTCATTTGAATATGCATTATAGTTGCTTCCCTTATCAGTTCCAAATACTTTATAAGTATGATCATCTGCATCAAATGGGCTTCCCCATCCAATCAAAAATGCTTCCTGATTTTCCCAGTCAATTTCAGACTGTACCTGGCTCTTAGCATCAATTCCTACTTCTTTTAACTGTTGGGAAGCAATTGCTGCAAGGTCGGCACGAACCTGATCACCTTCCATAATATTAATGGTAAAGGATAGTTTTTCGCCGTCTTTTTCGTAGATTCCATCCTCACCAAAGATCCATCCTGCCTCTTCAATCAGTTCTTTGGATTTTTCTGGATTGTAGTCATACGTTTCCACATCTTCGTTATTATACTTGTTACGTTGCAATGGTCCATACGCCGGAATTCCTTCTCCCAGCAAGACACTGTCTACCATAGTCTGGCGGTCAATTGCGTAATTAATAGCCGGAATTATGTCACTGTTTTTCTTCCAGAATTCATTATTAAAATTATACATGATTCCGCGATAATCCGCGGTTGTCATATCATAAATTTTTAAGTTCGTATCTTCTTTAAAACTTTGTGCATCCTTTGGTGTTACCTTTGCCAAATTCAGCTCACCGGATTTTAACTGCAGTGCTTTTGCATTGTCATCTTCTACAATTTTAAATACAATTGTATCAATATTAGGCTCCCCCTTATAGTAGTTTGGGTTTTTAACTAAGGTAATACTCTGACCTTCATCCCACTCCGACATCATGTAAGGTCCTGTACCAATCGGAAATCGAAAATAGTCCGATGTCTGCATATCTTGTCCTTCCAGCAAATGTTTTGGAAGAATTCCAATCGTCATATATTCTAGAAATGCTACATTTTTATCATTTAACGTAAAGTTTACCGTAGTATCATCAGTTACCTTGATTTCTTGAATGTCTTCATAGTTTGATGCAATTTCGGATTCATTGTCTGGATTCATAATTGCTTCTATTGTAAATTTTATATCTTCTGCTGTAAAAGGCTCCCCATCATGCCATGTGACATCATCTTTCAAATGGAAGGTATATGTATTGGTATCATCATCAAATTCCCATGATTTTGCAAGTCCCGGAACCAAATTGTTATCTGCATCATGCGCAACTAGTCCATCAAATAATAGCAAATTAATTTCCCCATGTTCATCAATTGCCGGGTTAATACGAGTGTAGTCATTACTGCCATAAATTAGAGTAGAGCCTTCCCCTTTCGAATCTGTCTTCGCTATGGTATTGTCGGATTTGCCACACCCTGCAAGCAATGCACAAACCAATGTTGCTGACAACAACGTTGCTAGTATCTTTTTCTTCATCATTGTTTCCTTATCCCTCATTCATTTTTTTATTCATTTCTAATGCTTTATCATTATAAACGAACAAAAATGGGTTTGTGAAGCCCCCCTATGGGATGTAATTTACTCTTCTGTTTTTGCGGCTTTCGAAAAGTAACTTATTTCTTTTTGATAACGTATTATCGGTATCAGAAGGACCATTCCAATGACTCCAAATGTAATTACTTCTTTTGAAATAGCGCCACTACTAATATACTGCCAAATAGATAGCACAGAGAACAGGATGGTGGGAGTCAACCACGAGTTTCTTATCCGTTTATAATACGCAGCGGTATCTGAATTCGTTGTATGTAATTCAAAGGGATGCTCATCTTTTTTCTTTTCAACAATAAACAGCTCTTTATTATAGCTGCCAGGATTAGTAGAAACTTGTCCAAAACCGCTTCCATAAGGTCTCCATCGCACCTTTCCGGTGGAATAATTAAGATTAGCATTCTTATAAAATACGGTATAGCCCATATCCTCAAGGAAAGAACGGTATTCTTTTTCACTTTTATATGATTTATGTGCAACAAATTCTACACAGTACTGATATTGATCTGGTTGGCATTCCATAAATTCATAAGATAATTTACCTGTTTTAATCATGCGATAACCACTATGTGCCATCTTATTTAGCCATTTTTCTTGTGTATCCAACAGCCCTCCAAAAAAACGATAACATTTTTTCATTATTCGCACCCTCCTATTATTCTTGAAGCTGTGATAGTTAATTTATTCAGCCTTATTATTTCATTCTTTGCTATTTCTTTTCCGGTTTCTGTTATCATATATTCCTTTTTACGCTCACTACCATCATTAACTGGACGAATCCATCCTTTTTCTTGTAAAGTATTAATTGCACCATATAGGGAACCAGCTCCTAAATTTAGGCGACCTTGGGTTTCATTTTCCACAAACTGCATTATGCCATAACCATGTTTTGGTTCATACAATGCCAATAATATGAAAAAAGTAACTTCTGTAAGAGCCCCTCCTTTTACATTATCCCTCATTTCATCCTCCTTTTGTTACGTTTACTGTAATAATTGTATCACTAACCGTAATAAAATTCAAGAACCATATTAAACCAAATGTCTCTGAGAAAAATAAATACCTCTAATATGGGTAGTCATCTACGTTGTTAAAGCGTATTCTCTACTCTGATTCAATACGCTCGTTATTCTGATTAGTCTTTTCAAGAAAGAACCAAATAGTATAGCCGCGGCTAAGAGGCCCTCAGATTCAAAAAGCGCCTTATGTCTGCAATGCTTGTCTAAAATCAAATCGTTGTGTTGAACCTAATATCAGCTTATTTTTAACATTAAATTTGCTAACATCGGAATTTTCAAATATTACTAAGGTAAATACCACAATAACTTGGGTTTCTTGCCATTACGTGCATTAGCGTTACTTCCTTATATTTAATTCAAACACCGATACTTATCAAACAAAATAAGAATTACTAATTTTACCTTTCAAAAACTATCAATCTACATATACTCTAATGTAGTTTATTTCTCCTTGTAAATCTTCACAGCAATACGACATGTCCCCCATTTTCATTGATTTTTTATCTAGCTTATCCATATCCACGGAAATTTTTTGAGTAGTTGTCACCCTACCTGTTTTCCATTTTCATTTTAGGAAGCGTGTGCTCCCTTTATTTCTATTGCTTCTTCCTTTGCAGTTCGCTCCGGATTTAACCATTCTTCTTTTTTATAAGACCATTTTCT
>JBGSNZ010000012.1:0-42363 GCA_041739345.1 Acetivibrio sp. | reverse complement strand
GAATGAACCAAAAAAACATAAAAATATGAAAAAAATAAGAGTAAAAATGGGAAAAATGAAGCCATTTTTACTCTTATTTTTTTATTAGGGATAATTATCTTTGCTGAGAGCAATAAAAAACAGTAGTTTTTCAGCAGCCTTATATGGAACGCAAACTCTATCAAAAATCGGCTTCCCTTGAACCGATTTTTCGATTGCTTAGAGGTTACGTGGAATTCCTATGCGATTGATATAAAAGCCCACCATGGGAGCCGTGTAAATTGGCGGAAAACAAAAATGCTCAGCCTTTTATGGCGTCCCTTAACAACCAAGACTCGCGTCCGTCATTCATTACACCAGAATTTAGTATCCGTATTTTATGCCAGTATCCCCGAAAAAATAATTGAGGTCACCTCTTCCAAGGCTTTGTCATAAGTGATGCCGTTTTTCATTAAAAATCTTCCATCCAGTAATCGTTCAAATGCAAGACAGAATAATTCACGCATAATTATCAAACTGTAAGGCTTTATAATTCCTTCTTCAATTCCTTGTTCTAATAGACGAAGTGTCGCATCCCAGTCTCCTTCAATTCCTTCTTGCACCTTTTTATAAAGTTCAGGATATACCTTTCCAATTTCTACTACCTGGCGATAGTCAATCAAATCGGAATATATCGGAATAATCGTCATGAGCTTCTTGATTTTTTCCGCCGTCCCAAGTGTGTCGTTTTTTAGTATTTCTTTTTGCTGTTCTTTAACATTTGCAAAGGTTCGATCAATTACGAGCTCAATTACTTTCGCTTTTGATGGAACTGTTTCGTATAATGTACGTTTACTAATACCTAATCTTGAGGCCAAACTGTCCATCGTAAATTTGATTCCATAATCGCGGAATTCCTCAATTCCAGCATAAAAAATTCTCTCTGTTAAATCCATTTCATCCTCCAATTACTTTCCATCAAGAAACCACAAAAGTTTTTCCGGTTTTATAGAAGAAGATGCTGCAAAATAGCAAATTGCTACTTTGCAACAACTCCAATAAACTTTAGTTTACATATTTTATAATAACATCCCATATGCTGGATGACTCAAGCCCAAGTTTCCAACCGGCTACTCCAGCCACATTCGCTTCCTCAACTGCTTTCATTTTCAGTTCAATTGATTGTGCATCTTCAAGCCACATGCGATACGTTGCTCCATCGGCCTCAAATTCTCCATAATTTTGTCCAGAAGTTTCATCCCAATAGGTCGTAACTCCATTATCCGTTAATAGATTTGCACCATTTACCATACCATAAGCTTCACTACTTACGGTAACTTGTTCACCTTCTGTTACTTCTTTCCACAGTCTAGTATAGAACGGAATTCCGATAATGGTTTTTTCCGCTGGTACTTCTTTTATGGTATTTGTAATCGCATCGGTAAAATATTCAATCGATGAAACTGATCCACTTTCTTTGGAACCACCTGTATGCTCATCATATGCCATGGTAATTACATAATCTGCGACAATTCCCTGTTCTTGCCTGTCATAATATCCTGTATATCCAGGCGCGTAGTTATCCACTGATAATACAATCCCATTGCTTCTGCATTTTACAGATAATTCACGTATGAACTGTATAAAATGAGTTGCCGCCTTAGAAGAAATCTTTTCAAAATCAATATTAAGACCATCTAAGTTATATTTAATTGCCGATGCAATTAACTCATTTTCAAGTTTTTCTCTTCTGGAAGTATACGACAATAATTTAAAAGTATTCACATTTTCAGTATTGAAATCATCACATAATGCCCATACTTCGACTCCAGCACTATGCGCTCTATTAACATAGGTTTCACTTGCAAGGGAAGTGATTTCTCCTTTATTACTAGCTAAAGAAAACCAGGTAGGTGAAATTGTAGTGACTCCCTTGGTCGCATCCAAAAGGTTTAATAGCGAATTGTTTGCGTCTTGGTTCGTTACCTGATGCCAAACCATATTTATTTTATAATCTTTTGTAATGGATGAATACGATTCTTCTTTAAAATCTGATTTTAGTCCCAAATCATAAGAATCTTTTAAACGTTTTTTCTGAATAAATCCAATTACGCCATCTTCTGTAATCACTTTTTGAAAATTTTTCGAGGTTTCTTCATCGGTTTCCTTAATATATACTAGCTGGTCCCCTTTTTTTACATCATAAACAATCGGACTTTTGATGTCTGGTTTTTCACGAAGTACCGCATCTTTTTTTACTTTGGAAGCCGTATAATCATTCTTCCACTTGCAAGTAAATACAATACGATTCGGATTTTCATATAATGTTGATTTTACATTGGAAAATAGTTCAATGTAGTCAACAGCAATATATGCTACATCATTTACTACTTTTACAATCTGATAATCAACTTCCGTTTTACTCTTATTAACATAGTAATCTTTTGCTCCAACTTCTGCTTTAATAACCTGAGAAGCGGTGGTATATATTACAATATTTTCGTTGGCATCCCAATAAAATCTTTTATTAAAATTGGAAACTACTGTATCATAATCCACATATGCAGTACCATCAATATATAATCCTTTTGTTTCAGCGATTTCGTCTTGCATTACAAGCAAAAGCTCGTCACCTTCTATCGGATAATAATCTGTAAGTTCAATTCGTTCTTTGCTTGGCATGAGTTGTTTTGCTATTACGGCAATTACAACAATAAGAAAGACCGGAACAATCAGAAAAAGTGCCGCTTTTATCTTATTTTTTGATTCGTTCATCCGTATATTTTCCTCCTGTGTACAAAAATTGTATACACTAGTATAACACCTCTTTCTATTTGAAACAAGACGGTCATAAAAAGAAACCGATGAACATATTCGTCTCTCCGGTTTCTTTTTATGTATAGAGGGCTAATTTAATTTTCTTTACTCTTGCTTATTTTACTACATTTTATAATATATCATCCCCCTCTTTTTGCATAATTTTATTCATTCATAATAGAAAATATAAGGTGCAAGTCCACGCATGGTTTACGGGTTACAATTTGGATAAGAAGGTCTTGCTTGTTTGTGAGACGTCTTAATTTCTATTACGTTACGAACTTAAAATCCACAATTTCATCCAATATTTTTTTTGCTTTTTTTCCTGGTCCTTTGTTTAGTGGCGAATAGGGCATTCCCTCCTCGCTTAAGTTATATATACATTGAAAACCCTTTGCTAAAAAATGAGAATTTTTTTCATTCATGGCATCTATCTTCCACCATGACTCCACTCCGAGTAATATCTTTTTTTGACAAAGACTGAGAGCTTTTTCCTTTCCTTTTAGTTGTACGCCAAAGTCAAGTATAAGATATGCATACTTGCTTTTCATCATTTCTTCTAAGTTTTCCATATCTACTGCTGTAAAATAACGTACTTGATGGAATGAATATGGAAACTTTCCTTTTCCAAACAGATTTGTCTCCATCCATTTAAAATCACCATGATCATTACATTCAAGTATGGCAACAAAAGAACCTTTGTCCAGTGTGAGGTATTCGGCTAACATTATGCAAACGTGTGTTACGCCGACTCCCCGATTCGTTCCTACAATTCCAATTATTTTAGTACTTTCTTGATTCCCGCGATTTGCTAAAAAAGAATCGCTGTTTCTTTTTTTCCAATACATCGTTTAATATCTCCTGTAAGAATACTTTAACACAGCGATTTGTCTGCGTTGAAAGGCAATCTGATGCAAATGGTACTCTTACACAATGTGTATCTTTTAACTTCTCTTTAAGGTATACAAAATCTTCTGGTTTTGTGTAATTAAACAAATAGGTCCCCTTAAATCCTTGTTCTGGTAACTTCCACTCCCATGGTTTAGATCCTAAAACCAAGAAATTCTTACCTTTCGCTACAAACGTATTATTTTGATTTACCAATACGCCACAATCGCATATAAATACATCAAATTTTGGATATCTTTGCATTAAAAGCTTGGTATCGCCTCTTGCCATTGGTATCTTTTCCAACCAATATTTATCCACGCATTTGTTTAGCTGCTCCACGACACGCGACTCATTTTGTTCAATATAAAGTGCAGGGATTCCAATTTGATTTAGATATGCTGTTATCATAAGACTGATATGAGTAGTACCAATACGGGGTATCATACCCGTTACCGTGATAATATGAGGTGTATTTTCACATACGTCCGCTTTTGTTTGTTTTAGATAAGTGGCTTCTTTCCTGACCACATCAACCGAGGCATAACGATCAGACGGTTGGTACTTTAAACACTTTGTAAGAATCATTATAAATTGTTTTGAATAATAGCTTGTATGTTCCAAATTTTTTAACTCTTCTTTACTTCCCATATAAGGAACTCCTGTTGCTAAAAAGAAAAGAATTCCACCAAGACCATATATATCCGAGCGTTTATCCTCTTTATACACACCATACTGCTCCGGCGCGGCATATCCTTTTGTTCCATAGGAATGAGTTACTGAATTGCCCTTTTGAAAAACTTTTGCTGTACCAAAATCCACCAACTTTAATTGATGACTATTTGTAATTAAGATATTATCTGGTTTTAAATCAAGATATAAAATGGGTTGTTTTAAAGAATGTAAAAAATCAAGAACTTCGCTTAACTGAATTAAGAAATCGAGTAATTTATTTTCATTGATGTTTGTTTGACTGAGCTTATAAGCTCGTAAAGATTGACCCTCTATATATTCTTCAATAATATAGATATAATTTTCATCTTCCTCAATATCATATACTATAGGAATATTTGGGTGTCTAAGAATTTTTAAAATGTTAACTTCATTCATCCACCGGGCATTTGCTTGTTTCTTTGGCATTTGCTTGATTGCTCGGTATGTATGAAGCATTTCATGCTGAGCTAAATAAACGATACCACTGCTACCTTGTCCTAGTTTTTGAATAACACGATATTTATTAAACCATATAATATTATATACAAACGCTCCTTTCTTTTTAAAATTACACCTCATACTAGTATTATAATCTATTAACAAGTTTTGTCAATTAATTTTTAGTGTCATAAGCAAATTTTGTCAATTGATTTTTAGTTGACTTTAATTTGGATATCACTTATACTTTTTTTAAATCACGCATACACTAAGGATACTATTGCATATCGATGGTTCGATATATTTAGAAAAGGATGTGATTATATGAAAATTGAAAAAATCAGCGATAATCAGATTCGATGTACCCTCAGCAAGAGAGATTTAATGGATAGGGAACTAAGAATCAGTGAACTTGCTTATGGAACAGAAAAAGCAAAAGAGCTCTTTCGTGATATGATGCAACAAGCAGCTTATCAGTTTGGGTTTGAAGCAGATGATATTCCTTTGATGATTGAAGCAATTCCAGTTTCTGCCGAATGTTTAGTTCTTGTAATCACTAAAATTGAAGATCCAGACGAATTAGATACTCGTTTTTCAAAATTTTCACCGGAACAAGAAATTAATGAGTTTAATGCAGAAGAAGATGTTGCTTATGCAGATGAAATCCTTCATTGTTTTGATAAAATAGATGAGATTATGGGCTTAGATGATGAATCCGATATAGATGAAAAAGCGATGGATTCCGATTCAAGCGAAGATGAAATCTCAGACGAAATTGAACCAAAATATGTTGCGACACAAACAAATCTAACCAAGTTTTTTTCCTTTCAATCATTAGAAGAAATTAGTCGTCTTTCCGAGCATATCACAAAGTCTTACAATGGACTAAACAGTATATATAAAGACAACGCTACTGAAAAATATTATTTAGTGATTAGCAAATCACAGCATACACCAGAAGAATTTAATAAGATATGCAATATTATATCAGAATATGGCAAAGCAGAACGAACTACCTATGCAAGTTATTCCTACTTTGAAGAACACTTTGAACTTATCTTAAAAGATAAGGCAATTCAGGTTCTCGGTAGTATGTAGTGAATATAAAGATGGGGCGAATACAAGAAGATTATATCCACTTGTATTCGCTCCATTTTTCACGCTTTTTTATTCGGTTGGTACTGGTGTTTCAACAATATCTTCTTCGGATGGAACGGTTACTTCTTCATCCCCTTGCAGAGTTTCTTCATCTTGTGTATCGCCTGAATAGTCATATTCCCCTTCTGGACCTTGTGAATCAGCTTCTGGATCTTGCGTCGTGTCTTCCTCTCCTTCAAGCGGCGCATCCAAATCGAGTATATTTTCATCCTCGTCGGCTTCGACAGGTGGCTCTTCGGGAACGTTTTGCTGAATATTTTCCTGAACTTTTTCTTCATCTTCTGCTTCCTCCTTTACCGTAGTATCTTCCGTTTTGGTATAATTAACAAATCCAATATTTTCTAATCCTTCATGAATCTGTTGCATATATGTTTTCCAAATACTTCCCGGATATGTAGCACCTGCAAGAGAATCTAGTTGCTTTGGAATATCATAGCCAACCCATACACTTGTTGTGTAATAAGGCGTATATCCAACAAACCAGCCATCTTTTTTATCATCTGTCGTTCCAGTTTTTCCAGCACAAGACATGTTGGTAAGAGAAAGCCCCCTAGCAGTTCCTCTCGTAAATACCCCTTTCAAAACATCGGTCATCGTGCGCGCTGCATTTGCATCATAGATTACCTTGGTATCCTGGATTTCACTAACCACTTCATTTCCCCTTGAATCAAGAATGGAAACAATACAAGTTGGTTCTCTAAATACGCCTTCATTTTCAAGCGTTGCAAATGCAGAAGCCATTTCTACACTACTAACACCATTGGTTAATCCACCAAGAGAAGCAGAAGGATAATAGTCATTTTTCGATATTTTTGCAAAGTTCATATTTAATAAATATTGTAACCCAACTTCTGGTGTTAATTCTGTAAATAATTTCCATGCAATGGAGTTTTTTGACTGCTCTACTGCGGTACGAACAGTAATTTTACCGGCATAGGATCCATTTGAATTCTTTGGTCCATCCTCCATTTTTTCATCTACAACAATACTGTCTGGTGTATACGACCGCTCAAATGATGGTGTATATACAATCAAAGGTTTTATCGAGCTTCCAGGTTGACGATAGCTTTGATATGCTCGATTCAATGTATATCCAATGGTATCCTGCTCTCTTCCTCCAACAATAGCAACTACTCTTCCATTATTGTTGTCGATACAGGTAGCGGCTCCTTGCAACTCATAAATTCCGTCCTTGTTTTTACTCGAGAAATCTGCCAAAACATCATCTACTGACTTTTGCAATTGCTTTTGCTTCTTTGTATCAATAGAAGTGTAAATGCGGTAACCTGCACTATATAATGACTGCTGGCACATCGAATATACATCGTCATAACGCTCTTGATAGCGTTCTTTTTCTTCATCGGAATTAAAGGTATATCGGAAGTTAAATCCTTGATTTTTCATAAGTGCACGAATTGCACAGTTGTATACATATGTTTCAATATAATTTCGCTTTTTATTCTTTGTAACCTTTAGCGTAATTTCCTCATTGACAGCTTCTCGATATTCTTCATCACCAATTGCTCCATCTTTATTCATTTGTTTCAGAATTCGGTTCTTTCGCTTAATGGTGTTATCGCTGTTCTCCAATGGATCATAAAGAGTTGGATTATTTGGAATTGCACAAAGGTAGGTAATCTGTGCTAAGGATAACTCATCAACATCGGTGCTAAAATATCCTTTACATGCTGCCTGAATACCATAATAACCATTACCAAAGTATATATTATTCATATAAAATTCCATGATTTGTTCTTTGGAATACTTCTTTTCCATTGCTAAAGCAATAAATATTTCCTTTGCTTTTCGCTGCCAGCTCACCTCGTGCGTCAGAAAAATATTACGACTCAACTGCTGGGTAATTGTACTAGCTCCTTGGGTAATTTCTCCATGGTTATCAACATACGACTTCGCCGCACGAATAATACCTTTGATATCAATTCCATTATGTTTTAGAAATTTTTTATCCTCGATAGAAATCATAGCCTGCGTTGCCATATCTGGAATCTTGTCATATTCTAGATAATACGTATCCTTCGTTCCTTTTAATGTCGTGATTATTTTACCATTGGTATCATAGACTTCACTTGTTTCAGATTGTCGAAAAGTCTCCGTCGTTGACTGTCGCACCAGTGTATTTGCTTCATCATGCAGCGTAAATACTGTTTTTCCATATTTCATATATAGGAAGATTCCTGCAATTAATATAGTTAGCAATAATAACAATAATAATATTTTAAAAATAAATTGAAGCCTCTTCCTACCCGGCGTCATTTTCTTTGCTTTCTTTTTTTTCTTCTTAGCCATATTTTCTACTGCCTCATTTGTATCAAGTTACTTAGTCTTGCAAATTGTTCTAATGTCAATGCTTCACCCCGAATAGAAGGGGATACTCCCAATTTTTCTATCGCTTGTGCAATCACTTCTTTCGAAAGCGAAATTTCAGGAGAGTTATTAAGTCCATTCACCAGGGTCTTTCTTCTTTGATTGAAGGAAGCACGGATGATACGAAACATAAGTTTTGCATCCTCTACCTCAACCGGTGGTTTTTCATAGCGTTTTAACGTAATAACTGCAGAACCTACATTTGGCCTTGGCATAAAACAGTTTGGAGGAACATTTGCTGCAATTTGTGGTTTTGCATAATATTGCACAGCAAGAGAAAGCGCCCCATAATCTTTTGTTCCAGGTCCTACCTGCATGCGGTCGGCAACTTCTTTTTGTACCATTATCGTGATACTATCAAGTGGAACATTACTTTCAAACAGTCCCATAATGATAGGTGTCGTAATATAATAAGGCAGATTTGCAACAACTTTGATCGGTTTTCCGCCATTTTTTTCTTCTGCCAATTTATTTATATCAACCTTTAAAATGTCCTCATTCAAAATGGTGACATTATCATATTCGGATAATGTATCTTCAAGAATTGGTATTAATTTCTTATCGATCTCAACTGCAACCACTTCTCTTGCATTTTCACATAGGTACTGTGTCATTGTTCCGATACCTGGTCCAATTTCCAAAACAAAATCCTCTTTGGTTATCCCAGCTGCATCGATTATCTTTTCGAGTACATGGGTATCAATCAAGAAATTCTGACCAAATTTTTTCTGGAAATTAAAATTATACTTTTGTAATACTGCAATGGTATTCTGTGGTATTCCTAAGTTTGCCATTCGCCACCTCTTGTCTTCTAAATATTTATTTTGTACATCTTTTTTGCATTTTCCTCGGTTATTGCTACTACCTCATCATAATCCAAACCTTTGATTTTTGCAATCTCTTGAACGACATAGGAAAGGTTAAGTGATGAGTTTCTCTTTCCTCGGTTTGGTACTGGTGAAAGATATGGACAATCCGTTTCAATTAAAATGCGATCCATTGGTGCAAATTCCACAACCTCTTTTAGTTTCTTTGCATTATTAAACGTAACAACACCGCCTACACCAAGATAAAATCCCATATCAAGATATTCTCTTGCCATCTCATTTCCGTAGGAAAAGCAGTGTATAACTCCACCAATCTCCTCACTTTTGTGTGCTTTCATAATATCTAATGTATCCTTGGCTGCATCTCTGCTATGAATAATCATTGGCAAATTCACTTCTCTTGCCAGCTCAATCTGTGCGTCAAACCATTTCTTTTGAATATTACGTTCTGGCTCGTCCCAATAGTAGTCAAGACCAATTTCACCAATTGCTACTATCTTTTCTTTTGTTGCCATTTTACGAATATACTCAAAGGATTCATTGTTCAAAGTGGCACATTCCTCTGGATGTACTCCAACCGCTCCATACATAAAGGAATATTTTTTTATTAGTTCAATGGTCTTTTCAATGGTTTCAAGACTGGAGCTAACATTAACTACCATACCAATACCATTTGCCCCAAAGCTTTCTAACAAGCTTTCTCTATCCTCATCAAATGCCTTATCTTCATAATGTGCATGACTTTCAAAAATCATTTGTCTTGTCCTTCCTGTCTTAAAGAAAAAACTTTCGTCTATCCTTTCTGCATCGTAATTACACAGTTAGGATAGATGAAAGTTCTAAGTTACATTAGCAAATTTCTGCTCCTGCAGGCATTGGCTTTTCCGGTGTCATAAGCGCTAAATTACCATCTGCATCTTCTGCGCATAAAAGCATTCCTTCGGATAATACCCCAGCCAATTTGGCAGGTTTTAGGTTAACTAAAACCATAACCTTTTTTCCTACCATTTCTTCTGCGCTATAGTACTGTTTGATACCTGAAACAATTTGCTTTATTTCACTTCCAACGCGTACTTTAGAGCATAATAATTTCTTAGACTTTGGAACTTCCTCGCACGCAAGAATTTCGCCTACCTGAAACTGCATTTTCATAAAATCATCATATTCAATTTCAGCTTTTGCTTCTATATCAATACCCGGCTCCATCACTGGCTCTACCTCTTTGCTATTATTCGTCTGCTTTGCTTTCATTTCTTCTACTTGTTTTAGTACTTCTTCCATATCAAGTCTTGCAAATAGAATCTCTGGTTTTTCCACTACTTTGCTACCCGATACATATTTTCCATATGCATCCATGGCTGTTAACTCTCTCTTTGTATCATTAATTTGTGTCAAAATCTTTGCAGAGGTTTCTGGCATAAAGCTTTCTAGCAAGCTAGCTCCCACACTAATACTTTCTACCAAGTTATATAGTACAGTTTCTAAACGTGCTTTCTTCTCCTCCTCTTTTGCAAGCGCCCAAGGCATTGTTTCGTCAATATATTTATTGCAACGTTTGAATAGGGTAAAGATCTCGGAAATGGCATCAGAAATACGAAGTTTTTCCATCTTTTCTTCTACTTTTTTTGGTGTTTCAAATGTTAGCTGAATTAATTCATCATCCACGGATTCTTTTACATTTCTATTATTTACAATGCCGTCAAAGTATTTATTCGACATAGAGATAGTACGATTTACCAAGTTTCCCAAGGTATTTGCAAGGTCAGAATTCATTCTCTCTACCATGAGCTCCCAGGTAATAACACCATCATTTTCGAATGGCATCTCATGAAGCACAAAGTAACGAACCGCATCTACCCCAAAGATAGATACAAGATCATCTGCATAAAGTACATTGCCCTTGGATTTGCTCATCTTTCCATCACCTTGAAGTAACCATGGATGACCAAATATCTGTTTTGGTAATGGAATTTCAAGTGCCATTAACATAATCGGCCAATAAATCGTATGGAATCGAAGAATATCTTTTCCAATTAAGTGTAAATCAGCAGGCCAGAAATTTTTATAAAGTGCATCATTATTTCCATCCACATCAAAACCCAGCCCAGTAATATAGTTACTAAGTGCATCAAGCCATACATATACAACATGTTTGTCATCAAAGTCAACCGGAATTCCCCATTTAAAGGTCGTTCTGGAGACACACAAATCCTGAAGACCTGGTAAAAGGAAGTTATTCATCATTTCATTCTTTCTAGATTCTGGCTGAATAAATTCTGGGTGTGTATTAATATGCTCAATTAAACGGTCTGTATACTTACTTAGTTTTAAGAAATACGCTTCCTCTTTTGCAGGCTGACATTCTCTTCCGCAATCAGGACATTTTCCATCGACAAGCTGGGAAGAAGTAAAGAACGATTCACAAGGAGTACAATACATTCCTTCATAATATCCTTTATAAATATCGCCATTTTCATATAATTTGCGGAAAATTTTCTGAACCTGTTTTTCATGATCTTTATCGGTAGTACGAATGAAATGATCATAAGAGGTATTCATTAAGTCCCATATGCTTTTGATCTCTCCTGCAACCTGGTCAACAAATTCCTTTGGCGTAATTCCGGCTTCTGCTGCCTTTAATTCAATTTTTTGTCCATGTTCGTCTGTTCCTGTCTGAAAACGAACATCATATCCTTGATATCGTTTAAATCTTACAATACTGTCTGCAAGTACTGCCTCATAAGTGTTTCCAATATGTGGTTTGCCTGAAGTATAGGCAATGGCTGTTGTTAAATAATACGTTTTCTTTTCCATAATAATCTCCTTTCACTCTGTTAAAACATGTTCACATACAAAAAACTCGTCTTTAATCTCTTAAAGACGAGCTATAATCTCGTGGTACCACTTTAATTTGCCTTGCCTTGCGACAAAAGCCTCCATGACTGCATAACAGTCTGCACGATAACGGGTGCTACCGTCGTAACCTAAGCTTATCATAACACCTCAGTTACTCTGCTCCAAGACCATCTTCATCTGCATTCTCCATATCCCTTCTCAGCTACCGGGATTCTCTGTAATGTAACCTATCAGACTACTCTTCTTTTCCATGCATTTTAAATATTTTAATCCACTTATATCCATAAGCGGAATATATACGCACTAGTTTATTCGCAGAAATCTAATTTGTCAAGAAGTTTCCCGAATTTCCAACTTATCTCGCATTTCCTACTTGTCATCCTTGTGCTTCCTAATAATTTCGGTGTATCTTCTTTGGGCAGCTTCCATTTCCGGATCATCTTCAATCGGTACCTTGTTATTTTCAGTATCAAGCTCTGCCAATAAATCAGCCAAATCGTCGTCACTAAATAACTTATCCATATTTCATCCTCCCTATACTCACAAACCGTTAAATTTAATTTTATTATACGCAATTTTTATCTCAAAGTAAAGATTTAGATTTCGGTTTAACTATGAAGGACGGACGCGAGTTTTTGTTGATAAGTGACGCCAGGAAAGCCTGAGCAGTTTTGTCTTTATACAATTTACACGGCTCCCAGGCTAAGATTTTATATCAGTCGCATAAGCATTCCACGTAACCTCTAAGCAATCGAAAAATTGGCTCTTGGGAGCCGATTTTTGATAGAGTTTACGTTCCATATGCTCTAATGATATAAAATCCTAGCCTGGGAGCCGTGTAAATTGAATGATAGATTATGAGCTCAGCCTTTCGTGGCTGATTACGAAATACGGACTCGCTGGTTTACAATCGTTTCATATAGTAAAAACCAGAATTTGGGAGCATTCGGTAAAATGTCAAAAGCAAACCCAGTGAGATATAAATAATTCTTTTCTGCAAATTACCAAATAACAACGGCATCACCTGCTCTTTTTACTACTATCTTCGTATAAATTCCAGTATTTACTTTAACATTTCAGACAACAGCGAGGCGTTTACCAAAAACCAGCAAAATGCGCAGTGGTCATAGTCTTACTAGTTCGAATGGAGCACCGGGGCTGGTCTTAAAAGCATTTTAGCATTATGAGGTAGAACCTCTAAGCAAGGCAGAATGAGCTCCCAAAGAGCTCATTCTGCCTTGCTTAGAGGTTCTGCCGAGTGGTTAATGCGTCTGATTTTAAGACCAGCCCCGGTGCTCTATTCGAATTTCGAAAACCATATACTCACCGCTCATCCTGCGTGACTTTCCAAAAGCCCCCACGTCCGTCCTGCGTAGGAAAACCAGAATTAAATCATTATGCCTTGAAAACAATTAAAAATCTCATATAGTTAAACATAATGTAATAAACTGTGATATTATATATATTAGGAATGCAAAAGGAATTAGGGAGCCTCCGTTTCTAGGGGAGCACCTTTTGCACAATCCTATGTGTAAATAGTTGACTTTATAAAAGAAAGAGGGAAAACGAATGGAAATTATTTCAATGTTACCAATCATTTTGATTGGACTAGGAGTGTTATTAGGGCTATATTTGCTAATCTTTCAGATTTTAGGATTAAGGATTATTAATTCAAATGAAGTAGCTGTAGTAGAAAAATGGTGGAGTATGAAAGGTTCTTTGAAAGATTCTATCATTGCATTAAATGGGGAAGCTGGTTATGAGCCTGACGTTCTTCGTGGTGGTATTCATTTTAAATCTGTGTTAATGTACAAAATTCATAGGTATCCACTAATTACTGTACCCCAAGGACAAATTGCCTATGTATTTGCAAAAGACGGGCATCCACTTAACCCGGTACAAACACTTGGCAAGGTAGTAAAAGAAGCTAATAATTTTCAAGATGTTAAAGGATTCTTACAGTCTGGCGGTCAAAGAGGTCCACAAAGAGGCATCTTACGTGAAGGTACATATGCAATTAACTTAGCACAATTTATTGTAATCACCCCTAACGATATTAAAGCTATTAGTGGTGGTAATGTACATGAAAGACAAGAGTTGGCTAGCATGCAAGAAACATTAAATAATAGAACTGCTTTTCGACCGGTAGTAATCATGGGAAATAATAGTCAGGATAGTGATTTGATGGGCATCGTAACGATTCATGATGGACAGTCTCTTGAACAAGGCGAAATCATTGCCCCTGATATGGGCGCGGAACATGCAAGTTTCCAAGACCCAGAAAAATTCTTGGAAATTGGCGGAAAAAGAGGTAAGCAGTTACAAGTATTAACGGATGGTACCTATTACATTAACCGGTTGTTTGCTACCATAGAATTCAGACCAAAGACTGTTGTTCCTATCGGTTTCGTGGGCGTTGTTGTTTCCTTCTTTGGTACGGAGGGTGTGGATACAACGGGTGCTGATTATAAACACGGCGAGCTGGTTGGTCAAGGCTGCAAGGGCGTATTAGAAAAACCTTTGATGCCTGGTAAATATGCATTTAATACGGATGCAGGTAAAGTCGTTCTTGTTCCAACTACGAACATCATCTTAAAATGGAACAAATCTGAAGTCGGAACTCATAAATATGATGAAAATTTGACCGAAGTAGATATCATTACAAAGGATGCATTTGAGCCATCCTTACCGCTATCTGTTGTTATGCATATTGATTACAAGCAGGCTCCTTGGGTCATCCAACGTTTTGGTGATATTAATATGCTGGTTAACCAATCCCTTGACCCACTTGTTAGTGCATATTTCAAAGATGTAGCTCAGACAAAAACCTTAATTGAACTTATTCAGGAACGTAGTGAAATCCGTGAAAAATCCCTTGGTGAGATGAGGGATAAATTCCAGAAATATAATCTTCAATTAGAAGAAGTATTAATCGGTACTCCGAAATCACCGGTAGAAGATAAGCAGATTGAGAATATCC
Organism: Acetivibrio sp.; assembly: GCA_041739345.1. GTDB lineage: Bacteria > Bacillota > Clostridia > Lachnospirales > Lachnospiraceae > DIGJ01. Next base: position 27,342 of record JBGSNZ010000012.1, on the reverse strand, counting down.
TAACGCAATTACGCGAAAGACAGATTGCGGAAGAAAAGAAAGTAACCTACCAGAAACAACAATCTGCAGCGGAAAGTGAAAAATCCCTCCGCGAAGCTGAGGCAGTTGCGGAACAGCAAAGCTTCCTTACTAATTCAAAGATTCAGATTGAAATCGAACGTAATAGCGGTGCTGCATTAGCAAGTAAAGCGGAGCAGGAAGCAAATCAGATTGTTGCTCTTGCAAAAGCTAATTCCTTAAAAATTACCTTAGAAGGTGAAGCGGAAGCATCTAAGGAATCTAATGTAGGTTTAGCTAAGGCCCGTGCAATTGATGCTCAGGTTAAGGCTTATGGCGGAGCAGAATATCGTGTTATTCAGGATGTTTCAGAAAAATTATCGGATGCAATCAAGAGTGCTAAGGTTGATATCGTTCCAAAGACCGTAGTAAATATGGGAGACAACAAAGATGGCGGAAGTGGAACTATAATAGATACGCTTCTAAAGTTTATCACTCTTGAAAAATTCGGCGTAACAATTAAAACGGACGAAGTTGTAGAAAATAATGTAAACGCACCTAGTGAAACAGAAGAAAAAATGGATGACGGTCTTAAAATAGAAGAAGAAACTCCGAACGAAAGCATCTAGTAATTTCAAGAATTCTGGTTTAACTGTTCATGACGTACGCGTCGTGTTTTGGGAAAGTCACGCAAGAAAACGGTGCTTTTATGGTTTCGACATTCGAATGGAGGGGATGGCCTGTCCTTAGCATCAACCGCATAAGCATTCGATAGAACCTCTAATCATTGAAAAAGAAGCTCTTTGGAGCTTCTTTTTCAATAGAGTTTCCATCTCATATGCTAAATGATGCAAAGGACAGGCCATCCCCTCCATTCGAATTAGGAAGATTATAAGCACCGCTTTTTTGCTGATTTTGAAAAATGGTGCCGCTGTTGTTTGGAATGTTTACAGTAAAAAGTCAAAGACCGTGTATCACATGACAACTACCTTTGACTTTTTACCACTTCACTCTTAATTCTAGTTTTGGTTTATAAAACGCTAGAAAATCAGCGAGTCCGTATCTCGTAGTCAGCCATGAAAGGCTGAGCTCATAAATCTATAGTATAATTTACACGGCTCCCATGCTAGGATTTTATATCATTAAAGTATATGGAACGTAAACTCTGTCGAAAAAATAGCTCCTTAGAGCTATTTTTTCGACGTCCAGAGATTACGTGGAATGCTTATACGATTGATATAAAATCCTAGCATGGGAGCCGTGTAAATTGTAAAAAGTATAAAAATTGATCAGCCTTTCCTGGCGTCACTTATCAACAAAAACTCGCGTCCGTCCTTCGTAGTTAACCCAGAATTTAATTTATAACACTTTCGACAAGAACTCTTTCAAACGTGGATTTTGTGAATGTTCAAAAAACTCCATTGGAGGGTTTTCTTCCTTAATTTCTCCCTCATCAATAAATATAATTCTAGTTCCCACTCTTTTAGCAAATCCCATTTCATGTGTTACGATTACCATTGTCATTCCGCCTCTTGCTAGGTCTTCCATAACATTTAAAACTTCTCCAACCATTTCAGGATCGAGTGCACTCGTTGGTTCGTCAAAGAGCATAACGTCTGGATTCATGCAAAGAGAACGTACAATAGCTATTCTTTGTTTTTGACCACCGGATAACTGGGAAGGGTAAGCATTTGCCTTTTCTTCCAAACCAACTCTCTTTAATAATTCCATTGCTTCTTTCTGTGCTTCTTCTTTTGATTTCTTAAAAAGCTTCATAGGAGCAAGTGTCATATTTTCAAGAATTGTCTTATGTGGAAATAAATTAAAATGCTGAAATACCATTCCTATTTTTTGGCGGTATTTATTAATATTTGATTTTTTATCTGTAATATCTAGCCCCTCAAAACGGATAGTTCCGGAGGTTGGCTGTTCTAGTAAGTTAAGGGAGCGAAGAAAAGTCGATTTTCCGGAACCGGATGGCCCAATTATTACCACTACCTCTCCTTGCGAGATGGTTGTATTAATATTATTAAGGACCTTAACTTCGCCAAAGTCTTTATATAAATTTTCAATTTCAAATAAAATATTATCGCTCATTGGTACGAAGTCTCCTTTCCAATCGAGATACCCCGGAAGAAAGGGCACATACTATTAAAAGATAGATAAGTGCTACTGCAATTAGGGGCATGAACGCATCATAGGTCTGGCTTCGTATTGTATTTCCGCCATGTGTTAAATCCGTTAATGCAATATAACCACAAATTGAGGTCTCTTTTACTAACACAATAAACTCGTTACCTAATGCAGGCAGTACATTTTTAAAAGCCTGAGGCATGATAATATACCACATTGTTTGAACATAACCAAATCCCAAACTTCTTCCTGCCTCAAATTGCCCTTCTTCAACTGCCATAATACCAGACCTTACAATTTCTGCAACATACGCCCCAGAGTTAAGTCCAAATGCTAATATAGCTACTACTCGCTTATCGATTGCAACGCTTTGAAAAATAACATAGTAAATGATAAGTAATTGAATCATTACCGGCGTTCCTCGAATTACCGTTAAATAAAGCTTACAAATTGCATTTGCTATTTTGAAATTACCGTTTTTGTCAGCCGTGGAACGAATAATTGCTACCAAAAATCCAAGCAAAATACCAATTAATACTGCAAAAAAAGTAATTAAAAATGTGGTTTTAAGGCCATCCGTCAGATATTTCCATCGATTATCCGTGATAAAGTTGTTTATAAATCTTATCTTAAAATCTTCCAATTATACCACCTGCTTATTTTCTAACCACAATTGCTTGCTGTGCGGTTGTATACGTATCGGTAAAGTCAATGCTGATAAGACGGTCTTCTGTAATCGTCATTCCTGCCACTCCGATATCTGCTTTTCCAGACTGTACGGCATTGATGATCGCATCAAATTCCATATCCTCAACTTTTAATTCCATTCCAAGCTTATCAGCGATTGCCTGTGCTAAGTCAACATCAATACCAACAACCTTTTGGTCTTGATAATATTCGTAAGGTTCAAATGCAGCATTCGTAGCCATTACGAGTATTCCGTTGCTTCTAATAATATCTGCAGGAGATGTATAAGGAGTCTTTCCTTTGGTATCGTCCCCAATATAGTTTCCAATGATGGCATCTAAGGTTCCTTCTGATTTTAAATCAGTGATGGCTTGATTAATACTAGTTTTTAAATCCGCTTTATCTTTCGAAATACAGATTGCATATTCTTCTGGATCAAATCCACCTTCGATAATCTTTAAGTCATCATTCTTTGCAACAAATGCTTTTGCTGGTTGTTCATCAATAATAACACAGTCAATTTTACCCTGCTTTAAAGACTGAATTGCATCATTTCCTTTGTTGTAACGTTCTACGGTAGAATCTTGCTCTTCGTAATCCGCTGCATAAATATCACCTGTTGTTCCTAGCTGGACACCAATTGTTTTCCCTGGTAAATCATCTATTGAAAACACCTGATTTGCTGGTACCGATTTTCCACATCCGGCAAGTGATACGGTCGTACATAACATTAAAACTACTGCTATTAATTTCTTCATTTTATAACCCTCCGTATTTGAATGTATATTTTTTGTATATTTATTCATTTTATCAACTCTTTTTAAAAAAGCAAGTGTTTTTTTTAATTACAAGTGTTTTTTTACTAGTTATAATGAAATGGCTTGCATAATTATAACGCTTCGTGACCCTATAACTAATTTGTTATTTAGTATGATATCTTCATCCATTTGCATCTCCATTGTAGAAACAATTTGCTTCCAAACACTTCCTGTTCTAAGATGCGGAAGTTCCACTTCCTGTTCTTCCCAATAGGTATTAATTGCCAGGTAGAGAATGTCGTCTTCTAAATTATTTTCCGTTCTTCCAGCATATAATATACCCAAATAGTGATTGTTTTCATTAAAATTTTGTTCAAACGGCCTTAGACCATGTATGCTTATTTCGGGCAAATTAATGGAGCATCTTGGTGTCTCCATGCGGATAATACGATGTTCTTTGCGGAGCGCTATCATTGTTTTAAAAAACTCAAACAGATCGCGATTCTCAACCAGCAGTTTCCAGTCAAGCCAAGAAACTAAGTTATCCTGGCAGTAGGCATTGTTGTTTCCATATTGGGTATTACCAAATTCATCTCCTGCCAAAAACATAGGAACACCACGGCTTAACATTAAAACGGCGCATGCATTTTTTACCATTCGCTTTCGTAGCTTGAGGATTTCTATATTATCGGTTTCTCCTTCCACACCACAATTCCAACTACAATTAGCATCGCTTCCATCGGTATTGTTCCATCCATTCTTTTTATTATGTTTAATATTATAGGAATACAAATCATGAAGCGTAAATCCGTCATGGCAAGTAATAAAGTTTATGCATGCTTTGCTCCCTCCGCTCTCTGGTAAATATAAATCTGGAGAACCAGTTATACAATTGGCTGCTGCCTTTACTTTTCCATAATCACCCTTTAAGAAACTTCGAATATCATCCCGATATTTTCCGTTCCATTCAACCCATCGATTCCATGCAGGAAAGCTGCCAACCTGATAAAGGCCTCCGGCATCCCAAGCTTCTGCAATCAGCTTTACTCTACCTAAAATAGGATCAAATGCAAGGCTTTGCAATAATGGTGGTTTACTCATCGGCGTTCCATCTTCATTTCTTCCTAATATACTAGCTAAATCAAATCGGAACCCATCCACCCGGTATGCGGTTACCCAATAACGCAAGCACTCTAGTATCATTTGCTGCACAATTGGATGATTGCAGTTGAGCGTGTTTCCACAGCCACTGAAATTAAAATAAAATCCCTCCGGTGTTAGCATATAATAAATGTTGTTGTCAAATCCTTTAAACGAAAAGTAAGGTCCCTTTTCATTGCCTTCTGCGGTATGATTGAATACAACATCCAAAAATACTTCGATTTCATTCTGATGCAATTCTTTAATCAATTGCTTTAATTCATTTCCTTCCCGATTGTATTCAATGCTGGAGCAATATCCGGTGTTTGGTGAGAAAAAGCTTACGGTATTGTATCCCCAGTAATCAAGAAGTTTTACTCCATCATGTTCCCTTATTTCAAGAAGCTCATCAAACTCAAAAATAGGCATAAGCTCTACCGCTGTAATTCCAAGCTCTTTCAAATAAGGGATCTTTTCCCTAAGCCCAGCAAAGGTCCCATGGTTTACAACACCAGAAGAGATATCTTTTGTAAACCCACGAACATGCATTTCGTAGATTATTAAATCCTCCATTGGTGTTAACGGTTGGACGCAATTCTCCCAGTCAAAGTCATCCTTTACTACGCGGGCTTTATACTGATTTCCAATTGCCCTTGTTTCTCCCCAGACACTTTGACCAGTGACTGCTTTCGCATACGGGTCTAATAAATATTTTGATTTGTCAAAAAGAATCCCTTTTTCCGGAATATAAGGTCCATCTAAGCGATATGCATATTCAAATTCTTCAATGTTAAGTTGAAACACAATCATAGAATACACATTTCCAATCCGATAATGCTCTGGAAATTTTAAAATTGCATAAGGTTTTTCCTCGGTTCGATGAAACAAAAGAAGTTCACAAGAAGTTGCCTGATTGGAATGAATGGTAAAATTCACACCACCAGGTATTGCTGTTGCTCCATTTATCTCATAAAACCCAGGTCTTATATCAAATCCTTCAATATTATCAAACGAAACCAGATGTATTTTTCTATTCCCAATTTGTTCTACCATAATTATCATCACCTTTACTATTTTGCGTATAAAAGTATCTCATTTCCATTATCTTCATAATATCACGATAGGAAATGAGATACAATTAAAATGTCTGTGTTAATTGGGTTTGATGTTGTTCATTATAAACAATTACAAATATTTTATGTACAATTCCTTTTATGTAATGATTCCTGTCAAGAAAACGCTTGCAATAATTCCAGCAAGTGTAGCTATTAATGCACCTGCTAAGGTATAACGTGTCTTTTTTACCTTTGCCGTCATAAAATAGACCGACATTGTGTAAAAAATCGTTTCGGAACAACTCATCATAATGGAAGCCAGGGTCCCTAGATAAGAATCTGGTCCATGCTCCTTATAAACATCAAGCAATAATCCAGTGGCTGCAGAAGAAGAAAACATCTTTACTGTAGCAAGTGGGATTAATTCGGAGGGAAAACATAAATATTGCATAGCTGGTGATAGGATGCTAGCAACAAAATCAAGCGCTCCTGAAGCCCTCAAAATCCCAACTGCAACCATAAGACCAACTAAAGTAGGCATTATCCCCACAACGGTGCGCAACCCATCTTTTGCGCCTACTACAAACTCATCATAAACATCTGCTTTTTGCAAGATTCCGAATGCTACAATATAAAAAATAACAAAGGGAATGATATAGTCGGAAATATAAATTAGAAATTTCATACTTTTTTCCTTCTCCCCATTACTTTTGCAAAAATAATTCCTGCCAATGTTGAACATGCTGTAGCTATAATTGCTGCTACCAAAATGGAAGTTGGTTTCACCGAACCATACTGGCTTCGATAAGCAATGATGTTAATTGGAATCAATTCCAGCGATGATATGTTTACAATTAAAAATGTACACATATCCACACTTGCACGCTCCGAGTTCTTATTTAATTTCGAAAGCTCCTCCATTGCTTTTAATCCCATCGGTGTGGCTGCCCACCCAAGACCCAAAAGGTTTGCAATCATATTAGACGCAACGTATTCATTTGCAACATGCCCTTTTGGAATGTTTGGATACAAAAAATGTAATAGCGGCATTAACTTCTTTGTAAGTGCATCAATAATTCCTGCTGCTTTTGCTACTTGCATAAGCCCCGTCCATAAAGACATAATTCCAAGCATGGTAATACAAAGTGTTACTGCCTCCTTACTTGAGTCCAGCGCCGCATTACTAACTGCGTCAATTTTCCCGTTGCAAACTCCAAAGACAACACCCACAATAATCATAAATGCCCATAAATAATTTAACATGCAATCATTTCCCGAAAAATTTCTTATAATAATGTATTCTGATTAGATAAAAGTTATATCTTGATTCTTTATATTATCAAATAATAACAACCATTATTTCAGCTATCATGTTTTCATTGATGCATATTCTGTTTCAAATGGCATATGCCGGTGTAGGGTATGGCAAATTTACAGAAAATAATCTATTATGGTTGCTTTTACTTGTTATGTGGCATTTAGTTTTTTCATTTGTATATTGATAGAACAAATAAAATGGAGTTCGCAAAATTGAAATTTCTCAGTTTCTCATTTTGCAAACTCCTATTTATTGTTCTTTTATCATTTTACTAAGGAATATCAAAAAGTAGGTTAGATATAATAAGAAAACTCAATTTCTTCTAATCTGTTCAATAACTTGTCTAAAAATCAGCAGTCCATTCATCATCTTTGGGAACCCTGAAGTTGGACCTACTAATAGAATAGCATGTTCAATTTCCTCCTCGGTACATCCACTTTTTAAAGCTTTCATAATATGCGTTTTTAAAGAATATTCATTTTGACAATCAGTAGATAGTACTACTTTAATCAGCCATCTTGTTTTCTCATCTAGTGGACCACCATTTTCGTGTACTAATTTTCCATAATTTTTATATGCATCATATATTTCCTTATGATTTTCAATAAGGTAATCTAGATTTTTTTCAATTACTTGATAATTATTAATATTTTCATCCATAGAATGACCCCCCTTTTTCTTTATTGTTTCCAATTGTTATTTAAATAAACCGAGCATAAGCATATACGTTAATTTTGCGGTTAGAAATTATTACCAACGCATATTTACAATTTATAAATTGCTTAATTGATTCAACGTGAATTTTTATAGATTATAAGCCAACGAAGGCCATTATATATCCAAAAAATTGCAACAATCGCCAAAATAAAATATATATTAATTGATAAAAGAATTACTTCGCCTAGCATCTTTGACAGAAATATATATAGAATAATAAACAATCCAATACAACAGCCAATTAAGAAACGAGTAGTTTTTGGAATCTGTTTTTCCGAAAGAGAAAAACTGTTTTCTCCAATGTAGTTTATTGCAAAAATCATAGCAACAAAGATAATTAATCCTCTAGCCGCCATGACTAATGTATAATCGTAGACTAAAGATAAATTTCCTTTCAATAATCCAGGTAAATATAATACTATAAAGTCAATTGTGAGCATATAGCCAAATGCTTTTATAATAATTAATGCATATTCTTTACTTTTTTTCAGTATGGATTTATGCGGATTTATAGCGGCAACAATATCGTCAGCAAATTGTTTATAGTCTTCTCCAATCATATCTTTTACCTTTATGCTTTGCTTTTCCCAATCAATAAACATACTTAATATATCGCTATTAACTTCTTCCTGCTCCATATCATTCAAATTGCTTACTCTCAGATAGCATACAATATCCGTATATACTTTCTGATATTCCATACTTAGATTTTTACTCAATTGGTTATTTTCGTCTCTTATATACTTTAAGTTTAACATTTTCCTTCCCCTCCATCTTGAAAAATAAGATTGATACCATTTCGAATTTCACACCACAAAGCATAAAACTCTTGAAGTTCTTTTCTTCCGGTATCCGTCAAGTTATAATATTTTCTCTTTGGTCCATATGCTGATTCTTTTTTTATTGAATCAATCATTTGGTTTTTTTCAAGTCTTAAAAGTAATGGGTAAATAGTGCCTTCACTAATTTCAGCAAAACCAAACTTCTGAAGCTTCTCTGTAATCTCATAACCATAGGTTTCATTTTGTTCAATAATCTTTAATATACAACCTTCTAATGTTCCACGAAGAAATTGTGACCTGTCCGCCAAATTCCCAACCTCCTTGTCTATCTTGCAAAGCAAGTTACTGTCTCTATATTGTAGCGCAAGGTAGCCAGCATGTCAAACAAAGATTAATAAGAAAAACAACAGATATAGTAAAAAAATATTGATTATTATAGCTTACAAAGTCATCACTAATTTTATTTCTTATTTCATAAAACACACTCCTTATTGGCATAATAATTCTATTAAATAAATTTATAACTTTTAAAAGGTTTAAATTATTACTATAAGGAGTGTATTGAATGCAAACTGAACACGTAACGAATAAAGAAACCGAAATTACTCGAATCCCCAATAAATTAGTGGATGAAAAATCTCCGTACCTTTTACAACATGCTTACAATCCTGTCAATTGGTATCCCTGGGGTGAAGAATCATTTGAGAAGGCCAAAAAGGAGAATAAACCTATTTTCTTAAGCATTGGCTATAGTACCTGCCATTGGTGTCATGTTATGGCTCATGAAAGCTTTGAAGATTTACAGATTGCTGAATTATTAAACAACTATTATGTGTCAATCAAGGTGGATAAAGAAGAACGGCCTGATATTGATAGTTTGTATATGGCTTTTTGTCAGGCGTTCACGGGAAGTGGTGGTTGGCCCACCAGTATTTTCATGACTCCGGAGCAAAAGCCTTTTTATGCTGGAACGTATTTTCCAAAAAATACAAAACGTGGCATGCTTGGATTTACCGAACTACTTATGTCCATCCACAAAAACTGGGAAGAAAACAATGCGCAGCTAATAAATTCTGCCGAAGAAATTATGAACTATTTAGATAAAACAGAGCAACAAAGAGGGGAAATTAGCGAAACACTATTATCTTCAGCCGCTTTGATGTTTAAGCAAAGCTTTGATAAAGAATTTGGTGGCTTTGGTTTGGCTCCTAAATTCCCTACACCACACAATCTATTGTTTTTGATGGATTACTATGAACAAGGTAAAGATAAATCTATTCTAACTATGGTTGAAACAACACTGACACAAATGTATCGAGGGGGTATATTTGATCATATCGGTTACGGATTTTCAAGATATTCTACCGACCGTTATTTTCTCGTTCCTCACTTTGAAAAGATGTTATATGATAATGCATTGCTTATAATGAGTTACGCTAAACTTTATTACATTACGAAGAAATCTCTCTATCGCAATATTGCAGAAAAAACGGCTGAATTTATTCTACGTGAAATGACCAAAGATAATGGTGGTTTTTATTGTGCTCAAGATGCTGACAGTGAGGGCGTAGAGGGAAAATATTATGTTTTTGACTACGATGAAGTTCTTACGGTTTTGGGTAAAAAAAATGGAGAAATTTTTAACCATTATTATGGCATCACCGAAAGAGGAAATTTTGAAGGTAAAAATATACCAAATCTACTTGCTAATGAAAATATGGATGGTCAAATGGATGAGTATATTCCTCTACTATATGATTACCGTAGGTCAAGAACCACACTCCATTTGGACGATAAAATTTTGACCTCGTGGAATGCATTGATGATAGCTGCTTTTGCTCTTTTATATCGTGTAATGAATGAAGAATCTTATCTGCAGGCAGCAAAAAAAACAAATTCATTTATTGAACAGTATTTATCTGACGGAAATTCATTATTTGTTAGCTATCGTGAAGGCGAACATTCTGGTAACGGTTTTTTGGATGACTACTCGTTTTATATATTTGCTTTGATTGGTTTGTATGAAGCAACAAATGATAGCAAATATTTAGATAAGGCAATCCAATTTTGCAATAAAGTAATTTCTGATTTCTACGATGAAAAAAATGGAGGTTTTTACCTTTACGGTAGGGAAAATGAATCACTAATAATCAAGCGAAAAGAAACCTATGACGGAGCTATTCCTAGTGGAAACTCAGTAATGGCATATAATCTTGTGAAACTGTCTTATCTAATTAAAGACCCAAAATTAACCGATTTAGCAGAAAAACAGCTTACCTTTATGTCCTCCACTGTTAAGGATTACCCTCCTGGTTATAGCTTTTATTTGCTTGCACTTTCACTATATCTAAACACACCTGAACATATTACTATCGTACTAAAAAATAAAGATGATTTGAAAAAAATAAAGGGTATTATTCATCTAAATGCCAATGTAACTATCCTTCTAAAACCTACGGAGGAATATAAATTTTTGAATGAGAAAACAACCTACTATGTTTGCAAAAATCACAGTTGTTTGCCACCAACAAATGAATTCTACTATAATACTGATTTGTGATTAAATTTATGCTAATTATTTCTTTTTTCAAACTTTATTTCAAAAATTGATTTTATTTGTCTTTAAAAAATGTTGTTTTAGAAGACTAAATTCCCTATTTATCAATATTTTATGTTGTTTTTACCCTGTTTTCTTTTCCTTTTTTTCTCTTATTTTTACATTATTTTGAATTTCATATTTTTTCCATATTAATTATATGCTATATAAAAATAAATTTTTGTGTTGTCTCCATTTATTTACTATGATATGTTATATACAGAACATAGATGAATTAGCTAAAGGAGACCACAGATGAAAAGTACTGGAATTGTTAGAAAGTTAGATGATCTTGGTAGAATTACTCTTCCAATTGAATTAAGAAGAACTCTTGGAGTTGAAGATCGAGATGCTCTCGAAATTTTTGTTGACGAAGATAAGATTATATTAACAAAATACGAACCAGCAGATGTTTTTACTGGTGAAAAAGAATCGCTTTATGATTTTTGCGGAAAAAAGGTTTCTAAAGATTCTATTGTTCAGCTTGCTAAACTCGCAGGCATAATTGACTAATTAGTTTATACGATACAAACGTTTATTATTTCAATAAACCTTTTGTAAACGTATAATATAATTATACTCCCCCTCTCATTATATATGATAGATAAGGGACTCCCCTCTTCTTGTCTATCAATACATGAAAAAAAAGAGAATGCCCCCCTCGCATTCTCTTTTTTTGCTTTTTAATAAAAGATTCTATTTTATTGAATTACTCATTCAAAAGTTCTTGATAAACATCTCGTTTTGATATTCTACGATCCTTCGCAACCTGCTTCATTGCATCTTTTTTACTAATACCCTGACTTAAATAATGTTCCATGTGGTCTTCTAATGATAAGCTCTCCCACTGCGCCTTTACTTCTTCGTCAAGTGCTTCAAAGGAAGTTCCTTCAATGACCAAAACACATTCTCCTTTTGGATCTTGCTCTTCATAGTGACTAATCAAATCCGAAATCGTTGTTTGAAATACCGTCTCAAACTTTTTTGTTAGTTCACGTAGTAGTGTCATCCTACGATTTCCAAGTGCTTCTTCCAGTTCCTTCAAAGTACGAACCAAACGGTGTGGTGCTTCATATAAAATAATTGTTCTGGTTTCCGTTTTCAGTTCTTCCAGTATTCTTTGTTTATCCTTTTTATCGGATGGCAGGAATGCTTCAAATGCAAATCTCCTAGTTGAAAGTCCTGATAATGTAAGTGCAGTGATACAAGCAGCCGGTCCCGGCAAAGAAGTAACCTCTATACCAGCCAGATATGCCTGCTTAACAAGCTCTTCCCCAGGATCTGAAATTCCAGGTGTTCCAGCATCCGTAATTAATGCAATATTTGTTCCACTCAATAACTTTTCTACCAGGTACTTGGCCTTTTCTATTTTATTAAACTCATGATAACTCGTCATGGGTGTGGTAATTTCAAAGTGATTTAGCAATTTGATACTGTGTCTGGTATCCTCCGCTGCAATTAAATCTACTTCCTTCAAAACTTTTAATACACGAAATGTAATATCCTCCAGGTTTCCAATTGGAGTTGCACACAAATACAGTTTTCCCGACATTAACTTCAATTCCTCTCAAAACCATAAATCCTGCTTATCTCTTCGTGATAAACATTCGGTTCTTTATATACAATCAACGGAGCTTCTACGGTAATTCGAGGTCTTCCGCCTTTTAACCCTTCAATCAAAACCATATTTGGTTCCTTGTCTGCATAGGGATAAACGAGTCTCATCCTCTTTGGTTCTACATGATATTTTGTCATAAGAACAAAAATTTCTGCCAAGCGAAAAGGACGATGTACCATATAGAAACGACCATTTTCCTTTAATAAACCAGCGCTTTCTCGAATCACATCCTCGAGCGAACATAGTATTTCGTGTCTGGCAATTGCCTTAGGCATGTCCATATTTTGAAGTCCATGCTGATTTGTCATGTATGGTGGATTGGTTGTAACAACATGGAAGGAAGCCAAACCAAATAGTTTGGTGGCTTCCTTAATGTCTCCCTCGATAATTTTAATTCGGTCCTGCTGCCCGTTAAAAGCAACACTTCGTCTCGCCATATCCACATTCTCTGTTTGTATTTCAAGTGCTGTAAAATTACTTCCCTTTGATTTTGCATCCATTAGAATGGGTATAATTCCAGTACCAGTACCTAAATCCAATACGGTTTCCTTGTCCTTTACCCTCGCAAAATCAGATAGAAGGACTGCATCTATACCAAAGCAAAACCGTTCTGGATTTTGTATTACTTTGCAACTTCCAATTTGTAAATCATCAAACCGTTCTCCCGGTTTTAAAAAATCACTCTCATTCATCATCGAGCTTTGACTTTCCTTCCGATTTTTCAAGCATTTCGAGTGCGCGAAGCTCTTTTAATTCTTCCTGTGTCATCTTGCGTTCGCGTTTTCTAGGTTTGAATTTAAGTTCTTCTACTTTATATTCATGAACCTCTTTTTCATCATTTTCCATGACTACAATTACTTTGACCAATTGTTTTAGTACACTTACACTCTGTACTTCTCCTTTTAATCCCTCTGGTGTGGTAACCACATCATTTATATTTGGAAGCTTACTATTTAAATCTTCATATGCTTCCTCCTCATTTTTAAGGCAGCACATAAGTCTTCCGCACACTCCGGATATCTTAGTCGGATTTAAGGAAAGATTCTGCTCCTTGGCCATTTTAATGGATACTGGTGCAAACTCTGATAAGTGCATATGGCAACATAGCGGTCTACCACAAATACCAATTCCCCCTATAATCTTAGTCTCATCACGAACCCCAATTTGTCGAAGTTCAATACGAGTCTTAAATACAGAAGCTAAATCCTTTACTAATTCACGGAAATCAATTCGCCCATCCGCTGTAAAATAAAATAATACTTTATTATTATCAAAGGTATATTCCGCATCGATAAGTTTCATCTCTAATCCATGTTTTGTTATTTTTTCAAGACAAATACGAAATGCATCTTTTTCTTTTGCTTTATTTGTTTTTTCAATTTGATCGTCTTCATTTGTCGAAATACGAATTACGGATTTTAACGGTTGGATTACTTCATCATCTTCTACCTCTTTCATCCCTAATACAACTCGTCCATATTCGATACCACGTGCAGTTTCCACGATTACATTATCTCCAGTATTAATTTCATAACCTGCAGGATCAAAGTAGTAAACTTTTCCTGCCTTACGAAAACGAACTCCTATTACTTTAGTCATTTCTACACTCCTTTAAAGTCAGTAACATAAGCTCCATAGTAATATCAAAGTTTACATTTGCATTCAAACGAACCTTCGCTTTATCCATGGCATTCATGATATTTTCAACCTCTTCGTACCCTCTTCTTTTTGCCTGTTCAGACAGGAAATGATATTCTTCCTTAAACAAAAGCATATTAGGGTCATTGGTAACCTTCAACATTAACACATCTCGATACCATAGCTGCATAAAATCAATACAGTCATTTATCTGAAGTTTGTGCTCTGAAAGGTTTTTAATGGAATCTATAATTTCACTTATTTCCATTTCGTCAATATATTTTAAAAGATGAAGTACATCCTCTTTTATTTGCATAAAATCATTTGAAGTTCCATATCGAATCGCTTTGCCGATATTTCCCTGTGAAAACTGTGCTGCCAATTTTGCAGCATAATCTGGTATTTCATACTTCTCCATCAAATAGTGAACAATCTTATCTTCATCAATTGCCTTAAGATCAAGTAATACGCACCTTGATAGAATAGTTGGAAGGATGTGGCTCGTATTATTCGTAAGCAAAATAATAACACAATACAAAGGCGGTTCTTCGATTGTTTTTAATATTGCATTCTGCGCCTGCTCCGTCATCTTGTCCGCTTCATTTATAATATAAATTTTGTAAGGACTACTATATGGTTTGATCCCAATATCATTGTTTATTTGAATTCGTATATCATCAACACCAATGCTATACTTTTCATGCGTAACCCAAATGATATCCGGCTGATTTCCGGAATCTGTCTGCATACAGGATTTGCATTTACCACAAGGATTGATTCCTTGTGCATCCTTCCTTGGGTCAGAGCATTGAAGCGTTTTTGAAAATACGGATGCAATCAGGCGTTTTCCCGCGCCCTGTTCACCATTAATTATATAAGCATGTGATACTTTATTCTGCTCAATTGCAGTTTGTAAATGTTGTTTTAACTTTTTATGACCAACAATATCATTAAAATTTGGCAAGAAAATCCCTCCTCCTATGTGATGATATCTAATAGCATTCCTCGAATTTCATCAATTCTACTTAAAATAAGAAGATGATCCTTCTCATCTTTTAAAAGTTCCGTAGCCAATTCGTCAAGTGTCTGGTCTACTAATTTCACCATACCATATACACGATGACGTCCCCTTCTGTCAAGGAAGTTTTCCCTACTAAACTTATGAGAACGGTTCACCACTTCATTCATAAATTCTTTTATCAACTGGCGATAATGCTTCATATCACGAACATCCATATGTTTTCCAAGCTTTTTCCCCTGTTGTGTGATTTCTTCCATCATAAAAGTAAGCTGCGCTTTAAGTTCCTGCTCCTCAATACTACTAATCAAAGTAAACTTGAAGCTTCCGTCACTTTCAGGCGTGGCTTGCGGTTTCTCTATTTGATTTACCTGTTGCAATTGGTTTACTTTTATATCCATGGCTTCACCACCTTACCTTTTAGTATAGCACACTTTTTTATTTCTGTATATCAGCAATAATTTCAGAAATACAGTGATTAATATCCCCATTTTGATAGCGTTTGGCAATTTCCAAGCGTTCGATATCTTCGTCTGAAAAGTCTTCCTCATCCGCTAAAAAGCGCCTGCAGATTTCTAAAAACTTTGGGTTCTCCTGTTGCTTTTCACGTATCAATGCTCGTTCTAATCGAAGTCCCGTTTCTACTTCAATATAAATTGGTACAACAGCATCTTTCCCATAAAAATTTCTAGTGTTTTCATAACGTTCAAGTGTAGTAATGATCATAATATAATTCGATAAATTCAAATCAACCTGTCCATCATTCACTGTATAGTAATACCAATCTCCACAAACAGTATGAAAACATTTTTGTTCAATTACCTTATTCTGTTTGTTAAACTGATCTAACTGATCTTTTGTGGTAAAAAAGTATTCCACGCCATTTTTTTCTCCACTACGGGTAGGTCTGGTTGTATATGTTACCACTTCTTTCAAATGAAGTCCTTGATTTTCTAACAGTTTTTTATAAATGGTATCTTTTCCCGTAGCACTTTTCCCTAATACTGCATATATTTTACCCATTCTTTTTGCCTCCTATTACTATGATGTCCTTTGCTTTATGATCTCTTAATCCTTTAATTATCAATCCATTTTTTTTGTACCACTCTACTACTTTCACCAGTTGCCCGGAGATAATCTCTCCCGGAACAACCAGTGGTATTCCTGGTGGATATAAAAATGCATATTCTTTCGATATGAATCCAACACTTTTATTTAGTTCACACAAAAAATCTTCCATTTGCTCTGCTTCATAAGGAATCATTTCCTGTTTTAATATTGGAAGCACTAGACACTTCTCTTTTGTTGATACAGTTTCTATCATCTTTCTATCCAATTCTTCCAAAGCCTTTATTAATCGCTCAAATCCCTCTTTTGTATCTGCCATACTAGTCATTGCAATGACATAATCCACAAATTCCGCTTCCATTTGAAGATGATAATCCTCTCTTAATCTATCATAAAGCTGTGTCCCTGTCATATCCGTATTTCGGACAGAAAGAATGATCTTAGACGGATCTTTTACACCATTTGATTCCCTAAGCACACGTATATGCGTTAATTTTTCAGCTCTTTCATAAAAGTGATCCAGATTATTCTTCCATAATTCCAACAATTCAGGATGCACTTTGATTAAATTTAAGCTTTCCTGAATTCCTGCCATAAGAAGATAGGATGGACTAGAGGATTGATACATACTAAAAAACTGTTCCACTCGCTTTTCATCAACCAGATTTCCATTGATGTGAATCAGTGCCGTCTGAGTAAATGCGGGAAGAGTCTTATGTACACTGTGAATCACGATATCTGCCCCTAACGTAATACTATTTTGTGGGAAATAGGAGTGAGATCCAAAATGTGCGCCATGCGCCTCATCTACCATAAGGGGAATATTTCTTTGATGCACAACTTTGGCAATTGCTTCTATATCAGAGACAATGCCTTCATACGTTGGGGATGTGATGATAACCATTTTTGCATCAGGATTTTCTTTTAGTGTTTTATCCACATCTTCAGCTAAAATCGAACCACTTATCCCCCAATCAGTAATCTCTTGTGGATACAAATATACTGGTTTCAATTCATTTAAATAAAGGCCATGGTAAACCGCCCGATGACAGTTTCTTGCCATAATTACCTTATCTCCATGATTGGTTGCTGCTGCCATGCCTATTAATATACCCGATGTACTACCATTAACCAAGTAATAGCTTTTTAATGCACCATAAAGAGAAGCCGTTTCCTTCATCATATCTTTTAATATGCCATCGGCCATATGAAGATTATCAAACCCATCGATTTCTGTAATATCCAGTTTATAGGGATTCCCCATTTTCATAAGTAGAGCATTTCGTTTGTGTCCCGGCATATGAAAGGGATAATAATCACTATTGCTATAATTTTCTAATTCTTGTTGTAAACGTATCATAGTTAAATCCTTTATTTAAAATCAACTGTTAAGTTTGATTCCTCTATTTTAATCCTTGTTTCTATAGTGTATAATATGACTTAATAGATTGCAAGCAAACAAAAAACGCTGTGAGGAAACTTTATGGACGAACATGAATTATTTCAGATTACAACCAAAATGGAAAAAGATGACTATAAAAAATACCTATATTTTATAACCTTTCGCAAATCCTATCAAACAATGTTTTCTTTGATTGTATTATCATTGATAGGAACTTTTATTTTTAGCTTCCTTTTAAATCAAACCAATCCAATTAAAATTATCTCTATCTTTTTAATCGTCGCTTTTATTTCATTAAGCTTTTTATTTCTAAAACTAGAACGCCAAGTAACAAAACTCTTTCCAACTGATACGAAATCTTCCTTCAAAAAAGAGCAAACGATACACCTTTATGGTACCTATTTAACTGCAAGCAACCGCATGTCCGATGGAGAAACCAAAACAGACTATTTAAGCTTTCATGAAATATACGAAACCGCAGAATACCTAATTCTTTATTTTGACAAAACCTTGGCCTCACCTGTGAGAAAAAAAGACATTGCCATAGAACAATATGACGAAATTATTTCTTTGTTAAAATCAAAACTTGAAAATCGTTATACTATACTCTCTTAATATACTTTTTCTCCTCTTTTGTATGAATCATTATTTCACTTCATACAAAAATGAATTTCCTTTTTTACCAATGCGTTCTACCGCTCCCACATAATTTAGCACATTAAGAGCCGTCTGTGCCTTTGGCTGTGTTAGCTTTGTCTCTTTTTGATAGTCCTTGGAAGAAAAGCCGCTCTCTAGTGTTTTAGGAACCAATTTTTGATAATCTTTTGTGCTATCAATATAAATCTCGTCGACTAGCTCTAGCGGAATGCGGTCATATCGTGTAGAACCACGCTTTTTATCATAGCTCCAACCATTTAGGATCCTCGTTTCCTCCAGATTCATCAAAATAATGTGAATTCGCAGATTGGGATGAGTTAAATATTCTTTGATTTTATATAGCTCAAAAAAAGCCATATAGGGACTACCTTTTTTCGGTGACTTTCTACGATTGGTAATTTCGCCTGTCTCTTCATTTAACCAGCTCATCCACTTTATATAAGGAATGGGGTAAACCACAGTAACAAAACCACGCGCTAAAAAAACATCCAACTTTCTTCGAAGTGTATTAAAGTTTCGAGTCTGGATTTCTATGATTTCGTCCTCTCTTGCTATATCAGCATAATATCCCTCAATTCGAATTTCATGATACTTTGTATTTGGTTCCATGTAATTTTTAAGAACAGCATGAACGGTCTTTTCTGCAAGTACACCAATCTGCTTTCGTTCTCTGTCTTTGTCTATAATTTTTTCGCAGGCTGCTTCAAATAACTTCTGATCCATTCCAAATCCTCGATTTAATTGTTTTTATTATTCTATGATTTTTAGTCTAACTTTTATATTTCCTTCTTTTTTACTTTGTACTTTTACTTTCTATTTTTAATATTACTTTCTAATATTATACTCCAAAAGATTGTTTTATTCATTATACCTTAGTTAGAACGTACGCTCAATACCGACAAGCATTATAAACCCAAAACGGTCCTGGCATTCTTTTAAGTGAGTGCCAGGACCATTTCTATTATTTCGTTCAACTGTAAATGCAACTACTATATATTTGAAATATCGATCGGTTCTAAATCGCGCATTGTATCTTCTAAGCAAGTTAGATATGCATTAGCGGTATCCAGAGAGGTAAGACAAATAATACCCGTTTCAATGGCATTTCGGCGTATTAAAAATCCATCACTACCTTTTTCATCTCCCTGTGTTGGTGTATCGATAACCAAGTCAATTTCGTGACTTAAGATAGCATCCATAAAATTTGGAGATGGCTGACCTAATTTATTTACAATTTCTATTTCAACACCATGTTCCTTTAGAAAACGACCGGTACCAGGAGTTGCATAAATAGTATAGCCAAGCTTCGTAAAGCGTTCTGCAATCGTTAATGCTTCTTCCCGATCTGCCTTTTTTACGGAAAGCAGCATCTTCTTATATTTTGGTTTTCCCATTCCGGCACCACGAAATGCTTTGTAAAGCGCATCAAGAAACTCTTTTGCAATGCCAAGACACTCTCCTGTTGATTTCATCTCTGGTCCTAGGCTAATCTCAGCGCCTCGGATCTTTTCGGAGGAAAACACTGGAAGTTTTACAGCAATATACGCTCCTTTTGGCTGCAATCCTGGTTCGTATCCCATTCCTTTTATCGTTTCACCTAACATTACTTTTGTTGCTAACTTTACGATTGGAATACCGGTAACCTTGCTGATATAAGGTACCGTACGACTGGAACGTGGATTTACTTCTATGATATAAACATCTTCCCCGCATACAATAAACTGTATATTAATCATACCAAGTACATGAAGCGAATGGGCAAGACGTTTTGTGTACTCAACAATTGTATCTTGCACGCCTTTTGATAGTGTCTGACATGGATATACTGAAATGCTGTCTCCAGAATGTACACCTGCACGTTCAATATGTTCCATAATACCTGGAATTAGAATATCTTTACCATCGCAGATTGCATCGATTTCAATTTCTTTACCAACGAGATATTTATCTACTAAAATCGGGTGTTCCTGTGCGATCTCATTAATGTAATTAATATATTTTTCAATATCGGTATCATTAATTGCAATTCGCATGCCCTGGCCACCAAGCACATAGGAAGGTCTTACCAATACTGGATATCCAAGTTCATTGGCCGCCTTGATTGCTTCTTCTACTGTAAATACAGTTTTCCCTTCTGGGCGTGGTATCTTGCATTCTTCTAGAATCTGATCAAAGCGTTCTCTGTCTTCTGCAGCATCCACATCCTCTGCCTTTGTACCAAGTATTGGTACGCCCATCTTTATCAAATCTTTTGTCAATTTAATTGCTGTCTGTCCGCCAAATTGTACCACTGCACCATCTGGTTTTTCCACTGCCACAATATTTTCTACATCTTCTGGTGTCAGTGGTTCAAAGTACAATTTATCCGCAATATCAAAATCTGTACTAACCGTTTCTGGATTGTTATTAACAATGATGGTTTCATAGCCTGATTCTTTAAATGCCCAGGTACTGTGAACGCTACAATAATCAAATTCAATTCCCTGTCCAATTCGAATCGGACCAGAACCTAGCACCAATACTTTTTTCTTGTTTGAGGTGAATTTAACTTCAGATTCTCCTCCAAAAACAGAATAGTAATATGGTGTCTCCGCTTCAAATTCGGCTGCACACGTATCTACAATCTTAAAGGCAGCCTGAATATTCCATTGATTACGAAGCTCTTTAATTTCTATTTCTTCTTTATTTGTTAATCTTGCAATTACCGTATCTGGAAATTCAATACGTTTTGCTTCCATTAGAAGCTCTTTGGATAGTTCCTGTGTTTGCAGCATTTGCTCCATTTCTACCAATATTGCAATTTTATCAATAAACCAGATGTCTATCTTTGTATAATCATAAATTTCATCATAGGATAATCCTTGGCGAATCGCTTCAGAGATCGCATAAATCCTTTGGTCGTCAATACATTTTAACTTATCAATTAGTTCTTCTTTCGTAAAATCAGAAAAATCATACGATAGTAAACTATCTACATTTTGTTCTAAGGAACGGATTGCCTTCATCAAGGCCCCTTCAAAATTACGGCAGATACTCATTACCTCTCCCGTTGCCTTCATCTGGGTAGTTAACGTTCTTTTTGCTCCTTTGAATTTATCAAAAGGAAGTCGTGGCATTTTTACAACACAATAATCAAGGGCAGGTTCAAAGCTTGCATACGTTTTTTGCGTAATTGCATTTTTTATTTCATCCAGATGATATCCAAGCGCAATCTTTGCTGCAACCTTTGCAATCGGATACCCTGTCGCTTTGGATGCAAGAGCGGAAGATCTACTCACACGCGGATTTACTTCGATTACACAATATTCAAAGCTAGATGGATGTAACGCATACTGTACATTACATCCTCCCGTTATATTAAGTTCTGTTATAATACGAAAGGATGAACTTCGAAGCATTTGATACTCTTTGTCACTTAATGTCTGACTTGGTGCAACGACAATACTGTCACCCGTATGTACTCCTACGGGATCTAAATTTTCCATGTTACAAACCATAATGCAAGTTCCGTTTGCATCGCGCATTACTTCGTATTCGACTTCTTTCCAACCTGAAATACATCGTTCCACCAATACCTGTCCGACACGACTTAAACGCAGACCATTGGTAAGAATTTCAACTAGTTCTTCTTCATTTGAAGCAATACCGCCACCGCTTCCTCCAAGTGTATAGGCAGGACGCAGAACAATTGGATAACCAATTTCCTTTGCAAATCTAACACCGTCTTCTATGTTTTCTACTACTAATGACGGTGCACAAGGCTCTCCCAATTTTTCCATTGCATTTTTGAATTCTAAACGATCTTCTGCTTTCTTAATTGTTTCAGTTGTCGTCCCAATAAGTGAAGTTCCTACCTCGACCAAAAAGCCGCATTCTGCAAGTTCCATTGCGAGATTAAGTGCAGCTTGACCACCAAGAGTTGGTAAGATGCTATCGGGCTTTTCAAGTTGAATTATTTTCTTTAGCATACTTATGGTTAATGGTTCTATATATACTTTATCTGCTATGTCCCTATCCGTCATAATGGTTGCTGGATTGGAATTAACTAATACTACTTCAATGCCTTCTTCCTTTAACGAACGGCAAGCCTGTGTTCCAGCATAGTCAAACTCAGCTGCTTGACCGATTACAATAGGTCCCGAACCAATTACTAATACCTTTTGAATCTTTGGATTTTTTGGCATATACTTATTCTCCCTTCATCTCGTTTATAAAACGGTCAAATAAAAATCCGGTATCTTCAGGTCCCGGGCAGGCTTCTGGATGAAATTGTACTGTATATATTTTCTTACCCACATATTCTAAACCTTCATTTGAACCATCGTTTACATTTATAAAGCTCGCAACTGCAATTGATTCATTTAGTGTTCCGTCTTTCACAACATATCCATGATTTTGAGAGGATAAATATACTTTTCCTGTCATCATGTCTTTTACCGGATGATTCGCTCCGCGGTGCCCATATTTCATTTTTCTAGTATCCGCTCCGGTTGCAAGTGCCATTAGCTGATGTCCTAAGCAAATTGCAAAGATTGGGACATTGCTTTCATATAATTTACCAACTTCCGCTATGATATCTTTACAATTCTTTGGATCACCAGGACCATTTGTAAGCATGATTCCATCTGGTTTATCACGTAAAATCTCTTCAGCTTTTGTATGCGCCGGATAAATTTCCACCTGACATCCTCTTTTAATAAGTGAGTTAATAATATTCAATTTTGCACCAAAGTCAAGAACTGCAACTTTAAAGCCGTCACCTTTAATGCTAACTTTTTCTTTTGAAGTTACTTCATCTACTACCTGCTTAGCAGTATGATTTTTAATTTCAGCCAAGGCATCTTCTATGCTTAAACCTTCCTTGGTTGTAATCATACCTTTCATGGTACCTTTTTCTCTTAAAATTTTAGTTAATGCACGGGTATCAATTCCACTGATTCCAGGGATAAGATTTTTTTCTAAGAATGATTGAATAGACATTTCACTACGAAAATTGCTAGAAATACGAGATAGTTCACCGACGATAAAGCCTTCCGGCCAAGGTTTTAAAGATTCCATATCCTCAAGGCAAATACCATAATTACCAATAAGTGGATACGTCATAACAACTGCTTGTCCTGCATACGACGGATCGGTTAGAATTTCAAGATATCCCGTCATCGAGGTATTAAAAACAATTTCACAAATAGCATCCTGCGTCGACCCAATACTGTTTCCACTAAACGAGGTGCCATCTTCTAAAATTAAAAATGCTTTCATCTGTATCTGCCCCTTTCTGTTTACCATATAAACAAATAACTTTTTACAAATTTTTATGATTTTAGCACACGCTGTATTTTTATTCAATACTTTTTCAAAAACTACAAAATCTTTTTTCACGATACAAAATTTCTTGCATAAATACTTAACTATCCTCTATCAAGTTTTTTAATTAAATGATTATTTATTCATATAGATTGCACAATTATTAATTAAATCCCTCATTATCTTTTTATTTATTTCGCTTCACTATCTCATAAGTAGAACTTATACTCTTTGTTAACTCCATTTTGTATTCTCGTTTGACCATTTTTATTCTCATTTAAACCGTTTTTAATTATTCTTTTTTTTCTTTCGTAAACATTATATAGAACCTAGTTTATCCACCATTACCCTAGAAAATACCTCCCCCAATCCACAATGAATCACTAAATCTGCATGCTTGTCAAAAGATGTTTCCGTTTTGTTGATTAATATAAGATGTTTACCATTAAAATACCGAATAAATCCTGCTGCTGGATAAACCGAAAGCGAAGTTCCCCCAATAATCAGCGTATCCGCTTCTGATATATATTGAATTGACTGATGGATGACTTTCTCATCAAGTCCCTCTTCATATAAAACTACATCCGGTTTTATGACACCACCACAATCGCAATGCGGTACACATACCTCATTGTCTGCAATATGATTCTCTGACAATTTCTTATTTTCAAGGTATTCATTGCTATTTAAAAGTTCTTTTCCAATTGCAAATTCCTTATTATTTAAAAGTTCTTTATTACATAAAAGTTTCTCTAATGAATACGGCTTTCCACAAGAAATGCAAAAATTACGATGCACCGATCCATGCAATTCTAATACCTTTTTACTCCCTGCCAACTGATGCAATCCATCAATATTTTGGGTAATAATTGCGCTTAGCTTCCCTACTTCTTCGAGTTCAGCAAGTTTACAGTGTGTAATATTAGGTTTAGCGCTAGTACATATTATTTTATCCCAGTAGAATTGATAAAATTCTTCTTTATTCTTTTTAAAAAAGCTCTGACTCAAAATTGTTTCTGGCGGATATCTGTAACTTTGATTATATACACCATCTACGCTTCTAAAATCAGGAATTCCACTCTCTGTGGAAACACCTGCACCACCAAAGAAAACCAAATTTTTGCTTTCTTCTATTGTTTGAATGGTCTGTTCCAATATAGTACTCACAATATCATCTCCTGCCTATTTATTAGCTTGATTGTACCACATTTCTAATATTTATATGAGATTTTCCATACATTGTTAATCAATTATTCTTATGGTATACTACAAGTACAATTTGGCTACTAGCAAATCTAATACAAATAATAACTAAGATTTTTTCTATATATTATTATTGTATCCTATTTCAACTTTCAGCCACAAAATTATTACTTAAATTTATATGGAGGATATAATGAATACGAAACGATTTAAAATTAATAATATTCCCTCAATTCTATGGGGAGATGCTTCCGATCATCTATTTATCGCAATTCATGGTAATGAATCAAACAAAGAAGACGATGTAATAACTGTTTTTGCTGAGAATGCTACAAAGCATGGCTATCAAGTTTTAAGCTTTGATTTACCAGAACACGGAGAGCGAAAAGACGAACCATATCTTTGCAAAGTGCAAAACTGCGTAAAAGACCTAGAATGTATTATGGCATACGCAAAATCTTTTTATAATCACATTAGTTTATTTGCTTGTAGTATGGGTGCATATTTTAGTATGCTTAGCTTCTCTTTGGAATCTATTGAACAAGTGCTTTTTTTATCTCCTGTTGTAAATATGGATCGTATCATACACAATATGATGACATGGTTTAATATAACAGAAGAACAATTAAAGAATGAACTAGAAATCGCAACTCCGATTGGTCAAACTTTGTACTGGGATTATTATAGCTATGTTATATCCCATCCAATCAATATCTGGAATATGGATACTGCAATTTTATACGGTTCAGACGATAAGTTGTGCGAATTTGATATTATCACAAATTTCGTAAAGAGGTTTCATATTGATTTGGAAATAATGGAACATGGCGAGCACTACTTTCATACCGAAGAACAATTGGATTACTTCGAAACGTGGATTAATAAAAAAATTAACTATTGACCGTAAACTATTAGTAAAGCAATGTGTTCATGGAAACAATACAAAAAGACATTCTAATTATTGAAACAAAAAAGGCGATTGCCACCATGGAAACGATAAAACCCGACTGCCAATGCAAACGTTTAAAATGTGATAGACATGGAAATTGTGCTGCGTGTAAAGAATATCACACTACAGTAATGAAATATTTACCTTATTGTGAACGTCTATTGAAAAAAACAAATAAAGGCAAAAAATAGAGATCATCTCTATCTCACAATTATGTAAAATATAACTTTTATTATGGAATTTATATGAATATCTTAATCGAAGAAATAATAAAAATGAGGTCCAGTGTTTTTATCCACTTGGGCCTCAAATATACCAGCAATTTTCATTTACCTATTCCCTCTTTTTATATAAAAAAAATATCAAAACATTAAAAGTTTTGATATTTCTGTTCCAATAGTGAGACATCGGGGGTTCGAACCCCGGACAACTTGATTAAAAGTCAAGTGCTCTACCAACTGAGCTAATATCCCGTAGTTTCCAATTTAGACAACACAAATGCCCAGAACCGGAATCGAACCAGTGACACGAGGATTTTCAGTCCTCTGCTCTACCGACTGAGCTATCTGGGCAAAAATTGCGGGAGTAGGATTTGAACCTACGACCTTCGGGTTATGAGCCCGACGAGCTTCCAGACTGCTCCATCCCGCGACAATAATTATTAACTCAACAATTTACTTGTTGAAATGGATGGAGAAGGATTCGAACCTTCGAAAGCGCAGCTAACAGATTTACAGTCTGCCCCCTTTGGCCACTCGGGAATCCATCCATTTGAATTTTTAAATTGCTTTTTACTTATATTATAAGTAAAAGCCGACGATCGGACTCGAACCGATAACCTGCTGATTACAAATCAGCTGCTCTGCCAATTGAGCCACGTCGGCAACAATGGGACCTACAGGGCTCGAACCTGTGACCCTCTGCTTGTAAGGCAGATGCTCTCCCAGCTGAGCTAAGATCCCATGGGTAATCTCTATATAATAAAGACTTCTAAACTATCTTGTTTAAACGACCCAGATCGGACTCGAACCGACGACCTCCGCCGTGACAGGGCGGCGCTCTAACCAACTGAGCCACTAGGCCTTAAGAAACTTTCGCTTCTAAGAAGGATATACCTTCAAAACTACACATTGTAAGAACATCATCCATTTTTTCTAAAACTGAACCATTTGGTCAAGCCCTCGACCTATTAGTAACAGTCAGCTACATGCATTACTGCACTTCCACCTCTGCCCTATCTACCTGATGGTCTTTCAGGGGTCTTACTAGCTTTTGCTATGGGAAATCTTATCTTGAGGGGGG
>JBGSNZ010000007.1:0-6374 GCA_041739345.1 Acetivibrio sp. | reverse complement strand
CTGTAATTGAATCATAGTATCACCTACCTATTTTAATACTATAATTATATCAAAAAATCCTTGTAAATGCCCTATTAATCGAACATTTACAAGGATTTTTTAAACTTTCATGACTTTTTCAGTGGCCTCGATTAGACACTCAATTTTCATTATGTCTTACTAAAATAATCGCATAAATTCGGTTAGAGCACATGCTATTTGTGCCCCGATATGCAAATTGGGATAAAGTTTTCTGATTTTGTCACAACCTCTTTGAATGTATTTTATGTTGTTTAATATTGTCTAAATATAATATCTTTGTATTTATTAAGTGTAAATAATAATAGCATGCCTAGAAGGCCACATGAAATTATTTCACCAATTCCTACGGTTAGCATCATATAAGGAATGGCATCTTTGAGACCATAACTTAAGCGAAGGATCCAAGGAACAATGATAACATTTGCGATAATTGGAGGTAATGGGACCAAGAATTTATGCTTTCTTAATAGATAAGACCCATAGGCTCCAAGGAGTGTTGCAAATGATCCAAATACAATATCAAATATAGTGCATCCGGTTAAGATATTACTTAGTAGGCAACCGATGCTAACACCGGGAATGGCTGCACTGGTAAAGTAAGGAAGGATAGTCAACATTTCGGATAAACGCACCTGAATGACCCCCGAGGCAAGTCCCAGTGCATTCGCTAGAAAGGTTAGCACGACATAAAGAGCAGCAATCATGGCTGCTTGGGTCAAAAATAAAACTTTTTTGTTTCTCATATTAAATTCTCCTTTAGTTTTGTTTTACGTGTGGAAGGTTGCGAACACACGATTATTAATTGCAAAGACCTTGGTTTTATATAGGTTTGCGACCTTTTTAGTATAACAAAAAAATATGGGATGTCAAGTGGTGACTGAATTTTTAGAGGAGAGGTATGGATAAATTATATGGAAATAGAGATGAAAACAATTTTGTTTGGTGTAGAGGGATACAACAAATATAGCATTGACGGTTAATCGACCTTGTCTTAAAATATAATTATAGAAAAGTGAATATGATGGGATATTATAATGAAAAAAATAAAAATGTATCACACCGGGATTTACTATTTTTCGGATAAGCTACGTAAAAAAATGAAGGAGCTTTTTAAATATCCATGCACTCTGATTGAAGCACCAATGGGTTATGGTAAGACGACTGCAATCCGGGAATTTTTAAGAAACTCAGATACCAAAGTTTTTTGGCAAAGGATTTATGATAATTCAGTATCCGGCTTTTGGAACTCGTTTTGTCATCTTTTTGATGAGATCGATTCTTGCTATGCAGACAGGTTCCAAAGTATTGGCTTTCCTTGTGACAGTACGTCCAGAGAGGAAGTGCTTGGCGTCCTCCAAAGCATTAATTTTACGGAGGAAACCGTCATAGTCATGGACGATTATCACTTTATTGATAGCTTGGAAGTAAAGCGATTAATCGAATATATTATTCAAAATGAGCTGAATAATTTACATATCGTATTAACCGCCCGTTTTTCAAACATTGAAAATCAAGAGGAGTTGATGCTTAAGGGATATCTTCTCTATATTAACAAGGAACTGCTGGAATTTGGACCAAATGAAATTATCAGCTATTATAGAATTTGCGGGATTAACCTAAAGGAAGATGAAGTCAACCGAATACTAAGGTACACAGAGGGCTGGGTCAGTGCATTGTATCTTATGATGCTGGAATTCAAGGAAGAGGGATGTTTTACTATCTCTATGAATATAACAAAGCTGATTGAAAAGTCAGTCTATATGTCATTTCCTGATGAGTTGAAAGAATTTCTCGTTATGGTTAGCGTGTTTGACCATTTTACAGCAGAACAGGCCCTCTTTCTGTGGAAAAAGGAAAATGTGGGTGTGCTTTTGTCGGAGCTTGTAACTAAGAATGCGTTTATCAATTATGATGAGAATCAAAAGACATATCAGATACATAATATTCTTTCGGAATTTCTACACGATATTTTTGATTTAAAAACAGAAGAATATAAGATGGGTGTATACCAAAGAGTTGCGAAGTGGTATCGTAATACCGATGATTATATTAAAGCAATGAACTATTATTACCGGTTGGGGGATTTTAATGGTTTACTAGAAACCCTCGAACAAGGGAAGGGACATAACGTATTTTACGAGCACAAAGCTGACATGATAAAGTTTTACCGAGAGTGTTCCGGAGAGATAAAGTGTCAGCATCCAATTGGTTTGCTCGTGTACGCAATGTGCTTCTTTACCTTCAATGAAATGGAATTATTTGCAGAGGTCTGTGGACAATTTGAGAAAGCAATTCAAAATGAAAACGCTTGGGATTCAAAAACCCTGCAAATGCTGATGGGAGAGTTTGAGTTGCTTCAATCTTTTACCAAGTATAATGATATCAACAAAATGCTACTACATATTAAGAATTCCTGGGAGTTTTTAAAACAGCCGGCAAAATTTATTGATTGCAAAGAGAGCTGGACCTTTGGAGCCCCTTCCGTATTATATATGTTTCACCGGGAAGCTGGGAAATTAGAGAAGGAGATTCATGATATAAAGGAAGCCCTGCCGATTTATAACAAGCTTACGGATGGTCATGGCAAGGGCGGGGACAATATTATGGAGGCGGAGTGGTATTTTAACTGCGGAGATTTTGACAATGCCGAAATTCTGGCATATCATGCATACAATCAGGCCAAAAGTGCGAACCAGAATGATATTATTCTGTGCGTATGCTTCCTTCAGGTACGAATTGGGATGGCAAAAGGTGAAGGTTCGAGTGCAATGGAGGCTTATCTTAAGTTTAAAGAGGAATTAAGGGAGAATCAATGGAGTAATCTGCATCATACGATCCACTTGTGTGAAGCATTTATACTGGCTTGTTTACACCAAGAGAAAAGCATTCCGACATGGATTAAGGAAGGCGATTTTTTGACCAGCAAGCTGTACTTTCCAACGATAGCATTTCTTAATATTGTATACGGAAGAACACTGTTACTCGAGGGAGAATATCATAAACTGTTAGGAATATCACAGCAGTTTATGGAGACGGCCGCTGTATTTCCAAATCTCCTTGGTACAATTTATACGCACATCTATATTGCAGCAGCAAATGATAAGCTTATGAGAAGAGAGATAGCACTTACGGCGTTGCATAAAGCTTTGGAAATCGCAATACCGGATCGACTCTATATGCCTTTTGTTGAAAATGGTGATTTTATCAAGCCTTTGTTGGAGGTGTTATATCATAATGATGCGAACAGGCATATTGCAACTATTTTAAAACTAGAAGAATCTTATCATAGGAAGGTTGTGCAGATTACAGAAACTTATTATTCAAAAGCCAAACCAAAGCTTTCTGAAAGGGAGATGGAGATTTCTAGGCTTGTTGCGGAGGGAATGTCAAACAGCGAGATTGGAGCCCGCTTATTTATATCACAAAATACCGTAAAGACACTTTTAAAAAGAATTTTCGAAAAGCTGGAGATTAATTCCAGATCCATGCTAAAGCTCTATATTGAAAAAGAAATATAAAAATTATGATCTTGTCACCCGTCGGGTGACAGACATATATAAAAAACCACTATATACTAAATTATATAGTGGTTTTTTATTGGTGTGAACGAACACTATGTGGCGAAAATGCGATAAAACCGGTGAAAGTGAGGTGGCAAAATGATTCGAATTACACAGGTTAAGCCATTGGAGGATTATTGTCTGGAAATACAGTTCGAGAATGGAAGCAGTATCATCCTATGCCTAAGAGACCGGCTTAGTACGGTGAGGTTTGGATTACTAGAGGATGAAGCCTTTTTTCATACGGTGAGCACAAATGGAAACTGTATCCGTTGGGGAAATAAGCTTGAATTATCTGTGAGTGAAATAGTTCAACTGGTGCAAAAATAAGGATATCAAAAAGAATCGGCAACGAAATCATAAGGAGGATATTGATATGAAAAAAAATGGTATACAACACAAAATTATAGTATTTTTCATAGTAATGGTAATCACAGTAGGGGTAATCCCTAGTGGCGCAGTGCAAGTAAAAGCAGCGGGAAATGCGTCAGAACCTGCCATTGGACAGATTAGTTTATTCCCGTTTAATTCGGCACCAGAAGGATGGATGGAATGTGACGGAAGGTCGCTGAGTGTTTCTGAATATACGCAGTTGTATGCTTCAATAGGCAATGCATTTGGTGGCAATTATGTTTCTTTTAATCTGCCAGATCTAAGTGAGAGTGCCCCGATTACAGGAACGAAGTATTACATTGCGGTGAATGGCATATGGGGTATTGATAATTCGGATGCTGCCCTAGGTGAAGTATGTTTATTTGCGGATATTACGGTTGAAAGTTACGAAACTACTAAGTGGATGCTTTGTGATGGAACGACCTTAAGTTCATCTACTTATAATCCATTATACAGCTTAATATCAACGACCTATGGGGGTACTTCAGCGGCTTTTAAAGTGCCGAATCTAACATCAAAGAGCCCGATTAACGGATTACATTACTATATTGCAACAATTGGTATATATCCGACAGCGGATGGAATTTGGACTGAAAACTATATCGGAGGCATTGAACTATATGCATTCTCATTTATTCCTTATGGGACATATAACTGTAACGGGCAAAGTATTATAAGAATACAAAATCAGGCGTTATTTGGCTTGTTCGGGTATACCTTTGGAGGCTCTGGAAGTAGTTTTTCAATTCCGAATTTATCATCCGCCGTTCCGTCATTTAAAATGAGGTATTGTATGAGAAGCTCGGGATTATATCCTTCTCTTTAAAAAATGAGGGGAGATTAGATGAATTATGGAGGATAGAATGAAAAGAAAGGTTATAATGAGCAAAGCATATTTAAAATGTATATGTTTAATAG
The DNA here is from genome assembly GCA_041739345.1 of Acetivibrio sp. Lineage (GTDB taxonomy): Bacteria > Bacillota > Clostridia > Lachnospirales > Lachnospiraceae > DIGJ01. The sequence goes on along the minus strand of JBGSNZ010000007.1, from coordinate 1,482 downwards.
GTCTATTATTTATAATGTTTGGATTTGAAACAACGACGGCAAAGGCAGCGGATACAAAGGTTACGGGAGTAACTGCAACTGCAAGCCAAGAATTTTGGCCTGCCAAAGATGCGGTGGATGATATAAGTGAGGAAACCTGGTGGAAAACCAATGTCGCTGGCGAATGCTGGCTTCAACTGACATTTGATAAAGTCTATTATATTGACCGTTGGTATGTAGTCAATTATGGGTACTTTAGTTATGATGGGAATGATTTTCGTGCACAAAATACCAGAGATTATAAATTGCAAAGCAGTATGAATGGAACTACATGGACGGACAGGGATGTCGTTGAAGATAATACCGAGAATATTACAAACCGGACAGTTACACCATTTACAGCGAAGTATGTAAGAATTTATATCACTCATCCAGTACAGGATGAGTCCAGTATTACGGGTTGCGGAGCAATCGTGGATTTTGAGGTTTTTGCTACAGCCCCTGTTGTTGCATCGGTGGAAGTACCTGCTATTGCTAAATATACAGTAGGACAGAATCTGACATTTACGGTTAATTATTCGGCACAGGTTACGGTAACAGGAACTCCATATCTTCCGGTTGCGATTGGTACGAAGACGGTAAATGCTGTATATAATAGCGGTTCGGGTTCGAGCGCACTAACCTTTCGGTACACGGTACAAAGTGGTGATTATGATGTGGACGGTATTACACTTGGAGGCGTAAATGCGAATGGAGGAACGATAAAGGATAATGTTTCGAACAACGCAAATGGGCTCTTAAATAATGTGGGAATAACATCGGGAATTACAGTTGATGCACGTGTGCTTCGCAATATAAGTATTTCATCGAGCTTAGACGGAGGCAATATAACGTCCAGTAAAACCTCAGAGTATGCAGGAGAAAGCATAACACTGACTATCACTCCAGCGAGCGGAAAGCAGCTAAAGGAAGGAAGCTTAAAGTATAATGATAGCACAAAAGACGTAGCGATAATTGGCAACACATTTGCGATGCCGGATGCAAATATAACAATATCGGCAGAGTTTGAGAATATACCACCAACTGTTTATAGCGTTACGGTTGGGACATTAGATGGGGGAAGTGTAGAAGCAAGCCCGAACAGTGCAGTGGCAGGAAGCAATATAGCACTTACCATCACCCCAGCGAACGGAAAACAGCTAAAAACAGGAAGTCTAAAGTATAACGATGGAACAAAAGACGTAGCAATAAACGGAAGCAGTTTCACGATGCCGGAAGCAAATGTAACCATAATGGCAGAGTTTGAGACGAAACCACCGACTGTTTATAGTGTGTCGGTTGGACCATTAAATGGAGGAAGTGTAGCAGCAAGCCCGAACAGTGCAGTGGCTGGAAGCAATATAACACTTACCATCACCCCAGAAAGTGGAAAGCAGCTAAAGGTAGGAAGCCTAAAGTATAACGATGGAACAAAAGACGTGGCAATAAACGGAAGCAGTTTCA
>JBGSNZ010000006.1:0-22181 GCA_041739345.1 Acetivibrio sp. | reverse complement strand
CTGTAATTGAATCATAGTATCACCTACCTATTTTAATACTATAATTATATCAAAAAATCCTTGTAAATGCCCTATTAATCGAACATTTACAAGGATTTTTTAAACTTTCATGACTTTTTCAGTGGCCTCGATTAGACACTCCATTTTCGTTATTGTCTTATTAAAATAATCGTACAAATTCGTTGCAATCCCTTTGATTAAACCGGCAACCTGCAAATTGGGATATAAGTTTTGACTAAATTAATATCTTTTAGATTGATAATGTAACAACAGTTTTCTACATTTACATTCTTTTACATTCTTTCTTGTTTTTTAGAAAGTTGGGTAGATGTCAGTTGTTTGTCCACCTACACCGGTAAAATTATTTCCGCTCGACCATCTGGAATCATTGATGAGTGGTTTGAATTCAAATGTTTCACCTGCATCGTAACGCTCCATTTCGTATACCCAAACGTCAGAAGATACATTTAACATTTTTCTTCCGGAACTCCACCATAGTGGATAGTCTTCACCTCTTAAATACATGTTATTACCATAACCTACATTATAGTGAACACGGATGGTTGTAATCGTTTTTGCTGGAGCGGTGTAGCTTGCTACCGTATCAGTGGTAAATACATACGCTGTCTTTGCAGGAATGGTAAGTGTAATTTGTTTTCCTGTTACGGAACCGCTTGTAACGCTAGTCTTTACCGATGTATCTAGTAAATTGGTAAGCTGTGTTCCAATTGCAATGGAACTCTCTGCACGAATCGGAATACTTCTTGTTTCATTGCTTGTACCATTGTTGATAACGGTAATGATTTCCTGTCCTGTTGTATCGTTTCTTCTGGAATAGGAATAAATATTAGCTTCCACCCACATTTCTCGTTGAGTACCGCTGCTTAAGCATCCATAATCTTTACGGATTTGGGTAAGTTTCTGAATGTATTTATAAATGTTTCCATCCTCAGTAAAGCCTGGCATTACTTCACGATTTGCTTTATTTGCAATACCTGCCCATTCTGTAGGCACACCTCCACCATAGCATTCTTGCTCTGTGCCATAATATACATCCGGAATGCCACGTACCGTAAATAAGAAGGTTAATGCTAAACGAAGTTTTTGGTAATTATCATTTGCAAGACATAAGAAACGATCTCTGTCGTGGTTATCAATAAACGTTACCAAATGATTTGCATTACTATACTTATAGTCTTGATCTAGTATGCTCTTTACGTTATAGAAGCTTGCATCGTTCGCAAATACATCGCGTGCCTGGAAAAAGAGCGGAAAATCCAAAACACCCCATTCATAGTCCTGATAATCGCTCACATAGTCTACATCTCCAACAAAAATTTCACCAAAGCTAGGCACACCTAAATAATTCTGAAACTCAGCTAAGAAATTTTTATCAATTGACCTAGCAGCATCCACACGAACTGCGTCAACTCCTGTATCATCGACCCACATCTTATATACGTCTTTAATTGCTGCTTTTGCATCTGCGTTGGAGTGATTAATATCGTCAAGTCCACCTAAATCACAGTTTTGAACCTGCCATTCATTTGTCCAGTCTGTAATATCTCCATTTTGATGAAACCAGGCCGGATTGTTAAATGGTGCATCTGGCTGATAGGTAGAAGAAGTATAAGAAGAAGCACCTGCAGTTAAGTAATCAGCAGTATGATTTGGAACAACATCCAAAATAACCTTAAGTCCTAAATTGTGTGCTTCATCGACCAAATCAATCAAATCCTGTTTGGTTCCATAGTGAGGATCTGCATTATAGTAATCTTTGGTAAAGTATCCATGATAGCCAGATTCTGTGCCATCTCTGCTAAGTAATTCATTTTCCGATGGAGGTGAAATCCAAATTGCAGTAACACCCAGATCCTTTATATAGCTTAGTTTTGATTTAAGTCCTACCCAGTCGCCGCCTTGCGTATACTTAAGCTCTCCCGGTCTATATTCTGCATTTAGTGTTCCATTGTTCGTTGCATTTCCATCATAAAAACGATCCGTTAATACCATGTAGATGATATCACTCTCATCTAGCACACTACTATTCGAAACATCTAAGGTTTGTGCCGATGAAACTTCCTCTCCTTGTACGACACTTGTAGTAAAAGTATTTTTAGAAAATATTGCAGATAATACAAATATACTAACCAGTAAACTAGCAACAAATTTTTTCTTACTCTTCATACTAACTCCCTTCTACCTGCAAAGGCAGGCTCGTTCAGAATTACCCTTTTACTCCGCCGGTTGTAAGACCGGCAACAAAAAACTTTTGACAAAAGATAAAAACAAGCAAGATTGGAATCAAGCTAAGTACGGATAGTGCAAATACATACCCCCATTGTGTAAACTGATGTTGACCGAAGAAACCAGATATTGCAATCGGCAATGTCCTTTTTAAATTATCATTGATTACCGTGTTGGCCCATGGGAATTCCTCCCATGCCGTCAGGAAGTTAAAGATGGATACCGAAGCAATCCCCGGTTTTGCCAATGGTAATATAATCCGAAAGAATACGGTAAAGACAGAACCTCCGTCCATATAAATTGCTTCATCCAACTCCTTTGGAATATTCTCCACAAACCCTTTAATCATGAACGTCGAATAGGGAATGACCCAGGCGATGTAAAAAGGAATCAGCCCCAAAAGCTTATTGATTACCTTTAGCTTAACGGCCAGTTCATACTGGGGAACAATCAATGTTGTTCCCGGTATGATCATGGTTAGTAAAATAAAGATAAATAAAAACTTTTTCCCAAAGAAATCAAAACGTGCAATACAAAATCCCATAGCAGAAGCAACCATTGCTGCAATCAATACGGTCGTGACGGAAACGAAAATGCTATTGAAGAAATTCACATAGAATTTTCCTTGACCGATAATATATTGGTAGTTTTCTAACGTTATTTCGCTTAGCTGTGGGAAAAATTTGGGCGGAAACTCATACAGTGCTCCATTTGGTTTTAAAGATGTACTAATCATATATATCATAGGCATAACTACGACTATAATCCCTGCAACTAAGAGCAAATAGAGGAATGCCATTTTTATATATTTTCTTTTCATCGCTATGTTCCTCCTATCCTTTCTCATTATTCTTCATCAGTTTAAATTGCAAGGCTGCCAGGATTGCTAAGCATACTGCAATGATAAAGGATAATGCTGCAGAATAACCAAATTTACCTGTGCTAAATGCTTTGTAGTACATCCATGTAAGTATAGTATCTGTCTGATGTCCGGGTTCTCCTCCGGTTATCATCTTTATTGAGGTAAATACATTAAATCCTCCGATTGTCAGCATGACGAGCGCGAACAAGATAGTTCCACGAATGCAAGGGATGGTTACATGAAAGAATTTTTTTATTGTTCCTGCTCCATCAATTCCTGCAACCTCATAGAGCTCCGTTGGAACCGTTTGCAATGCCGCTAGGAAAACAACCATGTTCCAGCCAATTCCTTTCCACGTTCCTAAAAGCATTGCAACAGATAATCCACTCCATCTGCTATCCAGCCATCTTATATTCTGACTGGTAATATGCATGACATTGGTTAAAAAGTAATTTAACATTCCCTCCGTATTAAAGATGTATTTAAATACCAAAGATGCAATGACCCACGAAGTGATAACCGGCAAATAATAGAGTACGCGAAAGCTTACTTTGAGGTGAGAAATACTGTTAATAAATACAGCAACTAACAGCCCAAGTATCATCTGCGCCGGCACGGTCACCAGCGTATAAACCAGTGTATTTACAAAAGAGGTCCGAAAGTAGGTATCTCCTAAGACTTCTTTATAATTTTGCATTCCTATGAATTGCTGCTCGAGCATCGAACCGAAATCCCATTTAAAAAAGCTCATAATAAATAATTTGAAAATAGGATATACGGTAAAAATCCCAAAAATCAGTAATCCCGGAAGGAGTAACATACCAATCTGCAGTTTATTACCCATGGTTTTCTTATTCATACTTGTTCCCCTTTCGCATGCTTTAGCGTCCCCAGCTGTCAATCTCGTTGACTTGATGTTTTTATCGTATTATAATGAAGTGGGTTTGTTAAGCCCATATCCATTATTCGGTAAGTAATGCATCTACTTTCACTGCAAGTTCATCCATTGCTTCCTGAGCGGTCTTATCACCGTTCATGACAGACATAACTGCAACTGAAAGTTCATTATCAATTTCCGACCAGCTTGCAACAGTTGGACGTGATTTTGCATTCTTAATTGCTTCCAGGAATGGAGCAAAATCAGCATTATTTACGGTATCACTTTCGAGAGCTACTTTATTTACAGGAATCTGACCGCATTTAGCCATTTCTGTCTGAGCGTACTCTCCTGTCATAAATTGCATAAACTTCCACGCAGCTTCTTTATTTGCTGTATTGAACATAGAGATGTCTTCTCCTCCAAGTACGGAATGAGATCCTCCATCACCTGCTGGCATATCAACAGTTGCATATTCCATATCTGGATAAGCGCCTGCTAATTCAGCTATTTTCCAAGGACCTTCCAGTAACATCATATATCGTTCGGTTCCAAAACCATCCGTCATCGGTATATCACCGCTGTTCCAACCGGTAATTGCGCTTTCCTTGTAAAGATCAGCGAACATTTCAATTGCTGCTACCGTTTCTTTACTATTGATATAGCCGCTTGCTTTGGTTTGTTCTGCATTGGTAATTTCACCGCCACAGCTCCAGATAAATGGGCATAGATTCCATCCTGCAAGTGCAGGTTCATCGTATCCCCAAACTTGTTGACCATTTTCGTTGGAGCCCGATAATGCTTTTGCTGCTTTTACAAAGTCTTCCATTGTTTTTGGAGCTTCCAATCCTGCTTTTTGAAAGGCTTTTACATTATAAAATAATATTTTTGAATTTGTATTAAGTGCTAGCCCAAAGAAATGCCCGCCTATACTTGCGGTGCTCATTGCACTTTCCAATAGTCCATCTGCTATGGATTGAAAATCACTCATTTCTTCATCCAAAGAAACGAGGATACCCATTTTTTGAAATTCAGGAACCCATGCACTGTCTAGACGTGCTACATCAGGAAGAGTATCTGATTTTGCATTAATTAAGATTTTTTCATGCAAATCAGCCCATTCATGAGATACTGGATTTACTTTAATTCCCGGATTTTCCGATTCGAACATAGGAATGAGTACATTTACAAGTGTCTCATTTTCAGCAGATTGCGCACTATAATGGTGCCAGAAGTTGATCGTTACTTCTTCTTCGCTTTTTGGTTCTTCCGATTCCTGTGTTGATGCTGAATCATCGCCCTTTTGGGTGGTTTCAGATACTACTGGTGATTTTCCGCAGCCTGTGAACGCCGCCAAGCTTATTACAGTTGTGAGAACAATTGCCAGTATTTTTTTGCCCTTTTTCATGATACCTACCTCCATTAAATTTGTTTTATGACTTTCATGGAATATGGTTCTACTGTCACTTTTACCTTCCCCCCATATGCCAATACGTCCCCATTATAGAAATTTTCTTCAATTGCTATATCTTGTGAAGTAGTTGTTTCTCCTGTCATCATGTTTTGATAAATTCCCTTTCGAAGCACCGGAAGTACGACTATTCTTCGTTCTTCACTTCGATTAAAAAGAGCATAAACTGCTTCTTTATCGGTAAATCGAATGAATCCAAACATGGATGTTTCTTCGTTGCATAGGTTTGTTGCATACTCACCCATTTGAATACATAACTCTTGTGTTCGGATTTTTGCTAATTCCTGGTACCAGCTAAGAAGCTCTAAGTCCTGCTTCTTTTTATCCCACTCCATTGTTTTGCGGCAATATGGATCATTACCACCCGTGATACCAACCTCATCGCCATAATAAATGGTTGGTGCTCCTAAGAATAAAAATTGAAATGCCACTGCGAGTTTTAGCCTTCGCTTATCCTCACCACAAAGAAATAAGAATCGTTCTGTATCATGGCTATCAAGTAAATTATACAAACTATGCTTTGCTTCTGAGAAATACGCCGCCAACATCTGATTTACACGATGATCGAGTTCCTTTGTGCCAATGTCCTCATATGCAAAGAAATCTCTGGCAGCATCACGAAAGATATAATTCATTACACCATCTAACTGGTTGCCTAGCATCATATTAAGTCCATATCCCCAAGTCTCACCTAATAACAAGATATTTGGATATTTCTCTTTTAGTCGAACTTTTGCTTCACGCCAAACACGTTCATCCACTTCGTCCGCGACATCAAGTCGCCATCCATCAATTCCGTAGTTTCGTATCCAATGCTCCATTATGTTCAATATGTAATCCATTACCTCATTATTTGAGGTATTAAGCTTTGGCATCCACTTATAAGCTCCCACGCATTCATAATTACGATGCGATACATTGACCGGAAATTCTGTAATATAAAACCAATCCTTATAAATCGAATTTTCCTGCTTTTCCAAAATGTCCTGAAATGGTCCAAAGTGTATGCCGGTGTGATTAAATACACCATCCAATATCACTTTTATGTTTCTTTCATGGCATGCCTCCATCAGGTTTTTAAAATCCTCGTTTGTTCCAAATTCAGGTGCAATTTCATAATAATCCGTGGTCGCATATTTGTGATTAAAATCACCTTTGAAGATTGGATTTAAATAAATGCATTGAACTCCAAGATTTTTTAGGTAATCCAGGTTACTCATAATGCCGGCTAGGTCACCACCCATAAAATTTTCTCTGGTTGGTACACTTCCCCAGGCAGTCAAATCTTTTGGATCATTTTCTTTGTTGCCATTACAGAAACGTTCTGGAAATATTTGATAATAAATCTGTCCTTTGGTCCATTCTGGGACTTTTATTGCATCCCCCTCATTTGCATAGAGGTATTCAAAAAATCCCTCTTTTGGTTCTTTATTGGAAAGTCCATATATCGTAAAATATTCTACCTTCCCACTTCTATCTTCCAGATAAAAATAGTATTTTTGGTATCTGGCAATCTTAGAAAAATAAACATCGGCCTCAAAGTAATCAAAGAGTGCATCCCGATATTTCCATTTCATATCTTCACTCTTTATTTCTTCTGGATTCGTGCGTGCAAAGTAAATCAATTGACACCGTTTTATATCTTCTCTTCCCACGCGAATGCAAAATGTCAAGCATTCTCTCGATTTTGCATATATAAAACGCACGGTATTTTCGTGAGAAATCGCTTCTTTAATCATATCTTCCCCCTTCTGTCCGCCTTCGCAAACTTTTATTTTCTTTTTCCTTTGGTAGATTCACGAATAATTAACTTGGTAGCGATAATGGTTTGCTGATTTTCATAATCTGCATTTTGTATCTTCTTAATCAGATTGGTTGCTGCCTGCTCACCCAGACGAAAGGTATCAACATCTACCACAGATAAAGGTGGATCCATATATTCTGAAAATGGATAGTTATCAAAGGTCATAACCCCTACGTCATTTGGAGTGGATACATTTACTTCTTTCAGTGCACGTAGTACCTGATATGCAATTACATTATTGGAACATAGAATTGCATCTGGTGCATTTGCTTGACGAAGTAACTCTTTTGTTATTTCAAACGCATTTTCTACTTTTCCGCCACAATCTCTTATGTAATCTTCCTTTTCTCCACACCCTTTCTCTTCTAATGCTTTTTCATAGCCCTCCACACGATTTCTTGCAAATACTGTCGTTTGGTTTTCTAAAATAAAAGCAATCTTTTGATATCCATTTTGATATAAATGTTTTACTGCAGTTTCACTACCAAGTGCATTGTTTACATCAACCCAACTGGTTTCATTTTTTTCAATTTCCGGCTCTCCCAATATAATGAACGGAAAATTTTGTTTCTTTAAAACTCGAATTAGTTTTGGCGTTGCACTTGAACTGGGTAAAATAATCCCATCTACCTTTTTCTCAAATACAAGTTTTTCTACTGAAGAGCGTGTATTATCTTCCCGGTCATTTGTAATCAATAGATTATATCCATTTTCCTGAACCACTGTTTCAATCGCGTATACACTTCGGTTAAAAAATGCATTTGAAAATGTATTATCATCACTGGCGTCGATAACCAGACCAATTGCATAAGTACTTCCATTAGCAAAATTTCTTGCGAGACTGTTTGGATGATAATCCATCTCCACCATCGCTTTCATAATCTTGTCTTTTGTCTCTTGTGATATCACCGCGTTTCCATTGATTACACGGGATACCGTAGAAGGTGCAACTCCTACCTGTTTTGCGATGTCCTTTATTGTTACTGCCATTTTATCCTCCGCCTTTCTCGTGCAACCGTTTGCATAAACTGATAAAAAAAATATACTTTTCTCAGTCAAAATATATTTTTCTTTCATGCAACCGTTTGCATATTTTTATAATATACCTATTGGTATATTTTGTCAATTTCTAATTTGGAAATTTGCAAAAATATTTTTTAGTCTTAAATACAATCATAGGATTCGTAATCAAGCCAGCTCAATAAATTAATTGAACTGGCTATTTTTTCATTAAAAAGGTAGCAACTTGAGATTCCCCCAAAACAACAATTCTATTTTTTTCTAACAACTCTGCTAATATTCCATTTTCTTTTATGATAACTTTAGAAAAGGTACCATCATAGATTTCACCAAAACCGCAGGACGGACTACGTTCTTTTAAAATCGCATATTTACAATCAAAGAATTTTGCAAGATGCAAAACTTCCTTTGCACCTCTTTCATAATATTTCGTCACGTCTTCGCCCGTCCTGGTAATCACTTTTCCATCCTTCTTTTCCGCAGGCTCTCGTGGCGTTGTCATCCCACCGAGAATTTCTGGGCAAACCGGAATAAGATTGTATCTCTTTTTTAATTCTTCTGCTTCCTTTATAATAGTACTATCACCACTATAACGGCAATTAACACCTATCAAACACGCGCTAATTAAGACATTCATTCAATATTTCACCCTATCTTCCATTTCAAATACTTTTATTTCAATATGCTACACTTCCATTTATTATAACTTATTGCTCTGTTAAATAACACAGCATTTAAATATGAAAAATTTATCCCAATATAAAGATTATCATCCTCTCTCTTGCAGCAATATCCTACATACGCAGAAATGCTATCAACCGTTCCACCACTCAAGGATATTTTCGTATCATCTACTGTTATGTTTTCCATCTACCCCATACAAGATTTCAATAGTCAATGGGTACTTCCACTCTCTTTACTTTATAATTTTTCACAAAACTCTTTTATTTTTTTATCATTTTGGTCGGTCACTTTAACTTTTGGATCAATTAAAGAAAGTGTTGCAGCTACTTCATCTTTTTCCAATTCCTGTTTGAATTTTTGAAAGCACTTACTAGCATCTCCACCCATACTACAAGCAAACAAAGCAACTTTTTTATCCGATATCTTATTTTCTTTTAAAAATGTTTTAATCGGAGGCGCAAAACTAGATGCCCATACAGGTGTTCCAATAATAATTGTATCATAGTTTTCTGCATTAAATTTGTACGAAGACAGTTTAGGAGTTTCTCCAAATACCACACTTTTTCCTCCCCAGATAAATTTACTAGCTTTTCCTTTTGGATACTCCTTCACAGGCTCTAAACGGATCGTATCTGCTTTTAAATATGTTGCAATTTTATCTGCCACAAATTTTGTATTGCCTTCCAATGAATAATAAATAACGACTGCTTTCATTTTGTTGCTCCTTTCATACTATTGCTTTGTTAACATGTTCTTTGCATCTTTTATGTTACTTATACAATTGATACTCCACCATCAACACAGATAAACTGTCCTTGCACATACTTAGAGGCATCACTTGATAGATAGAGAATGGTACCGTTGACTTCACCTTCTTGTCCTATTCTTCCTGAAGGTGAAATTGCATCATACATCGTAGTAAACAGGAACGATTTTGATAATTTTTCAGTCATATCCGTCTTGAATAATCCTGGTCCTACTGCATTTACTGTAATATTATACTTTGCATAAGCTGCAGCCATTCCGGTTGTTAGACCCACTACCGCTGCTTTGGAAGCATTATAAGGAATTCTTATATATTTATTATATTTATCTGCAATAATTGCATTTACAGAAGCAACATTTACAATCTTACCATATTTTTCCTCTATCATATGAGGCACCACATACTTGCTCATAAGAAATTGCCCTCTGACGTTTGTATCAAAACATTGATTCCAGTCCTCTAGCAAAACCTCTTCCACTCCACCTAGCATCATAATTCCTGCATTGTTTAATAAGATATCAATTTTCTCGTATTCTTTGATAACTTTAGTAACAGAGCGTTTCACGTTTTCCTCATCTGTCACATCACATGGAACGATTAAAGCACGTCTTCCTATTTTCTCGACTTCTTCTTTGACTACTTTCAGTTTTTCTTCACGTCTTGCAAGAATCGCTACATCCGCACCCGCTTGTGCATAAGCGATTGCTGCGTCTTCTCCCAAGCCGGAAGATGCTCCGGTAACTAATGCAATTTTTCCTGATAAATCAAATAAATTCATTTTCTATTCACCCTAATGAATTGCTTCCTTTCGATTTACTCGAAATCATTCCTATTTATCTATAATATAGCACTACTTATGATTTCTTGATATAGTTATTTACAAATTCCACCAATTGATACACTGAAACATCGGTTTGCTTCATCGTATCTCGGTCTCGAACCGTAACCATCTCATTTTCTAAGGTATTATCATCAATTGTTATTGTACATGGAATTCCAATGGCATCTCCTCTGCGATAACGCTTTCCAATATTTCCAGCATCATCATACGATACCATAAAGGACTCTTTTAGCATCTGATACACTTCTCTTGCTTTTTCACTGTGCCGTTTCTTTACAAGTGGCAATACATTGACTTGAACCGGTGCCAAAGAAGCTTTTATCTTTAAAACTACCCGTGTCGTTCCATCCTCTAATTCTTCCTCCTTTAGTGCCTCAAATAAGACGGCCAATAGAATCCGATCTAATCCATAAGTAGATTCCACAATATAAGGAATGTACTTTTCTTTCGTTGTTTCATCAAAATACTCCATACTCTTACCTGAATACTCCTGATGCTTTGTTAAATCAAAATTGGTTCGATTATGAGTTCCGTTGATTTCTCCAAATCCAAATGGAAACTTGTATTCGATATCACTTGCAGCTTTTGCATAATGTGCCAGCTTTTCATGGTCATGAAAACGCAAATTCTCTTTGGATAGTCCAAGGTATCGGAAAAATTCCATTCCATACTCTTTAAAATAGTCATAGAGTGCTCCGTCCTCCCCCTCCTTACAAAAGGTCTGATACTCCATCTGTTCGAATTCAATCGTGCGAAAGGTAAAGTTACCAGGTGTAATTTCATTGCGAAATGCTTTTCCAATCTGTCCTATGCTAAAAGGAAGTTTTGTACGCATGGTACGCTGCACATTTAAAAAGTTTACATATTCACCCTGTGCATTTTCAGGTCTTAGATAAATTGTATTTGCATTGTCCTGCGTAACTCCTCGCTGGGTAGCAAACATTAGATTAAACTGTCTTATATCTGTGAAATTAGATTTTTGGCACTTTGGGCAAGGAATTTGTTTTTCTTTGATGAAAGCAAGCATTTCGGCTTCTGTCATTGCATCTACCGAAATACTACTATCGTATTCCTCAATTAGATTATCCGCACGGTGCCTTGTCTTACATTCCTTGCAGTCTAGCAAAGGATCGGTAAAACCTCCTACGTGTCCACTGGCTTCCCATACAGTAGGATTCATAAAAATGTCGGCATCCAATTCATAACTATTGTCTCTTTTTTGAATAAAATAGTAGCGCCATGCATCTTTAATATTGTTTTTGAGCCTTGCTCCTAATGGTCCATAGTCCCAGGTATTGGCAAGTCCTCCATAGATTTCACTTCCTTGGAATATAAATCCATATTGACTACAATAAGCTACTAACTCTTCCATTTTAAATTCTTTCATCATTCTTCCTCCTGATTTTTACTGCGATGAGTATGAGGCTGCATTGCAGCCTCATCGTAGGCTTTCGCCTACTAAATCTAAAAAAATTTTCAATATTTTTCTCAAGCAAAATATTGAATTTTCTCTACCGTACGACGAGAATTCGGCTGCTTTGCAGCCTCATCGTGGGCTTTCGCCCACTAAATCTAAAAAAAATTTCAATATTTTTTGCAAGCAAAATATTGAAATTTTTTTTAGATTTGCTCGTCTCAATGCTTTCACGAAAAAAAGTTCGCTCTAAGCTTTCGCTTAGGGCGAACTTTATAGTCCGTGGTACCACCTAAATTTAGATATTATTTATCTACACTCTGCCGGCACGCAAATATGTTATGCCGTTTCCTTGCTAACGGAGGATACCCGGCGGACTCTACTCTTACTTCAAGCCGCGGCTCAAAGACGCCTTCTATATTACCCTCATAAAGATTTGCACCAACCATCTTTTCTCTGAAATCAAGCTAATATATACTACTTCTTTTCTTTGCCTTTTACTTATTATTCTCTAGAATACTCATTATGGTATCATTTGTCAATCATTAAAATTTGTGCGATGGTGTTGCATTTTTAACAATAATCACTCCATTATATGCCTTCGCTGGCGTAATCGTAAGGGTAAAGCATTGTTTTATCATACTCTGCCAATCTGAAAATTCTGCGTTTAACGCTATCATAGCCTGCGGAGCATTGAGGATATTCTGCCAATTGCTGTCTTTTTCCACCTTTGAAAAATCAAGATAGTACAAATTACCTTCTACTCCACTAAGCTGACCAGTAAAATCATTTACATTTTTAACGGTAAACACCTTATTTTCATCTTCGCTTACTGCATTAAATTCTGTCTTGGAAACATCCGTTCCGATTGAAAAATATGCATCTCCATATTCCTTTGAAAGTCGACTTCCCATGCAGGTATAATTTACTGCTGATGATTTCTCAATATGACCATTATGTCCATTGAGGAATACCATTTGACCTTTTTCGTGTTGCACAATCCAGTCCACCTTATTCTTCATATACATATCCCTTGTCTCATTATATCCGGTGTTTTCACTACGAAGTTTTGTGTTTTCAAGGATACATTGTGCACATTCCAATGCCAAATCATAGTCTTCTTTGTTTTCTTTTTTATAATTATTACTGCTAGCTTTCATTTGTTTCATCAGGCCTTTTATATCTTTTGTTGCTATTTTTAACTGTTTACTATTCAAAGAAAACATGGTATCATCCGTTAATTCCGCCAGCTTCTTCTGATATTTTAGACTCAGCGCAGAGTCTACTTGATCAAGATAATTAAACAGGATCTCTTTGCTATTGTCATAACGCTGCATGTCAAACCCATAGAAATGGAGGTCCTGCCCTATCTTGCAGGTTTCATTGTAATCGTGCATCCACTGTACCAAATCTGCCATCTCCTGTGTACGATAAATGGCAAATCCAATCTCTGCGACTGCTTCCCTGGCAGAACCTTTGCCCTTATGAATATAATCATTGACCTTTGCTGCTCCTCCAAAATCACCTTCGATAGCAAATACTTTACAGCCATTATTTACGACTAATGCTTTGAAAACTTCTAATTTCAACTGTTGAAATTCACTGTTTCCATGGGATGCTTCACCAAGACCTACTAACGTAACGCCTTCTGGCATGGAAATGGTACTGATATCTGTGGTAAGGTCTTTGCTATCCGCTAAGGCAAACGTCTTTTCACCACCAGATAAAAGAATAAACGCACATAAACAAAGAACTCTTAAAACTATACCTAGCTTTTTCATTGATTTTCGCACCCTTTCATTTGTAAGTCATATGTTTTTTTTGCTTTACTACCCCAGTAACCATAAAGAATTCCCATTCCAACTAAAGCGATTGGTCCTAATAATCGAAACATTACAAATGGCACTTCGAAGAAGAATGCCCTCCAAAAGGATGCTCCCGTCATCTCCCATAATCCTGGTGTCAGGAATCCAAAGGATGATAATTTAAATCCATTGACGGAAAATACCGCTATAATGCACATAGCTGCTACCGCAACATTAATGGAGCATAGGTTATATAATGTTTTATAACGGAAGGCTGCGGATTCTCTGCTCGAAAAAATTTCACCATCTGCACTTTTGTTCATAGGAAGAAAATACTGATTTCCACTCTGTTTTGTACCATATACGTGAATCCATCCTGCATCCTCAAACAAAGCTTTGTAATCTTGAAAATCTGCATTGTTGCGAAAAATCTTATAATCAATCTTGTAAGTAAGCTCCTGTGGTTCTCCTTCTGCAAAATGATAAATACCAAATACAGAATACTTCTTTAACAGATGACCTTTCCTTGCCATATCATTCAAATATTTTTCTTCTTCATTAAAATCCAAAAATACTTTCATTTTTCTCATACTATATCCTCTTTTCTGCGCTGCTTTTTGAGCATAGCAAGTTTGTGTGCACAGCGCAGACACAAACTTGTAGAGTGAAATGTTTTTCTTTCACTCTTTATTCTCCTCAATTTTTTTATATACGCTAAGCAAATGTTCGAGGCGTTGTGCCTCCATTTGAAGGACGGTATATCCTTCGCTCGTTGTCTGAAACATCTTGCGCCTTGCATCATTTGATGCGACTGGCGCAATCAATTTTTGTTTTCCAAGATTTTCAAGTGCACCATACATGGTACCAGCTGCAATTCGAACACGGCCTTCACTCATTTCTTCCACCTTTTGCATCACGGCATAGCCATGTCCCGGCTCACATAACGCCATCAAAATATAATAAGTTGTCTCTGTCAGTGGTAAATATTTTGAAAGATTCATAATCATTCTCCTTCTATCGGCAAACTATATAGTTCAACTGTATAGTTATAATATATACAGTGAGACTGTATATGTCAATACCTTTTTTGTGAATTTATCAAATACTATATAACTACATAAAAAAAATCCGCTCTGAACATCAGCCCAGTCGGATTTATACTTTCTATATTCTCTCGAATTTTAATTCTACAATTTGCTTTAATTATGAAAATACGATTTGAAGTAAAAACATATAAAGAAACGTCCCTCCTCCAATACTTAGAAGGACATTGTTTTTCCATTTATGCAGGATAATAATGAATCCAATTGCTAATGCTTCCGGTATTCCATGTGATACACTACGAAATGAAACACCCTTTAGGCAATATACGACCAATAACCCCATCATGGCAGGCGGCAATACTTTTCCTAGATATACGATTGTTTTGGAAGGCTCTTTACTCTCTGGAAATAGTAGAAATGGTGTAAATCTGGTAAGCATTGTTCCCAATGCTATGGCCAAAATCGTGATTAATGTTTGCACTGCTGTAAGTTGCATACCTTATTCCTCCCAATCATTAATATCGTCAATATAATAATCATAGCTGGTATTACTAAGTTATTCTGTCCAAAGAAAACCAAAGAAAGAATCGTTCCCCCAATACCAATGAGTCCCGAAACTCTATTTTGACTTTCTTTCCACTGCTCCAAAAAGAGAACCACAAAAAGTGCCGTTAAGACAAAATCAAGTCCTGTCGTGTCAAAGGTAACAATATTTCCTAGTAACCCTCCTATAAACGTTCCAAAAACCCAGTAACTATAATCTAATAATGAGATAGAAAAATAAAAATACTTTCTCGAAATACCTTCCGGCGGCTCCACACTGGAAGAAATCGAAAAAGTTTCATCACATAAAACACAAATTAGAAATGGCCTTATCTTCCCAAGTCCTTTATATTTTTCTAGCATGGATATGCCATAGAATAAATGTCTTGCATTTACCATAAGGCTAAGTAAAAAAGCCTGAAGTGGATCAAATGCAGCAGTTAAGAGTGTTATTGCTACAAATTGCATGCTACCGCAAAATGCAATCGCACTCATAAGTACTGCCCAGATGACACCATACCCTTTGGTATTCATGAGTACTCCATACGCCATTCCAAGGACTAAAAATCCAGTTAGAACTGGTATGGTATTAGGGAGGGCTGCTTTGAATGCTTTCAAAAATTCTTTTTGCTTTAATTCTTTCAATCCTTTTTGTCTCCTTTATCATGCGTCAGATTTTTACCATATTATCATATAAGTTTTATCGATGCAACTAAAATAGGAGTGGTGTAAAACAAAAGTTTTTCACCACTCCCACATATTATATTGCGTTCAATGCACTTACTCTATTTACTTTTTTCTTATTGATTGGGCTTACACCGTTATCTCAACTCGATTTCCATCTGGGTCTGATACACAACTTTCAAAATAGCCGTCTCCTGTTTCTCTTGGTCCACCTAAAAGTTCATATCCATCCGCTATAATTTGATCCGTTAATTCTAGAACATTATCCTTTGATCCAACCGAAAATGCAATATGATGAAATCCATTTACTTTATCTTTTCCCTCTCGATATTCGAGCTGATTTTGCGCCATAATTTCTAATCTAGCACCTGATTGAAAGGTAATAAAATAACTTGAAAATCCTTTGGCATTGACATATTTTTCATTGCTTATGCCTCCAAAATATTTTACATAAAAGGCACAAGACCTTTCTAAATCTAGCGTATAGAGTGCTATATGTGTTATACTTGCATTCATCTTATCATTCTCCTTAAGGATACCTTGTTTATTTATTATAGATTGCATACGCACATTTTCCGTTCTTTTTTGCATTGTACATTGCTATATCCGCACTTTTATATATTTTTTCAAATGTATCTCCTGCTTCTGGTGCTAGGGCAATTCCTATACTGGCTGAAATAAGACAGTGTGTTCCCTCCACACAGATATCCCGTTTCATTCTTCGCAGTATTTTTTCTGTTTTTTCATATAGTCTTGACAAGTCCTTAATTTCTGGAATAAAAACAATAAACTCATCTCCTCCTACGCGACTGATAATACCTTTTGGCTCAAATACAGATGATAATAACTCGGCGGTTTCTACAAGAATTTCATCCCCTTTGTCATGACCATAGGTATCATTTACCCCTTTAAAATTATCAATCTCTAAAAGTATCATCATAGACAACTTTCCACATTTTTCCAGAAAATCGTCAACCCTTTTTTGAGCTGCACCACGATTCAATAATTTTGTTAAAAAATCAATATCGCTTTGATCTTTCAGTTCCTTCTTCGCAATAATATTTTCCAGTTTAGTTCGCACGCTATAATAACATACAAAATAGCCAAATATCAGATATATGGTTGCATTAATGATATCATGATTTATAATTGTAATATTTTTATATCGAATTGCAAGAATACAGAACATTAAATACGATGCAGTACTGACTAAGTTGACTCTCACTGGATGATCAATAATAAACATAGGAAGTACCGCTAATAGCACACAAACTGCTGTTGCATTTTCGTCTTTCAAACTCATAGTACCTAACATTACACCAAACATATAAGTACACATAATCATACCATATATGAGTAAAAGACCATTTTTGTTTGCCCTTTTCACATAAAAATGATTGATTAACAGACACAGTATCATAATAAGCGAAATCAGTACATATAAATTTCGATACTGATTTAAT
This sequence comes from Acetivibrio sp., assembly GCA_041739345.1. Classification (GTDB taxonomy): domain Bacteria; phylum Bacillota; class Clostridia; order Lachnospirales; family Lachnospiraceae; genus DIGJ01. The sequence goes on along the minus strand of JBGSNZ010000006.1, from coordinate 4,657 downwards.
TGTGAAAAGAAAAAAGAAGCAATCCCTAGTGTGCCTGTAAGAATTGTTCCTGCAAGCCCAACAATGGATATGGTTTCTTGATTAATTTGTTTGATTTCTTCCTCATTTTTCAAAAAAACATCTTTTGAAAATTTATTAATTCGAAATTTGTTCCAGATTCTTTTCAAATTTTTCTTCATTCGTTAACTCTTTTCGCAAAGCTTAATGCTTATTTTTTATGTATTATATCATATGTCGCCATACTTTGACACGAAAATTTTCGAACTTTCCTCTGCCATGTAGGCTTATAATAAATAAAGGGAGTTTCGTTCCATAACTAGATTTTAGTTATGGAACGAAACTCCCTTTATTTTAGTCTTATTAAAATAATTACACAAATTAATCGAATTTACCCTAAGCTTTTAATGCTATATAAATATGAATTTCTGCATGTTCCATATCACCATTTTGATATTCTTCAAAATCATAACTAAACAAGCGTGGTAAGTCGATAGACCAAAGTTCCTGCCAGAAATCAGCCACTGCCTTTTGCATATGACCTTTGACAACAAATTTTGCATATTTCCCTGCAGGAATTGACCTTGTTAGCGTACCTTCCGGTAGTGGCTCTACATTTTCGACCTCACAAGCAACTAGGACACTATAATCTTCTTTTTCATCTTTTGCATAATCAGTATAGATACCCAAAGCTTTTTCATTCGTTTTCTTTTGAATGGCGGAATAAATTCCCTCCTGATAAAAACGGTTCCATAAATTTCCGATAACAGCTCCCATATCTGGTGCATTATTATTGGTTCTGGCAATCAGACCTACCACTATTTTTTCCTTTAAATCTACGATTTCATAATTCATATCGCTTACCTCTTTTCTATTTGATAAGCCAATACTAACATTTTAAACACGACATCTGATTGTCATGATTTATCGTATTTTTGATTTATTTCCTCTATAATAGTAAGCAATTCAGTCCGTAAATCTTTTGGTTCCAAAAGCTCAACCTGATTTCCAAAGCTAAGTAACCAACTGAATAGATTTTCTTTCTCAGTAAAACCAAAATGAAACAGCAATTTGCCATCGGATTGTTCGCAAAAGCAATCGATTCCAAACTCTTCGATTATCCTCCATTTCATTGTCGGTTCAAAAAGAGCAGTTACTTCGATTTGAGTTTGAAACATCTTCTCCGGCATTATTTGAAATTCTGGAAGTTGTCTTGGTTCAAATTTTTCAGCAATATTTTTCAGCTCCAACATTCGGTTTAGTTTAAACATACGATAGTCAGATCGCTCGTTGCAGTAACCCCATACATACCAAGATGACCATTGAAACACTAAAAGATACGGTTCGATTATCCTTTTACTTTCTCCCTTTTTCGAGTAATACAAAAAGCTAAGTGTTTCTTTTCGTTCAATCGCAGCCTGTATCTGTTCAATTTTTGGTGCTAGGGTTGATTTGTACCAAGATGATAGATTTATCAAAATATGATTATTGGAAGTAAGTACAGAGGAGTTTCCTACTGACAATTTTTCCATTAACTGTTGATACTTATTGGTGCCACACACACTATCCAAACTATGAAGACCTGCTAAAATTGATTGCATATCAAAGGAGGTAAGAAGCGTGCGGTCCATTCGATATCCCTCCATAATCGAAATACCACCATTTTGCCCTTGTGTTGTAACGATAGGGATTCCTGCCTTACAAATATCCTCAATATCTCTGTTAATAGTTCGTCGGGATACTTCAAATTTTTCTGCAAGAAAAGGAGCTGTTACCTTCTCCTGTTGCAAAAGGATTGATAATATGCCGATTAAACGGTCAATTTTCATGATAGCAGTTCCTCGCATTCCTTTATAAAAACGATTTTCGTTTTTAAATTATATCATACTTTCTTCCAGTCGTCATCCAAAGCAATTGCATATCCTCCCAAATGGTGTAATTCTACAATTGTAGTTTCCCCTGTATACAGTGAAGCACAATTAATCATTCCTTCTTTTATAAATTGTTTGACCTGATTTCTGCTTACCTTAAACAACTTTGACAAGATTTTATCCACCCTTAGTTTTATTTCATAAGGATTTTGAATTACCACCATTTCGTTGCTTAACTGTAAACTGAATTGTTCTCTTACCTTAACTTCGTTTTCTCCGATTTTGATAATATCATACTCTAATTCAGTTGAATCAATGATCGCTTTATTTCTAACAAATACTGATTTCTGATTTCCATATTTATAGGAAAGTTCTTCGTCATTTGCAAGGAATTTTTCATATTGAATTTGATCAATGGTCGTTGATTTTACCCTTTCAAATATACTTAAATTGTAGGTATGTTTACACGTTTCACATTGATAGATTAACCATACATCAATTAAATTTCCGTTCGCATTGACTCTAAAATGATTGGTGTTGATATACATGGTCTTAAAGCCGCACCCTGCGCAGTTTCTCCATATTTTATAGGAATCTTTTGGTTGTATTTTATATTCTATTTTTTTATAATAGCTCATTTTGCATCTCCTTAATAATTTAACTCTGGTTTTGCAAAGGCTATCTACTTTCTAATTTTTGCAATAGCCTTTGCTATGCAAAATAAACGGGTGTTCCCATAATAAAATCCTCCTATTTGATTTTTCTTTAGCTTACATTGCTTTCTCCCATCTTACTACCGTAAACATTTTTTTTAAAAAGAATGAGGTGATTGAAAATTGAAGAAAGTCTTCAATTCCCAATCACCTCATTTTGATTTATGCAATTTCTTTCATTTTACCGATAATTCGTTGAATGCTCTTTTCAGATAAAAAGTATTCTCCAGCTAATTGGGAAATCTTTCTTCCCCTTTGATAATCATTAAATATTTTCTCATTACGCTCGCAAAGTTCCTGACGGATATTTGTACCTTCACCCCAGTCCCTTCTGGTTTTTTCTTTTCTTGGAATGTAAATACATTCTCCATCCACATAATTTTGTATTAATGTTATAATTTCAATTGGCAGAATCTGTTCTGCTTTTCTATAGCCCATAACGCCCTCCTAAAATATAAGTACCATTAGGGATAGCAATGGCTATAACCATTTTATTTTGTAAAAATGCAATAGCCCCTGCTATGCATTCATAACATATCTTTTCATATAAAAAAGCCTCCTTTTATTTCCTGCTTTTTTGATTGTACAATTTTCATTTACTTTCGTCAATATTGATATTTTACTTCGTCTTTTTTATTGTTTCTATCTTTTCATTCATTCTAATTGCCTCATGCTTATAGTAAAGATAAAATCCTAGCCATATAGCAAAACCAAATACAAGTCCAAATATTACGGTTACCGCAGCTAAACCAAATCCGCGTTCCGTTGGTATCCATCCAAGATTGAATGCAACGATAAAATATACAAGGAATCCGATTCCCATATGAATCATTGTCTGCAACCATTTCGCAAGATTCTCATTCTTATATACAAATGTCGGAAGCAAAAATGCAATTCCTGTTATCATCGAACCAAGCGCCTGTTTCACAAATTCATTTGCACTCATACTGAAAAAAGTGTCACCTACTGTTAAAGCTCCTATTAACATGACAAACATACTTATTGTACATCCCCATGCAATTCCAAATAACGTTAACTTAATAAAATGTTTCATTCTTTTCCTCTTTTCTACGCTGCTCTTTGTGCATATCAAGTTTGTGTGCGCAGCGCAGACGCAAACTTGCTGAGTGTTCTTACAATCCCAGATATTTTTTAAATTCAGGTAAATATTTTCTTGATATATAGTCTTTACATCCATTCTCCATTACCACCAGCATTCCGTTAAAAGATGGTTCCACTCTCTTTATATGACTTAAATTTATAATGGTTGCTTTTGAAATTCTCATAAAATCTTTCGTGAGCAGTTCCTCAAATTCATACAAACACTTTTTTGAAGTGTACTCCTTACTACTTCCAAAAATACTCACCTTACGTTCATTTGCTCTCAACATGTAAATATTTTCTCTCTTTAAGATAACAATACTGTCTTCCTCATAGGCTGTTATCACCTGCTCACTATTTTTAAGACAAGCATTCATTTTGCTGATTTCTTCCGTGATCTCATTTGTATAAATGACTGCATACGGTTCTTTTATATCTGCAGATAGCTTTATTTCTACTCTCACTGTTTAAGCTCCCTTCCCTGTGTCGACATATTGAATATACAATAAGTTTACGCTCTTGTCAGTAGATTTTGCATAAGTGGTAAAAATGTGCGTATAAGATGCAAATTTGATGAATAAATTCTGGGTTACTACGCAAGACGGACGCGGGGAAGCTTTTAAAAAGTCACGCAAGATGCGCGGTGGGATTATGGTTTTTGAAATTCGAATGGAGCGCAGGCAATGTCATTTAGTTAAGGGTATTTGATATTAAAAATAGCTATCTATAAGAAAAGAAAAGGCAAAGAAAACTAAAATTATAGTTTCCCTTGCCTTTTCTTATTATAAAATATAATTATAGGCATGAAAATAGAGCAGATAATTATCTCTCTGCGTTAGTGTATAATTATTATTGGCAAAAGAAATAAAAAAATGGGAAGAAGGATAACCCCTCTTCCCAACCATACAGTTTTTTATTATGATATTAATTGTCGAGATTAAATCGTAAAGGAGACTGTATGATGAATACTATTGT